>JABEVE010000065.1 GCA_013044035.1 Burkholderiales bacterium
CCATTGGCCTTCCGGGGCCGCCCCCGAGCACCCGCGCGTCGTCGCCCCGAAATTCATGCCCACCCCGACCCTCACCCAAGCCGCACCACACACCCCGGAATTGCCCCGCCTGTTCCTGCCTCTCATGGCCGTGGCATGCGGCGTGGCTGTGGCCAACATTTATTACATGCAGCCACTTCTGGAGCAACTGGCAAGGTCGTTTCAAACCACGGTGGCCGGCATTGCCGCCATTCCCACCGCCACGCAGGTGGGCTTCGCCTGCGGACTCATCGGACTGGGGCCACTGGGCGACCGCCATCCGCGCCACCGCGTCATCCTCGGCATGGGCGCGGCGCTGGTGTTCATGCTGCTGCTGGTCTCGGCCGCCCCCACGATCGCGCTGCTGACGCTGGCCAGCCTGGGGGTGGGGTTGATGGCGTCGATCGCCCAGCAGATCGTCCCGCTGGTGGCCCACCTGGCCCCACCGCAGCAGCGGGGCCGTGCCGTTGGGCTGGTCATGAGTGGACTGCTGGTGGGCATCCTCGGCGGCCGGGTTGTGGGAGGACTGGTGGGCCAGGCGCTGGGATGGCGTGCCGTCTTCGCGCTGGCTGCACTGCTCAACGCGGCTTCGCTCGCCATGCTTTGGCGCACCCTGCCGCGACTGCCGGCGAACGACACCTCAGCGCCGAGCTATGCCCATCTGGTGGCGTCCACTCTCGGGCAGTTCCGCAAGCATGCCGAGTTGCGCGCAGCCGGCGTCACCGGAGGGCTGTTCTTCGGTGCGTTTAGTGTGTTCTGGGTGGGGCTCACGCCTTTGCTGGGCAGCCCGGCCTATGGTCTCGGGCCGGCGGCGGCGGGTCTGTTTGGCATTCTGGGGCTGAGCGGCGCCTTGGTGGCTCCGGTTTCGGGCCGCCATGCGGATCACCCCGGCGGCCCGCGCCGCGTGCTGCTGGTGGCGCTGGTGGGCGTGCTGGCGTCCTGGGCGCTGTTCGCTCTCGGTAGCCACGGTCTGGTCTGGCTGGTGCTGGGGGTGGTGGTGCTAGATGCCGGGGTACAGGGCGCGCAAATTGCCAACCAGACGCGCATTTATGCGCTCGATGCGGCTTCGCGCAGTCGTATCAATGCCGTGTACATGACGCAATACTTCATTGGCGGCGCCGCTGGCACCTACGCCGCCAGCCACGCCTGGGCGCTGGGGGGTTGGCCCGCGGTGGTGTTCACCGGCGCTGCGTTCTCGGCCTTGGCACTGGTGCTGCACGCGACGTGGAATCCCTCTCCGGCCTCCGTTGTCTGAAGCTGCGTGCAAGGATGCGCTCGAACGCGCCTTGGACACGCGATCGACGCCGGCGGGATGCCGCACAGGAGTGCCATGTCGCAACGCGGTTGCGGGGCTTTCTGCCTGGCAGCCCCGCACCGTGGTTTATCGCTGCTCCGCTGGCAGCGCAAGCAGCGCTGCGAGGGCATGCACCACCGCACCCGGCGCTTCGCTCATCAGCGCGTGACCGGCGTCCAGAGTCATGAGGCGAGCTTGGGGCAAGGCTTCGCGCAGTCGCTGCGCGGCCTTTGTCGGCGTCATGCGGTCGTGCT
The DNA here is from genome assembly GCA_013044035.1 of Burkholderiales bacterium. Classification (GTDB taxonomy): domain Bacteria; phylum Pseudomonadota; class Gammaproteobacteria; order Burkholderiales; family Burkholderiaceae_C; genus Thiomonas_A. The sequence continues at coordinate 1,567 of JABEVE010000065.1, forward strand.
CGCCAAGGATGAACGCCGTCGGAATACGCACCCGCGCTGCCATGTCCAGTGCGTCGGCATAGGCATGGCATGCGGCCAGATCGGTGGCCAACACGTTGCCCTGCGCGCAGCCTGCCTGCTGCACCGACTGCATCAACTCCAGTGTTTGCTGCACCAATGCGGGCTGCAGCGGCTGGCCCTCGCGCTGTGTGTGCGACCAGATGGCCATGTTGCGCAGTGCGACATCGGTCTGGCTCTGCGCCAGTTCCAACAAAGCAGGCGCCACCCGCATCGGCCAGGCCGTGCCCACTAGCGCAAGGTGGCTGATGCGTTGCGGTGCCAGTCCCGCTGCATGCAGCGCCACCAGCGAACCCATGCTGTGCCCGGCCAGCGCACAGCGCTCCAGGCCGCATGCGTCTAGCAGCTTCAGCACCCAAGCGGCCATCGACGCCACCGCCGCGCAGAGTGGTCCACTGCTGCCGCCATGCGCGGGGAGGTCAGGCGCATACACCGCATACCCCGCCCGCGCCAGGCCGGGTGCAACCGGCAACCAGGCACGGTGGTCGTTCGCCGCACCATGCAGGAGAACGATGGCGGTCGACACCGCGTCATTGGCAATCACCGTCGGTTCAACGTACTCGACATGAACCTCGCGCTCATCAATCACGCATTGCATGAGAAAACTCCGGTGCGCCCAAAGATCGGGGCAAGACCAGAAAGATAGCGTGCGGCAGGTCCAAGGAATGCTGGCCTTGTTCCCGTTTGGCGGCAGCCCGGGTGCGCATCGTGTTTGTTTGGACGCGCCGTGATGACCTTGTGATGACGGCTGAGGCACGTTCCATGCCCCAGGGCATGTTCACGCTCGTCCGGGGCCCGATCAGACGGACACGATTGCACGAGGTCGCTGACCGTGGTGCTCATCACCTGGTCACAGATCGTGGCGCGACTGGTCTCGAAGGCGACTCAAAAAACAAAAGCCGCGCAAGGCGGCTGATGGAACCACGCCGAGCTTGACCTGAGAAACAAGGCAACTCGGTCTGAACCAAGCTGAATCCATGACGGATTTTGGCTTGGCGTCCCCTAGGGGATTCGAACCCCTGTTATCGCCGTGAAAGGGCGGTGTCCTAGGCCTCTAGACGAAGGGGACATTTATTGAACTGCTGGTTGCTGATTGGTGGAGGTAAGCGGGATCGAACCGCTGACCTCTTGCATGCCATGCAAGCGCTCTCCCAGCTGAGCTATACCCCCGAAAAGCAAAGAGCGTGATCATAAACCATCCCCACGGTTTGGCGCAAGTCCAGCCGCCCTCGAAACAACAGGAGGGCGTAGGGCCCGGCCCAAGGCCGGGCCGATCAACTCAATGTCGCACAGAGCCGTCGACGGAGGCGACAGGTTCGACAGTCGTCGCAGCCGCGGCCGCCCGTTCAGTTTGCTCTTCCGGCAACGGCTGAGGTACACGCTCCAAGGCTAGCTCCAGGACTTTATCGATCCACTTGACCGGGATGATCTCCAGGCTGTTCTTGATGTTCTCCGGAAATTCCTGAAGGTCTTTCACGTTCTCTTCGGGGATCAGCACAGTCTTGATGCCCCCTCGATGGGCCGCCAACAGCTTTTCCTTCAGGCCACCAATTTCAAGTACCTCGCCGCGTAGCGTGATTTCTCCAGTCATCGCCACATCGGCACGCACCGGGATGCCCGTGAGCGCGGAGACGATGGCGGTGGTCATGGCTACACCGGCACTAGGCCCATCCTTCGGCGTCGCCCCTTCAGGAACGTGGACGTGAAGGTCGCTCTTCTCGAAAGCCTCGTCCTTGATCCCCAGGCGCTTGGCGCGAACGCGCACGACGGTGCGTGCTGCCTCGACCGATTCCTTCATCACATCGCCCAGCGATCCCGTACGCGTGATCACCCCCTTGCCGGGCATTTTCGTGGCTTCGACGGTGAGCAATTCGCCACCAACCTCGGTCCATGCCAAACCGACGACCTGGCCGACCTGATTCTCGCGGCCCGCAAGACCGAAATTGAAGCGCCGCACCGACAGAAAATCGTTCAAATTGTCAACGGACACGGTGACGCCACCCTCGAACTTCTTGAGCACTTGTCCCTTCACGGCCTTGCGGCAGATCCTGGAGATTTCGCGCTCCAGGGAACGCACCCCAGCCTCGCGGGTGTAATAGCGCACGATGCCGCGAATGGCATCTTCCGTGACGTTGAGTTCGCCAGCCTTGACGCCGTTGTTTTTCATCTGCTTGGGCAACAGGTAACGCTGAGCGATATTGACTTTCTCGTCCTCGGTATAGCCCGACAGGCGAATGACTTCCATGCGGTCGAGCAGGGCCGGGGGAATATTGAGCGAGTTGCTGGTGGCGACAAACATCACGTCCGACAGGTCGAAATCGACCTCGACATAGTGGTCGCTGAACGTATGGTTTTGCTCAGGGTCGAGCACCTCCAACAGGGCTGAAGCCGGGTCACCACGGAAATCCATGCCGAGTTTGTCGACCTCATCGAGCAAAAACAGCGGGTTGCGCACGGCAACCTTGTTGAGGCTTTGCAAAATCTTTCCTGGCATCGAACCGATGTAAGTGCGGCGATGCCCGCGGATCTCCGCTTCGTCGCGCACGCCACCCAAAGCCATGCGCACGAACTTACGCCCCGTGGCACGCGCCACCGACTGTCCGAGCGAGGTTTTGCCGACGCCCGGCGGGCCGACGAGGCAGAGGATGGGTGCTTTGACTTTCTCGACACGCTGCTGCACGGCGAGGTATTCCAGGATGCGCTCCTTGACACGCTCCAGGCCATAGTGATCCTCGTCCAGAACCTGCTCGGCGAAGGCAAGGTCATGCTTGATCTTGGACTTCTTCGCCCAGGGGAGATTGACCAGCACGTCGAGGTAGTTGCGCACCACGGTCGCTTCGGCCGACATGGGTGACATGAGCTTGAGTTTCTTGAGTTCGGCATCGGCCTTCTTGCGCGCTTCCTTCGGCATGTGCGCAGCCTTGATCTTCTTCTCCAGTTCCTCGATGTCGGCGCCCTCTTCGCCTTCGCCGAGTTCCTTCTGGATAGCCTTGACCTGCTCGTTCAGGTAGTACTCGCGCTGGCTTTTCTCCATCTGGCGCTTGACGCGGCCGCGGATACGCTTCTCGACTTGCAGGATATCGACCTCGCGCTCGAGTTGCTCGAGCAGATTTTCCAGGCGCGCGTGAATATCGGCGAACTCCAGCACCTGTTGCTTGTGCTCCAGTTTGAGCGGCAGGTGCGCGGCAATCGTGTCAGCCAGGCGACCGGGGTCGTCGATTCCGGAAATCGAGGTGAGAATTTCTGGTGGGATCTTCTTGTTCAGCTTGACGTATTGGTCGAACTGTGTGACCACGGCACGCCGCAGCGCTTCCGACTCGGCTGATATTTCGGAAGCGGTCTCGATCAACTCGACTTCACAGAGGAAGAAGTCGCCGTTGTCTTCGACCTGGCTGGCCTTCGCGCGTTGCACCCCCTCCACCAAGACCTTCACCGTGCCGTCTGGCAACTTGAGCATCTGCAGGATGCTGGAGATGCAGCCCATGTCGAATAGATCTTCGGTCTTGGGCTCGTCTTTGGCTGCCGTTTTTTGCGCAACCAGCATGATTTGCTTGCCACTTTCCATGGCGGACTCCAAGGCCTTGATGGACTTGGGCCGACCCACGAACAGCGGGATGACCATGTGCGGGAACACCACCACGTCCCGTAAAGGCAAGAGTGGGACTGCGGAGGTAGCCTGGACATCGGCCTGGGGAATGGGACTTTGGGATTCAGCCATGGGGAGCACCCTTGAATGGAATGAACTGCAAATGGGGCATCAAGCCCGAATTACAAGGCAACCCGCGTGCTCCGGCGGGAAAGGCTTCAGGCTCCCGCAGCCTTGGGAGGGTCTTGGTAGGTGAGGAGCGGCTTTCCAGTGGCGTTGATGGTGTTTTCATCGACCATAACGCTGGTGACTCCCTTGAGATTAGGAATCTCGAACATGGTTTCCAGCAGGGACTGTTCGACAATGGAGCGTAGCCCGCGCGCGCCGGTGCGGCGCTGCAGGGCCTTATGGGCGATGGCCGAAAGCGCCGAGGGGCGAAATTCCAGTTTGACCCCATCCATCTCGAACAACTTCTGATATTGCTTGACCAGGGCGTTGCGCGGCTCCGTCAGGATTTGCACCAGCGCCGCCTCGTCAAGCTCGGACAGTGTCGCTGCAACCGGCAGACGGCCCACAAGCTCTGGAATCAGACCGAACTTGATGAGATCCTCGGGCTCGATTTGGCGGAAGGTCTCCGACACGCTTTGCTGCAACTTGGTGCGCACCGTCGCGGAAAAGCCGATGCCCGATTGTTCCGAGCGGTTCTGGATGATTTTCTCCAAACCGTCAAAGGCGCCGCCGCAAATGAACAGGATGTTTGTCGTGTCGACCTGGATGAAGTCCTGGTTCGGATGCTTGCGCCCACCCTGCGGGGGCACCGAGGCCATGGTGCCCTCGATGAGCTTGAGCAGCGCCTGCTGCACGCCTTCTCCGGACACATCACGGGTGATGGATGGGTTTTCGGATTTGCGTGAGATCTTGTCGATTTCGTCGATGTAGACAATACCGCGCTGCGCCTTCTCGATCTCGTAGTTGCAGCTTTGAAGCAACTTCTGAATGATGTTCTCGACGTCCTCGCCCACATAGCCGGCTTCCGTCAGCGTGGTGGCATCGGCGATGACGAAGGGGACGTTGAGCACCCTTGCCAGGGTCTGCGCAAGCAAGGTCTTGCCCGAGCCCGTGGGGCCGATGAGCAGGATATTGCTCTTGGCCAGTTCCACTTCGCCGGGCTTGGCCGCGTGTTGCAGGCGCTTGTAGTGGTTGTAGACCGCCACCGAAAGCGTGCGCTTGGCCGGCTCCTGGCCGATGACGTACTGGTCGAGAATGTCCTTGATTTCCTGCGGAATGGGCAAGTCGGACTTGGCCATGCGTTCGGCCTTGTCAGACGCGACGGTCTCGTCGCGGATGATCTCGTTGCAAAGGTCGATGCATTCATCACAGATGAAAACCGAAGGACCGGCTATGAGCTTCTTCACCTCATGCTGGCTTTTGCCGCAAAAGGAACAGTAGAGAATCTTCTCGCCAGCGGGGGTTTTCTTGTCAGCCATGACCGGTTGTTTGAAAGACTGGATAAACGACGCGCCGCGTGATGGGCGTCTCAACTGCGCTTGGCAATGACCTCGTCAAGCAGCCCGTAGTCTTTGGCTTGCTCGGCGGACATGAAAAAGTCGCGGTCGGTGTCCTGCGCGATCTTTTCGAGGGTCTGCCCGGTACGCTCGGCCAGGATGGCGTTGAGCCGCTCGCGCAGGTAGAGGATTTCGCGTGCCTGAATTTCGATGTCAGTGGCCTGCCCCTGCGCGCCGCCTAGGGGCTGGTGGATCATCACGCGGGAATTCGGCAGGGAGTAACGCTTGCCCTTGGCACCAGCGGCCATCAAGAAGGCACCCATGCTGGCGGCAATGCCGGTGCATAGGGTGGAGACATCGGGCTTGATGAACTGCATGGTGTCGTAGATCGCCAGGCCGGCCGAGACCGACCCACCAGGGGAGTTGATGTAGAGCGAGATGTCCTTGTCGGGATTTTCCGACTCCAGGAACAGCAATTGCGCAACGACAAGATTGGCGGTCTGGTCGTTGACCGGGCCGACCAGAAAAATCACCCGTTCACGCAACAGGCGCGAGTAGATGTCATAGGCGCGTTCACCCCGACCGCTCTGCTCGATGACGATGGGAACCATGCCGAGATTTTGGGTTTCGATAGCGCTCATGGATCTGCGTTTCAATGGAATGAAGCAAGGTTAGCATGGCACTGACTGCACTTGGCCACCTGCATCGAAAACCTGCCACACTGGCATGACATCCCCATGAAAAAGCCTCCCAGCTCGGGCCAGCTCAGGTGATTTCCGCACCCGTGCTGAAGGACTGGGCGGATGCAGCGCAAGGAGCCGGGAGCGCCGTGGTAGGTGGCACCACAAGCGTCTTGCAACGCCGCAATGCGCCGCCCGCCCCAGCCTGAACGTCGGCCTCAGGAAGCCTGCGTTTGCATCACCTCATCAAAACTCAGGGTCTTGTCGATGGTCTTGGCCTTGGAAAAGACGAAATCGGCCACGTTGTTTTCGATCACGATGGATTCGACTTCGGACAGGCGCTGCGGATCGCCGTAGTACCAGCGCAACACATCCTGGGGCGTTTCGTAGCTGGACGCGAGCGACTCGACATGCGCGCGCACCTGCTCGGGCTTGGCATGCAGTTCATGCTCTTTCACCAATTCGGCCACGATCAACCCCAAGCGCACGCGACGCTCGGCCTGTTCGCGGAACAGATCGGGAGACAACGGCAGTTTCTCGACGTCTTTCATGCCGCGCGATTGCAGATCCTGTCGGGCCGACTGCACCAGTTGCTCGATTTCCTTGTTGACGATACTGGCCGGCAGATCGACGCTATTGACCTTGAGCAAACCCTCCATCGCAGCCTGTTTGTTGCGCGCTGCCAGACGCGTGGTGATTTCGCGCTCCAGATTCTTGCGAATGTCCTCGCGCAGCTTGTGCAGGTCGCCGTCGGCCACGCCCAAGGCTTTGGCGAAGTCGGCATTCAGATCAGGCAGCTGCGGAGCTTCCACCTGCGTCACGGTGAGCGAGAACTGCGCGGTCTTGCCGGCCACTTCGCGGCCTTGGTAGTCCTCCGGGAAATGCAGGTCGAAGTTCACTGTGGAGCCGGGAGTCTGGCCACGCGCGGCGGCTTCGAACTCGGGCAGCATGCGCCCTTCACCCAACACAAACTGGAAGTCGTCGGCACTGCCTCCAGGGAACGCCACATCGTCGAGCTTGCCGATGAAATTCACGGTGAGTTGATCGCCATCGCGTGCCGCGTTGTCGGCCGCGTCGCGTGCCTGGAATGTCCGGCGTTGCTTGCGCAGGATGTCCATCGTCTTGTCGATGGCGGGTTCGTCCACGCTGCTGGTGATGCGCTCCAGTTCCAGGTTGCTCAGATCGCCCAGAGCCACATCGGGATAAACCTCGAACACGGCGTCGAAAGCGATGGCCTCGGCAGCGTCGGTCGGCTCGTGCGGGGTGAATGCGGGCATGCCGGCCACACGCACATGCGCGGCATTCACGGCTTCGTAGAACACGTTGCCCACCTTGTCTTGCAGCACTTCGGCCTCGACTGAAGGGCCGTAGCGCTTTTGCATCACCGACAACGGCACCTTGCCGGGGCGAAAGCCGGACACGCGCGCGGTACGGGCCAGATTTTTCAGACGAGCCAGGACTTCACTCTGCAGTTCGGTCTTGGGCACCGAAACGGTGATGCGGCGTTGCAGTTTGTCCAGGGTTTCTACAGATGTCATGGGAATTCCGATCGTGGAAAGAATGGGGATGCCGTGGTGCGAGGGGGGGGACTCGAA
>JABEVE010000066.1 GCA_013044035.1 Burkholderiales bacterium
CCGCCGGCAAGCACCACGCGCTGATGGTGGGGCCGCCCGGCAGCGGCAAGTCCATGCTGGCGCAGCGCTTTGCTGGCCTGCTGCCGCCGATGCAGCCCGACGAGGCGCTGGAAAGCGCGGCGGTACTCAGTCTGGTGGGCCGCTTCGATGTGGCGCGCTGGGGGCAGCGTCCCTTCCGCAGCCCGCATCACACCGCGTCTGCGGTGGCCCTCGTGGGTGGCGGTGGCGGTTCCGTGCTGCGACCCGGCGAGATCTCACTCGCGCACCAGGGAACCCTGTTTCTCGACGAACTGCCGGAATTCGACCGCAGCGTGCTGGAAAGCCTGCGCGAACCGCTGGAAAGCGGGCGCATCCATATTTCGCGTGCGGCGCGACAGGCGGAATTCCCGGCATGCTTCCAATTCATCGGCGCCATGAACCCCTGCCCTTGCGGCTACCTCGGCCACGCCACGCGCACTTGTCGCTGCACGCCCGAGCAGGTGGCGCGTTACCAGGGCCGCATCTCCGGGCCGCTGCTCGACCGCATGGATATCCAGGTGGAGGTCGGCGCTCTGGAGCCTGACGAACTGCTGCGCCTGCCCCAAGGCGAATCCAGCCAGGCCATCGCCGCGCGGGTCGCCGCTGCGGCCGAGCGGCAGATACAGCGCCAGGGCTGCATGAACTCGGCGTTGACGGGTGCGGCGCTGGATGTCCACTGCGTGCTCGACGCGCACGCCTCCAACTGGCTGGCGGGCGCCCTCAAGCGCCTGGGCTGGTCGGCGCGCGCCGCGCATCGCGTGCTGAAAGTATCCCGCACCATCGCCGATCTGGCGGCCCAGGAGCCCATCGCCTTGGCGCACTTGGCGGAGGCCATCCAGTTTCGTCGGGTGATGGCGGGTCACTGACGAACACCAGGGGTGGCAGGTTGCCGCGCCCATGATGCGGCCGCGCTGCCCAGGCTTGCAAGACTCGGCAGCCTTGGCGTGCAGACGGCTCAGGCCGGACGCAATGGGTCAAAGCCCGAGCCGGAGGCCCCTCAGGGCAGGGGACTGAGCCCGCCAGTCGCCCCGAACTGCACGCGCTGGCCCATGGGCGGAGCCGCTCCAAGGGTGGTGCTGCGCATCTGTCCGTCGTCCATGCGCACATCCACGCGGTAGACGGTCTGGGCATTGACGCGTTTTTGCACCTCGTTGCCGGCATAGCCGCCACCCAGCGCGCCAATGACCGTCGCCGCGGTGCGGCCGTTGCCGCCGCCGACCTGATTGCCGAGCAAGCCGCCAACCACGCCTCCAACCACGGCACCAATGCCGTTGGCTTGGCCCGGTTCCTGCACCGGCGTGACGGCAACCACGGTGCCGCAACTGGCGCAGACCGGCGCCTGTGGCGCGGGAGTCTGCGCCGACTGCGGGGCGAAGGTTTGCGGTGCGGCGTTGCGATCATGATCGGCCACGCGTTGGGTTTGCCGCTGCGGCGGGGCCGCGCGGTTTGGTCGCTGCGACTGCATATTGGGCGGCTGCAGCGGCGCGAACTGCGATGCACCGGTGGCAGCCGGGATGGCGTTGGTCACGGCCACCGCCGATTGCGCGCCGGTACCGCCAGCCTGCGCCGGGGTGGCTCCTGCTGGCAGCGACGCCGTGGCCATGGGCGCCAGTGGCTGGGAAGTCGGCGAGGCAGGGCCGGCGCTCAGCTTGTAGAGCACTGCGGCCAGCAGCACGACGATCAGGGTTCCGAGAACGCCGGCGGCGATCCAGACAGATTTGGATGCGGAACTGCCAGCCGGGGGCTGAGGAGGAGTTGGAGTTGGCATGATGCGTTCAGGAGTCAGGATCAAGGCGCAGGATAGCCCCGCGGTCGTCTGCGCTGGAAGCGCCAGCGCTTCGAGACGGCGCAGCGATCTTCGGTGCCGCGATTCAGCGGGGCGCTGTTGAGCTCAATCCCGGGCCAACTTGTGGCGGCCGGGGGTGATCTGCCCTGTTGTAACGGCATGGCGCGAGCAAAGTTGACGCCTGCCTCACGGCGGGCACCTCACGCCACACCGGCTCCTTCGGCCCTCAGGCCACCAGCAAGGCAGTCGGCTGGTCCAGCAGCGCTTGGGCGGCAGCGGTGTAGGGCAGGTTCAGTGCCTGGGCCACGGCGGCGTAAGTGATGCGACCGGCATGCACATTGAGGCCGGCGCACAAATGCGGGTCTTCGGTACAGGCCTGCTTCCAGCCCTTGTCGGCCAGCGCCAGGGTGTATGGCAGGGTGGCGTTGTTGAGGGCGTAGGTGGAGGTGCGCGCGACGGCTCCAGGCATGTTGGCGACGCAGTAGTGCACAACGCCGTCGACCACATAGGTCGGATCTTCATGCGTGGTAGCGCGCGAGGTCTCGAAGCATCCACCCTGGTCGATAGCGACGTCCACCACCACGCTGCCCGGACGCATGCGCCCGAGCTGTGCGCGCTTCACCAGCTTGGGGGCCGCGGCACCGGGAACCAGCACGGCGCCCACCACCAGGTCGGCCTGGGTGACGGCGGCGTCAAGTGCGTGCAGCGTCGAGTACTGGGTGGTGACACGACCGTCGAACAGTTCATCCAGCTGGCGCAGGCGGGGAAGCGACTTGTCGAGGATGGTGACGCGCGCGCCCAGACCCACGGCCATGCGCGCGGCATGCGTGCCCACCGTGCCGCCGCCGATGACGACCACATCGCCAGCCGGCACGCCCGGCACACCACCGAGCAGCACGCCGCGGCCGCCACTGGCCTTTTGCAAAGCCACGGCGCCGACCTGCACGGCCATGCGCCCAGCCACTTCACTCATCGGCGCGAGCAGTGGCAGGCCGCCCTGGGCGTCGGTCACGGTTTCGTAGGCGATGGCGGTACAGCCACTGGCCATCAACAGCTTTGCCTGCTCGGGATCGGGTGCCAGGTGCAGGTAGGTGAACAGCAGTTGGCCGGGGCGCAGCATGCGGCACTCGGCTGCCTGGGGCTCCTTCACCTTGACGATCATGTCCGCTTGCGCAAAGACGCTGGCGGCATCGGGCGCGATGGCCGCGCCAGCGTCCTGGTAATCGGCATCGCTGGTCCCGATGCCGGCCCCGGCCCCGGCTTGCACCAGCACGCGGTGGCCGTGGTGGGTGAGTTCACGCACCGCGCCCGGCGTGAGGCCGACGCGGTATTCATGCACTTTGATTTCCTTTGGTACGCCGATCAACATGCTGTTTTCCCCTTGGTTGTGCGTGGTTCCTTGCCACTTGCAAAGATGGGGAAAGTATCGGTCCTGGGAGACGAAATCCGATTGCAAGATCGATGCCCGAAATCCCTGATGAGCACAATTTTCTATGGATTTTCGGGGCTTATGCGGCGCAGAATTGCACGCATTCTTCCAATGTCGCCGCCATGACCGAACTTGACCGTTACGACCGCTCGATTCTCACCCTGTTGCAGGCCGATGGCCGCATGCCCAACGCGCAACTGGCGGACCATGTGGGGCTGTCAGCTTCAGCCTGCTTGCGCCGGGTGCAGCGTCTGGAGCAAACGGGGGTGATCGCGCGCTATGTGGCGCTGCTGGATGCACGCGCCATCGACCGCGCCACCACCGTGTTCATCGAGGTGACGCTGGACAGCCAGCGCGAGGAAGTGCTCGCGGCATTCGAGAAAGCCGCTGCAGCCAGCCGCGACATTCTCGAATGCCAGTTGATGGCAGGCGACTTCGACTACCTGTTGCGCGCTGCAGTGGAAAGCCCGCAGGACTATGAACGCCTGCACAAGCAAGAGCTGTCGCGCCTGCCGCATGTGGTGCGCATCAAGAGCAGTTTCGCGCTGCGCACCGTGGTCAAGCGCACCGATTACCCGGTGTGAGAGCACGGCAGCGTGATCACCGGCCGGGCCCGCGGCATGTGCCGCAAATCAGGCGCCCGGCGCGAGCGCGGGGGCGCATCCGAAATGAGCCGCCTCAATGCGACAGCCGACGCAGGATATGTACGTAATAGTTGTTTTGCGCTTCGCCGTGCTCCAGCCCGGCACGGCTCTGCTCCACCACGAAGAGTTCTTCGGCCATGCCGCGCTGCCTGGCCTGGCGGCTTAAGCGATAGGTTCCGTGCGTGGGCAACAACTCGGTGGCCACGAGGGCAATGTAGCCCTGGCCGTCGTCGTCCACGACGATGGCGTCGAAACCCTGAGACGCAGCAACCGCCTGAATCGTGACCGGCTCGAGTCGGCACATGCCGAGGTGGTCGATGTAAATCTGCGCGATTTGCGCGATGTGCTCACATGTGAAGCGCTGCCCGGCGAGAAAGTCTGCCTGCGCCCTGGCGGCGCGCACTGTGTTCGAGGGGAGTTTGGTCCCCTCCTCCGGAGGATCGTTCAGCGCCACGGCCTTGTGTTGCGCCGAGAGATTCTTGGAGGCATTGGTATGGGCCATGATCTTCATCCTTCGCTGCAATGGTGGGTGCCAAAGACCGGCCCCCGGGGCCGATCGCATGGTTTGCACTGTAGGAATGAAGCCCGGAAAAGACTGTGAACGATTTCACGGAATGGCCGGAAACATCACGGCCCGGCAGACCGTGCGTTGCGCGCCAGCGCACGGGTCACGAACCGTCGACCGATACGCTCTGTGCCCTTGTTCCGGCAGCGACGCTCACCAACTGACTTCGCGCTCGGGGGTGGAGCTGATTTTGTGGATCGCCAGATCGGCCCCCTGGAACTCGGCTTCGGCGTCGAGCCGAATGCCGATCGTCACCTTGAGCAGGCCGTAGACCACCAGCCCGCAGAGCAATGCCCAGGCCACGCCAGCCAGCGTGCCCACCACCTGGCTCCAGAAGCTCACGCCGCCCATGCCACCGAAGGCCGTCTGGCCGAAGATGCCGGCGGCGATGCCGCCCCAGGCGCCACACAAGCCGTGCAGCGGCCAGACGCCGAGCACATCGTCCATCCGCAAGCGGTTTTGCGTCAGGGTGAACATCCACACGAACAGCCCGCCAGCCACCGCCCCGGTGACCAGGGCGCCGAGGGGGTGCATGATGTCCGAGCCCGCGCACACCGCCACCAGCCCGGCGAGCGGGCCGTTGTGGACGAAACCCGGGTCGTTGCGCCCGGCCACCAAGGCTGCCAGCGTGCCGCCCACAAGGGCCATGAGGGAGTTGATGGCCACCAGGCCGGAAATCTTGCTGATGTTCTGCGCGCTCATGACGTTGAAGCCGAACCAGCCCACGATCAAAATCCACGAACCCAGTGCCAGAAACGGAATGCTGGATGGAGGATGGGGATTGACCCGGCCGTCCTTGTAGCGCCCCCGTCTTGCACCCAGCAACAGAACGGCGGGCAACGCGATCCAGCCGCCCATGGCGTGCACCACCACGGAGCCCGCGAAGTCGTGGAACGGAGCGCCAAAAACCTGTTCGAACCAGGCTTGCACGCCAAATCGATTGCCCCACATCGCACCTTCGAACAGTGGGTAGACCACACCGACGATGGCCGCTGTGGCCATGAGTTGCGGATAGAACCTGGCACGTTCGGCAATGCCGCCTGAGACGATCGCCGGAACCGCGGCGGCAAAAGTCAGCAGAAAGAAAAAGCGGACGAGCTGGAAGCCTTCGTCCAGATTGAGTTGGGCTGCCGGCAGCCAAAAATGCACCCCGTAGGCGATGCCGTAGCCGACGAAAAAATAGGCCAGCGTGGCGACCGCAAAATCGACCAGGATTTTCACCAGGGCATTGACCTGGTTTTTCTTGCGCACCGTGCCCAGTTCCAGGAATGCGAACCCGGCGTGCATGAACAGCACCAGGATGGCGCCGAGAAGAAGAAAGAGGACATCGCTGCTTTGTTGCAAGGCTTGCATGGGGGCTTCCTCAGAGTCGGTTTTGCGTGTAGCGGGTAGACATCCCGCAATTGGTGCAAAAAACCCTCAAAGCATGCAAGATCTGTTCCATTTCAGTGCATGCGCCCCTTGTTGGCGTTCGTGTCGTGCACGGTCGATCCTTGCAGGGCAAAATCTGCTGCAAATCGACAAAACGCTCAACATCGGTGCGTGTATCGCCCCGTCAATGCATGGATTTGGGGCAAATCAAGCTTGAATGCACATTGATGGTGCCATTGTGTTCAACGGCACCGGGGCGCCTGAACCTCGCTTGAACCCCGTATGCGGTGCTCGACGCACCGGCGAAATGAGCCGGACCTCAGCCCTGCAGGTCGCGATTGGTGCGCGAGGCGCGCAAGCTGTGGCGCAGGGCGAGCACGATGCCGCCCACCAAGACCATGGCGGCAGTTCCAAGGAGATAGGCGAACAGGGGATAAATCGACATGGCTGATTCCGGATGGCTCCGGTTTCCTCTTCAGAAACATGGGTTCACACGCTGCAAACCTTCAACGTGCGGGCACTGCACGACATCAGGGCAGTACGTCCGTTTGGACAGTGCCTTGATCCTAGGTCTCCAACCGAGCGGCCAAGTTCCACCTAGGATACAAGCTTTTGCATCCATGCCGGCACACCCCTCGCGCAAAACCGCCATCTTCGCCATGCTGGCGCTCACCCTGATCTGGAGCAGTAACTGGATCGTGATGAAACTGGCGATGCTGGACAGTGGCCCGTTTTATTTCTCCGCCTTGCGCTATGCCGGTGGCACCGCAGTGCTATTCCTGCTGCTGCGGCTGCGGGGCGAGCGTCTGGCGCCGCCGCCACTCGGCCCCACCCTGCTCATCGGCCTGACGCAGACCACCGGCTTCACCGCGCTGGCGCAATGGGCGCTGGTGCACGGTGGCGCCGGCAAAACGGCGCTGCTGGCCTACACCATGCCGTTCTGGACCGTGCTGCTGGCCTGGGCCTGGCTGCACGAGCGCCTGCGCCCGCCGCAAGTGGCCAGCCTGGTGCTGGCGGCCATCGGACTGCTGCTCATCCTGCAACCGTGGAGCGCACAAGTCGACCTGACGAGCGCTTGGATGGCGGTCGGTGGCGGTATGAGCTGGGCAGTCTCGACCGTGGCGGCGAAACGCCTGTTCGCACATCAGGGCAAAGCGCTGTCGCCGCTGCGCCTGACGGCCTGGCAAATGTTGCTCGGCACCACTTGTCTGGTGCTGCTTGCCGGCTTCATCCCCGAACGCGCCGTGACCTGGACGCCCGGTTTCCTCGCTGCCCTGGCCTTCAACGTGGTGCTGGCCTCGGGCCTGGCGTGGACCTTGTGGCTGCTGGTGGTCCAGCGCTTGCCGGCTGGCGTGGCCGGCCTGTCGAGCCTTGCCATTCCGGTGACGGGCGTCCTGCTGGCCTGGGCGCTGCTGGGAGAGAGGCCCAATGCCGACGAGGGCGTGGGCATCGTCCTCATCGCCCTGGCCTTGCTGCTGTTGCTGGGCACGTCGGCCGCAGCTCCGGCGCCAGCCGCGCCGCCGCCGAACGACGACACCGCAAAGTGGCCTTGAACGGGCTCAGGCCCGCATCAGGGTGGATTTGCCGAACAGGCTCTCGATCAAATCCACGGCAAGCTCGGCGGTGCGGTTGCGCATGTCGAATGCGGGGTTGAGCTCCATCACGTCGAGCGAGGCCAGGCGGCCGGAGTCGGCGATCATTTCCATGCACAACTGAGCCTCGCGGTAACTTGGCCCGCCGCGCACCGTGGTGCCGACGCCGGGTGCGATGCCGGGGTCGAGAAAGTCGACATCGAAGCTGACATGCAGATGGGTGTTGGCGTCCAGGCCGGCTAGCGCTTGATCCATGGTTTGGCGCATGCCGTGCTCGTCGATGTAGCGCATGTCAAACACCTCCAGGCCGACGCTGTGCACCAGGCGCTTTTCGCCCGCGTCCACGCTGCGGATGCCAATCTGGCGGATGCTGTCGGGCGCCATCGCGGGCACCTGGCCTGACAACTCGAGCAGTTCGCGCGGCCCATGGCCGCAAAGGCAGGCCACCGGCATGCCGTGGATATTGCCGCTGGGGGTAATGGCGCTGGTGTTGAAGTCCGCGTGAGCGTCCAGCCACAGGACGCGCACGCCGCGCCCCTGTTCGCGGCAATGGGCCGCCACGGCGCTGATGGAGCCAATGGCCAATGAATGATCGCCCCCGAGTAACACCGGCAGATCGCCCGCGCTCAGCGCCGCGCGCAATGCGGCGTACACCGTGCGGTTCCAGACCACCGTCTCGGGCAGATGGCGCCAGCCATTCACTGGCGGCAGCCAGGGGTTGGCGGGGCCACTCAGGTTGCCTTGGTCGTGCACACTCAGGCCCAGCCCCTCCAGAGCTTCGCGCACGCCCGCGACGCGCATGGCCTCGGGGCCCATGGACGCGCCGCGCGCGCCGGCGCCGATGTCGGTGGGCGCGCCGATCAGGCGAATGGCTCGCTGCATGGTGTGACCCGGGTTCAGTGGCTGTCGTTCTCGGCAGTTGCGCCGTTGTCCAGGCCCAACTCGCGCTGCAGGATGGCCCAGGCCTCGTCGGCAGTTTCGACAAAATGGAACAATTCCAGGTCCTTGGCCGCAATCATGCCGGTTTGCACCAGGTGATCGAAATTGATGAGCGACGTCCAGAAAGCACGGTCGAATAGCAAGATCGGGCGCTTGCGCACCTTGCCGGTCTGTGTCAGCGTCAGCACCTCGAACAATTCATCCAGAGTGCCGAAACCCCCGGGGAAACACGCCAGCGCTACCGAGCGCATGAGGAAGTGCATCTTGCGCAGCGCGAAGTAATGGAACTGAAAGCACAGCTCGGGCGTGATGTAGGGATTGGGCTGCTCTTCGTGCGGTAGCACGATGTTCAGACCGATGCTCTGGCCGCCAGCCTCGTCCGCACCGCGGTTGCCCGCCTCCATCACCCCCGGGCCACCGCCCGTGACGACGACGATGGGCTGTTCCATGCTTCGGGAGGCCTGCGTCACGAGTGCGGCGAAACGCCGTGCCTCGTCGTAGTGGCGTGACATCTCCAGAGCCTCCCGGGCGCGCTCCAAGGCCGGCGTATCGCCTGCGGTCTCGGCCTGCTGCAGGCGCTCGCGGGCAAGCTCGGGCGCGAGGATGCGGGCACTGCCGAAGATCACGATGGTGGCTTCGATGCCATGCTCGCGCTGCACCATTTCAGGTTTGAGCAGTTCGAGCTGCATGCGCACCGGGCGCAGGTCGTCCTGCAGCAAAAAGGCGGTGTCGGTGAAGGCCAGACGGTAGCTGCTTTCCGGTCCGGCATAGCGCGATGGCGACTTGAATTTGGCAGCCTCTTCCACAGCCGAAGGGAAGTTGCGCGCTGCCAGATGCTTGCGATGTTTGTTCATGCTGCGAGCTTAGCGCGATGCGCAACGCCCGTTGCGCCTTGGGTGCACGAGCTCGACATGAACGCCCGCCTGCACGATGCACGCAGGTGCTCAGCTTTTGGGTTTGCGCGGCTTGCGCCGCTGTCCGGCCATGAGGGGGTCGTACCAGGCGCGTGGCAGCACATGCAGCAGCTTGCTTACCACCGCCATCGGCCAGGGAATGGTGGCATAGGCTCGGCCAGCATCGATGGCGCGCAGCGCGCGGCGCGCAAAAGCGTCAGGCTGCAGGAGAAAAGGCATGGGAAATGGGTTGTCAGCCGTGAGTGGCGTGGCGACGTAGCCGGGACTGATGGTGACCACGCGCACGCCCGAGTCGCGCAATTCCACGCGCAGGCTCTCCAGCGCATGAATCAGCGCCGCCTTGCTCGCGCAGTAAGCCGCGTGCCCCGGCAGGCCGCGCACGCCGGCAACACTGGCAACGCCCACCAGCGTGCCGTTGCCGCGCGCGCGCATGGGTGTAATGAAGGGTGCCAGAGTGGCCAAGGCCGCCAGCCAGTTGCTGTCCATCACCTCGCGCGCCACAGCCAAGTCCTCCGCGCGCGCCAGGTCCACGCCATGGCTGATGCCGGCGTTGGCGATGACCACCTGCGGGCAGCCCCAGGCTTGCACCAGGGCGCCGGCTTGCTCGCGCCAGGCTTCGGTCTGCAACAAATCGAGCGGGATGAGGCGTATGCGCATCGGGTCCACGGTTTGCAGGCCCTGCGCCTGGGCACAGGCTTTGGCGGTTGCGCCCAATGCATCGGCCCTGCGGCCCACCAGAACCAGCCTCCAGCCCTGCACGGCATAGGCTTGCGCAAGCGCCGCGCCGATCCCGCTGGATGCGCCGGTGATGAGGGCCGTGGGTGGATGCGCGGCGTCGGTTCGGGTGTTCATGGGCGAGGTCCTGCTGGAAACAATCGTAAGCCCGCGCAGACTTTTGTCGTGCTGGCGCCATGCGCTCTCGGTCACGGCGCCATGCGCTGCGCACGGCGGCAGTCAACCTCCCGCGCCCACCAGCTTGCCGTTCACCTTGCCCTGCATGGCGAACGTGCCGTCCAGCCCGTTCATCTCCAGGCTGCCGCCGGAGAACACCGTGCCGCCCCGCTGCACCGTGGTTGGACGGCTCGACGAGAGTCGCTGGGCATTGGGAAAAATGTTGAGAAAGTCGCTGCGCACGATGAGTGGCGGCGCTCCAGGCACGGTGCGATGCACCACCGCGTCACCAAGCAATTGCACGTTGCTGGCGTCGGCGTTGCTGATGCCGTTCTGCGCATGCGCGGTTGTCATCACACCCTGCGGGCTCAGGGCGCGCAACACCGGACGGGTGATGTGCACGGTGTCATTGCCGGGGATGTGCTGCATCGCCGTGCCGCTGAGCTGGGCGGTGAGCTGGCCCTGGGCGTTGAACGAACTGGTGTGAAAGTCGTGCAGAAAATAATCGGGTTTTTGTGGTGGCTCTGGCACGCCGCCCGGGCCGCGTCCGGCATGCATGGCTTCACGCGCCACCCACCAGCTGAACGCGGCCAGCAGCACCATCAACAGCGGCGGCAAGAAGGTGGACATGCGGCGCCACAGGCGCATCCAGCGTGACATGTGTCAACTCCCCCGGAGTGGCGAGGTCGACAAGAGCGTTGGCTTGACCTGGCTCTCCTCCTCGCCTGCGATGGCCTGCTCGAGCAGGCGGCGATACGCACCTTGCGCCACCAGCAGAAGATCGCAGACTTCGCGCACGGCGCCGAAACCGGCCGCAGCCGTCGTGCGGTAATGCACCCGCGCCAGCACTTCGGGATGAGCCACGGGCGGGCAGGCCGCGAATTGCGCGCGCGCCAGCAATGGCAGGTCGGGCCAGTCGTCCCCCATCACGGCGGCCTGCTCCCAGCGCAGACCCAGTTCGCGCAGAAGGTCCTCGGCCCCGGGAAGCTTGCGCGACTTGCCGAGCACGGCATGGGCCTCCAGCCCCAGCTCGCGCAGACGCTCGCGCAGCGGTGGGCTGTCGCGGCCCGACACCACCACCGGCCGCACGCCGCTTGCGGCCAGCAGTCTGAGGCCATGGCCGTCGAGCGTGGAGAAGCGCTTGATGACTTCGCCGCCCTCGCCCACCAGCAGATCACCAGGGGTGAGCACGCCGTCGACGTCCAGCAGGAGGACGCGCACGGCTTGCGCCCGCAGCAGGACTTCGGCATCGAAGTTCAAACACGGGTGGGTATCGCAGGTCACGGGGATGGGCGTCATGGCTGGCTCGGCGTTCAGACCACCTTGGCTGCGAATAGATCGTGCATGTTCAGTGCGCCGATGGGCTGGTTGTGCAGGTCCACCACCAGCATCTGGTTGACGCGGTGCTGCTCCATCATCTGCACCGCCTCGACGGCCAGCGCACCCGCGCCGATGGTGCGCGGATTCGGGTGCATGGCTTGGCCGGCCGAGAGCAGGCGAAGGTCCACGCCGCGTTCCAGCAGGCGCCGCAAGTCGCCATCGGTGATGACGCCGAGCAGCGCGCCGGCATCGTCCACCACCGCGGTCATGCCCAGGCCCTTGCGCGTCATCTCCAGCAGGGCGGCGGAAAACGGCGCGGCCTGCCCGACGCGCGGCACGGCGTCGCCGGTGCGCATCACGTCGGCCACATGGGTGAGCAGCTTGCGCCCCAGGCTGCCGCCGGGATGGGTGCGGGCGAAATCATCGGGGCCGAAGCCGCGCGCATCCAACAGCGCCACGGCCAGTGCGTCGCCCAGAGCCAACTGCGCGGTGGTGCTGGCCGTGGGCGCGAGGTTCATCGGGCAGGCTTCCTGCTCCACGGCGCAGTCGAGGTGAATGTCGGCATGCTGGGCCAGGGTGGAATCGACGCGCCCGGTGATGGTGATGAGCTTGGCGCCCAGGCGCTTGATCAGCGGCACGATGCGCACCAGCTCCTCGCTCTCGCCTGAGTTGGACAGGGCGATGAACACATCGGCATCGGTCACCATCCCCAGGTCGCCGTGGCTGGCATCAGCCGGGTGGACGAAATAAGCCGGAGTCCCGGTGGACGCCAGCGTGGCCGCGAGCTTGCGGGCGATATGCCCGCTCTTGCCCATGCCCGAGACCACGACGCGACCGCTGCAGGCCAGGATGCAGCGCATGGCCGCGGTGAATGCATCGGCCAGCGGCGCTTGGCCGATGCGCTCGGCGAGTGTCAGCACGGCAGCGGCTTCGATCTCCAGGGTGTTGCGCCCCAGGCGCAGGGCTTGTTCGGGATGGAAGATGGGTTTCATCGAGGGGCAGTATAGGCAGCGGGTGCCGTTTGGGGTGGCGGCTGAACGGTGCCGCGCGGACGGGCCTGGCCCTACTGCGAGCTTGGCGCATGCAGACGATCCTGTGTCTCCACCACGCGGCGCAACCACACCAGCATCAGCACGCCGGGGGCCGAGGCGACCACGGTGAACAGGTAAAAATGCGGCCACCCCCAGGCTTGCACCAGATAGCCGGTGGCCGGACCGACATACACCCGACCGACCGCCGACAGCGCCGACAACAGCGCGAACTGGGTGGCCGAGAAGCGGGTGTCGCACAGCGCCGACAGGAAGGCGACGAAAGCCGCCGTGCCCATGCCCCCGGTGAAATTCTCGATGCCCACCGCAGCGCCCATCAACAGCAGGTTGGACGGCAGCACCGCCAGCCCCCAGTACGCCAGATTCGACAAGCCCTGGGCGATGCCGAACCACACCAGCGCACGCCACAAACCCAGTCGCGCCAACAGCGCGCCGCCGAGCAGGGCACCGACGATGGTGGTGGCCAGACCCATGGTCTTGTACACCAGCCCGACTTCAGCCGGGGTGTAACCGGCCCCGCGAATCAGGAAGGTGGTGGACAGCGCCCCGGCAAAGGCGTCCCCCAGCTTGTACAGCACGATGGCAACCAGCAGCGCCACCGCGCCCCGGCGCGAAAAAAATTCACGCGCCGGTTCCACCACCGCGGCGGCCAGACTGCGCGGTGGGGTGATGTGGCCGGGCGTGGGTGGCGCGAACAGCGTGACCAGCATGAGCGTGGCCATGAGCATCGCCATCAGCGCGTACATGCCGCGCCAGCCCAGGTATTCGGCCGCCAGCCACAGCCCCAGCCCACCCGACACCAGCATCGCCATGCGGTAACCCAGCACGGCCACAGCTGCGCCGGCGCCACGTTCCTCGGGCGGCAGCAGATCGGTGCGGTAGGCGTCGATGACGATGTCTTGCGACGCCGAAAAGAAGGCCACGGCCACCGCCAGCAGGCCGACGGGAACGAGGCGCATCTCGCGGGCGGCGACGCCGAGCGCAGACGCCGCATGCTCGAGTCCGGGCCAGACCATGGCGGCCCCCGGCGCCGGTATGCCGACCAGCGCCATCGCGCCGAGACTTGCCGCCAGCGCCAGTTGCATCAGCAGCAGCCAGCCGCGCCGCCGTCCCAGCCAGCGCGCCAGCAGCGGTGGGT
Source organism: Burkholderiales bacterium (assembly GCA_013044035.1). Lineage (GTDB taxonomy): Bacteria > Pseudomonadota > Gammaproteobacteria > Burkholderiales > Burkholderiaceae_C > Thiomonas_A. Next base: position 13,657 of record JABEVE010000066.1, read on the forward strand.
GGATGCGGTCCATGCCCGGCGCCCAGAGAAACTTGAACACATAAGCCTGTCCGATGAGCGTGGCGAAGCCGATGGCTTTCAGGCTCACACCCTCCACCGTCAACCAGGCCTGCAAGGTGCCGGCCGTCAGCGCCAACGGCAAACCGGACGCGAAGCCCAGCAGCAGCAAGGCGGCCATGCGGCGATTGCCGAACACCTGGCGCAGCAAATGCCACGACGGCGTTTGTCGAGTGGCGGCAGGGGCGGGGGCTGACATGCGTGGTGGAAGGGACAGGCCGTAGCATAGCCTCCGGTCACGCGCGTACTGCCTCCGCATGGCGCCGCATGGACGTGACCGTTCCCGCCTCTTACCGCTTCCAGCCATGTCGCCAGCACCCGAACCCGTCCGCGCCCCGCCCAACACGATTGCCCAGGACTTCGTGCGCTTTGCCGTTGACAGCGGCGTCATCCGCTTCGGTGCGTTCGTCACCAAAGCTGGGCGCGACACGCCCTATTTTTTCAATGCCGGACTGTTCAACGACGGTCTCAAGCTCGGCCGTCTGGCCGGGTTCTACGCCGACGCACTGCTGGCCAGCGGTGTGGAATTCGACATGCTCTACGGCCCCGCGTACAAGGGTATCGCCCTGGCCGCCGCCGTGGCCATCGAACTGGCGCGGCGCGGACGCAACGTGCCCTTCGCCTACAACCGCAAAGAGGCCAAGGACCACGGCGAAGGGGGCAGCCTCGTGGGTGCGCCGGTGACCGGGCGCGTGGTGATTGTGGACGACGTGATTTCCGCGGGCACCGCCATCGGCGAATCGGTTCGCCTCTTGCGGTCGGCCAGCGCCACTCCTGCGGCCGTGCTCATTGCCCTGGACCGGCAGGAAAAGGCTGCGATCGGCGGCCAGACCCTGGAGCAGTCGGCCGTGCAGCATGTGCAGACGACCCATGGTTTGCCGGTGGTGGCCATTGCCAACCTCGACGCCCTGCTCGCCATGCTGGGCGCAGCGCAGGACGCGCAACTCACCCAGTGGTTGCCGCAGGTGAGCGATTACCGCACGCGTTACGGCGTGTCGTAGGCCCGGCCACCACGGTGCGCGTGTCGCCCCGCAGTGACACTGCAAACACCGACAAATCAACCACTTAACCATGGCAGTCGAAGCGCTGTCGGGTCATGGCGACGCTGTGGCGCGTCCCGCGACCCCCGCGACCGTGCCGATGGCCGCGATACGTCCTCAAGCTTTTGATTTGCAAAGTTTTTTCGTGCGTGGCACGGGGCTTGCGGCATGCAGGCCGAGCAGCACTTTGGCTGCTGACACTGCCCACGAAGGAATCCGTTATGACGACCAACTCTCGCCTTGGCAACATCATTCCTGTCACCGGCGCCACGCTGATCGCGCTCGCGCTGAGTGGCGTGAGAGCGCAGGCTGCCGTCCTGCAACAGACGCCCGCTCCGATGCCCTCGGCGTTGCAGCCGCAACCCGGCATGCAGGGCCAGACCAGCGGCGCCACGTCGTCGCGCAGCCCCGGGGAAAGTGCCGCCAAATCCCTGGACGATGCGCTCATCACCACCAAGGTGAAGGCCAAACTGCTCGAAGACCAGTCACTCAAGAGCCTGCAAATCCATGTGACGACGCTCAAGAGCGTGGTCCATTTGACCGGGAACGTCGCCCATGCCAAGGACGTGTCACACGCCGTGCAGCTTGCCCAGGCCCTACCCGACGTGAAAATGGTGATGTCCGACCTGCAAGTCCAAGGCTAAAGCACCGGGCCTCCTGTTCAGGGCCTCATCCGCCGCTGAGGTTGGCCTGGGGGGGGTGGACGCGAGAGACGGCAGGGAGCGTGGGGATTCTGCGGGCCAGAGCCCACGCGCTCATGATGGGTTTGGACTTTTAGAGAATAAGAATCGTTATGATTTGAATCATCTTGTCACCGACGTTCACAACCCATGTCACGTGATGCCTTGTCGACCACCGGCGCGGTCTGCGCCGCCCTCCTGCTCGGTCTGAGCCCTACACCCGCCATAGCCGGGCCACAATGCACCCGCAAGCCTCCCGCCCAATGGCTGGACGCAACCAAGTTCCGCGCCGAGCTCGAAGCACGGGGCTATGCGATTGCCAAGTTCAAGACCACATCCGGGCACTGCTACGAGATCTACGCCAAGGACAAGACCGGCGCCAAGGTTGAAATCTATTTCGACCCGAGCGACGGCAAGATCGTCAAGCAGGAACGCCATTGACCGCATCGTCCTCCACGGCAACGCCCGACGATCGCATCCCACTGGTCCTACGCCTGTACCACGGGGCTCTGGCCGCATCATTCGTCGGCGCCTGGGCCCTTGAATCGACATGGCGTGAGGTACACGAGTGGCTGGGCTACATCCTCACTGGCCTGTTGCTGTGGCGCCTGTTCTACGGAGTGAGCGGTCCGCAGGCCTTGCGCTTCGCCACGTTCATCGTGGGTCCTCGGCAGGTGTGGCGCTATGCGAGCGATCTGTGCCACCGCCGTGCCGCATTGCGAACCGGCTACAACCCCCTGGCCGGCTGGGCCATCGCCGGACACATGCTGCTGCTTGGCGCCCTCGCATGCAGTGGGCACTGGCTCACCACGGACACATTCTGGGGAAATGAAGCACTGCAGTCGACCCATGCCTTGCTGGTGGACGCCATGTGGGCCATGATCGTCCTGCATCTCGGCGGCGTCACGCTGGCGAGTTTGCGCAGCCGCCGCGTGTTGCCGCTCGCCATGCTCAGCGGGCGCCGCTATCCGCACTGAAAGCGCAATGAGCCACCAAGGCGCGTCCTCAAGTGTCACGTGCCGCCGACGTAAGGATTGCTGCGGCGCTCTTCACCCAAGGTGGACTCCGGGCCATGTCCCGGAATGAAGACGGTATCGTCGCCCATGGGCCAGAGCCGCTGGGTGATGCTGTCGAGCAGTTGCTGATGATTGCCGCGCGGAAAATCGGTCCGGCCGATGGACCCTGCGAACAGCACGTCGCCCACCCAGCAGCGCCTGGCCTCGGGTTGGTGGAACACCACGTGACCGGGGGTGTGACCCGGGCAATGGCGCACGTCGAAACGCAGCGTGCCCAGGGTGAGTTGGTCGCCATCGACCAGCCAGCGCGCCGGTGTGAAGCCCTGCGCAGGCGGGAAGCCGAACATCGTCGACTGCTGCGGCAGCATGTCGATCCAGAACTGATCGTCGCGATGCGGCCCGACGATGGGCACGTCCAGGGTCCGCGCCAGCTCGCCGGCGGCGCCGGCATGGTCGATATGCGCGTGGGTCAGCCAGATCGCCACCACGCGCAGCTCTCGGCGCTCGGCCTCATGCACCAGGCGCGCGATCTCGCCCCCGGGGTCCGTGAAAACCGCCTCACCGGTGGTGTCGTCCCAAAGCAGGCAGCAGTTCTGGGCGAAGGGGGTGACGGGGAGAATCTGGTAGCGAAGCATGGAGGCGGGGCGCAGCAGAACAACGTGTCGAAATCCGCCCGTTCAACTGATCCGAGGCAGGAAACTTGGTGTCGAAGCAGATGGATCGACATGGCCATTTTGCCAGTCTGATCCCGCGCGCGCTTGTCATGCGGTGCCCATCAAACGCCTTCCGCGGTTCGCGCACAGTCATCGGACCTGCCGCCGCGATCGGCAGTCGGAGGATCTTGAAGGCGCCACCTCCCCTGTGGCGCGGATGCATCTGGGTGGCGGCTGGCCGCTCGCGTGGCATGGCTCCCGCAGTGCTCTACCATGACTAGCGCCCGGGTCAGACCGACACCGCCCGGGTCAGACCGACACCGCCCGGTTCGTGACCGCTGCGGCATGCCGAGTCTTGCCAAGATGCTCCATGGCCATCAACTTCGAACTGCACGATCTGATCGCGTTCCGCGCGGTTGCCGAACTGGGCAATTTCCGCAAGGCCGCGGAAGCGGTCCACATCTCCCAGCCCGCCTTCAGCCGGCGCATCGACAAGCTCGAACAGGCCCTGGGCATCCGTCTGCTCGAGCGGACCACGCGCGAGGTCAAGCTGACCGCTGTCGGCCGCGAGTTCGCGCGCAGCATCAGTAGCCTGCTCGACGGGCTCGACGAAACCTTGCTGACCGTACGTGGAGTGGGCATGGCGCGCATGGGCGAGGTGTGCATCGCCTGCGTGCCCTCGACGGTCTATTACTTCCTGTCCAACGTCATCCAGCGCTACAGGACCCAATACCCCAAGCTGCGGGTGCGGGTGTTCGACGCCAGCGCCAACGAGGTGCTGACGGCCGTGTCCTGTGGCGAGGCCGATTTCGGGATCAATTTTCTCGGCGGCTCCGAGCCCGAGATCGACTACCGGCCCCTCCTGACGGAGCGCTTCGTCATCGCCTGCCGCCGCGATCATCCGCTGGCTGCGCTGCGCAAGGCGACGTGGCGCGACCTGGAGGGCCACGACTTCATCCTCACCGCGAAGTCCTCTGGCAATCGCCTGCTGCTCGACCAGGCGTTGGTGGGCACCTCGACGCGCCTGCGCCCGATCTACGAGGCGCAGCATGTCACCACCCTGCTCGGCCTCGTCGAAGCCGGGCTCGGTGTGGCCGCGGTGCCGTCGCTGGCCATGCCGCAGTACGAGCATCCGCTGCTCATGAGCATTCCCCTGGGGGGGCCCCAGGTCAGTCGGCGCATCGGCCTGATCAAGCGCAAGGGGCGCCAGTTGTCGCCCGAGGCCCAGCAACTCTACGATTTCGTCGCCGCCAGGCGTCCGGCGCCGAAGGCGCGCAAGTCGGCCGCGGCGACACCTTCGCCCGCCCGGCGCGCGGCGCACTGAGCGCGCCCTGGGCCGCCGCTCAGCGAAGCGTCGCGAGCACCCGGTCCACCATCACCGCGGACTGGCCCAGGTAGTTCGCGGGGTCGAGCATGCGCTCGAGCCCGGCGCGATCGACATGCGCGGAAATCTCGGGATGCGCGCACAGCAGTTCGAGCAGCGGCTTGCCGTCGGCCATGGCTTGCCGGCACAAGTCGTAGACCAGATCGTGCGCGTACTCGCGGCCGATGTGCTTGCCCAGGCCCATCATCACGGCCTCGCTCATCACCAGGCCGTCGGTGAGGTCGAGGTTGCGCCGCATGGCCACGGGATCGACCTGCAAGCCCTCCAGCACCTGCCGGCTTTGGCGCAGGGCCCCCGCCATGAGGCAGAAGGCCTCGGGCAGCACGATCCATTCGATTTCCCACGGGCCGGTGGAACGTTCGTGATCGGCGACCATGGCGTCCATCAGAGCCGCGGCATGCTGGCGCACCACGCTGATCGCGGCGTGGATGTAGCAGCTGGCGATGGGATTGCGCTTTTGCGGCATGGTCGACGAGGAGCCGCGCCCATGGTGATAGGGCTCGTAGACCTCGCCCACCTCGGTCTGCATCATCAGCTTGACGTCCGTGCTGAGCTTGCCGAGTGTTCCGCCCACAAGGCCGAGGAAGGCGCCGACCTCGGCGATGTTGTCGCGAATGGTGTGCCAGGCGATCAGCGGCTGCTTGAGTCCGAGTTCCGCGCACAGCCCGGCCTGCGTCTCCAGGGCTCCGCGCTCGAGCGAGGCCAGGGTGCCGGCAGCGCCGGCGAACTCGCCCACCAGCACCCGCTCCCTGAGCTGCGCCAGGCGTTCGCGGTGGCGCTCGACGGCCGAGAGCAGGCCGGCCATCTTGTAGCCGAAGGTCACCGGGATCGCCTGCTGCAGGTTGCTGCGCCCAATCATCGGCGTCTCCCGGTACTGGCGGGCCAGCCGGGCCATGGCGGCCGAGATGCCGGCCAGTTCGCGCTCGACGATCGTCAGGGCCTCGCGAATCTGCAGCACCGTCGCGGTATCTGTAATGTCCTGCGTGGTGGCGCCCCAGTGGCAGTACTCGCCGAGCTTGGCGCGGCACAAGGCGTTGAGCTGGGAGACCACACCCAGCACCGGATAGCCGATGCGCTCGGTCTGCTCGCGCAGCCGGGCCATGTCGATCTGCTCGACCCTGCAGTGGCGCGCGATCTCGTCGGCGGCCTGCTGGGGAATCAGCCCCAGGCGCGCCTGCACGACGGCGAGCGCGCGCTCGATGTCCAGGTACTTCTGAGTGCGGTTCTCGTCGGACCACACCTGGCGCATCTCGTCGCTGCTGAAAATGCCCTGGAAAATGGTGGAATCGATGATGGAAGAAGCCATGGTGCGAAGTTCGAAAGGAGGAAGGAGATCAAAGCCCGGCTCGGCGCAACAAGCGCAGAGCCTGAAGCACGACGGGACGGTCCACCATGCGTCCATCGACGCTGGCTGCCCCCGAGCCGGCCGCGTCGGCGGCCACGACCCGGCGCGCCCAGTCCAGCGCCGCGGCATCCGGTGCAAGCGCCGCGTGCACCGGATCGACCTGGCGCGGATGGATGCACAACTTGGCGCAGAAGCCCCTGCGCCGGAACCACGACCAATCCGACAACAGGCGGGCCTCGTCGTGAAGCTGCGGCGTCACGCCGGCGACGGGCGCCGCCAGTCCAGCCAGGCGCGAAGCGAGCGCGATGTGCGCGGCCGCCTCCGCCAGGGGCTGCAGATCGTCGTCGAGGTCCAGGTCGAGGTCGAGGGCGAAGTCCAGCGTGCCGAAGACCAGCCTGAGCACGCCGGGCGCGGCGGCGATGCCGCGGCAGGCTTCGAGCCCACGCGCGTTTTCCAGCAAGGGCAGCACGAGCGCGTCGGGAACCGCCTGGAGGACTTGCGCCACATGCTCGGCATGCTCCGTCTTGGGCAGCATGACCTGTCGAATGCGTGTGTCGCGGAGCAGGCGCAGGTCGTCGGCAAAGCACGGCGACCCCGCGTCGTTGATGCGCAGCGCGACACGCTCCAGCGCCTGCGCGCCGCGCCGCGCAACCCATTGCTCGACATGGCCGCGGGCCTCGCCTTTCGCGGATGCATCGACCGCGTCCTCCAGGTCGATCACCACCCTATCGACGGCGCTGGCCGCGGCCTTGTCGAAGCGCTCGGGTCGGTTGCCCGGCACGAACAGATAGCTGCGTGCCTGTTGGCTCATATCGCATTCGCCGCGCGCAGCGCCTCGATCGCTTCGGCGTTCAACCCGAGTTCACCCAGGATGGCTTCGGTATGCTCGCCGAGGGCCGGTACCGGATCCATGCGGGGATCGCCGTCGTCCCAGTTCCCCGGAGGCAGCAGTGCCGGCAGAAAGCCCACGGGCGAACCGATCTCGCGCCAGCGTCCCCGTGCCCGGAGCTGCGGGTGCTCCCAGACTTCCTTCATGGTGTTCACGCGGGCGTTCGCGATCTGCGCATCCTGCAGCCGCTGCACCACCTGGGGCACGCTCAGTGTGCGAAAGGCCTCGACGATGATCTCGCGCAAGGCCTCGCGCGAGGCCACGCGCCTGGCGTTGCCGCTGAAGCGCGAATCCGACGCCAGCGCGGGCTGCAACAGCACCTTGTCGCAGAAACTCGCCCATTCGCGCTCGTTCTGCAGTCCCAGCATCACGCTGGCGCCGTCCGCGCCGGTGGGGAAGGGGCCGTAGGGATAGATGGTGGCATGCGCGGCTCCGGTACGCGGCGGCGGAGCCGCGCCATCGAAGGCGTAGTACAGCGGGTAGGACATCCACTCGGTGAGCGATTCCAGCATGGAGATGTCCAGGCGCCGGCCGACACCGCTGCGCGCGCGCTCCAGCAGGGCCGCAAGGATGCTCGAGTAGGCATACATGCCGGCGGAGATGTCGGCGATCGACGGCCCGGCCTTGCACGGCTCCTCGGGCGTGCCCGTCACGGAGACGAAGCCCGCCTCGCTCTGGATCAGCAGGTCGTAGGCCTTGCGGTCGCGGTAGGGGCCGTCCGCGCCGTATCCGGAGATGTCGCAGACGATGATCGAGGGCTTGTGCTGCGCCAGGGTCGCGTGATCCAGCCCCAGGCGCGCGCTGGCACCGGGGGCCAGGTTCTGCACGACAACGTCGGCCTTTTCGAGTACCAGGCGCTGGAGAATCTGCCGGGCCGCCGGGTGTTTGACATCCAGCGTCAGGCTCTCCTTGCTGCGGTTGACCCAGACGAAATGCGACGCCAGGCCCCGCACGCGGGCGTCATAGCCACGCGCGAAATCGCCCACGCCCGGGCGCTCGATCTTGATGACCCGCGCCCCGAGATCGGCGAGATGGCGTGTGGCGAGTGGTGCGGCGATCGCGTGTTCGAGGGTGACGACCGTGAGTCCTTGCAGAGCTTGCATGAGCAGTGTGTTTGGCGTTGCGGGCTCATCGCAGAGTGGCGACGGCATCCATGGTGAGCCAGCCCTCGTGGTCTTCGCCCCATAACCGTACCGTGCGGGAGTCACCTTGCGGCGCGCCGCAGACGGCGAAGGGATGCAGATCGAAGGTCGGGCGGCGTGCGCGAAAGCTGAAGGTCGCGACATCGGCATCGGGCAGTTGGCGGTGCAGCAGGTCGAGCAGCAGCGTCGCGATCAGCGGGCCGTGCACGATCAGCCCGGGGTAGCCCTCGACTTCGGTCGCGTACTTGCGGTCGTAGTGGATGCGATGGCCGTTGAAGGTCAGGGCCGAGTAGCGGAACAGCAGCACGTCATCGGGCACGATCTGCCGCCTCCACGCGGCCGCTGGAGCGGCCGTCGGCGGCGGGTCCGCGTCGCCCGGCTGCCGCACCTGGCGGTAGACGATGTCGTGAACCTCGACGATGGCGGGATCGGCCGCGCCGTTGCAGCGAATCTCGTGCCGCACCTTGACGAAGGCCAGGGGTCCGGTGCGCCCCTGCTTGTGGCTCACGTCGACGATCGTGCTGGTGCGGCTCATCGCGTCGCCCACGCGCAGCGGCGCGCGGAATTCGAATTGGCTTCCTGCCCACATGCGACGCGGCAACGGGATCGGCGGCAGGAAGCCGCCACGCCTGGCGTGGCCGTCGGCGCCGATGTCCCTCTGGCGCTCGCTCGGCAGGAAATACAACCAGTGCCACAACGGCGGCAGCACCATGCCGGGGCGAACCTCGGCAGGCTCCCGATCCAGCGTGGCGTTCAGGCCGCGCACGGGTGCGGCGGTCACCGTGTCGTCGCGGGTCTCGCAGCTGCCGATCCAGTCGCTCGCGTCGTTCATCGCAGGGCTCCCTGTCGGGCCGAATCGGCCGCATGCAAGGCCTCGAGGGACCGTCCGGTCGTGGACGTGCCGAACAAACCGACCACCGCGGACACCACCAGCCAGCACGCGGCGATGTAAATGAACACGCTGCCGTATCCATAGGCCTCGAACAGCGTGCTGACCACGAAGGGGCCCAGCACGTTGGCCAGTCGGCCCACGCCGTAGGTCAGGCCCATGCCGGTGGAGCGCACATCAGTCGGGAACATCTCCGGCGTATAAGTGTACAGGCCGACCGCCATGGCCTGGATGCTGAGCATCACCAGTCCTCCGAACACCAGGATCGCCACCGGCTGGAAGGACAGGCCGAAGCCCAGCCCGAACACCGCGATCAGGATGCCGTCGACGGTGATGAACCAGCGGCGCTCGAAACGCTCCACCAGGTACGACGCGAGAATGGCGCCCAGAGGATTGCACACGGCGATCACGCTGGAAAAGGTCAGCGAGTGCACGACCGAGAAACCGTGCTTGACCAGCAGGGTTGGAACCCAGGCGACGAAACCATAGAAGCCGAGAGTCTGGAACACCCACACCAGCAACAGGATGAAGGTGCGCTTGCGCTCCGCTGGCTCGAACAGCCGCGCCAGCGGAACCCTGCGGCCATAGTCGATTGGCTCGTGATGGACATGCGCAGCCGCCGGGATCGCGGGCACCGGGCGCGCGGCAGCAAGAGCTTCGAGTTCCTCCACGATGGCGAGCGCCTGCGCTTCACGGTTGCGGCGCAGCAGCCAGCGCGGGGACTCCTTCATGCGCGCGATGAACAGCAGCGCGAACAATCCCAGGCTGCCCCAGACAAATACGGTGCGCCAGCCCCACGACGCCATGGGCACGAAGGCCCTGGCGAACCAGGCCGTGGCCGGGATGCCCACGAGACCCACCGTCATGATGCGTCCCATGGTCTTGCCGCGCACGCTCGCGGGGAAGAACTCGCTGACGTAGGTGTTGGCCGTCACCGTCATGCCCGACAAGCCCACGCCGGTGAGGAACCTGAAGGCCGCCAGCGACAGCACGTTCCACGACACCGCGTTGAGCAGCGAGAACAGCGCGTAGCACAGCACGGTCAGGATCAGCGCACGCTTGCGCCCGATGGCGTCGGCCAGCCAGCCGGCCGTGACGGCACCGAGGAACATGCCGCCGAAGCTCGCGGAGGTGATGAAGGCCACCGCACTGACCGCGATATGCCAGTCCTTCATGACCCCGGGCGCGGCGAAGGCGAAGGTGTTGAGATCGGCGAACTCGAAGAAGTACGCAAACGCAAGGGCCAGGATGGCGATCCTGTGTGGTCGCGTGATCGGCAACCGATCCATCCGCTCACTGATGCTGGAATTTGACATGGGTCTCCTGATCGCATTGTTGGGTTGACTGGCTCCGCATCCACGCCTGGTCGGATCGGCTCCATCCGGCGTGTGCACTGGACTCGAGCGCAGCCATTATGTTGAGCGATGGCGCCGGGGAGAATTGCATGCTTTGCATGACTTCATGCATGAGATGGCGCCCGGCGACAACACCGGGCAACGCCCGGCATTCGGCATGGCACGATGGGTTTCGGCTGCAGCCCTTGAGGCCATGGCCCCCACTCGTGCCTCTGCGCTGGCCATCCCGTCGCACAGGCCCTCCCGTGATCCGCCTGCTGTCCGTGCATCGTCCTGCGCCGTCCGACGCGACAAGGCTGATCCGTTGCTTCGTGAACCTCTGCCACTCGCGGGGGTCGGACCCTGCCGCGGGATGCACGTCTTCAGGGCCGCTGGGCGCAGAGATCCCATGCAAGTTCATCTGGCCCCGATCGATTCGATCCTGCCCCCTGCGGCACTGACTCGCGGCAGGCCTCGGCGACCCTGCACACGGCGCGCTCACACATCGCGGGACTGAACGTCGGTGACTGCGCCGTGGCTCCAGCGTGATGATGGTGTGACCGGACCACGTTGCATGAGGGCGAGGCCGACGCGTCGAGATCATTCGACGCCATGGGCGAGCGCTTCCCAACTGTGTCCATCTGACGAAAAAGCCGGCGACGGATGACTCCGACGCCGGCTTGCCCCCACAGGATGCCGCCTTGAGGCCGCAACCTGATCACATGGTTTTTCCTGGCTTTGCGCAACCCAGGCAGTGCGCCGAGGGATGGTTTTCCCGTTGCACGGCAGCGCTGTTGATGATCCGGGCCGGAAGGGCGCGGGCGATGCTGTCGAACAGTTCGGGACCGCCGATCGGCGCCGATTTCAGGCCATTCGGCACCATCACATAGGTGCCTTGCTTGTTGAAGAAGCGAAGCGACACGGTTTCGCCGGCGCCGATAGTCTTGACGCTTTTGAACATGGCTTGCATCTTCGCCAGATCGGGCCCGTAGCCTTTGTACGCGGCCGCCGAGACGCTCTTTTTCACCAGCGCGTCGATGGCGTCGCCGAGCTGGGCGCCACCCATCGGCTTGACGGGGATCAACCGCAGCTCCTTCATGCTCGCCGTCATGATGGCCGAGTTGGAGGTGGTGTTCTCGGGCACATACAGCGCCGCGGCCAGGCTGTGGCCGGCGAGGTTGACCACGCCCGCGCCATTGATCCACAGCGGCACGCCATCAGCGGGTGCCGACTGCTCGACGGACACGCCGCCGACCTGGATGGCAGCGTCGGCGTTGACGGTGGCAAAGATTGCGGCCAGTGCCGTGAACAACATCAGTTTTCTCATGGGCGACTCCTCGGGTGGTGCTCGCTGATGCAAGCTATATAAGCGCATGATTATTCACCGACTGCGCCCCAGCGTCGTGCGATTTCGCAACAAGCTGTGAGCATCCGCAATCTTGCGGCCGGTTTTCGGGCGAATCACGCGGGTCAACGGGGAGCGGACCGCGGCCGCCAGGCCGCACCCACCCCTCATTGGCTCACGGCAGCGTCGCCGAGCAAGGCGCTTTTCAAGCGCGTCTCAGCGGGATTCTTGCCAAGCCAGATCTTCAGCAGCGCCTTGAAAAAATCGGGATCGGTGTAGGGCGCACCGGCAGGCACGCCGTCGATGTCGATCACCGTTCCGTGTCCTGGAACGAACCGCAGCGTGACGACTTCGCCGGTCTTGAGGTCGCGCTTTTGCGCGAAGAGGCCGCCCAGTCGGGCCAGGCTCGGAATCAGCCCGCCGAATTCCTCCGCCGAGACGTTGTTCTGGATGCCTTCGGTGAGCTTCTTGCCCAGTTCCGAGCCGGTGACGTCGCGCAACATCACCAGGCGCATCTCCTTCGGCCCCGGCATATCGAGCGCCGTCTGGGCGTTGCCGGTTTTCTGCGGCAGGTAGAGCGCGGCGACATACACCTTGAAAAACAGGAAATAGCGTGTCCCCACTCCGTTGAGAGGAAGCGTTTTTCCGCCCAGTTGTTGGGTTTCGTCCACCGGCACGCCATGAATGTCCAGGGCATGGGCGGCCTGAAGGGTGAGGATTTGCAGGGCGGCAGCACAGACTGCGGCTGCGAAAAGACGCGGGGCAAGGCGGCGGGTGGTCATGGAGTCTCCTGAAGTCTCGGGATAAAAAAGCACGATCGTTCAGTTTCCGACAATTCAGCCGGTCTGGCAATCCGTGCATCACCCCAATGCGGTGCCAAGGTCGATGCAGCCGACGCTCCCGGCAACGAGCGCCATGCAAGCTCGACAGGCCGCAGCGCGCGCGGCAGCGACCTGCGGGTTTGCTACAGTCAAGTTCATCGCGCCGAGGGGCCGATCGAGGCCCGCACACCTTCATGTTCATCCATCGCAAGCATGTTTCCGGTTCCGCAGACCGGGGAGCCTGGCCCTGGCGGCCCGACTCCCGACTTGCTGACGCTGCTTGAGCGCCGCGCGCGCTGCCAGCGGCCCCACTTCGCGGCTGGCCACGGCCGGCCGCAGCAGATGAACCTGGCGGCCACCACCGGCCGCGCCTGAGAAGACGCCATGACCGAACTCGAATTTCAAGCCCTGGCCCGCGAGGGCTACAACCGCATCGCCCTGGTTTCCGAGGCTTTCGCCGACCTGGAAACGCCGCTGTCGCTTTACCTGAAACTGGCCCACCCGACCCAGGGCGGGCGCAACACGTTCCTGCTGGAGTCCGTGGTCGGCGGCGAGCGTTTTGGCCGCTACTCCTTCATTGGCCTGTCCGCGAGCACCGAACTGCGGGTGAAGAACGGCATCTCCCAGGTGCTGCGGGGTGGCACGGTGATTGAGACCTCCGAGCAGCCGCCGCTGGATTTCATCGAGGCGTACTACGCCCGCTTCAACGTCGCGCTGCCGACCGGCATGCCGCGGTTTTGTGGCGGGCTGGCCGGCTACTTCGGCTACGACGCGGCGCGCTACATCGAGCCCAAGCTGATGGCCTCGGCTGCCAAGAATCCCAAGCCCGACCCGCTGGACCTGCCCGACATCCTGCTGCTGCTGAGCGAGGAGCTGGCCGTGATCGACAACCTCACGGGTCGGCTGTACCTCATCGTCTACGCCGACCCGGCCCAGCCCGAGGCCTATGGCCGCGCCCGCTCGCGGCTGCAAACCCTGCGCGAACACTTGCGCTATTCGGTCGCGGCGCCCCCCATGATGCGCAGCACGGTGACGCCAACCGAGCGGGAGTTCGGCAAAGCCGACTACCTGCAGGCGGTGGCGCAAGCGAAGGAGTTGATTGCCGCCGGCGACTTCATGCAGGTGCAAGTGGGACAGCGCCTGCGCAAGCGTTATGCCGAGCCGCCGCTGTCGCTCTACCGAGCGCTGCGCTCGATCAACCCGTCGCCTTACATGTACTTCTACAACTTCGGCGACTTCCAGGTGGTGGGCTCTTCGCCAGAAATTCTGGTGCGGCAAGAAGCGGTGGCGGGCGGCGAGAAAGTCACCATCCGGCCGCTGGCCGGCACCCGCCCGCGCGGCACCAACAGTGAAGACGATGCGCGCCACGAGCGGGAGTTGCTGGCCGACCCGAAGGAGCGCGCCGAGCATCTGATGCTCATCGACCTGGCGCGCAACGATCTCGGTCGCATCGCCCAGACCGGCAGCGTGAAGGTGACCGAAGCCTTTGCCATCGAACGCTACTCGCATGTGATGCACATCGTCAGCAATGTCGAGGGCCTGCTCAAACCGGGCCTTTCGGCGCTCGACGTGCTGCGCGCCACCTTCCCCGCCGGCACGCTGTCGGGCGCGCCCAAGATTCGCGCGATGGAGGTCATCGACGCACTCGAGCCCACGCGCCGGGGCCTGTACGGCGGCGCCGTGGGCTACTGGAGTTTCGCCGGAGACATGGACCTGGCCATTGCCATCCGCACCGGCATCATCAAGAACCACTGGCTTTATGTGCAAGCCGCCGCCGGCGTGGTGGCCGACTCGGTGCCCGAGATGGAATGGCGCGAGACCGAAGCCAAGGCACGCGCCGTGCTGCGCGCCGCCGAGCAAGTGCAGGAAGGGCTCGACGGTTAAGGCCTTGTTGGCACAGCTCGCGGGCTGAGGCTGCCTCGCTCCGCGAGCCCGGAGCAGTGCCGAGAATGTGTGGGCCGCCCCAAGCCCTCTTGCCCCACATGCAGGTGCTTCCCTGACGCAGCGGCCCAGGCGCGGCGCCGGGTCCGCATCTGCAAAAACCTTGGCTGCGGACTAGCATCAACATCCTTTGTTGTCGTTGCGGCGCCTTGAAGCTTCGGCCGCGCGGCCCAACCTGGAGACTTGCATGAAACTGTATTTCAGCCCCGGATCCTGTTCCCTCTCACCCCGCATCGTGCTCAGCGAACTGGGCTTGCCGACTGACATGGTGAAAGTGAACCTGCAGACCAAGACCTTGGACGGCGGCGGCGATTTCCGCGCCATCAATCCCAAAGGCTACGTACCCGTGTTGCAACTCGACGACGGCAGCATCCTGACCGAAGGCCCCGCCATCGTGCAGTACCTGGCCGACCGCAAGCCCGAAGCCAAGCTCGCCCCCGCCAATGGCACGATGGAGCGTTACCGCCTGCAGGAGTGGCTGAATTTCATCTCCACCGAGTTACACAAGCAGTTCAGCCCGCTGTTCAACCCGGCCTCCACCGACGCGGTGAAAGAGGCGCAAAAGCAGCGGCTCGGCGAGCGCTTCAACTTCATCAGCCAGACGCTCTCCAAGCAGGACTATCTCCTGCCTTCGGGCTTTTCCGTGGCTGACGTCTACCTCTACACAGTGCTGGCCTGGACCGGCGCCACCGGCCCCGCACTGACGACTTGGCCTGCGCTGCAAGCCTTCATGACCCGCATGCAAGCCCGGCCCGGTGTGGCCGCAGCCCTGGCTGCGGACCGCGATGCAAAAAAAGGCTGAGGCGCAAGCCTGGAGAGGCTCGCCCCGAGCGCAACCGCAAGCAGGATCCCGTTCTGAGCGCCCTCATGGTCGGCCCGCTCGCCGGCGCCCCATCGGGGCTCAGGAAGCCTGGAGCCGACCGGCTATTCCCTGAGTCTTCCCAGTCCCCCCATCGTCGCGCTCCCGGTGCGCAGGGGACCGGCCATCGAAGCGCCTTGGAGGGTTGGTGATGAGCCGCCGGGTTGCGCTCCCAAGTTCTGGTTCTGCCCGAACGGGCGGCGCACTGGTCGGCAATTTGGCCAGCAGCCTGCTGTGGACCACCCAGCCGCTTGCCATCGGCCTCACGGCGGCCAGTGTTCCACCCTTGCTGCAGGCCTCGGTGGCAACCACCTCGGCGCTGTTCCTGGTGTGGCTGTGGACGCGCTGGCGCAATGTGCCGGTGTTCGCGCAGGACGACACCCTCGCCCCCGGTGCCCTGCTCGGCCTGCTGTTCAGCGCCCGTCTGGGCCTGATGTATCTCGCCTTGGTGCTCCTGCCGGTGCCGCAGGCCGTCGCGCTGGTCTTCGCCGCGCTTGTGGGGGCACAAGCCTGTCTGAGTCTCTGGGAGGTGCTCCGCCGAGGCCGTGGGCTGCGCGCCCGGTCTGCGCAGTCTGGCATGAGGCCGCTGGCTGGCTTGGCCCTTGCGGCGGCCGGTTTGCTGCTGGCCGCTCACGCGGCAGCGGCCGCCAGCCTCGCCGTCGCCCTGCTGGCTGGTGGGGTCTGGGCGATAGAGGCCCGCATCGCGCGCGGCCCGAGGCTGATGCATTGCGGCGGTGAGAAAATCCTGTTCTATCAACTCATCGGCGCGGCAGTGGTGCTGCCCGTGGCTTCAGTGGCGGCAGGCGAAAACTGGCTGGCACATCCAAGCAGCGTTGGTTGGGCCGCGCTCGGTGCGCAGGTGTTGCTGGGTGGTCTGGCCTTGCCGCTGCTGTGGTTCGCGCCCGGCGTCGCACAACGTCCCAGGCCCCTGGCCACGCTGATGCGGCTTGCGCCGCTGGCCACGGTGCTGATGGCCTGGTGTTTCAATGCCTGGATTGCTCGGGGTTTGATGGCACAACCCGATGCCACGGTGTTGGCTGGCTGCCTGCTACTCACGGCGGCCGCCTGGTTCACCACACGCCGGGAATGAAGCGCCGGGTGCGCTGGGCGTACGCCGCGTAATCCGGCCAGCGCTGGCGCAACAGGCGCTCTTCCAGCGCCGCCTTGAAATGCAGCACGATCAACAGCCATAACCAAAGGCCGGCCTGAACGAGGCTGTGTGACCCCGCCGCGACCCCCGCCATGCCCAGCAGCAGTGCCACGTACATGGGGTGGCGCACCCACGCGTAAGGCCCGCCCGTGATGAGTTGCCCCCCGGACTTGGGCTCGGGACGGATGTTGAAATTGCCCGGGCGGTTGTTGACGAACACCCAGAGTCCGAGAGCGAGGGCGGCGAGGCCCAGGAGGATGGCGAGTGCATGCCAGCGCCAGTCGGCGGGCCACAACACCATGGCGGCAATCAGCACGAACTGCGCCGCAACCCACAAGCGCGACTGCAGCCCGATCGGCAGATCCATGTTCACGGCGCGGCCTGCCCCTGGGGTGCGTCAGTTGCGGCAACGTCGCGCCGCTTGAACATGCCCCAGCCCTTCATGGTCAGGACGCAGTCGCCATGCTGGTTGAACAGTTCCCAGTGCGACTGCACCAGGCCCAGGTGCGGCTTGCTGCGCATCGGTCGCGTCTCCAGCACTGTCATGCGCAGGCTGAGGATGTCGTCGGGATGCACGGGTTTCAGCCAACGCAGCTCGTCGATGCCGGGAGAGCCCTGGCTGGTGGTGCGCAGCAGATAGGCATCGCACATCAGCCGCATGGCGATGGCGCAGGTATGCCAGCCACTGGCAGCCAATCCGCCAAACAGCGAATGCTTCGCCGCCTCCTCGTCCAGATGGAAGGGTTGCGGGTCGAACTGGCGGGCGAAGTCGAGAATGGCAGCACGGCTCACCGTGGTGCTGCCGCAGTCGGTGACATGGTGGAGAGGGAAGTCTTCCCAGTACAAAGTGCCCCCAGGGTCGCCGCCTTGCGCCGCCCCGCCCCCCGAGGGGGTCAAGGAAACTTGGGAGCGGCCCGGCGTTTCCTCGGGACTGGGGGGAATGGTCGTGGTGGTGATGTCGTTCATGCCGCGATGGTAAGACCTGTTGCACGGCACCAGGGCATCCCGACAAGCCTCCATCACCCTGGTGAAGGGCTTGCATTCACAACTCCTCACATGTGCGCACGCAAGAAGTCGGGATCTTGAATCCAGCAGCGCTCGTGGTGCGTATGCCCATCATCGTGCTCGGAAACAGGCTCTCCAACGAGTATCGGGCACGATCCACTTCCCTGCCAGGGGAGGGTAACCACTGACCATCAGGAGCGGGACTATGGAAGCAAATCGCTGGAAAAAAACCCTCGCCGCGACGGCCGTTGCGGCACTTGGGGTGTTGGGAATGACGGCTGCGCACGCTCAAGGTAGCCGCTTGTTGGCCACCAGCGGCGTGACCGAAGTGGGCGGCTCCACCGGTGGGGGTCTGACCCCCTGGGCCGTGATCTCCGGCTACGACACGGGCGACGAAGTGGGTGGATCGGCCTCTGGCACCTTTGTGCGCGTGCCCAACTACTCATTAAGTTCGCTGGGGGCCTCCGTGGGCATCCACAACCGCCTGGAGATCTCCGTGGCGCACGAAGTGCTGAACGTCAACCTGGGCGGCCTGTCCAATCTCAGCGTGCTGGGCAATCAGGCCGGCGGCCTCGGTGTCGTGGCCGCTCCCAGCCCGATCATCAACCTGGGCAACCAGACCATCAGCATGGACGTGCTGGGCTTGAAGGCCCGCCTGTTCGGTGACATCCTCTACACCCCCTATCCGCAGGTTTCGGTCGGCATCAAGTACAAGAAAAACAATGACTTCAACAGCAACTTCTCAGGCCTTGGGCCGATCGGCATCCCCAAATTCCTGGGCGCGGCCAGTGACTCCGGCACCGACTTCTACATTGCCGCCACCAAAGTATTCCTGAACGGCATCTTCCACCGCGTCACCCTGGTCAACCTGACGCTGCGCGGCACCAAGGCCAACGCCATGGGCCTGCTGGGCTTTGGCACCAACAGCAACAACGGCATCGCCGGCGCTCTCGGCACCAAGAGCGACAACAGCTACCACGCCGAACTCGAGGCTTCGGCCGCCGTCTTCCTGCGCCCCGACGTGGCCGTGGGCGGTGAGGTCCGCCAGCAGCCCAACAGCATGAAGTACCCCACCAACGCCGCAGCCACCACCATCGGTTCGCCCGGCACGATGAAGGACGTGTTCGTCGCCTACTTCCCCAACAAAAGCCTGTCGCTCACCGCCGCCTACGCCGACCTGGGACCATTGCCCTTCCAGGCCAGCAACAAGGGCGTGTATGTGTCGCTCAACGCCACATTCTGATCCATGGCGTGCGTGCCGCGTCCGCATCACGCACCTCTGCGCCACGCCACATCTGATCTCTTCCAGGAGCTATCCCCATGAAACTGCAATCCTCCCCCCTGACCCGCAACCTTGCCAGCGTAGCCCTGACTTGCGCCATGGCGCTGCCCACCTTGGCGCATGCCCAGATGGCCTCCAGCCCCACGCTGTATGAGCAGCTCGGCGGCAAGCCGGCCATCACCATGGTCGTGCACGACATGCTCGCCAATGTGGTGGCCGACAACCGTATCAACCATGACTTCGCCAGGACCAACATTCCCCATCTACAGATGGAGCTGGTCAGCCAGATCTGCGAAGCCACCGGCGGCCCCTGCAAGTACACCGGCCTGAACATGCAGCAAGCGCACAAGGGCATGAACTTGAAAACCGCCGACTTCAATGCCCTGGTGGAGGATCTGCAAAAGTCCATGAACAGCAACAGCGTGCCCCTGGGCCTGCAGAACCAGCTGCTCGCCATCCTGGCACCGATGGAGCCGGACGTGGTGCACAAGTAAACCCCACCGGGCCGGCGCATGCCGACCGGTCCGGTTCACTCCATTCAGGAGCCAGATTCATGAAACGTGTAACGCCACATCCCGCATCCAACAATACCCAACGCCGCGCCTTCTTGCGCAGCGGCGGCCTGCTTCTGACCGTTCTGACGACCGGTACCGCGCTGGCCAGCCGCCAGGCGCGAGCAAATGACGGCCTGCTCAGCCAAGCTTCGGTGCACTACCAGAAGATGCCCCACGACGGCCAGCAGTGCAGCAACTGCGCATATTTCATCCCCGGCAAAACTGCCACCGACACCGGCAGCTGCCGCCTGGTGAGTGGCACCATCTATCCCGACGGGTGGTGCGTGCGATTCTCGTCGTGAAGCCCATTTCGCGCGGCCCGATCCCTTGGGGCCACGCCACAGCCCTCCTCATGGCGACTCCAGGTTCTAGGCGAGAGTCTTTTCATGCCCGCGCTTGCGGGCCTTTTTATCCCCCCTCCGGCACGGTTTCTCCTGCATCAATCTCATGGTTGTTGCACGCTGCGCTTGGTGATGTCCCAGGAAGTGGTGTAAGTCATTCGTCGCGGCAAGGCGCGTAGGGCGAAGCCCGAAGCGGCTTGCCGCGCGGCGACGGCGATCCCGATCGGGGTGGTCATCCTGGTCCCGGACAAGGTTGAGGTGCGACCCACCAACCTGTTCTAGGAGATTTCCACGATGACCACCGCCACGATCGCATTGACCGAACTGGCCGAGAAGGGAGCCGACATCGACGTGCTGCGCCAGATGGTGCAGTTCATGGCCCAACGCCTGATGGAGCTCGACGTCGAAGGGCGCTGCGGCGCCGGGTACGACGAGAAGAACCCCGAGCTGTGGATCGACGCGACCTACGTGAAGACGCGCGAGGCCGGGCGCATCGTGAGCGTGGCGGTGATAGTGGCGGTGGGCGTGAACACCGACGGGCAGCGCGAGGTGCTGGGGCTGAAGGTCGGTGCCTCGGAAGCCGAGCCGTTCTGGACCGAGTTCCTGCGCAGCCTGAACCGGCGCGGGCTGCGCGGCGTCAAGCTCGTGATCAGCGACAGCCACGAGGGCATCAAGGCGGCCGCCAGCAAGGTGCTGAAGGCCACCTGGCAGCGCTGCCGGGTGCACTTCATGCGCAACGCCCTGGCGCACGCCGGCAAGACGCAGCGGCGCATGGTCAGCGCGGCCATCGGGACGGTGTTCGTGCAGGACTCAGCCGACGCGGCACGGGCACAGTGGCGAACCGTGGCCGATCAGTTGCGCGGCAAGTTCCCAAAGCTCGGTGCGCTGATGGACGAGGCCGAGAACGACGTGCTCGCGTTCATGACCTTCCCGCGTGCGCACTGGACGCGGATCTACAGCACGAACCCGCTGCAGCGGCTCAACGCTGGGATCAAGCGCCGGACCAACGTCGTGGGCATCTTCCCCAACGATGCGTCCATCGTGCGCCTGGTCGGCGCCATGATGCTCGAGCAGAACGACGAGTGGAGCCTGAACCGCCGATACATGCAGCTTGAGGGCCTGCAGACCATTAGCGATACTGTTCCCACTCGGCTGTCCGCTGTGGCCCGCTGAGTACCGCGCATCTCCGCTC
>JABEVE010000067.1 GCA_013044035.1 Burkholderiales bacterium
GGTCACCCAGTCGCACTCGACGTGACCAATGACACATCATTCCCAAACATCACGGATTTCCAATGGCAACGTTGGCTGGGCGGGAGCACGTGGGGGCCCCCCGAGTTCGACATATTTTTGTGCAAGGCATTGATCCGCCTATGTTCAGGCGATCGAAATTGGCACTACGGGGCGATGTCGAAGGGTTCTCTGGTCGGGATGTCGAGTTGAAGTTGGTCGAACAGGGCAAGCTGCTCGGGGCTCAGGTCGGTCAGGCCGCTGGCGGCACCCTGGCCGGCGATGCGCACCTGGTGGAGCTGGATGCGGCGGGCGATTTCGAGCGCGCGCTCGGGGGAGTAGTAACTGCCAGTGGACTTGAGCTGCATGCGCAGCACGCGGTACAGCACCAGCGCCATGAAGCAGATCAGGGCGTGGGCGCGGATGCGGTCGGGCAGGCGGTGGAACACCGGGGCGATCTCGATCTCGGACTTGAGCACCCGGAAGCCACGTTCGATGTCGGCCAGCGACTTGTAGCGCGCGATCACTTCGGCGGGATCGAGGTCCGTGGTGTTGGTCACCAGCAGCAGCTTGCCGTCGTTGAGTTCGGCGCGCTTGAGCGCGGCCTCGTCCTCGGTGTAGGCGAACCGGTCGGACTGCAGGTCGACCTTGATGATCGATCCCAGATGGGCGTCGCTGACGGCGCGGAACAGCCATGCCTTGGCGCCCGAGTCGCTCAGGCGCCGACCCTTGAAAGCGGCGCCGGCGTCCTGGGCGTCGAGCTTGCCGGCGCGCAGCTCGGCTTGCTGCGTCAGCGTCTCGATGGTCTGGCGCCGTGCGGCGCTCTGCTGTGCAGCCGCCTGCGGTTCGTGCGCCCAGACCAGGCGCAGACCCTGCCAGGACGTCTCGCCGATGACCTCGTCCTTGGCCTGCACGCAGTGCTCGGCCTGCACGGCGCCGAGGATCTCGTTGAACTCCCCATAGCGGCGACCCGGCACGGCCAGGATGAACTCCAGGGGTTGCGCCGTCTTGCCGATGCGCACCGTCTGCAGCCATTCCAGGTTGTCCAGGCTGAGCAGGCCGCGGTCGGCCACCAGCACGACGCGCTTGACCGGGTAGAGGGCCAGGATCTCGTCGATGACGGCATGCAGCGTCGGCGCCTCGGCCGTGTTGCCCGCCCACACGCGATGCGCAATGGGCAAGCCTTCGGCGGTCTGCACGACGCCGAGCATGACCTGCCGGCGGATGCCGCCGTCCTTGGACAGGCCGAACTGGCGAATCTCGCCGGGCACCTCACTCTGGCCCTCCATGCCGATCGTCGTCATGTCGTAGAACACGATCGACAGGTCCTGATCGACCAGCGGCCGCAGCACCGCCGCCAGGGTGCGCTGCATCGCCTCACTGCGCTCGGCCAGCGTGTCCATGGTGCGCAACAGCCGCTGGTGCGTGACCGAGGTGCTGTCGACTCCCGGCACCCGGGTGCCTTCGAGCCAGCGCAAGACGCCGAGCTTGGACGTGGCATCGCACAGCCGGTTGAAGACCATCACCCGGAGCAATCGCTCGGCATCGAAGGCGCCGTGAGCGTTGCGCAGCACCCGGCGAAACGCCTCGTCCCAGCCCAGCTTGTGCCACAGCGCGTGCAGCATCCACGTGTCGCCCACCGCCAGCGCCGGGGCAAAGCGCACCGAGGGCGCCTGCGGCTCCTCGCCGTCGATGACGCGGTGCAGACCGCGAATCAGGGCATCGGCCCCGCCGGTGCGGACCTGCTCCAGGCGACCCAGCGTGGCGACGACGCGCTGGCGGGAGACCCCGCGATCATCGCGGTACGCCTCCACGAGCTTGACGTAGCTGCGCGGACCGGAACGGGTGAGCTTGACGAACATGTCGCCACTCTACTGCACAAAATAACGCTACTGAGCATACTCTGCTAAATAACGTGTCACTACAGCATGGCCGCTTCGGACGAGCCAAAACCCTTGTCGCGACACACCTTCAGAGCAAAATCTCCGCTCGAAGATGTCGAACTTGGGGGGTCAGGCTCTCTCGCGACCCGCATGCACTCTTGCCGATACTTTGCCAATCCGGGCCTGTCTGTTGCCCACACGTAATGATCCAGGGCAACAATAGATTCGGCTCCATGACGCTCTGCCTCGAAACTGAAGAAGCCATCCCAAGCTCCGATATCGAGAACACTCTTGCCTCTCAAGTCGGGCACCTCCATTGCACGCCACTCATTATGGAGGACTTGTTGACTCTTGCCGCCAGGAGTTATGAATCCATTCAGATCTATGCTGTGCCACCAAAATCCGATTTCATTAACAGCCTTGGCGATTTCTGTGTCAGCCATGTTTGTCGCGTAGCTGGAACTCTGAGTGCTTAGTGCATCTTCTTTCATGTTGGTATGCATTGGGTACTCGCTTTTTGTGAATATGCTAGCTTCTTTCATTTGAGATCCAAAGGATCAGGCATAGCGGCGGCGGACATGCGGCACTTTGCAGGCTATATCCGGCGCTCGCAGCCAATCTGTCTCTTACGCGCAAGCATACCGCACGCACCGGCTCTTTTCTCGCCGTCCCGCGCCATCGTACACGCGCCGGCATTGCACCCGCGCACCATATCCCCGCCACAGCGCGGCGCAGCTTGACCGCATCGGCCACGCGGACAAGGCTA
>JABEVE010000068.1 GCA_013044035.1 Burkholderiales bacterium
ATCGCCGAGGGCGTCGAAACCCCCAACCAACTCGACTGCGCCCGCTCCATCGGCATCCACTGGGCTCAGGGATACCTCTGGGGACGGGCACAAGGGTTGCCGGAATCGGAGTCGCATTGACGCGCGGGATGCATCCGGCAGGCCGGGGCGCGTCGCCTCCGGGGCGGCTGCAGCACTCGATTCTGATGCCAGTGCGTACACCGGATGTTCCGCGGCACTGGCAAGGCTGACCCCATCGACCCTGCAGGCTTGCATGTCAAAACTCCTGAAAACTCAGCTTCGAACCCAGG
Source organism: Burkholderiales bacterium (assembly GCA_013044035.1). Lineage (GTDB taxonomy): Bacteria > Pseudomonadota > Gammaproteobacteria > Burkholderiales > Burkholderiaceae_C > Thiomonas_A. The sequence goes on from JABEVE010000068.1 coordinate 291, forward strand.
CTGGGGTGGGCATGCTGATGATGGTCATGGCGCTCATCGCCGGCGCTGTCTGGTCTGGAACTGATGGCTGGCATGACCCGAGGCTCACCATGGCTCTGGCCGCGTTGATGACTTTGGGGTTTGCAGCGTCACTGCTCCTGTCGCTTGCGCTCCAGCATCGCTGGGTGCAGGCAGCGCAGGCACGCTTGAGCCGGTTCGAGCAGGAGTTCATTGAGCGCGAAGCGGTGGTCGAGCAGTTCGTGCGAATTTTGAATGAACTCCCGAGCGGCGTCATCGTGTTTACGGAGGAGGGGCGGGTGCAATACTGCTCGGGGGGCTTTGCCCGCATGCTGGGACTCAGTATCCACCCGCACCAACTCGTCAAGCGACCATGGCGAGAGATCTGGGCGATGATCGAGCCCCTGCACCTCGGGGGATCGAACGCCAGGCAGCAAGTGAAAATCCTGTTTCATGAAAATCGCCCTGCTGTCGACGAAGTCTGGTTGACGGATGGGCGTGTCATGCTGCGGCACTACCGGCCGCTGCAGGATTCCATCGGTCAGCCGCTTGGTGCCATCTGGGCCCTCCAAGACGTCTCCGAACAGAAGCAGCAGGAAGAGCAGATCCGCGAGTTGGCGGAGCGCGATCCTTTGACGGGCCTGGCCAATCGACGCGCGTTCGAGTCGTTGTTGAATGCCGCCCTGCAAAACAATCGCCAGGGCCTGGCGCTGGGGATTGTCGATCTGGACAATTTCAAGGCGGTCAACGATCGACTGGGGCATGCCGCGGGTGATGCGATGCTGCGCGAGGTCGGCATGCGCCTGGGTCAACTTCTGCGCCATTCCGAGCAATCCTTCCAAGACCGTGGCGTGGATTTCCTGGCACGCCTCGGGGGGGACGAGTTTGCGATTTTGCTGCACCACGGCCTAGACGCGGGTCGCGTCCAGCGCGTGGTGGCGCGCATCATGGATGCCATGGGTGAGCCGTTCCACCACGAGGGTGAGAGCCTGTTCATGCGTCTTTCGCTGGGATTCGCCATACGCAACGCGAGCGAAGATGCACAAACCCTCATGCGCCAAGCCGACATGGCGCTCTACGCCGCGAAGGCGGCAGGGCGCCATCAGGCTGTCGTGTTCAATGCCGCCATGCAAGCAGCCATCGAGAGTCGTGAAGCCTGGATGACCGCGATCGAGGCCGCCTTGCGGCGGCAAACACTGGAACTTCATGTCCAGCCCATCTTGAGCGTGCGCACAGACCGCTTGGAAGGCACCTCCAGCGTGGTCCAGGCTGAAGCCCTGCTGCGCTTGCGCGATGAACAAGGTCGGATGCACGCTGCGGCTGCGTTCGAGTCCGTGCTGGACGATGTGCGAGTCTCGTCAGCAGTGGGCCGTTGGGTGCTCGAAAAAGCTGCCCAGTACCTGGACTTGTGGCAGGCCAATGGCCAGGTGCTCAGCCTGAGCGTGAACATCAGTCCAAGACATTTCCTGGGCGCCGGTTTTGTGGACGACTTGCGTGCGGTGCTGCAGCGTCACAGCAAACTTCCTGACCATGCCCTGGTCCTGGAACTGACCGAGCGCGGCACATTGCTCGAAGGTGAAAGCGCTCGCACCCGCATCGAGGAATGCCGCTCGCTGGGGGTCCAGGTCAGCCTGGACGACTTCGGAACGGGGAACGCCAGCTTGACCCATCTGCAGGACCTGGTTGCCTCCGCCATCAAAATCGACCGCCGTTTTGTGCGTGACATCCTGCACGACGCCATGGCACTGAGCATCACCTACGGCATGCTCCGCACGGCGAAGCTGATGGGGGTGAGGGTCGTGGCCGAAGGTGTGGAAACCCCTGAAGCGGCGCAGGTCCTGGTCGCGATGGGATGTACCGATCTGCAGGGATACGCAGTCGCCAGGCCGATGCCGGCGGCCGAGTTCAGTGCGTGGCTGCGTCATTGGCAGCAACGGCCATCCTGGATGACACAGCTCGGCCAATCCAGCGTACTTGGCCCGGACGACATCGAGGCCTTCGCCTCATTGGCGACATCGTTGCGTCTGTTGTTTGCAGGCAGCCTGGACGCGGAGGCGCGCGCGCAGATCCTGGCTGCCGACGGCAGCCAGCGCTGCGCGTTCGGACGGTGGTGCTCACGAAACGCCTGGCGCTGGCCGCAAAGCCAGAGCCTCGCGCATTTGATGCGGCAACATGCGGAGCTGCATGAAAAAACACAAATGTGGCTCCGCGAGCCAGGTCTGCGTGGCTCGCTCGAGTCGCACATACTGGCCCAGAGCGAAGTGGTCCGCCAGGCGTTCTGGGACCTGACCTTGCGCTCCCAGGCGCAGGCCATTTTCATGCTCCAGGCTGGGGAAGATCCCTGCGCCTAGGCGACGACGCGCCGGCCGCGTTCAGCTGCCGACGGATTGCAGCCGCAGCCGGCGGGCGGATTCCGCGGCTCGGGCATCGTCGATTTCGCGCAGCACCGCGGTCATATCCACGACCCCATCGACACGCTCGAAGCGACCCGTGAGCGCGACATCCTCATGCAGTGCGCCGCGCTCGTAAAGGCCCCAGATTTCATGACCATAGTCGGTCTGCAGCAGCTCCGGCGCGAAGCGACCGAAGAAATGGCGCAGGTTGTCCACGTCGCGCAGCAGCATGCGTTGGGCGTGGTTGTTTCCGGCGGCATCCACCGCCTGGGGCAGGTCGATGATGACCGGGCCGTCGGCGCCCAACAGGATGTTGAACTCCGACAAGTCGCCATGCACCACGCCCGCCCCCAGCATGCGCACCACCTCGGCCAGCAGTGTTGCGTGGTGCGTGCGTGCCTCGTCGGGCTTGAACTGCACGTCGTTGAGCCGCGGTGCGGCATCGCCGTTCGCGTCGACCACCAGGTCCATCAGCAGCACGCCGTCGTGGAAGTTGTAGGGCTTGGGCACGTGCACGCCGGCAGCCGCCAGACGGTAGAGCGCGTCCACCTCGGCACTCTGCCATGCGGCTTCCTGCGCCTGGCGACCAAAACGGGTGCCTTTGGCCATGGCGCGCGCCTGGCGCGTGTTCTTGACTTTGCGGTTTTCGGTGTAGTCCACCGCCTGGCGGAAGCTGCGCTGCGTGGCCTCTTTGTAGACCTTGGCGCAGCGCGTGTCATGGCCACAGCGCACAACGTAAACCATGGCTTCCTTGCCGCTCATCAACTGCCGCACCACGGTGTCGATCAGGCCTTCTTCAATGAGTGCTTGCAGTCGCGCGGGTGGTTTCATCAGCGCTATTTTGCGCCCTTGCCATCCAATGCGTCGCCATGCGCTGCGGCCCTTACACTTTGCGAATATGCCCGCACGCTGCGGGCCGGCAACGGAGACGATCATGGCCAAGGGTCAGCAACGCAGCAACAAGGAAGCGAAAAAACCCAAGCAGGACAAATCACCGTCCAAGCCGATCTCGCCGCAGGCGGTCAAGCCTGCCGTGACCACCGTGGTGGCCGATCGGCATAAGAAGAAGTGATGCCGGCGGGGCTCTTGCGGCGTGCGGCGCACACTCACGCCGCTGCAGATCCCGGGACCGGCCGCACGAGACTGGCGGCCTGTTTGGCGCGGCGGCGCGCTTCGTGAATGTCGGCCCCGTTGGCCACCGCCACGCCCATGCGGCGGCGCGTGTAGCTCTCGGGCTTGCCGAACAGGCGCAGGTCCGATCGTGGCACGGCCAGGGCTTCGGCCACGCCCTCGAAGGCGATGGCTTCGGCGTCCACGCCGCCATAGATGACGGCCGAGGCTCCCGGCTCGCGCAGCGTGGTGTCCACCGGCAGGCCAAGGATGGCGCGGGCGTGCAGTTCGAACTCGGACTGGCGCTGCGTGCACAGCGTCACCAGCCCGGTGTCGTGTGGACGCGGGCTCACCTCCGAGAACCACACTTCGTCGCCGCGCACGAACAGCTCCACGCCGAAAATGCCGCGCCCGCCCAGTGCCGTGGTGACGCGCTCGGCGATGGTGCGCGAGCGCTCCAGCGCCAGCGGCGCCATGGGCTGCGGCTGCCAGGATTCGACATAGTCGCCGTTCACCTGCAGATGGCCGATGGGCTCGCAGAACGCGGTGGCAACCTGGCCCGTGGCCGGGTTCACCGCACGCACGGTGAGCAGGGTGATCTCGTCATCGAAGTCAATGAACCCCTCGACGATCACCCGCGCCTGTTGCACCCGGCTGCCGGTCATGGCGTAGTCCCAGGCACGCTGCACGTCGGCCGGCCCGCGCAGCACCGACTGCCCCTTGCCGGATGACGACATCACCGGCTTGACCACGCAGGGGTAGCCGATGCCCGCGTCGATCGCCGCCTGCAATTGCTGCACCGTGTCGGCGAAGGCGTAGGGCGAGGTCGCCAGCCCCAGTTCCTCGGCCGCCAGGCGGCGGATGCCTTCGCGGTTCATCGTGAGCTGTGCCGCGCGCGCCGTGGGAATGACCTCGGCCAGCCCTTCGGCCTCGATCTCCAGCAGCGCTGCCGTGGCGATGGCCTCGATCTCCGGCACGATGAGATGCGGCCGCTCGGCCAGCACCAGCGCCCGCAGCGCCGCCGGGTCGGTCATGTCGATGACATGCGCCCGATGGGCCACCTGCTGCCCTGGCGCATGGGCATAGCGGTCCACCGCGATCACCTCCACTCCCAGGCGCTGCAGCGCGATGATCACCTCCTTGCCCAGTTCACCCGCGCCGAGCAGCATGACGCGCAGCGCCGAGGGGGACAGCGGGGTGCCGAGGCGATGGTTGAGCATGCGTGACTCCGGGCGAGGAATGCAGATGATGGGCTGAGCAGCATACCGAATGCAAGCGCCTGGGGGCGATGCGATGCCTGCCTGCTTCAGGCTGCAACTCGTCCAGGCGATGGGGTCAAGCCGGCTGTCAGAGCGGCAACAGGGCGCTACGGGCGGCGAGCAAGATCTGGCGTGTCAGGCCATCGAGCAAAGTCGACGCCGCGCGTGCGTGCTGCCAGTGCAGCGGCACATCCAGTGGGCGGTCCGGCACCAACTCCACGAGCGAACCGTTTTCAAGCTCAGGCGCGATCAACATTTGCGGGTGCAGCGCCCAGCCCATGCCCGTCAGGGCCGCGGCGACAAAAGCGTGAGCCGACGGCAAGGTGTGCCGCGGCAGCTCGACGTGCCGATGGCACAAGCGGCGTGCCCATCGGGCCTGCAAGGCATCCTTGGGGTTGAACACCAGACTGGGCGCGCGTGCCAGGCTGCCGGCCCCGACGCCGCCCGCGAAATGGCGTGCCACGAAGCCCGGGCTGGCGGCTGCCAGGTAGCGCATGGCGCCCAGTGGCCGACTGTTGCAGCCGATGACGGGGCGGTCATGCGCCGTGACGGCGGCCAGGACCGCCCCGCTGCGCAGCCACTCGGCGGTGTGGTCCTGGTCATCCACCAGTAGATCCATCAGCACAGGTGCATCGGCTGCGAAGGCGGCCACGGCGGGAACGAACCAGGTGGCCAGGCTGTCGGCATTGACCGCGACGGGCAGACGCACCCGGACGCTTTCATCCGGCGCGAGCGCCGGCAGCGTGTCGCGCAGTTCATGCTCCAGCAGGCGCACGCGGTCCATATGCTGGCACAGACGCCGGCCGGTTGGCGTCGCCCGACATGGCTGCTCGCGCACCACCAGGGCGCAGCCCACCCGCTCTTCCAGCAGCCGAATGCGCTGGGACACGGCTGACGGTGTCACATGGAGTCCGCGGGCTGCGCGCTCGAAACTTCCTTCTCGTATCACCGCGGCCAAGGCAGATAAAGCCGAATAGTCCAGCATCCGAGTAATTTTTCTAAAGCTGCTTCAGAGAAGACAGTTTGCCTTTCTTCTCGGACGCCCGCAAGATCGGGGCATGCCACCCCTTCTCGCCTCCGCTTCGCCCGCCTTTGCAGCGTTCATCCAGGGCCTTGCCCTGAGCCTGGGGCTCATCGTGGCGATTGGCGCGCAGAATGCCTTTGTGCTGCGCCAGGGGTTGCGCCGTGAGCATGTGGGCAGCATTGTCCTGTTCTGCGCAGCGGCCGACGCCGTGCTGATGACCGCTGGCGTCCTGGGCATGGAGCAAGCACTGGGCGCACGCCCCGGACTGGTGCGTGCGCTGGCGCTCGCCGGTGCCGCCTTTCTCACGGTTTACGGGTTGAAGGCATTGCGCCGTGCAAGACATTCCCACGCATTGACGACGACGGCCGGTGAATCGGGCCTCGGCAAGGGAGCCGCGGTCGCCCAGGCTGCAGCCTTCACATTGCTCAACCCGCATGTCTACCTGGACACGGTGTTGCTGGTGGGCAGCATCGGCACCCAACAGCCGGCGCAACTGAGGGGCTGGTTTATTGCTGGCGCCAGCGTGGCTAGCCTGGGTTGGTTCGGCCTTCTTGGCTATGGCGCTCGCTGGCTGGCGCCCTGGTTCGCCCGGCCGAGAGCCTGGCAGATACTGGACGGCCTTGTGGGTTTGACCATGATGGTGCTGGCAACCCTGCTCGTACTCCGCTTTCTCAGGTGGACCTGATGTGGCAGTTGCCTCCTGCAAGAGGATGGTGAATCACCACCTCAACCTCAGCGCTTTTTCGCGCAGTGTGTCGTAAGCCCAGTGGTAGGCATAGGTGTAGGGCAGGAAAAACAGGAGCAGCCCGATGTCGAGCAAGGCGGCGGCAACGAAACCGATGCCCAGCCACCAGGCCGCCAGGGGAACCGTGATCAGCAGTAAGCCCCCCTCGAACAGCACGGCATGCGCGGCGCGCCAAATCGCGTCCGTCCGCATGCCCTTGCGCAACGCATGACGCCGCCGAAACTGATCGAAAACGGCGTTGAAGATCATGTTCCAAAGCACGGCGACGACGCTGTTCGCCACGGTGAGCGCGCCCATTCGCATCCATGACGTACCCATGATCCAGGAAAACAGGGGCGTGCAGAGCAAGACGGCAAGGAGTTCAAATCCCAACGCTTGCAACAGACGTTCTTGAAAGGACTTGTTTTGCATGGAACTTGGTGGCAAAGGCGTCTGGTCAAGCTTGATGCTTGCCATCATCGCCGGAATCACCAATACTTTCTAACCGATAAACATCGATCCAATCGATAGTCCATGAATCCCAGCCCTGACGTACTGCTTGCCTTTGCCGAGTCTGCCAGCCTGGGTTCGTTTTCTGCCGCGGCTCGCAAGCTGGGCAAAAGCCAATCGACGATCAGCACGGCCATCGCAAATCTGGAGATCGATCTTGGCCTGGAACTGTTCGACCGCAGCAGCCGCAAACCGACGCTGACCGAACAAGGCGAGATCGTTCTACGCAGAGCTGAAGAAGTCTTGGCTGCATACAGCCAGTTGAGTCATGCGGCCAGCACATTGGCCAAGGGTCAGGAAGCACGCTTGAGCATTGCGCTGTCTGACACCTATCAGTCAGATCGCTTCGAAGACACGCTGAACGCGTTCCAGCAGCACTATCCCGACATCGAACTGGAATGCTTGATTGCCGAGTGCGCCGACCTCATCGCACTGATCCAAAGCGGGCGGGCACAGATCGGTTTCGTCGAGCAACAACACAGCTACCCGACCGATATCGGCTTTGGCACGGTTGCAGAGAGAGCAGAAATTGCACTGTTCGTCGCCAAATCCCATCCGCTCGCCGTCGAAACGCGCATGCAAGCTGGCAAGCTTCGGCAATACCGCGAACTGCGCCTCGCCACGGTGCTCAATCCACAAGAGACGTCATCGCGTGGCCGCTCGTGGGCCGCACCGAGCTACTTGATGTTGATGGAAATGGCCCAGCGCGGCTTCGGCTGGGCGCCAATTCCGCGCTGGCTGGTCGATCGCTTCGGGAGCGGTTTGCTGCACGAGTTGAACGTGCATGGCTGGCCAAGGCAGATTGCCATCGATGCCGTATGGTCGAGACGGCATCGGCTGGGGCCTGCCGGCAGTTGGCTGCTGCATGGGATGCTGGCCTGAGCCTGTCGTCAGGCAGTCACAAGCGATCCTGTCAAACCACCAGCATCGCGCGGAAGTCGTTGACGTTGGTGTAGGTCGGGCCGGGGACGAGCAGGTCGCCGGTGGCGGCGAACAGGCTGTAGGCATCGTGGCCGTCGAGTATGGCGCGTGGTTTCAAGCCGGCAGCGGCGGCGCGCAGCAAGGTGTCCGGTGTGATCCAGGCACCAGCGTTGTCTTCGCTGCCGTCGATGCCATCGGTGTCGCCGGCCAGGGCCCACACGCCAGGCTCGCCCTGCAGCGCCATGGCCAGCGCCAGCAGGAATTCGGTGCCGCGCCCACCCTTGCCGGGAGTCGCACCCTTCGCCACGGTGACGGTGGTTTCGCCGCCGGAGAGCAAGACACAGGGCTTGCTGAAGGGCTGGCCGTGGCGCGCCACCTGCCGGGCGATGGCCGCATGCGCCAAGGCGATGTCGCGCGATTCGCCTTCCATGTCATCGGCCAGGATGTGCGCGGCGATGCCTGTCCGGGCGCAGGCGCCAGCCACGGCTTGCAGCATGTCTTGCGGCGTGGCGATGAGCTCGACGCGGTTGCGGGCGAAGGCGATGTCGCCGGGTTTGGGGGTTTCGAGCGCGCCGCTTTCCAGCCCGGCGCGCGCTGCAGCGGGAATGCCGATGCCGTAGCGCGCCATGATGGCCAGTGCGTCCAGGCAGGTGGTGGGGTCGGGCACGGTGGGGCCGCTGGCGATGGTCGCGGGGTCATCGCCCGGCACGTCGGAAATCAGCAGTGTGAGCACTTGCGCCGGGGCGCAAGCGGCCGCCAAACGCCCTCCCTTGATGGCCGAAAGATGCTTGCGCACACAGTTCATGTCGCCAATGGTGGCGCCGCTCATGAGCAACTCGCGGTTGATGCGCTGCTTGTCGGCAAGCGTCAGCCCGGCAGCGGGCATCGGCAGCAGCGCCGAGCCACCGCCGGAGATCAGGCCGATGACGAGGTCGTCGGCGGTGAGGCCCCGCGTCAGCTCCAGCATGCGTTGGGCAACGCGCTCGCCCGCAGCGTCGGGCACCGGATGGGCCGTCTCCACCACCTCGATGCGTCCCGGCTTGGCACGCAAACCCGGTGGCACATAGCCATAGCGCGTGGCCACCAGGCCGGAGATGGGCGCAGCCTCGGGCCACAGCGCGTCCAGCGCCTCGGCCATGGCCCCACTCGCCTTGCCAGCGCCCACGACCAGGGTACGGCCCTTGGGTGGCGGCGGCAGGAAAGCAGCCATGACCTCACGCGGCTGGGCGCGCGCCACGGCCACGTCGAACAACGCGCGCAGAAACGCGATGGGGGCGGTTGCGGGGCTGGGGAGGTTCATGGGACGAGCCGCTCAGGCATCCGGCGCGATGGTGTGGTGGCTCATGAGTTCCACCGCGCGGCACAGGGCGGAGTGATCCAGCCCGTCCATGCCGTTGGCGGCGCAGGTCGAGAACAGTTGCTGCGCCACGGCGGTGTTGGGCAGCGCCACGCCAAGTTGTTTGGCGCCCGACAGCGCGAGGTTCAAATCCTTCTGGTGCAGATTGATGCGAAAGCCCGGCTGGAAGGTGCGCTTGACCATGCGTTCGCCATGCACCTCCAGAATGCGCGAGGCCGCGAAGCCGCCCATCAGCGCCTGGCGCACGCGGGCCGGGTCGGCGCCGGCCTTGCTGGCGAACAGCAGCGCTTCGGCCACGGCCTGGATGTTGAGCGCGACGATGATCTGATTCGCCACCTTGCAGGTCTGGCCGTCGCCGTTGCCGCCCACCAGGGTGATGTTCTTGCCCATGAGCTTGAACAGCGGTTCGACGGCGTCGAACGTGGCCTGCTTGCCGCCGACCATGATGGTGAGACTGGCCGCCTTGGCACCGACTTCGCCGCCCGACACGGGTGCGTCGAGATACTCGCAGCCCAGGGCGTTGATCTGCCGGGCGAACTCTTTCGTCTCCATCGGCGCGATGGAACTCATGTCCACCACGATCTTGCCGGCGCTCAGACCCTTGGCGACGCCGTCATCGGCGAACAGCACCTTCTGCACATCGGGCGTGTCGGGCACCATGATGAAAACAATGTCGGCCTGCCGCGCCACCTCGGTGTTGTTGGCGCAGGGCTTGGCTCCCGCCTCCAACAGGACCTGCGGCACTTTGCCGCGGGTGTTGACGAACAGGGTGTGGCCTGCCGCGAGCAGATGCCCCGCCATGGGCGCACCCATGATGCCCAGGCCGATGAATCCGAGTGTTGCCATGTCGATCTCCGTCTTGGTGTGTGTTGAATGCTTCCCCCTCCCAACTTTTCCCACGGTGTGGTGGAGGGGCCTTCTCCCTCCTTGTCTGCAGGGAGGGTCGGGGCGGGGAGATGGTCTACAGCGCGCTCACCCAGCCGAGTCCCGCCGTGGTGGTGGTCTTGGGTTTGTATTCGCAGCCGATCCAGCCGGTGTAGCCGATGCGGTCGAGATGCTGGAACAGGAAGCGGTAGTTGATCTCGCCGGTTCCGGGTTCATGGCGGCCCGGGTTGTCGGCCAACTGGATGTGGGCGATTCGCGGCAGCAGCCTCTCCATCGTGGCGGCTAGCTCGCCCTCCATGCGTTGCATGTGATAGATGTCGTACTGCAAATGAAGGTTGGGGCTGCCGACTTCGTCCATGAGCGCCAGCGCCTGCGACGTGTCGTGCAGAAAGAAACCGGGAATGTCGTAGGTGTTGATCGGCTCGATCAGCAGTTTGATGCCATGCGCGGCCAACTCCCGCGCGGCAAATTGCAGATTGTTCACGAAGGTGTCGTGCAAGCGCTGCGGCACGGCGCCGGCGGGGGCCTTGCCTGCCAGGCAGTTGAGTTGCGTCACGCCCAGCGCCTTCGCATAGTCGATTGCACGGCCCACGCCTTCGCGGAACTCGCTCACACGGTCGGGCAGGCAGGCGATGCCGCGCTCGCCTGCGTCCCAATCGCCCGCCGGAAGGTTGTGCAGCACGATCTGCACACCGGCCTGCAGGGCCTCGTTGCGGACATGCTCGGCCGTGTGGGCGTAAGGGAAGAGGAACTCCACGGCCTTGAACCCGCCCTGAGCCGCTGCGGCGAAACGGTCGAGAAACGCCTGCTCGGTGTAGAGCATGCTGAGATTGGCAGCAAACTTGGGCATGACGTCAGGCCTCCACGGGATTCAGGTCGAGGATAGGCTCGAATTCGGTGACGTTGTCGATTTCGGTACCCATCGCGATATTGGTCACGCGCTCCAGAATCACCTCCACCACCACCGGCACCGAGAACTCGGCCATCCAGGCTCGCGCCTGGGCGATGGCGCCCTGGATTTTGCCCGGATCGCGCACGCGGATGGCCTTGCAGCCCAGGCCCTCGGCCACCTTCACATGGTCCACGCCGTAGCCGTCGAGCTCGGGCGCGTTGATGTTCTCGAACGACAACTGCACGCAGTAGTCCATGTCGAAATTGCGTTGCGACTGGCGGATGAGGCCGAGATAGGCATTGTTGACGACGATGTGGATGTAGGGCAGCTTGAACTGCGCGCCCACCGCCAGTTCCTCGATCAGGAACTGGAAATCGTAGTCGCCCGACAGCGCGACGATCTCACTCTTCGGATCGGCGGCGCGCACGCCCAGGGCCGCGGGCAGGGTCCAGCCCAAGGGACCCGCCTGTCCGGCGTTGATCCAGTTGCGCGGCTTGCCGACCTTGAGAAACTGCGCTGCGGCGATTTGCGACAGACCGATGGTGCTCACATAACGCACGTTGTCGCCGAAAGCCTCGACCATCTCCCGGTACACCCGCTGCGGCTTGATCGGCACGTTGTCGAAATCGCTCTTGCGCAGCATGGTCTGCTTGCGCGCAAGACAGTCGGCGGCCCAGGCGCTGCGGTCTTTCAAGCGCCGCGCCTCCTTGCGCTCGCGCGCGGCCTGCACGAACAACTCCAGCGCCACGCGGGCGTCCGACGCAATGCCCAGATCGGGCATGAACACGCGCCCGATCTGGGTCGGCTCGATGTCGACGTGCACGAACTTGCGGCCCTTGGTGTACACGTCCACCGATCCAGTATGGCGGTTGGCCCAGCGGTTGCCGATGCCCAGCACGAAGTCCGACGCCAGCATGGTGGCGTTGCCGTAGCGGTGGCTGGTCTGCAACCCGACCATGCCGGCCATCAGCGGATGGTCGTCGGCAATCGCGCCCCAGGCCATGAGCGTGGGCACCACCGGCACGCCCGTCAGTTCGGCGAACTCCACCAGCAGTTCGGCGGCGTCGGCGTTGATCACCCCGCCGCCGGCGACGATGAGGGGGCGCTCGGAGGCTTCCAGCATGTCGAGCGCCCGCTCGATCTGCGCCCTGGTTGCCCGCGGCTTGTGCACCGGCAGGGGTTCGTACAGGTCAGGGTCGAACTCGATTTGCGTCACTTGCACGTCGAACGGCAGGTCGATCAGCACCGGGCCGGGGCGGCCGGAGCGCATCAGATGAAATGCCTGCTGGAACACGCCGGGCACCTGCGCCGGCTCGCGCACCGTGACCGACATTTTCGTCACCGGCTTGGCGATGGACTCGATGTCCACCGCCTGGAAATCTTCCTTGTACAGCCGCGCGCGTGGCGCCTGGCCGGTAATGCACAGGATGGGAATGGAGTCGGCGGTAGCCGAGTACAGGCCGGTGATCATGTCGGTGCCAGCAGGTCCCGACGTGCCGATGCATACGCCGATATTGCCGGGAGCGGCGCGGGTGTAGCCTTCGGCCATGTGTGAGGCGGCCTCCACATGCCGCGCCAGCACATGGGCGATGGAGCCGCGCTTGCGCAGCGCGTTATAGAACGGGTTGATGGCGGCACCGGGCACGCCGAAGGCTTGGTGAATGCCCTCTTTTTCGAGGATGCAGACGGCGGCTTCCGCAGCGGACATTTTGGGCATGAATCATCTCCTGAATCTGCACTCCGCACGACGGTACGGATGACCCGAGGCCAAAAAGGCTCGAGAGCTTCAGCAGGACTTTAGGCAGAAACGCCGCTTAGAAAAAGACGACGGAAGGCGAAAGATTGCCAACCTGCGCACGGGTAATGCGGGTCGGGCTGGGGTTTTTTCGGCCTCTCAAGGTCAGGTTCGATGGCAGGGGCACGCCCTTGGTGCGCACTGCCGCGGCAATGCCCCACGGCGTGCTGCCCGCGCCGATGCGTCGGGGATTGCGCCCTGCAGATCACCGCTTTGAGGACATGGATTCGCGCGCCGCGTCCGTGGCGGAACGCCTCGCACACGCGGGCAGCGTCACCGTTCGCTCCAGAGCTTGCCGCCCGTGGCCCAGTGCGCTTTGGCCACCTCGTTCAGAATGATGTCCACCGCCTCGGGCGAACACTTCAGCGTGTCCACCACGGCCTGGGTGATGGTCTCGACGAGCTGCCTTTTGATCTCGGGACTGCGGCCCTCGAACAGATCGATGCGGATAGCGGGCATGGTTGAATCTCCTTTGGGTGATCGTGGCGCCCCCGAGGGGGTGACGCACCGAGCATTCTGGCTGAAGACTGAAGGGTTCGGATGTTGAGTTGACTCGGCTTGGTCTTGAGGGCCTGCGGACACTGGGCCGACAAGGACCACTACGATCCAGCCTGCCCTCGCGCCAAGCGGGGCGCGAATGTCCGAGGACCCCTCGTTTTCCTGAGAGAAGTCAGCAGCATGCAAGCCGAAAACCACGACAAACCCCTCGACGCCATCGTTGCCGCAGTTCAGTTGCCCCAGGTCAGCGACATCGAATTCGAATCGTCGCTGGCCGAATTGCGCGACCTGGCCAAGACCCTGGGTTACAAGGTCGTTCACATGTTCGTGCAAAAGCGCGCGAGCTTCGACACCACGGCCTATCTCGGCGTGGGCAAACGCGAGGAGATCCGCGAGTACATCGAGCGCCATATCGGTGCCGCGCCAGATGACGCCCCCGGCCACGCCACCGATGCGCAGGCCGACGGCATCGCCGTGCTGCTGATCGACCACGACATCTCGCCATCGCAGGCCCGCAATCTGGAAAAAGCCGTGGGCTGCGCGGTGATGGACCGCACCATGGTCATCCTCGAAATTTTTCATCGCAACGCCCGCTCCAGCGCCGCCCGCGCCCAGGTGGAAATCGCACGCCTCGGCTACATGGCGCCGCGCCTGCGCGAGGCGGCCAAGCTCGCTGGACCGCAAGGGCGCCAACGCAGCGGCACCGGTGGCCGTGGCGCCGGGGAGTCACACACCGAACTCGACCGTCGCAAGGTGCGTGACCGCATTGCCGAACTGCAGCAAGACATCAACGCCATGGGCGTGGAGCGCCAGACCCAGCGCGCCCGCCGCCAGCAGAGCCAGGGCTTGGCCAGTGTCGCCCTGGTGGGCTACACCAACGCCGGCAAATCCACGCTGATGCGGGCGCTGACCGGCAGCGACGTGCTCATCGCCAACAAGCTCTTCGCCACCCTCGACACCACCGTGCGCACCCTGCACCCCGAGAGCGTGCCGCGCGTGCTGGTGAGCGACACCGTGGGCTTCATCAAGAATTTGCCCCACGGCCTGGTGAGCTCGTTCAAGTCCACACTGGACGAAGCCCTCGACGCCGCCTTGCTGCTGCACGTCATCGACGCCAGCGACCCCGGCTTCACGCGCCAACTGCAAGTCACCGACGAGGTTCTGGCCGAGATCGGCGCACACGAGATTCCGCGCATTCGGGTGTTCAACAAGATCGACCATGTCGGCGACGCCGCGGCGCAGACCGCCTGCGAGGCGGAACTGCGCGCGCATGACCCCGGCTGCGTGGTGATGAGCGCGCACCGCCCCGACGACGTGGCGCGCTTGCACAGCCGGATCGTGGCGTTTTTCCAGAAGGACCTGGTCGAAGCCGAGCTGCACCTGCCCTGGTCGGCGCAGCAACTGCGCCGCGACATCTACGCGCACTGCGAGGTCCTGGACGAACACGCCGACGAAGACGGTGCGATCTTCAGGGTGCGCGCAGAGCCATCCACCATCCAGAGCTTGCGCGAACGCCTGGAGCCGTCACGGCTGCCGTAGCCGAATGCGACAAACGCCATCAATGCAGGGCGGCCTCAAATCTGAAACGCGACACCTTGCCCTCCGGTCAGGAGCCGAGGGTTAAAGGGGACAGACCCCGCCTCAATGCTGCTTTCAGAAAAAGACCGAGAAGACCAGCAAGGCCGACGTGGAACTGGCCGCCAAGCGCTACCGCGATGTGTTGAAGGAGTTGGACCCATGAGCAAGCAACGATTCGCCAGCGTCTGGGACGCTATCGAGGACACACCCGAAGAGGCCGAGAACATGAAGCTGCGCTCCGCCTTGATGACCGCTCTGCGCGAACGCATCGCCCGCAGCGGCATGAGTCAGGCGCAGGCTGCACAGATGCTCGGCGTGACGCAGCCTCGCGTGTCCGATCTGGTCCGCGGCAAGATCAACCTGTTCGGCCTGGATGCCCTGGTCAACATGGCGGCTGCGGCCGGGCTGCACGTCGAAGTGCGGGTGATGGAGTCCGCATGAAACTCAAAGTCGATGAACAGGCCGATGCGCTGTATCTGAGCCTCAGTGACGCACATGCCGTCTCGCCCGATGGGCGGGCCAAGCTCCTGCTCAACTGCCCTGGCGGGCCCAACGTGGCGCAAGAGGCGCGCGGCATCGACGCCCGCACAGTCCAGGATAGATGACAGGGGTTCGCGCATCGTCATGGACCGTGAACTGCACAGCAGCGCCCTTGAAAGCGTGTCGCCATGCGGGTTGCAGGCGCGCAACGCCTACGCACGCGCTGCCGCACTTTGTGTTTATCGCGTCGGATAAACTGGCCTTCGGGTTTATCCGATGGCCTACATTACGTTAGGCAACTATTGGAGAGATCGTGACTACTGAAGGAATCAGAATCATCGCAGAGAGGCAGCAGAATCCGCTCGCCGATATTTACTCCGCACATATTGCAATTGTCCGCCCAATACTGCGCGGTCTACTCTATTCACTTAAACAGCAAGTTGTTGATACAGCCGGGGGGTACGAAAAAGTACCGCTATTCATGCTCCCCCGTCTCCGCAGAGAGGGCGACGGGGATATAGGGATCTGCTTTGAATATGCAGTTCACGAGTCATTGCGGAATCGACAACCTGGGATCACAGAGCGCATCTATGACGCCTTAACAATTCATTGCAGAGTTCCAGGAACGGAAATTGACTCAATTTTATTTGCAGCAGAAAAGAATGGATCCTTGCAGTTGCTTAATACTGCCAACGGAGCTCTGACAGACGACTCAAGAATTCTCACCGGAGCGCGTGCTCAGCCACCACTATTGAAACAGTACCTGAAAGACCTTGCACGGGCATTTCGCTCATCAACTCATCGCGAACAGCTCCCTGCAACGATCAAAGGCCTTTGGAAAGCTGATTTATTCATAGGCTGCCGAGATTCAGACAGATGGGTCGGAACAAGTGTAAAAATTAATCCACATCTATTAGAAGGCGCACCAGGTTTAAGACTTGCCATTGTTCCATCGTTACAAGGTCGTAACGACGCGATCAAGTATGATGAAAATAGAAACTTAGTAGTTTGCCCCATTCCTTATGATGCTTCTTTTATGGAGGTATTTTATGTTACATGGGGGATAGTTATGCAGTTCCTGGCGGCAGATGCATATATGCCTAAAGACTCTCACCTTCCTCGGCCTTTTGAACGACAAGTCGCGAATGAGCTTGTTAAGAGGCGAGATTTCGCAGTAGTCGATGTTATAGATGCACTATTACCAATATCGCAGCCACATTTGCTATTCAATTCTGACAAGATCGTACCTGTTGTAGTAGATGGAGCTCAGATGACGCCTGATACTCTCATATCGCCAACTCCCGCGATAGTTGCCTAACAATTCGTTCAAGCCGACCCCATGTCGTGGCAGCAGCCACGTGCTTACGCTACGCTAGTACGCGTCCGCCGCCCCGCCACGGGGCGGCTTAACTCAGGCGTTAGGCGGCAGAAAGAAAGTCAGTGGCAGCTGAGGCAGAACCCGACATTCGCAGCGCCGTCGCGGAGCACCTGCAGGGGGATCTCCGGCTGTACCGCCGCCTGTACCTCGCGGAGGGCGACTTGCTAGAGGCGAAGGCAGCGCTGGACGAGATTCTGAAGGCTCGCATCAGAATCCCGAAGAACGAAGAAGCGCCACCTTTGCTGCAATCTCTAACCACAGCGATGGTCGTCGCATACGCCCGGCCGTGGGTTGAGTCACGCGGTCAGTCAGTAGCGAATCGCACTGTGCCTGGGGCACTTCTGCGCAGTCTGACAAAGAAGCAGTGTGCGATACACGACTTTCTCATTGCCTATCGTAATCGGCACATTGCTCACTCCGACGCAGACATTCTCGATCTACACCTGCGACTCTATCCAGATGGGCATTCAGCGATACTCAGACACTATCGCGCACCATTCCGGCGTACTGAACTCATGGACATCCGTCGCGTAATCTTGAAGCTTGAGGATGCCATCGAGAACCGATGTGTAGAGCTGCGCTGCACACTTCCGAACGAGACATGGATCTAGCCGGCAAACTTGCTTGCGTGAGCGCACTGCCGCCTTGTATCTTTCCAAAGAGGGGAAATGAGTTAGCAGAGGGAGAGGATCAAATGGTGGTGATAGCAGGCTGTCCACTTGTCCACAGCCTCGCGCCGCAGCGCTTTTCGCGGTCGATGCGCCAAACCTGATACGCCTATGAGCATGCAGCTCGCGGGTTAGCTTTTGGTCAACGCAGCGGCCCGTTTCATCCAAACCGTGTAGCCCGAACAGTTGTCAATCATGAACATGCATCCGCAAGGTGGGGTAGCGAGTCGTGATCAACGGCCCAACGTTGGTGTGGACGTGTGCAAGCAGCATCTCGATGTCTGCATGGACACGACTAAGCAGCGTGTGCTCAATGACCCGAATGGATGGGACGAGCTGATCGCGAAGTTCAAGGACGCCAAGGTTGACCTGGTGGTTCTTGAAGCCACCGGTGGCTACGAGCGCGGCCTGGTGTGCGCGTTGCAAGGCGCAGGCATCACGGTGGCACGCGTCAACCCCAGGCAGGCGCGCGATTTCGCCAAATCCATGGGAGTGCTGGCCAAGACCGATCAGGTCGATGCCCGCACGCTGCGCGACTTCGCCGATGTGCTGGCGCGCCACAAGGATCGGGCCAAGTACATCACCCCGATGTGACCTTGCCCCCGAATAACGTACTCCATAGCTGAAGCTGAAAATACGTTCATGGAGCACGAAAGATGAGCAAGAAAAGTCAAGACCAGAACCGCGC
>JABEVE010000069.1 GCA_013044035.1 Burkholderiales bacterium
CCCCGGAGATCGCCATGCAACGCCGTCATGTCCTGCAAGCCACCGCTGCCGCCGCGCTCGCCATGCCCATGTCCAGGCTGTGGGCCGCGCCCGCGCGGGGCGGTCCCAAGTTCATCCTGGTGTTCCTGCGCGGCGCCTACGACGCCACCAATCTGCTCGTGCCCTACACCAGCGACTTCTATTACGCGTCGCGCCCGCATATTGCCGTGCCGCGCCCCGCAGGTGGGCCGGATGGTGCGGCCGACGCCGCCATCCGGCTCGACGCCGACTGGGCACTGCACCCGGCCCTGCGCACCAGCATGCTGCCGCTGTGGCAAGCCGGGCAGCTTGCCTTCGTACCCTTCGCCGGCACGCGCGACATGACCCGCAGCCACTTCGAGACGCAAGACCACATCGAGCTCGGCCAGGGCCCGCGCACGCGCGATTTCAACGACGGCTTTCTCAACCGTCTGGTGCAGCAGCTCGGCGGGCGCGTCCAGCCCATGGCCTTCACCGCGCAACTGCCGCTGTCGCTGCGCGGGCCTGAGCGTGTGCCCAATATGGCCATGGGCCAGGTCGGCCGCAGCGGCATCGACCCGCGGCAACAAGCGCTGCTGGTGGACATGTGGGGCACAACGGTCCAGTCTGCCTCGGTGCGCGAGGGTTTTGCCGTGCATGCCACGGTGATGCGCGACATGCAGGCGCAAGGCTGGGAGGCCGAGATGGTGGCCGCCAGCCGCGGCGCCGTCAACCCGCGTGGCTTCGTCGCCGAGGCCGTGCGCGTCGGCGGCCTGATGCGCGCCAGCTTCGACCTCGGCTTCATCGACGTCGGCGGCTGGGACACGCATGTGAACGAAGCCGGCGCCAACGGCGCCCAGGGGCAACTGGCCGACAAGCTCGGGGCCCTGGGGCAGGGATTGGCGGCGCTGGCCCAGGCCATGGGACCGGCCTGGCGCGACACCACGGTGGTGGTGCTGAGCGAGTTCGGCCGCACCTTCCGCGAAAACGGCAACCGCGGCACCGACCACGGCCATGGCACGGTGTACTGGGTGCTGGGCGGCGCGGTGCGCGGCGGCCGCATCGCCGGTGCGCAGGTGGCGCTGTCGCCGGCCACGCTCAACCAGAACCGCGACTATCCGGTGCTGAGCGAAGACCGCGACCTGCTCGGCGGCATCTTCGCGCGGCTGTGGGGGTTGAATGCACAGCAGTTGCAAGCGGTGTTCCCGGGTAGTCAGCCGGTGGATTTGGGTCTGATTTGAGCACCCCGGAGGTGGCACGCCCGCCGTGGGGAGCAAGAAAACTGGGGATGGCTCGACGATTTCTCAAGCGCATTTCAGGCCCCGTGCCAGACCCGGTGTCGGCAGAAAAGCCCGGCCCGACAGTGCGTTCGCCTCTCACACTCAGGAAGGCGGGAGAGGCGACTTGCAGGTGCCCTGGCACGGTCATTGGCCGGGCAATCTGCACCGCGGCGCACCGCCGTTGCGGCATGTCTGCGTCAACGCAAATCGGCGTCGATCGGGCTTGCGTAAGCTTGCGCCATGCCAACCGGAGATCGTCATGGCCGAAGAAGCCCAACCCAGCGTCACCCTGCGCCAGCAACAGGCCTACCAGTTCGACATCAGCTTCAACCCAGGCATGCCGCATGTGCTG
The DNA here is from genome assembly GCA_013044035.1 of Burkholderiales bacterium. Taxonomy (GTDB): domain Bacteria; phylum Pseudomonadota; class Gammaproteobacteria; order Burkholderiales; family Burkholderiaceae_C; genus Thiomonas_A. Next base: position 1,630 of record JABEVE010000069.1, read on the forward strand.
TCCGACGAGCCCTCGCCATTGGGGGCGGATGCCGGCCCATCGCCCGCGCATCTGCTGCTGGCGGCGGTGGGCAACTGCATGAGTTCGAGCCTGTATTTCGCTCTGGCCAAGTACAAGAACGACGCCGGCGGCATCACCACCACGGCGCGTGGAGAGATCGGCCGCAACCCGGCCGGGCGCCTGCGCGTGCTGCACATCGCGGTGGACATCCGCATCGGCGCCGCGGCCGCCGGCCTGTCCCATCTCGAGCGCATCCTCGACCAGTTCGAGCAGTTCTGCACCGTGGGCGAAAGCGTGCGTCAGGGCATCCCCATCAGCGTGTCAGTGTTTGACGGCAGCGGGCAACAACTCAAGTGAGCAGCAACAATGGCGAACCTGCCAGGGGCTGATGGCCTCCGGCCTGCATGCGCAACCCCAGCCACGCCCTGCCATGACCCTTCCTGACTCCGCATCCTCGCGCACCCGCGCTGACGCCGCCTCCTCTGCTTCGTCCAACGCCCTGTCTTCCACCCAACCGGGCCCCGGTTTCGAGGACGCCCGCCGCATGTGGGACCAGCGATTCGCCCAGCCCGGGTTGCTGTTCGGCGCCACACCCAACGCCTTTCTGCGGCACGAGGCCGTGCGCCTGGCGCCGCGCAGCCGCGTGCTCAGCGTGGCCGACGGCGAAGGCCGCAACGCCATCTGGCTGGCCGAGCAGGGCCACGCCGTCACTGCGTTCGACCTCTCCCCGGTGGCCGTGACCAAGGCCGGCGCCTGGGCGGCCGAACGCGGCCAGCCCGTCGAGTTTCACGTCGCCGGCGTCGACGACTGGGCCTGGACGCCGCGCCGTTTCGACGCCGTGGTCGCCATCTTCGTGCAGTTCGCCGACCCCGCCATGCGCCAGCGCCTGTTCGCCGGCATGTGGCAGACCCTTGAGCACGGCGGCCTGTTGCTGCTGCAGGGCTACACCCCGAAGCAACTCGACTACCGCACCGGCGGCCCCGGCAAGCTGGAGCACCTCTACACCGAGGCGATGGTGCGGGCCTTGCTGCCGCAGGCCGAATGGCTGTTGCTGCAGGAGTACGAAGACATGCTCACCGAAGGCTCGGGCCACGCCGGCCGCTCGGCCCTGCTCGCAGCCGTGGCGCGCAAGCCGGATCGCGCTGTGTGACGACGCCACCCAAGCAAAGGCCCGCCGAAGCGGGCCTTTGCAGAGGACGACGGGGCCGTCGCGTCGGCGCTCCGGCCGCGATCTAGAACGGAATGTCGTCGTCCATGTCGTCGAAGTTCCCCGCGGGTTTGGCGGCCGGGGCTCGACTCGGGGCTGTGGCACGGCTGGGCGCGCCCTCGCGGCTGCGGCTGTAGCCGCCTTCGTCGTCACCAGAGCTACCAGCAGAGCCGCCACCTTCGCGGCCGCCGAGCAATTGCATTTCGGTGGCGACGATGTCGGTGGTGTAGCGCTCGACGCCCTCCTTATCGGTGTACTTGCCGTACTTCAGGCGGCCTTCGACATAGACCGGGCGGCCCTTCTTCAGGTATTCGCCGGCAATCTCGGCCATACGGTCGTAGAACACCACGCGGTGCCATTCGGTTTCTTCCTTCTTCTCGCCGGCCTTGTCTTTCCACTGCCGGCTGGTGGCGATGGAGACGTTGCAGATCGCCGAACCGCTGGGGGCATAACGCACCTCGGGATCTTTGCCGAGGTTGCCGATGAGGATGACTTTGTTGACTGAGGCCATAGCGAATCCTGAAGCTGGGTGGTTGCCCGCTCAGCGGGTGGAGGCCGGCAGACAAAGCGGCCGGCTGGTCGGGGAGCAAGGATAGCGCCAAGCCAAATCGCCGTGCGGCACCGAATCTGGCGCCCTCTGGCCGGGAGGCGCGGTCAGCTCGCGTTGGCGCGCATGTGGCGCGGCTCGGGCGGATGGATGGTGAGCGACACCAGCAACCACACCGCAGCCAGCAGACTCGCCGCCAGGAACACCGCCTCGCGGCTGAAATTCTGCGCCAGGAACCCCCCCGTGGCGCCGCCGGCGAACAGCCCGAGCGACTGCCCGGTGTTGTAGAAACCCATGGCCAGGCCCTTGCGGCTGGGCGGCGCGGTGCGTGACACCAGCGAAGGCAGCAGCGCCTCCATCACGTTGAAGGCGAGGAAGAAGAAGAACAGCGCGGCAATGATGCCCGACGGATGCTTGTAGCCGAAGGCGAACCCCAGCATGGTCAGCACCAGCAATGCCACCGCGCCGACGAACACCGGCTTCATGTAGCCGTATTTTTCGGCCCAGATGATGCCGGGAATGGCCAGCGCGAAGGAGACGAGGGTGACCGGCAGGTACACCATCCAGTGATGCAGCAGCGGAATGCCGGCGTATTTCACCAGCGCCACCGGCACCACCACGAACATGCTGACCTGCAGGAAGTTCACCACGAAGATGGAGAAGTTCAGCTTGAGCAGCGCAGGCGTAAGCACTGCGCGCGCCCAGTGGCCTTGCAGCTCTTCGGCGTTGCGCACCATGGGCACGGCCGGCACGACCCAGATGACCACGGCAATGGCCAGCAGCGCCAGGATACCGGTGAGGTTGAACATGCCGGGCACGGAAATGGCGTGGTAGATGGGCGGGCCGAAGATGAGGGAGACGATGAAGGCCAGGCCAATGGTCATGCCCACCATGGCCATGGCCTTGGTGCGATGCAGCTCACGGGTGGAATCGGCGATCATGGCCGAGATGGCGGCGGAAATCGCCCCGGCGCCCTGAATGGCGCGGCCGACGATGATGAGGTGCAAATCGTTGCTGTGGCCGGCGACGAAGGAGCCGGCGGCGAAGATGAGGAGGCCGAAGACCATCACCGGCTTGCGTCCGAAATGGTCGCTGGCCATGCCGAAGGGAATCTGCATCAGCGCCTGGCTCAGGCCATAGACCCCCAGCGCCAGCCCGACCAGCAGCTTGTCGTGCCCCTGCGGCAAGGTCTGCGCATAGACCGCAAACACCGGCAGGATGAAAAACAGCCCCAGCATGCGCAGGCCGTAGATGGAGGCCAGGGTCAGGCTGGCGCGGCGCTCCAGCGAGGTCATGCCCGATGGCAGCGCGGAGGGGGACGTGACGTGGTCGTTGGTGGTGGCGGACATGGGGAGGAAGGACAAGGTGCTGCGGAGACTGCGAAACCAGCGCTGCAACGGCGGCGTCTTCGGGGTGGGGCCCGGAGGCCTGCGCGCCAGCGCGGGCACCGTCGTGTGCGCCGTCGTGTGCGACACGCAACGCCTGCCTGAAGCCAGCCTGCGCAGGCCTGATTTTCACTCAGAGCTTCAGAGTGGTGTGCTCAACAATGGGGAAATTCCGCATTCTTACAGCTCGTTGCACGAATCGGACGTCTTGCATCCGGCAAAACTGCGCAGGGTCATTTTGATCCTGCCGCTGCGCACGCCTTTTGCATGCCCAGGCACGGGGGTGCGCGGGGCGGGCTTGCGCGCCTATAGTTGCGTGTTACCCGCACTGCCGCCATGAACGCCCAAGACCGCTTCCTCCGCGTCGACCCCAAGCCTGCCGCGCCGCTGCCGGATGCCCCGGACGGGGCGCTTGTTGCGCCTGACGTCGCGCCTGACGTTGCGCCAGGATTCGCCGCGGTCACAGCGGCCGAGGCGGCCAGCATCCGCGTGCGCGGCGCGCGCACCCACAATCTGAAGAACATCTCGCTCGACATTCCGCGCAACCGGCTGGTGGTCATCACCGGGCTGTCGGGATCGGGCAAGTCGTCGCTGGCGTTCGACACGCTTTATGCCGAAGGTCAGCGGCGCTACGTGGAAAGCCTCTCGGCCTACGCACGGCAGTTCCTGCAGCGCATGGACAAGCCCGACGTGGACGTGATCGAAGGCCTGGCACCGGCCATTTCCATCGAGCAGAAGTCCGCCAGCCACAACCCGCGCTCCACCGTGGGCACCGTCACCGAGATTTACGACTACGTGCGCCTGCTGTGGGCGCGCGCCGGCACCCCGCATTGCCCCAACCATCCCGAGCAGGCCCTGCGGGCGCAGACCGTGACGCAAATGGTGGACGCCCTGGTGGCACACCCGCCAGGGCAGAAACTGGCACTGCTGGCGCCGGTGGTCGACGGTCGCAAGGGCGGCCACGCCGAGCTGCTGGCAGCGCTGCGGGCGCAGGGCTATGTGCGCTTTCGCGTCGACGGCGTCGTGGTGGAGGCGGACAACCTGCCGCCGCTGGACGACGGCAGTCGCCACGATGTCGAGGTGGTGGTGGACCGCGTGAAATCCGGCGGCGACATTCGCCAGCGCCTGGCCGAAAGCCTCGAAGCCGCGCTGCGCCTGAGCGACGGCCGCGCCCTGGCGCTCGACCTGGACAGCGGCGCAGAGCAGAGCTTCAACAGCCGCTTCGCCTGCCCCATTTGCGCCACCGCCCTGCCCGAGCTGGAGCCGCGGCTGTTCTCCTTCAACAACCCGGTCGGCGCCTGCCCGCGATGCGACGGCCTGGGACAACTCGACGTGTTCGACGCCGCGCTGGTGGTGGCCCATCCCGAGCTGAGCCTGGCCAGCGGCGCGATCCGCGGCTGGGACCGGCGCAACCGCTTCTACTTCGAGCAATTGCAGGCGCTGGCGTCGCACGACGGGTTCAGCCTCGACACGGCGTTCGATCAACTGCCGGACGCCGCGCGCCAGCGCCTGCTGCACGGCACGGGCAGCGAGGCCATCAGTTTCACCAGCCTGGACCCCAAAGGCAAGGCAGTGAACCGCAAGCATCCGTTCGAAGGCGTCCTGCCGAACCTGGAGCGGCGCTGGCGCGAGACCGACACGGTGGCGGTGCGCGAAGAACTGTCGCGCCTGCGCAGCGTGCATGTCTGCCCCGAGTGCGGCGGCAGCCGGCTCAAGCGCGAGGCGCGGCTGGTGCAGGTGGGCGGCCTGGCGCTGCCAGCGCTGGGGCGCATGACGCTGCAGCAGGCACAGACCTGGTTCGATGCGCTGGCGCTGGAAGGCGCCAAGGCCGAGATCGCGGCGCGCATCGTGCGCGAAATCGCCACCCGGTTGCATTTCCTCAACGATGTCGGCCTGAGCTACTTGACTCTGGAGCGCAGCGCCGACAGCCTCTCCGGTGGCGAGGCGCAGCGCATCCGCCTGGCATCGCAGATCGGCTCCGGCCTGACCGGGGTGATGTACGTGCTCGACGAACCCAGCATCGGCCTGCACCAGCGCGACAACGACCGGCTCATCGCCATGCTCAAACGCCTGCGCGACCTCGGCAACAGCGTGCTGGTGGTGGAGCACGACGAGGACATGATCCGCGCCGCCGACCATGTCATCGACATGGGCCCGGGTGCCGGCGTGCATGGCGGCATGGTGGTGTCGCAAGGTACCGCCGCGCACATCACGCATGACCCGGCTTCGCTCACCGGCGCCTATCTGTCCGGGCGCAGGCGCATCGCCCCCGGCGGCAGCCGCTGCCCGCCTGGCGAGCATTGGCTGGAACTGGCCGGGGCGCGCGGCAACAATCTGCAGCACGTCACCGCGAGCATCCCGCTCGGCCTGTTCACCGTGGTGGCCGGGGTGTCCGGCTCCGGCAAGTCCACCCTGGTGAACGACACGCTGTACGCCGCCTGCGCCGCCGCGCTCAACGGCGCCCACACCGAGCCGGCGGCGTTCGACACGCTGCACGGACTGGAAAAACTGGACAAGGTCATCGCCGTCGACCAGACTCCGCTGGGCCGCACGCCACGCAGCAACCCGGCGACCTACACCGGCCTGTTCACGCCGCTGCGCGAGCTGTTTGCGCAGACCAACGTCTCACGCGAACGCGGCTACGACCCCGGGCGCTTCTCCTTCAACGTCAAGGGCGGGCGCTGCGAGGCCTGCCAGGGCGACGGGCTGGTGAAAGTGGAGATGCATTTCCTGCCCGATCTGTACGTGCCCTGCGACGTGTGCCACGGCAAGCGCTACAACCGGGAAACCCTGGACGTGACCTGGCATGGACTGAACATCGCCCAGGTGCTGGACCTCACCGTGGACCAGGCGCTGGAGCATTTCAGCGCGCTGCCGGCCATCGGCCGCAAGCTGCAGACCCTGCAGGAAGTGGGCCTGGGCTACATCCGTCTGGGGCAGAGCGCCACCACCTTGTCGGGCGGCGAGGCCCAGCGCGTCAAGCTGGCGCTGGAACTCTCCAAACGCGACACCGGCCGCACGCTCTACATCCTCGACGAACCCACCACCGGCCTGCACTTCGCCGACATTGACCTGCTGCTCAAGGTGCTGCTGCGTCTGCGCGATGCGGGCAACACCATCGTCGTCATCGAGCACAACCTGGACGTGATCGCCAGTGCCGACTGGGTGCTCGATCTCGGCCCCGAGGGTGGCTCGGGCGGTGGCCGCATCGTCGCCGCGGGCACCCCGGCGGAGCTTGCAGACAGCAGCGAATCGCTCACCGGGCGCTATCTCGGGCGTCTGTTGCGCCAGCAAGCCGCCGCTTGAACGGCCGCTCAAGCCTCGGCGCTGACCGACAATCCGAGCATGGACGCGACCACACTGGCCGACACTCTCCACGCCGAATTCGGCGGCAGTTGGTCGGCGCAGGCCATGCACGCCAGCGGTTTTTGCGGCACCTGGACAGCGCAGGACGCCGGCGGCATCCGCCTGTTCGTGAAGACCGCGCCGGCAGCGCAGGCCGCCATGCTGCATGCCGAAGGCGAAGGGCTGCTCGCGCTCAAAGCCAGCCGCGCCATCACCGTGCCGACGGTGGCGGCCTTCAACCGCAGCCATGAGCACTGCTTGCTCGCGCTGGACTGGCTCGACTTCGCCGCCCCCGACTCCGGTTTCGGCCAGCGCCTCGGCGAGCGTCTCTCGGCCCTGCATGCGGCCCCCCAGCCACGTTTCGGCTGGGGGCAGGACAATTTCATCGGCGCCACCGCGCAGCGCAACGGCTGGAGCGCGGGCGCCGCGCTCACCGACTGGATCGTCTTCTGGCGCGACAAGCGCCTGCTGCCGATGCGCCAAGGCCTGGCGCGCAAGGGTGTGGGCCAGGTGCTGCTGGAGGAGGTGGACGCCGTGGGCGACGGCCTGCTCGCCTACTATGCCGACGGCCACCAACCCCGCCCCAGCCTGATCCACGGTGATTTGTGGAGCGGCAACTGGGCCATGCTGACCAACGGCGAACCGGTGATCTACGACCCCGCCGTGTCGGTGTCGGATGCCGAGGCCGAGCTGGCCATGATGGAACTCTTCGGCAGCCCGCCGACCGGCTTCTGGGGCGCCTACCACGCCGGCTTCGACCTGCACCAGGGCTACCAGCGACGCCGCGGCCTGTACCAGCTCTACCACCTGCTCAACCACACCCTGCTGTTCGGCGGCGCCTACGCGCAGCAGGCCCTGCGCTGTGCCCGCGCCCTGCGCTCCGCCATGTGCTGAGTGGCAGCCATTGCGCGACGCAGCAAACCATGGGTCTATGCAAGGTGACATCTGCACACAATCACCTGGCCCACGAAAATTCTGCCCTGATCACCCGCATGGTGCGGGCCACAACCTGACGGAGACTTTTCCATGGGCAAAATCATCGAACTCGACACGACCGACGGACAACACCTGAACGCTTACCTGGCCGAGCCCGGCAGCCCCTCGAAGGGCGGCATCGTCGTCGTGCAGGAAATTTTTGGCGTCAATGCGCACATTCGTAGCGTGGCCGACCGCTACGCCCAGGCCGGCTACACCGCCATCGCCCCGGCGGTGTTCGACTCCGCGGAGAAGGGTGTGGAACTGGGCTACGACCAGGCCGGCATGCAAAAGGGCCTGGATCTGGTGGGCAAGGTCGGCTTCGACAAGGCGCTGGCCGGCGTGCAGGCGGCGGCCAAGGCCGTGGCCGGTGCGGGCAAGGTCGGCGTCGTCGGCTACTGCTGGGGCGGCTCCATCTCCTACCTCGCGGCCATCCGTCTGGGCCTGCCGGCCGTGAGCTATTACGGTGGCCGCAACGTGCAACTCGTCGGCGAAAAGGCCACGGCGCCGCTGCTGTTCCACTACGGACTGAAGGATGCCCACATCACCGAGGCCGACCGCGAAGCGGTACGCGCGGCCAACCCCACGGCCGAGTTCTACGTCTACGACGCCGACCATGGCTTCAACTGCGACGCCCGCGCCAGCTTCGATGCCGCCAGCGCCAAGCTGGCACTGGAGCGCAGCCAGGCGTTCTTCGCCCGGCATTTGGGCGATGCACGCTGAATCCAGTCTCGGTGCGCTGCCGGTGCGACGCCGCGGTGGCTACTGATTCACCTTGACCTGATAGGTCACGGTGAACCGTGCGCTCGGCGCCAGGCTGCCGGTGAAGGTCCATTGCAGGCTGCCGGACGCGCCTGCGGCCGGCTTGGTGCTCACGCTGCAGGTGTTGATGCCGCTGGGCAGCGTGGCCGGACAGGCGGCCGAGACGAACGTTGTGAAAGCCGGCGTGGCGTCACTCACCACCAGGGTGTTCAGCGCCTGCGTACCGTTGTTCACCGCCGTCAGGGTGTACTGCAGCGTGTCACCGGGGGTGGCGCTCACCGTCGTGGCCGCCGCGCCACCCTGGGTGAGGTTGCTCACCAGCTTGCTCAAGACCAGGGCACCCGGCGGGCCCACGGTGGTGATGTCCTGGGCCGTGAGGCTGGATGCCAGCGCCGGGTTGGCGTTGGTGTAGCTGAAGGCGGCGTTGAGCGTGATGCTGTTCTGCGCGCCGGCGGCGGCGCCGGCCGGCACGAACTGCTTGACGATGAGGCAGAGCTTCTGCCCTGCAGTGACGGTGATGGGCGCGCTGATCTGCGGCTCGCTGGCGTCGAGAACGCCGTTGCAATTGCTGTCCAGGTAGAGCACCTGAGTCCACGCGAGGCTGGACGGCGTGGCGCTGTTGCTCAGGCTGAAGGCGACCTGGCCGCCACTGCCGGCCGTGAAGGTGTGGGCATAGAACACCGTGGTGCCGGGCTGCGCCGCTTGCGCACCGTTGGGGCCGAGGGTGTTGGCCGGCGCCAGGCCGAAATTCACGCCGCTGTAGGTGTTGCCCGCCGCCGGGGTGAAGCTGACGCTGGGGCGGGTGTAGCTGCCCCCCGTGGTGCCGGCGCTGCCGCCGGTGGCCAGGGCGCCGCTGGGCGCGGCGGGGGTGATGGTGAGCGTGCTCGTGGTGCTGGCCGGAATCCACAGGGTGTAGCCGCCGTTGCCGGCTGTGCTGGCGCTGATGCCGGTGCCGGCGCTGGTGCTCACGACCACGTTGGCCATGCCGGCTTCGCTGCCGTCCTGCACGCCGTTGTTGGCCGTGCCGGCACCTAGTCCCGTGTCGGCGAACACGGTGCCGCTCAGGGATGCGCCGTTGTACAGACCGAAGTTCTGCGGCGGCGGCGGTGCGCCCGTCACCGTCAACTGGATGATGCCGCTGACTTTCTGTGTACCAATCCATCCCGCAGGCCGTGACGCGGTGATGTCGCTCAGGGTGTTGTTGCCATCGAGGATGAGGCAGTAAGTGCCGGGTGCGACATTCGGCAGGTTGTAGGCGCCGGTCGTGGTGTTCACCGCTGCCGCGGCCGTAGCCGGCGACTGGCAGGTGCCGCCCGAGGACGGCGCCAGCTTGACGTACAGGCCCGCAACGCCGGTGCCGCTCTCGCCGGCGTCGAGGTTGGCGTTGTGGTTGGCATCGTTGTAGACCGTGCCGCTCACACCCTGGGGCTTGGGCGCGAGGGTCAGCGTGCAGGTGATGGCGTCACCCGTCTGCGGCGTGAGGGTGAAGCTGGTGCCGGCGCCGCCGGGCAGGGCGGTGTTGGTGCCGCCGAATGTGGAAGCGCCGGGGCCGGCATTGCTGCAGCTGATGCTGCTGGTGTAGGACGCGAGGCTCGAGGTGCTGCCTGTGGCCATGGTCACCGACAGCGTCACGCTGTTGGTACCGATGACCGAATCCGCCCCTGTGGTGGCGGTGGTGGCGGTGCCGCTGGTGCTGGCGTTGGAGATGGCCGCCGCCGGGCTGGTGTAGCCGATGTTGGCAGTGAACTGGTCGGCCGGGCTGAGCCGGCCGGCCACGTTCAGGTTGAGGTTGACGGTGGGCAGCGACAAGGCGAACAGCGCCGCTTCGTTGCCGCTGAAGGTGGCCGAGACCTGGGTGGGGTTGAGCGTGCCCAGGACGATGGAGCCGTTGTAGCTGTTGTCGTTGGTTGCCGGTCCGGTTTCGGTCACCTGGGTGCTGCCGGTGCCGGCCAGCGTGGGACTGCCGCCATTGAAGCTGGCGTAGTAGTTGACCGAGTCGATCAGGCTCCAATTGGCCGTACTGGCGTAGACGATGCTTTCGGGCGCGTTGGTGTTCTCGCCGTCGGCGGCGTAAAACGCAAAGCTGCGCGCGTTGCCCGCGGCGTCGCGCATCACCATGTTGGCCAGGGTGATGGTGCCGTTGCCGGTCTGGCCCAGCCAGTAGAAGATGGGCAGGCCGGTGATGCCGTTGTAGGCGCCGTGGCCGAAGGCGCCGCCGCCGCTCCAGGCCGGCTCGGCCACCGCGGCCATGGTGGTTCCAGTGCCGGTCTGCGTGCGCTGGACTGAGAAGCTGTGAACCAATTGCCCGCGATCATGGATGACGAGGGAATTGAACGCTCCGAGCGAACGGCGCGGAGATGGGTTGTGCGTTCGAGATTCGGCG
>JABEVE010000070.1 GCA_013044035.1 Burkholderiales bacterium
ACATACCTCCGTGTAGCTTCCGAAATTCTCCTATTTCGACCCCAAATGCGCCCGCTGAACTCTATTACTTACCTTGGGTCAACTGCGTAGTAAAACCCGATTTAGGCCTTGCGCTCGTAAAGGACGAAGTCGAACGCGGGAAGATTGTCCTGAGCAGGATGCGCAGTACGACTGATTTCGACGAAGGCATCGCGGTCCCAGGCCGGAAAATAGACGTCGCCCTGTGGCTCGGCGTGAACTTCGGTCAGCCACAGTTGTTGTGCGAGAGGAATGGCCTGGCTGTAGATGTCCGCGCCACCGATGATGAAGACTTCGGGCGCCTCGGTGCAGATGCGCAAGGCGTCCGACAGCGAGGTCGCGGTTTCAGCGCCGGGTGCGATGAAATCGGCGTTGCGACTGATGACCACGTTGCGCCTGCCCGGCAGTGGTCTGCCGATGGATGCCCAGGTCTTGCGCCCCATCAGGATGGGGTGACCGAGGGTGACGCGCTTGAAATGCGCCAAATCTGCCGGCAGATGCCAGATGAGCGCATGGCCACGCCCGATGACCTGGTTGCGGGCTACTGCCGCGATGATGGCCAGGCGTGGGCCGGAGTTTTGATGTGAAGGGTGGGGCACGGTAATTTCTTAGACCGCAACTGAGGCCTTGATCGCAGGGTGATGGCGGTAATCCAGCACCTCAAAGTCTGCCAAGACGTAGTCGAACAGGCTGTCTGGCTTGCGGTGGATGCGCAGTGCAGGCGAGGGGTGGGGCGGGCGCGAAAGCTGCAGGCGCACCTGCTCGAAATGGTTGTGATAGATGTGGCAATCGCCACCTGTCCAGATAAAGTCGCCGGGCTCCATGTCACATTGTTGCGCAACCATGTGCGTGAGAAGCGCGTAGCTGGCGATGTTGAATGGCACGCCCAGGAATAAATCCGCACTGCGCTGATAGAGTTGGCAACTGAGTTGCGGTCGACCGCCGGTTTGCGCCGGCGGCCGCACATAGAACTGGAAGAGCAGATGGCAGGGTGGCAGCGCCATTTCGCCGATCTGGCCGACGTTCCAAGCACTGACGACATGACGGCGTGAATCCGGATTGCGCTTCAAGCCCTCGACGAGTTGGCTGATCTGGTCGATCCGGCGTCCATCTGGCGCGGGCCATGAACGCCACTGCACGCCATAGACCGGGCCCAGTTCACCGTTCGCATCGGCCCACTCGTCCCAGATGGTGACGCCATGTTCCTGCAAGAAGCGCACATTGCTGTCTCCGCGCAGAAACCAGAGCAACTCGACGATGATGCTCTTGAGGTGCACTTTCTTGGTCGTCACCAGGGGAAAGCCCAGGCGCAAATCGAAGCGCAGTTGCGCGCCGAACAGGCTGCGCGCTCCCGTTCCTGTGCGGTCAGCCTTGTCAGCGCCGCGGCGCATGACCTCGCGCAGTAAGTCTTCATAGGGACTGGGAAGAATGGGATTTGTCATGATGCTCGGCGTGACGGTGCGCGCAATCCGGGTAGCGCAGGGTCGCTGCAATCCCTCGGCCAGACTGTGCTCTCGATGGGGTGGATTGTTAGTGTATTCAGGTCGACGGACTGCCTCGAGCCATCACACGGAATCACGGCACGATCTAAGATCGAATGGCGCGGTTGTCGCGCTCAGACCCTGTCAGTGCCACCATGATCAATCCCATCCAGCCCAGGCTCGATTTCGTGCAATGTTTGCATGCTGGTGGCCTGCATCGCATGGCCTATTGGGAATGGGGCGCACCCGACAATCCCGACGCAGTAATCTGCGTGCATGGCCTGTCCAGGCAGGGGCGGGACTTCGATCAACTCGCGCGTTCCTTGCAGCGCCGCTTTCGGGTGATCTGTCCAGACGTGGTGGGCCGCGGCAAGTCGGACTGGCTGGAGCAGCCCATGCTCTACCAACTGCCGCAGTACGTTGCCGACATGGTGACCCTGTTGGCGCGGCTCAAGGCGCGGCGCGTCTGCTGGGTGGGGACATCCATGGGAGGGCTCATCGGCATGGGGCTTGCCGGCCTGAAGCGTAGTCCGATCGACGCCTTGGTGCTCAATGACATCGGCCCGTCGATCGCGCCGGGTGGTCTGCAGCGCATCAGCAGCTACGTCGGCCAACCCAGTGCATTTGCCACCGTGGCCGATGCGGCTGCTTACCTTGCGACCATCTCCGCCGGTTTCGGCCGGCACACCGACGAGGAGTGGCTGGAGCTCAGTCGTCCGATGGTCGTGCCGCACGAGGGCAACTGGCGCCTGCACTACGACCCCGCCATTCGTGTGCCCATGGCGCAAACCACGCCCGAAGCCGTAGAAGCGGGTGAAGCGGCACTCTGGGCCTTGTACGACAGCATCGTTGCGCCAACGCTGGTGTTGCGCGGCTCGGATTCAGACATCTTGGAACGGTCCACAGCACTCGCCATGACCACGCGCGGCCCGAAAGCTAGTCTCATCGAACTGACCGGGGTAGGACACGCGCCAACGCTGGTCCACGCCGACCAGATTGCGGCCGTCGAGGCCTTTCTCAGCCGACCTCTGGCGGGCCATGTTGCCTGATCTTCCCCATGAGTTGGTGCCGTCTGACGCGTCCAGTCCAGGCGCCGCCGGCGCGGTCCCCGATCTGCAAACCAGGGCGCGGACATTTGCCGCGGCCTTGCTGGGTGGGGTGGAGATGGAAACCGGCGAGCCGGCTTTGCCGCATGCCGATGGCGCCTGCGGCATCCTGCGTGCCATCGGCGCCGACGTGCAGTCTCAAGCGGCCACCTATCTGAGCCAGGCGGCCACGCAACTTGCGAAGCCTGACGAGCAATTGACCAAGGCGTTCGGCCGCGAACTCGCCGTGTTGGCGATGGAAAACCGCAAGCTGGTCGATGTGTTCCGCGTGGCTCGCGGTGTCTCGGAACAGGAGTCTGCGCAGGACTTGCGCGTGGTCGTGTTGCGTCTGGCTTCGCGCTTGCAATCACTGCGCTACTACGCCGATCATGATCGGCGGCCGACCCGCGCATTCACCCGAGAGTCACTGGAGGTCTACGCACCGTTAGCCAACAGGCTGGGCCTATGGTCGATGAAGTGGGAGATTGAAGACATCGCCTTCCGATTCTCCCAGCCGCAGGCCTACTTCCGCATAGCGCAGTGGCTCGAACAACATGGAACGCAGCGCGAAGCCCTCATCGCCGAAGCGGAGCAGCAATTGCGCCTCGCGCTGGCCGAGCAGGGCCAAAGCGCGCAGATCAGTGGGCGCAGCAAACATATCTACAGCATCTGGCGCAAGATGCAAGGCAAGTCGCTCGGCATCGATGAAGTGATGGATCTGCTGGCGCTCCGCGTCATCGTGCCGTCGGTTGATGCCTGCTATGCCGCGCTCAGCACGGTGCATTCGCTCTGGACGCCGGTCGACACCGAGTACGACGACTACATCGCCAAACCCAAACCCAACGGTTACCAATCCCTGCACACCGTGGTTCATGGCCCTGGACATGTGCCCGTCGAAATCCAGATCCGTACCCATGAGATGCACGATCATGCCGAACAGGGGGTTGCTGCGCATTGGGCCTACAAGGAAGCTGGTGTGCAAGGCTATCGAGGTCTTGCGGCGGCATCGGAATACGACGCCAAGATCGCCTTGGCTCGCCAACTGCTGTCGCTGCAGAGCGAACTGGTTGAGCGCGGGACGCCGGCGCCGAACGATTCAATACGGAGCAGCGCGGCGGAGTTGTTCGATGATCGCATCTATGTGCTCACGCCTCAGGCCCGCATCGTTGAACTGACCAGTGGCGCGACCCCTGTGGACTTTGCCTACGCCGTGCATACCGACATCGGGCATCGGTGCCGCGGTGCTCGTGTCGATGGTGCGCTCGTTCCCTTGATCACCCCCTTGCGCAGCGGGCAGACGGTGGATGTTGTCGTCGCAAAGCAAGGCGGTCCCTCGCGAGACTGGCTGAATCCCGAACTCGGCTTTCTGCGAACCCAGCGCGCGCGGGCCAAGGTTCGGGCGTGGTTCAACGCCCAAGTCATCGAGCAAACCTTGATCACAGGCCGCGCTCAGGTCGAAAAGCTGTTGCAGCGCGAGGGCAAGACTGGCGTGAACCTGCAGGAGTTGGCCGCTGGACTCGGATTTCGTAGTCCCGAGCAGCTGTTCGAGCGGGTGGGCAGCGATGCTCTGCCTCTGCGTCAAATTGAAATTCAACTGCGAGGACAGGCCACAAGCCCTCCGACCGAAGCCGGGATCGAACTTCCGCTCAAGCCCCCCAAGCCTCAGCGACAGGCGGGCGTGCTGGTAGTCGGCGTCGATGCCTTGCTCACGCAACTCGCCAAATGCTGCAAACCAGCGCCACCCGATCCGATTTGCGGCTTCGTCACACGCGGGCGCGGTGTCTCGGTGCACCGGGGCGATTGCCCGAATGCACGCAACCTCGCTCACCAGCATCCCGAGCGCGTCATTCCCGTCACCTGGGGAACGCGCAGTGAGGCCATCTATCCGGTGGATTTGATCGTCGAGGCGGCGGACCGGCAGGGCTTGCTGCGTGACATTTCCGAAGTGTTCTCGAAAGAAAAAATCAATGTCATCGGTGTACAGACCCAGAGCCGTGGTGATGCTGCGCACATGTTGTTCACGGTGGAATTGCCGGGGCTTGAGGGTTTGCCACATGCCCTCGGCATGTTGCGGGACGTCAAAGGCGTACGCCAAGCAGTCCGACGTTGAAGTCGCTCATGCTAAGATTTTGGGTTACCAGGCGGTTAGCTCAGATGGTTAGAGCGCTTGCTTGACATGCAAGAGGTCGTTGGTTCGATTCCAATACCGCCTACCAGACCAGTGTGCGCCCCTGTGCGCAGAAGTGCAAAAACCCCTAGGAATTCAACAACCTAGGGGTTTTTTCTTGTCTGGGACGTGCGCAGGCGTGCGCAGAAATGCGTGGACAGCCGCGACAAGTTGACGGTATCTTTGACGGTATATCGGATCCCGACAGGGCAGATACCGTCAAAAATACCGTCAACCAGCACACAGGCATGGCACTGACACTCGCTCAGATCAAAGCCGAGAAGCCGTCGGACAAACCTATCAAACTGTCCGATGAGCATGGCATGTATTTGCTCGTCAACCAGTCAGGCAAATACTGGCGCTTCGACTACAGGTTCGCGGGTAAACGCAAAACGATGTCCATCGGTGTATTTCCAGTCGTTGGGCTGGCACAGGCAAGGCATGCCTTGTATGAAGCACGAGCGAAGTTGGCTGCGGGTGAGGACCCTATGGGCGAAAAGAAATCCGCTGCGGCCACAGCCGAGAAAAAGAACGCCTGCGATTTTGAATCAACGGCTAGGGAGTGGATCAAGAGCAAGAAAGAAACGTGGGTGCCGGAACACGAGTCGCGCGTGCGCCGATCACTGGAGAATTGGGTCTTCCCTTGGCTTGGATTCAAGCCGGTCGGGGAGATCAATGCGGTCGACCTGCTATCGGTAGCGCGGCGCATCGAGGGTGCAGGAAGGCTCGAAACAGCGCACCGCGTTGTATCGGTCTGCGGCCAGGTCTTCCGGTATGCCATAGCCTGCGGGAAGGCGCGCCACAACCCGTCTCCGGACTTGCGAGGTGCTCTGAAGCCCTACAAATCCAAGCCAAGACCCGCCTTCACTTCAAGAGATCGGCTGGCTGACGTCCTTTGTGCCATCGAAGACTACGCCGGAAATTACCAGACCCGCCTGGCCTTGAGGATGCTGCCTATGGTCTTCGTCCGGCCCAAGGAAATTCGGCTGATGCAGTGGGGAGAGATTGATCTGGATGACGGAATTTGGTCAGTCCCAGGCAACAAAATGAAGGGAGGATTGCCACATATGGTGCCGCTGTCGCGCCAGGCGGTCCAGCTTCTTCAAGAGATCAAGCCGCTGTCTGGAGTGTCAGGAGAGGCCGGGTTTGTATTTCCTGGCGTGCGCGACAAAAGACGTCCACTCAGCAACATGACACTCAACGCGGCGCTGCGACGGCTCGGATTCAGTACGCAAGATGAGATCACATCACACGGGTTTCGCACGGTGGCATCAACATTCCTGCACGAGATGGGTTTCCCGCCTGATGTTATCGAGACACAGCTCGCACACAAAATCGGGGGGGTTCGTGGGGTCTATATGCGCAGTCAGTACCTGGATCAGCGCAAAGCCATGATGCAGTCGTGGGCAGATTTTCTGGATACTGTCAAGAACAGCGAGCGCAAGCCTGCTTAGCTTCCGCTGCGTCAAGCCATGAGCGCACTTTCTGGCGGCGCCAACGGCTGGCGACTCCAATTTTCACTGGCGACGGAAAATCGTCCTCGCGAATCAACTGGTAGATCTTCGAACGAGACAGGCGCATGAGTTCCTGAAGATCTTCGATGCTCAGCAACTCAATGTCGAGGTTCCGCCCTGGAGTGCTTGCGTGTGTTTGTGCGTCCATAGGTGTATTGAATCTCGACATACTCCAGAAATCCGGCCAAAAAAGTGGCGAAACATGCAAGCTCTTGGAACTGACATCCTTCCCCGCCATGAAGGGAGTGGATTGTTGGCGCCGACCGCGAATACTGAGCCAGGTGAACAACCTACTCTGCTGCCTTTTTGTGCAGCAGAGGAAGAGGAGTCATCACCATGGACATGATTGGCAGGATCCGGCGTTTACACAGCCGGCGCAACAAATCGGAGCGCGAGATTTCGCGCATGACGATGCTGTCGCGCAACACGGTTGCGAAGTGGCTGCACGGCGAGGTCGATGGCCCGCCGAAGTACCGGCGCGGCGATCTGCTCCCCGATGGCCACCCAAATTCCCCCATCTGTGGCCACCTCAAATTCCCCCACCCTGGCCACGGCGCGATGAGGCGCTGAAGCCGGCGATTTCGCCGGCGGCCTGAGGTCTGGCAGGACGTTACTTTCTCCCCCTCACCGCAGGGGGGCAAGGAGTGAACGTCTTGAAGCCGCATTTGCAAACGACGATCTGGACGCTGCTGAGGAACGACACCAGCCAGCACGAGATCGCCCGCGTGACGGGGATCGATCGCAAGACGATCCGTGCCTACGCGAAGCGCTTTGCCGCCGCCGAAGCGGCAAACTCCCCCAGGGCGGCCACCGACTCGCCAGGGCGAACTGCTCCACCCCGGCCACCGGCTCCGGCGGCCACCTCGGTATCGGCCTGCGAGCCGCACCGGGCCTTCATCGAGGCGCAGTTGCGACTGCAGCGCAACGCCACGGCGATCTACCAGGACCTGGTCGACCAGGTCGCCTTCGCCGGCGCCTACAACTCGGTCAAGCGCTTCTGCGCCCGCCTGCGCCGCAAGGAGCCGGAGCAGTTCGACCGCCTGAGCTTCCAGCCCGGCGAGGAGATGCAGGTCGACTACGGCGAGGGCGCCCCCACGCTCGTGCCCGGCACCGACCGCTATCGCAAGCCCAGGCTGTTCGTGGCCACGCTGCGCTACTCGCGCAGCAGCTTTCGGCGCGTCGTGTGGAAGTCCAGCCAGCAGGTCTGGGCCGAGCTGCATGAGCAGGCCTGGAGATACTTCGGCGGCTCGTGCCACTACGTCGTGCTCGACAACCTGAAGGAAGGCGTGCTCAAGCCCGACCTGTACGAGCCTCGGCTCAACGCGGTGTACGCGGCGACGCTGGCCCATTACAGCGTCGTCGCCGACCCGGCCCGCGTGCGCGACCCCAACCGCAAAGGGACGGTCGAGAACGCGATCGGCCACACCCAGGCCACGGCCTTGAAGGGTCTCGACGACAGACTGAGCCTGGCCGACTTCGATTGGCGCTTCAACCCCAAGCTGCCGCGCCAAGCTTGCTTCGCGTTGCACGCGCTGAAGTTTATCGGCGAAGGCGCCAACGCGATGATCATCGGCAGGCCAGGTACCGGCAAAAGCCATGTCGCCAAGGCCGTGGCCTACCAGGCCACGCTGCAGGGCTTTGATGTGCGCTATGTCGAGGCCGACACCGAGTTCGCCAAGTTCGCTCTGGGCAGCGCCGCCGAGCAGGCCGCACTGCTGCGCGCCTACGTCGAACCCGATCTGCTCGTCCTCGACGATCTGTTCCTGGCCCGCCGCATCCGCGACGCCGCCGCCGAACTGCTGCAGACCGTCGTGCATCAGCGCTACAAACATCGCCGCTCCATCGTCGTCACCTCCAACCGCGTCGTGCAGGACTGGGGCAAATACCTCGGCGACGCCACCATGGCCACCACCATCCTCGACCGGCTGATGCACCGCGCAGCCATGCTGGAGTTCGAAGGCAAGAGCTACAGGCTCAAAGAAGCAGCCGCACGCATCGCCCTCAACACCACCGCCGACGCATAATCAACCCGTCCTGCACTGGGGGAGTTTGGGTGGCCACGGGTGGGAGAATTTGAAGTGGCCATCGGGGGCAAACCAAACACCCAAGTCTTGTCAGCGGCGAATGGCTGATGTGGCATAGTCCGACCATGCGTCCATCAGCGCCTTGCGCTCCTCCCAAAGATCGCCGCGTCGGTACCTGCCGCGTTGGGAAAACCAGATCATCATCTCGTTTGCGCATCGCCATCGTTTGCTCCAAGATCAAAAATGAATGTCGTTTCAGGCTGATCGCACCTGGGTTAATCTTGTAAAAGCCCATGCTCATTGGAAAATAGATGGAGACAAGACATGGATGCCAGAGCCACGCACAACTCGGCTTTGTACTTGTTCGAGAAGTTCGAAGTTGGCGTGGTTCACCTGGACGCACTGCGCACAGTCTTGGCCATGAACGACTACGCCCGCAAGGTGCTACCAATCGGCGAAAAGCAGCCATTCGACAAACTCGTGTCTTCCTTCCACCCGGAGCGCTCCAAGTCGAAGGTCAATTTCTTGCTCGACCAAGCATCGAGATGTCCAGTCGGCAACGAAACGCCAATGGCCATGATCATCAACATTCCTGAGCAGGTGTTATTGATCAAGGTGACTCGCCTAGCTAATCACTTGGGCGCCACAACGGGTTTTGTGCTGGTGTTCTACGACGTCACGCAGGTCGTCACCCAGGATGACGCACCGGTCGATTCGCAACAGCGCAACCGTCGCCTCTCGCGCATTCCCATGGTGGCCAACCACAAGGTGGCGTTTGTCGATACAGCAGATGTGCTGTGCCTCGAATCGCAGGCCCATTACACACGGATACTCACGCCCGACGGCTTTCATTTCTGCAACCTGAGCATCAGCGACCTGGCGTCCCGGCTCGACCCGGCGCAATTCATGCGCGTGCACCGCTGCTTCATCGTCAACTTGCAGGCAGTGGTCGAACTTGGCCGCGAGGGCAGCAAGACCCACATTGTGCTGCGCGGCAAGCACCCTGCGCCCATACCAGTGTCGCGCAGCGAGGTGGCGCAGTTGCGTGCCGCGCTCGGGCTCATGAAACGTATCTGAAAAACTGAACTGTCAGCGGCAAATGTCCTGATCTAGGGATATTCCTGCATTGCGCTTGGCGCGCGACTTGATCTGAGCAGTTCGTGAAGCCAGATGCACATTACGTGCGAAAAAAACCAAATTTGATGCGGAAACCCCTGTAAAAACGCGCACTTACATCAGAATAAAAATCTTCGTAAGATCGGCGGGCAGTTTGACAAAGGTCAATTGCAACAACTAGACCCGCAGGAGATAAGCATGATTCCACCCAGTTTCGAGTACCACACGCCACGCTCCGTGAGTGAAGCCGTGGCCCTGTTAGGACAGCTCGGCTCTGAAGCCAAATTGCTCGCAGGTGGCCACAGCTTGCTGCCCATGATGAAGCTGCGTTTTGCCGAACCGACGCACCTGATTGATATCAACCGCATCCCCGAACTGCGCGGTATTCGCGAAGATGGCCATAAGGTCGTGATCGGCGCCATGACGGTGGAAAACGACCTCATCACGTCACCCATCCTGCAGGCTAAGGTGCCGCTGTTGGCCGAAGCGGCCCAACTGATTGCCGACCCGCAAGTACGCAGCCGCGGCACCATCGGCGGCGACATCGCTCACGGCGACCCTGGCAACGACCACCCGGCCCTGTCTCTCGCCATGGAAGCGTCCTTCGTGCTGGAAGGCCCCAAGGGTCGTCGCACCGTGGCCGCCGACGGTTTCTTCCTCGGCACCTACATGACTCTTCTCGAAGAAAACGAGGTGATGTGCGAGATTCACGTGCCAGCGTTTGCGCAGGGCACTGGCTGGGCCTATGAAAAGCTCAAGCGCAAGACAGGCGACTGGGCCACTGCCGGCTGCGCGGTGGTCATGCGCAGACAGGGTGATCGCATCACGCATGTGCGCATTGCGCTGACCAACGTGGCGCCCACCGCACTGCGCGCCGAGGCCGCCGAGCAGTCGCTTCTCGGGCAGGCGTTGACGCCAAACACGCTGCAGGTCGCGGCCGATGCTGCCACTGCCATCTGCGAACCCGCCGAAGACCTGCGTGGCGACGCCGAATACAAGACTGCAATGGCTGGCCAGATGGTCAAACGCGCGTTGTCCAAGGCTTGGGCCCGTTGCCAATAAAACGCAGGAGACACCACCATGTCCAAAAAACTCATCAGCGTCAACGTCAACGGTCGTCCGTACGAGAAGGCGGTCGAGCCGCGCACCCTGCTGATCCACTTCCTGCGTGAGGAACTCAACCTCACCGGCCCCCACATCGGCTGCGAGACCAGCCACTGCGGCGCCTGTACCGTGGACATCGACGGCCGCTCCGTCAAGAGTTGCACCCACCTTGCGGTGCAGTGCGACGGATCGGATGTGCTGACTGTTGAAGGTCTTGCCAACAAGGGCGTGCTGCACGCGGTGCAGGAAGGTTTTTACAAAGAGCATGGCCTGCAGTGCGGTTTCTGCACCCCCGGCATGCTGATGCGCGCCTATCGATTTTTACAGGAGAACCCCAGCCCTAGCGAGTCCGAGATCCGCATGGGCATGAGTGGCAACTTGTGCCGTTGCACCGGCTACCAGAACATCGTCAAGGCGGTGCAGTACGCCGCCAAGAAGTTGCAGGAAACCCAGACCGCGACGGCCTGAACCCGGATCGCCCAGAGCAACCCGATGGAGACACGCACATGAATGCACCTGTACAAACCGCAGAAGCGCGCGAACTCGCGCTCGCTGGCATGGGCGCTTCGCGCCTGCGCAAGGAAGACGCCCGCTTCATCCAGGGCAAGGGCAACTACGTCGATGACATCAAGATGCCTGGCATGCTGCATATGGATATCGTGCGTTCGCCTGTGGCCCATGCACGCATCAAGAAAATCCACAAGGAAAAAGCACTAGCTATCCCCGGCGTGCACGCGGTGCTGACTGCCGACGATCTGAAGCCTTTGAAGCTGCACTGGATGCCCACGCTTGCGGGCGACGTGGCTGCAGTGCTGGCCGACGAAAAAGTGCATTTCCAGATGCAGGAGGTGGCCATCGTGATCGCCGACGATCGCTACATCGCCGCCGACGCGGTGGAGGCGGTGGGAGTGGAATATGAAGAACTTCCTGCGGTGCTTGACCCCTATGCCGCGCTGCTTCCCGGCGCGCCGGTACTGCGCGAAGACCTGGCTGGAAAAACCGAAGGCGCGCACGGCAGGCGCGAGCACCATAACCACA
This sequence comes from Burkholderiales bacterium, assembly GCA_013044035.1. Taxonomy (GTDB): domain Bacteria; phylum Pseudomonadota; class Gammaproteobacteria; order Burkholderiales; family Burkholderiaceae_C; genus Thiomonas_A. Next base: position 11,548 of record JABEVE010000070.1, read on the forward strand.
TCTTCACCTGGGACGCGGGCGACAAGACCGCAGCCGACGCAGCCTTTGACGCCGCACCGGTGAAGGTGGCGCAGCACATGTATTACCCGCGCGTGCACCCCTGTCCGCTTGAAACCTGCGGCTGTGTGGCCAGCTTCGACCCGATCCGCGGTGAGCTGACCACCTACATCACATCGCAGGCGCCTCACGTGGTGCGCACGGTCGTTTCCATGCTCTCGGGCATCCCGGAGTCCAAGGTGCGCATTGTCAGCCCCGATATTGGCGGCGGCTTTGGCAACAAGGTTGGCATCTATCCCGGCTACGTCTGTGCGATCGTGTCCTCCATCGTGCTGGGTCGACCGGTGAAATGGGTCGAGGACCGCATCGAGAACATCTCCAGCACAGCCTTTGCCCGCGACTACCACATGGACGGCGAGATCGCCGCCACGACCGACGGCAAAATCACCGGCCTGCGTGTGAACGTCGTGGCTGACCACGGTGCGTTCGACGCTTGCGCAGATCCGACCAAGTTTCCTGCGGGCCTGTTTCACATCTGCTCCGGCAGCTACGACATCCCGGCGGCATACGCCAGCGTGAAGGGTGTCTACACCAACAAGGCGCCTGGTGGTGTGGCCTATCGCTGCAGTTTCCGCGTGACCGAAGCCGTGTACTTGATCGAGCGTATGGTGGACGTGCTGGCACAGCAACTCGGCATGGACAAGGCCGAGATCCGTGCCAAGAATTTCATTCGCAAGGAGCAGTTCCCCTACACCAGCCCCTTCGGCTTCGAGTACGACTCAGGGGATTACCACACCGCGCTGAACAAGGTGCTCGACGCGGTGGACTACCGAGGGTTACGCGCCGAGCAGGCCGCCAAGCGCGCCGATCCCGAAAGTCCAACCTTGATGGGCATTGGCCTGGTTTCCTTCACCGAGGTGGTTGGTGCAGGCCCATCGAAGATGTGCGACATCCTTGGCGTGGGTATGTTCGATTCATGCGAAATCCGCATTCACCCCACGGGCAGCGCCATCGCCCGCATGGGCACCATCACACAGGGCCAGGGCCACCAGACCACCTATGCGCAGATCATCGCAACCGAACTCGGCATTCCGAGCGAGGTGATCCAGGTGGAAGAAGGCGACACATCGACCGCGCCCTATGGGCTGGGCACCTACGGTAGCCGTTCCACACCGGTGGCCGGTGCCGCGATTGCAATGGCGGCACGCAAGATCCACGCGAAAGCGAAGAAGATCGCCGCGCACATGCTCGAAGTGAATGAAAACGATCTCGACTGGGAGGTCGACCGCTTCAAGGTGAAGGGCGATGACGCCAAGTTCAAGACCATGGCTGATATCGCTTGGCAAGCCTACCACCAACCACCGCAAGGTCTCGAGCCGGGGCTGGAGGCGGTGCACTACTACGACCCACCCAACTTCACCTTCCCGTTCGGCATCTACCTGTGCGTCGTCGATATCGACCGCAGCACCGGTGAAACCAAAATTCGCCGCTTCTACGCGCTCGACGACTGCGGCACGCGCATCAACCCGATGATCATCGAAGGCCAGATCCACGGTGGCCTGACGGAAGGTTTTGCGGTAGCTATGGGCCAGCAGATGCCATTTGACGCGCAGGGCAACCTGCTTGGCAACACGTTGATGGACTACTTCCTCCCCACATTCGTCGAAACCCCGCACTGGGAGACTGACCACACCGTCACACCCTCGCCCCACCACCCGATCGGCGCCAAGGGCGTGGCTGAATCGCCGCACGTGGGTTCCATCCCCACGTTTACCTCGGCAGTGGTGGATGCCTTTTCGCATCGGGGTGTGACCCACATGGACATGCCCCACAGCGCATTCCGCGTCTGGAAGGAACTCAAAGCTCGCGGCCTGGCCCTCTGACACCCGTTCAAAGAAAGCACAGTCTCATGGAAGTCAAACTCGACAAACGCTACCCGCTGGATGTCGATCCAGCGCGCGCCTGGAGCGTCCTACGCGACCTCAAAGCGGTGGCCGGCTGCATGCCGGGCGCTGAACTCACCGAACAACTGTCCGAGACTTCGTACAAGGGCGGCGTGAAAGTCAAGGTGGGTCCGGCCGTCGCCCAGTTCGGCGGCACGGTGGACGTGCTGGAGAAGCACGATGCGGCCCAGAAAATGGTGCTGCGCGGAAAAGGCACTGATAAAGGGGGGTCATCGGCCTCGATGGAACTCATTGCCGTGATTGAACCCGACCCGGCCAGCCCCGTGCATTCGGTACTGCACGGCGAAGCGACGGTCACAGTCAACGGTAAGTTCGCCCAGTTTGGGGGCCGCCTGATGGTGCAGGTGTCGGACATGATCCTGGTGCAGTTCGTCGAGAACTTCCGCCGGACTGCGCTGGCCCTACCCGCAACGGCCAGTGCGACGGCTGCGCCTGCTGTGGCGAGCGCGCCTCCGAAGGCCGCTGGTGAGATCAACGGCCTGGCGATCATCTGGGTGCTCATCAAGAACTGGTGGTTCGGCCTGTTTGGCAAACGCGTCTGAGCGGATCACGCCGTATGCCCAGCCTGTCATCCACCTCATCCATGGACGAACGCGTGCTGCGTGAACATCTGCAGCGCGTCGGATACCTGGCCGATCCAGATCTGGCCACCACGGTCTGGCTGGCGGGCCGGCTGCAGCGCCCGCTGCTCATCGAGGGCGACGCTGGTGTTGGCAAAACCGCCTTGGCCACCGCGCTGGCGCAATCGCAGGGTGCCGAGCTGGTGCGGCTCCAGTGCTTCGAAGGGTTGGATCTGTCGCAGGCGGCTTACGAGTGGAACTACGGTCGCCAACTGATGGCTATCCGCCTCCATGAAGGCCGCAGCGACCCAATACGCGAGTCCGACGTGTTCGCGCGTGACTTCCTGCTGGAGCGTCCACTGCTCAAGGCCATTAGCCGGGTGGGGCCGTGTGTGCTGCTGATCGACGAGATCGATCGTGCGGACGAGGCCTTCGAAGCCCTTTTGCTGGAGGTTCTGGCCGATTACCAGATTACCGTGCCCGAGCTTGGCACCATTCGCGCCCAGAACATTCCACAGGTCATCCTGACCAGCAACGGCACGCGCGAACTCTCGGACGCACTGCGCCGACGTTGCCTGTATCACTACCTCGACTACCCGACCCTTGCGCGTGAGGTGGCCATCGTGAAAACCGCCGTGCCTGAGGCTGATACCGTGCTGGTGGAAGAGTGCGTGCAATTCGTGCAGCGCCTGCGCCACGAGGACCTCGCCAAGACTCCTGGCATTGCTGAAACCCTGGATTGGGTGCGCGCCTTGCACCAGCTCAACCAGCACACCCTGCCCGAAGACACTGGCGTGCTGCTGACCACGCTGGGCTGTCTGCTCAAGACGCGTGAAGATCGCTTTGCACTCTCGGCCGCACGGGCGATGCAACTGATCGAAGGCCGGCGCGCGGTCGGCGTCGCCGAAAAAGCCGCTGCGGTGGCAGCTTCCTCATGAACGCCATGAGTCAGGCATCGGGTCATTCCGCCCCAGCGCCTCGCGCCTTGGAGCCCAGCGATGGCCTCGTTGGTTTCGCCGCCATGTTGCGCGATCATGGATTGAAGATCGGTGTGGCTGAGCAACAGGCGATGCTCCAGGCAAGTCTGGCGCTGGGTGCCCTACAGAGTGACAAGTTGCGAGCAGCCTGGCGGGCGATTGCTTGCCATAACGTGCGCGATTGGCGCCAGTGGCCCGAATTGTTTGAGCGTTACTGGTACCCGCAGCGGCTCAAGGGCCAGGTGCGGGTGAGCGGCCAGATGCGACCTTCTCGCGATTTGCGGCAAGTTGTGCAAAGCTTGCATGCGCAGATGCAAAAGCCCATCGACAGTTCCGAGCCCGGCCAAGCCGCCCCGCAGTCGGCCAGCCTGGCCGCTGGCGCCCGCGAGAACCCTGACGACGCGGGCAGTCCACGCGCCATGGGTGGTGCAAGCCGCACCGAAGCTCTGCATCAGCGCGACGGCCAGATGTGGCTGCCGCAGGATCTGGGCGCGCTGCAGCAGCTGGCGCGACAGATCACCGCACAGTTGCGGCCGCGCCCAACCCGACGCTGGCAGACTGCACTTCCCGGGCGCAGGCTCGACTTGCGCCAGACCCTGCGCCGCAGCGTGGCCTGGGGCGGCGAGCCGCTGCGCCCGGCGTGGATGGTGCTGCGCCGCGAGCCGCCGCGGCTGTTCATCCTGATCGACGTGAGCCGCTCGATGGAATCGCACGCGCCACTGTTTCTGCGCATCGCTCGAGCCTTTGCGGCGGCAGCGCAGGCGCGGGTGTTTGTGTTTCATGTGCGACTGGCTGAAATCACACCGCTGATGCAGCGCGACTCGGCCGCGGTCCAGGAAAAGATCAACGCCGTGGCCGCTGGTTTTGGTGCCGGCACGCGAATTGCCACCAGCCTGCATGACTTTGTGCGCGTGCATGCTCGCGCTCAGCTCAGCCGTGGCTCGCGGGTCTGGATTTTTTCTGATGGATTCGACACGGATGAGCCGGATGCGCTGCCCAATGCCCTGCAGGCCGCGCGTGCGCGAGGCGCCCGCATCACATGGTTTCACCCCACCCGTGCCCTGCCGGCCGCGGTTGCGCTGCAGCGCTCGAAGGCGAGTGTCGAAAGGTTCGTCGCGCTTGCCAGTCTGAGCGACCTGGTTGCTGGACGAAAGTCGTTGCATTGATCCGATTGACCTGACCTGGGTCTTTCGACACCACAAGGAGCTCACCATGAACAACACCGAATGGATTTCAGCAGCCGCCAGGCTGCAGGCGCAACAACAGCCTTTCGCGCTGGTCTCGGTGTTGCGCGTACAGCCTCCCGCCTCGGCGCGACCGGGAGACAAGGCTCTCGTCACCGCCGACGGCGCCATCTACGGCTGGATTGGTGGGGGCTGTGCGCAGCCCGCTGTCATCAAAACCGTGCGCCAGGCCTTGCTGGACGGGCAGCCGCGCACCATCCGCATCGCGCCGTCTGACCGCAGCGAAGTGCGCTCGCTTGGCGACGTGCTCGAATTCGGCATGGCCTGTCACTCGGGTGGCACGCTCGAAATTTTCATCGACCCGGTTCTGCCTGCCGTCCGTCTGGCGTTATTCGGCGATTCGCCGGTGGCGCGGGCGCTTGCCGTGCTGGCGCCGCGTGTGGGGTTCTCGGTGACGGTGCTGGCGGACGGTGCAACGGCACGAGATTTCCCCGATGCTGAGCGCGTACTGTTGAGCGATGACGTGGCACGGGTGTGTGAGGCGGTGCCCTCCGTCGCGTTTGCCATCGTGGCCACACAAGGCCGCCGCGACCTGCAGGGCCTCAAAGCCGCGCTGGCGCTTCGGCCGCACAAGCTGTGGTTCGTGTCCAGCGCGCGCAAAGCCGGGGTGCTCAAGCAAAGTCTGGTCGCCAGCGGCGAAGATGCGGCCGATGTGGCTGCCATTGTGGCGCCGGCTGGCGAGCCCATCGGGGCGCAGACTGCCGAGGAGATTGCCTTGTCGGTGCTGGCCGCTGTGGTCGCCGCGCGGCGTAGTAGGCCGGCGACTGCCTTGACCGATGCGTTGATCGCGCATGCAGCAGACGGAACGGTTGTTGACTCCAAGCAGACAGCGGTTTTCGCTGCAAAGTCGATCGAACCCGAAGTCGCGAAATCCTGTTGCGGCGGGGTGACGAAGAAGGCTGCTGTGGTGTTGCCGAATGCCCCAGCCGAGGCGCCTGCTGCATCCACCGAGCGTAGACCTGATTTAACCGAGGCGTCGAAAAAATCCTGTTGCGGAGGCTGAGCACCATGGGTTGTATTCTCAAAGGAGGAGGCGGTTTGTACAGCCGGCTTGGGGTAGGTGCCGTGCTGCTGGCCGCAGGGTCTGGATCGCGCATGGGACACCGGCCGAAAAGCCTGCTCGAACTTGGTGGCATTCCGCTGATCCGGCGCCAGATCATCGCGCTCTCGGGCGCAGGTGTGGACGAGTTGGTTGTGGTCCTTGGCCACCATGCGCAACGCATCGCCCCCGTGGTGCAGGAATTCCCGGTGACTGTGGTGTACAACCCGGAACCGGATACGGGCCAAGTGTCGTCGCTGCGGCTTGGGCTGCGGGCGTTATCCCCGCGTATCGACACGGTTCTGGTGGCATTGGCCGACCAGCCTCTCATCAACGCACAGGACATCAACGATTTGATCGGCGCGTACAAAAAGCGTCCCGCGGGCACACAGGTGGTGCAACCGGAGGTGGATGGCCAGCCAGGCAACCCGGTGATGTTGAGTGCTGAAGTGCGCGAACAGATTTTGAGCGGTGAGGCTCGCATCGGCTGCCGGCAATGGCAGGCGGCGCACCCCGACCAGGTGCACCGCTGGGTCAGCACCAACCAACGCTACCGCACCGACGTGGACACGCCAGACGACATCGAGGCCTTGGCAGCGCGCACCGGTCACCGTCTGCGCTGGCCTGCCGATCTGTTGGTCTCGGCCTGAATGCCGCTGCATAATCGCGCCAACGCTTGGACCCCATGCTGCCGCCCACGCCCCTGTTGTCGCTGTGGTCGACGCCACTGGGCCTGTACCGCTACGCGCGGGCCGATGCGATCAACGGTTTGCTGGTGCGCGTCTTCGAGTCGATGCGGGTCACCGATCCGTCAGCCCGGGACGGCCACATGGATTTCTACGCCAGCCGTGACGACCTGCTGCAACGCATCCGCCTGCCCGAATGGAATGACTTGGTCCGCTTCATCGTGGACAGCCTGCGCCAGACCGTTGTCCTGGCCAACCAGAGCGCTTGGTCCGAAGCCACGCCGGGGCTGCAGATCGTTCTTCGCGGCATCTGGTTCCAGATCGCCAACCAGGGCAGCTTCCACGATGTGCACACGCATGGCAATTGCTCGTGGTCGGGCGTGTACTGCGTGCAGGTGGACGCAGATGCCCAGCGTGCGGCGCACCCCTTGTTGGGGAGCGCCAATGGCATCACGCGCTTTTATGGCCCCAACTTCAACCACTTGGGTGGCGCCTTCGTCGACTTTGGCAACGCCTACCTGCAGTCGGCCCAGCTCGATGTGCCGCCTCTGGCAGGACAGTTGGTGGTGTTCCCATCGTGGCTGCCACACCAAGCCTTGCCCTATGCGGGGGAAGCCGACCGCATCATCGTGTCCTTCAACGCCAGTGTGCACGCGACGTCCGGATCCGATCAGCGACACACTTACGCTCATGCTTGAGACGACGCGTTGCAAGCATGCATCAAGGGGCGCCAGCGCTGTGGCAGGTGCTCGATCGATCGAGCACGGCGATTCGAGCGCAATCCCTGATGCTTGCTTATGGCCTGCTCGTGATGCGCACGTCGGGTGTTTTCGCCCCTGGCATGCCTCCATGCCGCCCGTAATCACCCCACTCTCTGATTCCATGGAGAGGTACATCATGAACAGCATCGACGTCGAAGTCATACGCACCGCTCTGGAATGGCTCGATAAGGGCCACCGTGTCACGCTTGGCACGGTGGTTCGAACCTGGGGATCGGCGCCCCGCCCGCCGGGTTCACTCATGATCATCCGCGACGACGCACAGGTGTCGGGCTCGGTGTCGGGCGGCTGCATCGAGGACGATCTCATTGGCCGCGTTGCGCGCGGCGAACTCGCTCTGCGCAAACCGGAAATCACGACGTATGGACAGACCGCCGAGGAGGTGCGGCGTTTCGGCCTTCCCTGCGGGGGTACGGTGCAGATCGTGTTGGAGCCCCTCTCATCACAGTCCCATCTGCGCGAACTTTTAGTGGACATTGAGCGCCATCACCGTGTGCAGCGACGCATGGACATGAAGACAGGTCTGGTGCGGCTGGAGCCAGCGCTGGAAGGCGACCGCGTGGCATTCGACGGCGCCACGCTCATCACCGTGCATGGCCCGCGCTTGCGCCTGCTCATCATTGGTGGCGGTCAGCTCTCGCGCTACCTCGCATCCATGGCGGTGATGTTGGACTACCAGGTGACTGTGTGTGAACCTCGCACCGAGTATCACGAAGGCTGGAGCGAACTGCCGGGCATGACCCTTTCCACGCTGATGCCAGACGACCTGGCTCTCGCCATGAACCTGGACCACAACAGTGCTGTGGTGGCCGTCACGCATGACCCCAAGCTCGACGACCTGGCACTCATGGAGGCGTTGCGTACGCCAGCTTTCTATGTGGGTGCACTGGGTTCACTGCATAACAACGCCAAACGCCGGGAACGTCTGCTGGAATTTAACGTCACCCCTGAAGAAGCAGCGCGTCTGCGCGGACCCGTTGGTTTGCGCTTGGGCGCACTCACACCGCCGGAAATCGCCATGAGCATCGTTGCCGAGATGACGGCGCTGCGCCGCGGGATTGACTTGAACCAGCCACTGCGTCAATGGGAGCGCTCATCGACGGTCTGTGCCTTGGCCTGAGTCGCTTGCGCATCTGAGAGGCTACATACTGAACCGCCTACATGGTCCGCCCAAGGAGAGCAAGTTTTAGCGTTGTGAAAGTTTGAAAGGTTTGCCGCTGCAGCGGTACCACGCCAGACGCCAGCCGTCGCGTCCGTGGATGACGTCGTAATGCCAGGCGAACATCATGGCCGCAGCCAGACCGAGCGCGAACCAGGCCATCGCTGCCGACGGCCATCGCCCGGCAATCAGGCGCGCGTCGATCACCCAGAAGATCAGGAAGCCAACGCCACCGATCCCTGCGCTGGAGACGCCGGAAGCGGACTTTGCGCGGGCCATCTTGAGCGCGGCGCTCTCCGATTGGCCGTCGGCGGCCGCTGACATCGTGTGATGATGAAACACCTCTATCGCGGATCGCAGATCGCCGAGCGCGTAAGCCAGAAAGCATTGGGCACGAAGTTGAAGGTTGACGTTCAAGTTGCTTTCCTTGGACTTGATTGTGACCCAAGGCAGGCACGGTGCAAGCGGCCGATCGACGGCACGTGTCACCGGATCGGTTGGGCCATTTGGCAGGGATGAGCCGGTGCGCGCCATGGCCAGCGCAGCGGGAATCGCGTTGGTCATGGCGAGGTTGCGCCTCAACAAAAACAAGGACTTGTGCAACTTCCACCCCTTTCGGTCCGGAAAAATGACGCGACAGGCGCACTGGTGCCTGATCGCGTGCGCTGTCGCCCTGGCCGAACGCTGGGACGATGGCGACACGGTTGGTATCCACGCCATGGAGCGTTCCACGCACAGGACCATCACCAGGGTCAATGGCGGGCACACGCGACGAATCGCTGCATGTTGAATCGCTGATGGAATTGCTTCACGCCGATTCATCTCTTGACGAGACGCAACGGGGCCACCTTCGAGAGGTCTTGTTTTCCTGGCGGCTCGCCAGATGTGCGCGACATGGTGCATACCGGGACGATTCCCATCCTTTCAACGCAGCATCAGAGGGAAAGGGACGTAAGATGATCGACGGCGATTTGGCAATAAAACCCCCTCCAGGAATGACAGTGAGAACCGTCGGACGAAGGATTGAGCGTCGCATCAGCAGCCAACCGGATGGTCAAGGCGTCGCTGCAGCCGCAGCATTGACCGAATCCCTCGTGGCGATGGGCGGCGGCAGACTTGTCCGCAAGGGGGTATACCGGTTCATGTCTCACGAAGACGCTGATCGGCAGCAGCAGCACGCTCTGGCGGAGAGTATGGCCGATCTAGTGCAGATGCGCCGCCATGGATGAATACGCCAGACCGGCCACCCTGGACGACCTGAAACTTCTCTTGCGCAGCCTGAACGAACACGGGGTCGATTACCTGTTGATCGGTGGCTACGCGCTCGCTGCGCATGGCTACATTCGAGCGACGACGGACATCGATCTGGTCGTTCCAGCCACCCTGCAGGCGGGGGCCAAAGTGAAGGCGGCCTTGATGGTGCTGCCCGATGGGGTCGCGAAGGACATCCGGCCAGAATGGTTCGAGGACGGCGAGAACATCCGCGTCGCGGATCAGTTCATCGTTGACCTCATGCTCAATGCCAACGGACAGACCTACGAGACGCTCAAGCACTACGCGGAGACAATCCATCTGGACGGCATCCCGGTCAAGACCGTGTCGCTCGAAGGTCTTCTGCAAACCAAGAAGACCATGCGCGACAAGGATGTCGCCGACCGGGCGATTCTGGAGCGCGCCATCGACGCGTACCGTCAGCGCCGTTCGCAGTGAAATCGATTCCCGCCGACCGCGACAGGCGGTTGGTCAGGACTTTCGACGTCCCGAGCTGTCGTCAGCCGACGTATGGTCGAGGCGGTTGTCAGCCACATCGAAGAGAAGACGCTTGAGCACTCGTTCGCGCGACAGCCATCGGCATCAGGCTACGCTGCGACCGCTGCGCAGCACACGAGGCGATATCGCTCGTCGTCATCGTCCATGCGCAGCGTCGCCTGGAAACCGCGCTCGATCAGGAACCCACGGAACCGAGACATCTCGGTGCAGCTCACAAACCGGAACCTCGCGCAGCGCCCACCGCCTCCGTGCGCATGGGTATCCCTGATGAACTCCGGGGCGAGCCCATATTCGGCCGCCAGATCGATCAGTTCGCGGGTCACGGGATTGCCAAACTCTCGAATCGCATACATCAAGCACCTCCATGAGTACAGGATGCCACGTCGATCGAGGAGCGCAAGACTGACGGTCACACCACCGCGGCCAGTTGCCCTTTGGGTTGAGTTGAACGACGTCCATCTTGCTCTCCTTCCGCATGCCTGGCAGGAATTCATGATGGCGCTGTTTCGCCCGCGAGCCAAGACGATTCCAGGCAACGCCACTACACCGGCAAATCGTTCAGCGCGTAGCTGGTGCTACGCCCGCCAGCATCCGATTTTCGCAGCACGCCCCGCGCTAGCAGGTCGTTGATGTCACGCAGAGCGGTGTCCGGCGAGCATTTGGCGATGGCCGCCCACTTGGGGCTGGTGAGCTTGCCTTCGAATCCGTCGAGCAGCCTATTCAGCAACTTCACCTGTCGCTCGCTCAACGGCGTGGTCACCCAGCGCTGCCAGAACCGTGCCTTGGTCAGCACGGCGTCGACCATATGCTGGGCCTGATCGACGGCGCGATGGAGCGTGTCGAGGAACCAGGCAAGCCACTCGGTGGCATCCAGCGACCGCTTCCGGGTCCGCTCCAGGGTGTCGTAGTAGGCCTTGCGTTCGCGCTGGATCTGCGCCGACAAACCATAGAACCGCTGTGGACTGCCATCGGCACGTGCCAGCAGCAGGTCGCCAATGGCCCGTGCAATACGGCCATTGCCATCGTCGAACGGGTGCAGAGTGACGAACCACAGGTGGCCAAGGCCGGCCTTGAGCAGCGGCTGTTCGTACGACGCACCATTCAGCCAGTCGAGGAAGCGGCCGGTTTCGGCTTCCAGACGTTCGGCGGGCGGCGCCTCGAAATGCAGGCGCCGGCGGCCGATGGGGCCCGAGACGACCTGCATCAGGCCGCGAGCATCGCCGGCTTTGATCCTGGCAAGGCCGGAGTAGCTGGTGGGAAACAGCGCAGCATGCCAGCCGAACAACCGCTCACGCGACACTGGGGCATGGCAGTTGGCTGTGGCGTCGATCACCATCTCGACCACGCCCTCGACGTGGCGATCCACCGGAGCGAGCGCGCCGATGTCGACGCCCAACCTGCGGGCAATGGATGAGCGCACGGATTCCACGTTGAGTTGCTCACCCTCGATCGCGCTGGTCTTGACCACATCCTCGGTCAGCGCAGTGAGGCTTGCCTGGTCGCGCAAAGTCATGCCCACATCGGCCAGGCGCCCAATCAACAGCCCCTGGGCGCGACTGACTTCGGCCATGGAGCCAGCGAGTGCCGCGAGATCGAAGCGCCAGTTCGGCCAGTCACCGGCCTGCCAGATGTATTTGTAATCACCGCTATTCATGCGGAGATTATGGAGTGCATCCCCGCATATGCAAGTCATTAACCGTAGAAGATGCGGTGAATATGGTCTCCATTCGCCGCACGGCGGCCGCCTCACGCCAGAATGACGCGGGGTCTTGGTCGCGTCTGGACTGTCCGTGTCAGATAGCGCGCGCAATGGGTCACATGCGTAACAGTCTTGCAATCCGTCGAGCCAGCCAGGGCCTCTGCGGGATTGGTGGGTCGGCGGGGTCGCCATCGGCTAAATCCTGCGCATGCGGGCATGTCATGACGGGCTCGCCCGTGTCAGGGCCCAAGACCCGCGGCGGCACACGAATAGACGCGGCGTAAGTCGCGATCCCATGCCCATGAAGCGCTTCGATCCGCCCGTCGGATCGGATGCGCACGTCGCAGCCCGTCACGTCATTGCAATCCGGGCACATGCCCGCTGCCTCGATCACCGCCACCGGGGCCGTCTTCCTCACGCGGCCCCGCACATCCGCCAACTCGCGCTGGCAGTGGACGCATCGGAAGACCGGCTGATCGACCACGGCTCCCGATGGGAACTCGACCGGGAAATGCCGCCCAATTGGCGCGTTGTTCAGATAGGTGTCCCAGGCGTGCTCGTCGTCCACCGGGCCATCGTCCTCACGGCGATGAGGGGCGTGCCCCCAGACGATTTCCTGTGTCATTGGACATCCCCTTTGGCGAGCAACATGATCGCAGGCTCCCTCGCCCAAGCCTCCAGATCGTCCTTCGTCACGCAGGGGATCATGCCCGCCAGCGTCGCACGACGACCGTTCGGCTTATAGATAGCCGCCGCACCGGTCACCGCCAGCACGACAATCGCAGGCCCACCGTGCTGCGGAACCACAAAGGTCCGGGTGTCCTTGATCGTGGGGCGGCGCGTCACGGCGTGCACCGGCCCGAAGCGCACCCCATAGAGGTTCTCCGCCGCGTGCAGGTCACGCCGCACGCCTTGCGGCAGATCCCTGGTCGCGCCGGGCACTGGCAGCAATGTCGTCATCGGCGGCAGATCGGTTTGAATCGCGGCTTGCAGTGCGGCGATGGACGCGGCGAGCAGGTCGCCGATGGCGCTCGCATCGTAAGCGGGGCAGGTGGTGTTCAGTTCTTGGTTCATGGCTTTCCAGTCGATGAATCCAGCATCGCACGGGATGCGCACGATGCAAGTCTCACGACTCTCATCGCTTGTGCAGCGCCGACGTTGCTCTGGTGCCCGGAGAAGTCCATGACGCCTGCCCCGTTGATCCTCGCCTGATGGGTTCCGCATTTTTCGGGCCTTTGGAACACGCAAATTTAGCCTGTTATATCATCGGCAGTATGAAAAAGCGTGTTGTGCTCGATACCAATATCTTGGTCGCTGCGTCACGCAGTCGCCTTGGCGCGTCGTTCGCTGTACTACGCGCGATGCGTGATGACCAACTGTTGGCGCTGGCCTCGGTGCCCCTGGTGCTTGAATATGAAGCCGTGCTTTCGCGCCCGGAGCAGCTCGCTGCGAGTCACAGGACGGCACCGATGGTGGAGGCTTTCCTGGATGCGTTCTGCCTGCTGGCCGAACCTGTGGAGTTGTTCTTCCTCTGGCGGCCGCAGCTCCGCGATGCCGCCGATGAGATGGTGTTGGAAACCGCGCTCAATGGCCGGGCCGATGCGCTGGTCACACTCAATGGCCGCGATTTCATGCCCGCCCATCGGTTTGGCCTTCCGGTACTTACGCCCGGAGCCTTTTTGCAAACCCTTCAACTGGAGAGATTCTGATGGCCAACTATGCCTTGCGTGTGCCGGATTCGCTCATGGAGTACGCCAAGAAGGTGGCGCTCGATGAGCATGTCTCGATGAATCAGTTTTTTGTGACGGCCATTGCCGAAAAGGTGTCAGCGCTCAAGACGAGCGCTTATTTCGCGCAGCGGCGTAGCCGTGGTGATCTCACGGCGTTCGACGCCTGGCTGGAGGCCAGCCCGGATGTTGCGCCGGTCGCAGGCGATGCATTGCTGCCACCTGGCACCGCGAGCTGATGTCCCGGCCCCGTGAAGTCCTGAATCCTGACGATACTCACGTCCCCCACCCCATGCGCAGCGCCGCCCGCCAGAACCCACGCGCATTCGCCAGCACCGGACGCGGCAACACGGAGAAGTTCATGCCGGAAAACGTCGCCCGCATCGCCTCCTCGAAATAGGCCGCGCCGCCCCCGGCCAGGATCAGGTGATCGACGCGGACCTTGTTCTGTTGGCGTTGCAACACATCGGCCATGCGCCGCACCACCTGCAAGGCGCCGCGCCGCATGGTCTGCTGGTACTCGGAGAAGTCGATGACACCCACCCCGACGAACGACAACTTGCCCCGATCCAGTCCGTCCTCGATGGTCTGCAGGTCCAGAGGCGCATTCGGATGCTTGCGAATCACGTCTGACGAAACCGCGCGGAGCAACTCACTCACCCCGCCGTCAAAAGCGCCGGAGAGGTCGGGCACGGTCACATGGCCACGCATGGCGAACCAGTCGAAGGTCTTGTAGCCCGGATCGGCCACGATCACCACATCCGTATCCGCAGGCGGCGCGGTCAGGCGCGAGCGCCAATCGGTCATTGCGCCGAATGGCTGCGGCATGACGCGCACCGTCTTGACTTCCACCAGGGCCGCATCACGGCCGAACGCGGCGCGCAGGCTCAACGGCACCGGCACCAGAAAAGGCTTGCGCATCTCCTGGCTGAGCGATTCGCGCAGCTTGCCGAAGGAGTACACCGGCAGGCCGACAGCCAGAGCATCGACACGCTCAAGCATCACCCCCAGCTCCTTGAAGGCCATGTGCAGGGCGCCGGCGATCAGCGCCCGGTAGGCCTTGCTGTGAACGTAGTCGTCGAGCAAAGTGCGGCCGTAGATCCCGGTCGACGGCCCGACGGCAAAGTGCGTGCCATCGACATCGACCAGAACGTTATCCGTCTGGCCAGCGCTGGACATCGCCTGGTAGTAATTCAGGTCGGTGATCTCGTGCGCGACCGACGGGATGATGACGTTGTGCCCCGGCCCGTTGTCGGCCGACCAGACCGCCTTGGTGTTGCCGTAGCCCACATCGAGGCCCATGTTGAAGCGTTGCTCTGTCATTGATTGATGGCTCCGGGTTGAAAGTCACAGCCCAGCGAAGGCGTTGTCGCCTGCACTGGATAAGAAGTCGTTGAGATGCGCCGATGCCGTGTGTTGCGGCTCACCAACTCGTGCGTCATCCCGCGTCGGCGCCAGCGGCGTCGCCTGGCTGCGAACGACAAGAGGTGCGATAGGGGCCTCGCTGTACAATGCGCGTATGCCAGTGACGAGCGCATGTCTTGCGGCGCGTGCACGGTGTTGCTTGCCCTGCCCATCCGGCAGACTGCTTAGATGGTCGTAAAGCGGGCGCAACTCAGGATCGTCTTCGGTAATCAAAAGTGTGATCTGGATAGCCATAAGTTATCGTTACGCGTTATTCGTCGGCAACAACCGAACACTTGAGAATTCAAGGGACGTTGCGGTGCGGTTTTTGGCGAAATTGCTGGAAAACCAGGGAAGAATTCGGCACTCATCCGTAGTGAGTATTGTTTCCCCCCGATCCTGGCATGCGCGAGCAAAAGCGCAAGCGAAACGGCCAGGATTCAACCCACCGCATCGCCTGCTCGATCGGTAGCATCCTGACTATCCGTCACCAGACGGTCTGCTTACCCATGCCGCACCAGCGGAACGAAGCAGCAGATTCATCGAGGCCATGCGCCTCCATCCAGCAGGTCAACCGCCCAGGCGGTTTTTTTTGAAACCCTGCGCACAAAACACTCAAGAACCCTGAGTGTTGCAAAACCCAAGCAAATTCGCGCCTCACAGGCCGATTGAGACACCCTTTGGGTCTACTGACGAAAAGTTTCCATCGCCCCAAGACGGGCAAGAAGGCGGCTGATGCCGCGCTTGGCAAGATCAACGTCGGGGACTCGCCGCCCCCGTGCATGCCGTTGCTGCCCCGCCTAGATGCCGGGTAAGTGGACATGCACGAGCCTTGCAGCCTGAGGGCTGAAGGCAGGCCGCCTGAGGGCGGTTATTCCAGGAGTCTCGGCTGATCCCCCCGAATAAGCGGGATCCGAATGGGCGCGTCATAGCCCCGGTCTCTCCTGAGGGAGAGCGACCCTGTGCCGTGAGGGCAGGGCAGTGGTAGCTGAGACGCAAGCTACTGCTGAACACGGGACTCCTGAAGAAGGGGCGTCCTCCCGTATACGGGAGCCACGGTATGACTGCGGACCTTACTTGCAGCGATGAAGGTGCTCATCGGACAGCACCAAAGACAGGCCCAGCGCATCAGCGCCGTGCCGGTGGCTCTTTCAGAAGACGAATCGTGGGTCAAAAGCTGCGCCATTGATGCGCGGCGCGCTTTGCGGATGGCATAACTTGTGGGATTCATAAACCCCATGAGAGATTAGCCATGCCAGACCGCGCCCTTGAACTCCAGTACAAACGCCAAGCCATCCGCGCCAGCGTTGATCGAGACGGCGTGTGGATCAGCGGCGACGATGCAGCGACGGCACTGGGCTACAAATCGTCCAAAGATCCCATTGCGCGCTTGCCCGAGAACGAGAAGTCCCTGCGCCAGATTGGAGGCAAAGGCGTGAGGATGCGCGTTCTCAGTCCTGACGGCGTGCTGCGGCTGGCTGGTGGAGCAAGAATGGGCGGTGCCGATGGCTTCCTGAAGTGGTTTCAGGAGCAGGCCATGCCCGCGCTGGGCGAGACGGCCCTGGAGCAAGGCCATACGGGCACCGAATTGGTGATAGCCGAGCCTGTACTCACGCCTGTCGCCCAAGCGGTCCGCACCTTCCTCTTTGAGACCATGCCCGTGCGCGCGCAGATGGATGACAAGGGCGAAATCCTGTTCAACGCCAACGACGTGTGCGAGGCGCTGGAACTGAGCAATCCGCGCAAAGCATTGGACGATCACGTTGCTCCGGATGACGTAACCCGCAGTGACACCATCGACTCCATGGGTCGAATTCAGCAAGCCAACTACGTCTACTTACCCGGCCTCTACGCCCTCGTCTTCGGGAGCAAGAAGGAGGCCGCACGCCGTTTCAAACGCTGGGTGACGCACGACGTGCTGCCCTCGATCCAGAAGACGGGCAGCTACAGCCTGCACGACCACACCCATGCAGCCGACGAAACCCCCGCCCTGCCTGACACCAGCGAGCGCGCCATACTGCAGCGCGCCGCCAACCTCGGCAGCCTGATGCTGTCATTGCCTGGGGCAGACGACGCCACGCAGCAACGCCAGCGCGAAGACGCGCAGATCCAAGCCCGCCAGGCGCTGGTGCATATCCAGGAAGCCGCCGAAGGTCTCAAGGGCCTGCGTCTCCAAGTCACCTTTCAAGGCGGACTCGACCGTCCGCAAGCCCAGGCCATGCCGGGCGATCACGGCGACGCACCCATTCAGGGCGCTGCGGCAGACAAAGCCATGGCCGGGCGCACCTACGTTCTCGACTTCCATCGCGGCGTCGAGCGTCCCCACATTCGACCCCTGCGCCATGACGAACGCATCATCAAGGCCGACCGTGAGGGCGTCAAATTCCTCGCGAATCAGGCGCGGCTCGGGTTGGAAGACTGGCACGACCTGGAGAACTGGGCGCAGCGCAAGGTGCGGGCGGAAGAAAACCGGCGCGACAGATAGACGGATCCTCTTGATGTCGACAGACGTCCCAAACAAGTGAGAATAATCGTTTCCCACGTCGGACTGCCCTCACGGCACATCGACGACACCATCGGCGTCGCGCTCCTGTGCCACGACTACACAAAATCGCGCGTCAAGTGGCGCCACATGCAAGTGGCTCCACAGGATGAACATGCCATCGCAAGGCTGCGCGCGAGGGGCGCGGCCTTCGTCGATGTTGGCGACGTTTACGACCCACGACACGGACAGTTCGATCACCATCAGGACGCGGCACTCGATTGCGCTGCCGTCCTGGTGGCAGAGCACCTGGGCTATAGACCGTTCTGCCAGTCTTTGGCCGCCGTCTTCATGACCGCCAAAGACCTCCGCGGGTTCGCTGCGGCGGTTGCAGAGACGGGCCACAAGCCAAGCGCGGATGCAGCGGAAGCGGAGATGGCGCTTTGCGCCGTCACCATCACACCTCAATTCGCAGCGTGGGTCGCTTGGAATCTGATCTTATGCCAGCCGACCACGACCTACAGCGACCTCCTGGTCGGCCTCTGGGAGGGCGCTCCGAACCCCGTCAGGGCCGAGTGGAATGGACTCAGAGCGTCGAAAGCTGCCACCGAATCCAACGCCCTGGCATCGGTGCGGGTGATCGCCGTCTCCGGCCTTCGGATCGGGTGTTCGGACACCCACGTCGTGCCGGCTCCACTGGCATTCAAGAGCTTGGGAGTCCAGGTCATGGTGAGTGTGAACGCCGCCAACGCCGCGCAAACATCCATCACCAAAGACACCGCCTCGGCGGCAACGGCGAATGTCGACTTGAGCAGGGCCGCGAGCGCCGCCGGGGTGAAGCAGATTTTTCTGCACAACTCAGGGTTCATCGTCGTGCTCGAATCTCCCGCAGGAGCAATCGACGTAGAGGCGGTGGTTGGGGCCTGCCTGGCGTGAGTCGTGGGGGCACATCCTTCGGGGGATGCCCGCGCGGAGACTGCATGTGGAATGGCGTGGCGGCGTATCGACCAGCCTGGACCCAATGACGGCTCCGGCATGACGCCCGAAACGCGCGGATTTTTCGGGCCGAAAGAGCCGAGTAGGGCCAAGAGCCTTGATTTTGCTGGGTCGCAACCTCGCCATAGCCAACGCAGATCCCGCTGCGCTGGCCATGGCGGGCATCCGAAAATGCCATCACGGTGCGCGTCTTTCAGCCTGAAAGACCCCGCTGCCCGGACAAGAATCGGTCAGGAGCCGCGGTTGCGGCGATCACTGGAGATTCCATGGACATCATCCCGTTTCCATTCGAAGACAAAGCCGTGCGCGTCGTGCGCGACGAAAGCGGCGAACCGCTGTTCGTCGGCAAGGATGTGTGTGACGCGCTGGGGTATGCGGGCCACGCAGGAGCGATAAGGCGCCATTGCAAGGGGACGCTGAAACGTCGACCACTTCAAACCGATGGAGGCATTCAAGAGATGCTCGTCCTCACCGAGCCCGACGTGATGCGCCTGCTCGTGCATAGCAAGCTGCCGGCGGCGAAGCGGTTCGAGGCGAACATCATCGCCGCGCTCCACCCATTAGCTGTTGATCGCCTGCTGTCCCGGCACGTCGTCGAAGTTGACACCCAGCGAATGGACAGCGGGACAGGTCGTCAATCCACCCGGAAGATGGCATTAACCCAAGAAGAATCCCATCGTGATGCACACAATCCGTGCGCAAAGGACCAAGCCATGCAAGTTGTGCCCTACCAATTTGAAAGCCAGGAAGTTCGCGTCGTGCAAGACGAGAACGGCGAACTGCTGTTCGTGGCGGCCGATATTTGTGCCGCATTGACCATCAACAACAGCCGCATGGCCATGGACCGCCTGGATGCAGACGAAAAGGGTGTCAGTTCAATTGACACAACCGGCGGACCCCAAGACATGACCGTCGTCAACGAATCCGGCCTCTACAACCTCATCCTCGGAAGCCGCAAACCGCAGGCCAAGGCATTCAAGCGCTGGGTGACGCACGAAGTTCTGCCCGCCATCCGCCGCACCGGCCAGTACGCCGCACCGCAAACCGAGCCGGCGAAGCTGGGCGTCGACACCGACTGGCTCGCCCGGTCGATGCACAACGCCCAGAAGGTCATCCAGATGGCGGCCGGCCGCGTCGGCATGGCGGTGGTGGCCGAAGAGACGCCCGACTTCTCCCATCCCGACATTGCCATGGGGCTGGCGGGTCTCATGTTCGCGCAGCAGCGCTTTCTGGTCGAGATGGAATCCCTGGAGTCCGCCAGGATCCGCGCGCTGCACCTCAAGGAGCGGGTCGTCGATCTCCGGCTGGATGACTGGGCTGAGCGGTTTCTCGGAGAACTCAACCGGGTGCAGGTGGTGCAGATCATGCAAGCCGCGACCCGCAAGCTCGCGTGAACCGGCATGGCCATCGGCATCACGAAGGCGGGAATCGTGGCAAACGGGACCCCTTGCGTCAGCCGGTGAGCGGTGGCGGACCCATGCGCTTTCGCTTCAGACCCGAATCGGTGAGGCGGCAACACGACGTTGACCGTCGCCATGCTTGACCGAATCCTGCATCACGCCCACATCGTGCAGTTCAAAGGAGACAGCTACCGCCTCAAACAGCAACGCAAGGCCGGACACGTTCCGGCATCCAGAACCTAATCCCATGGCTCAGATTTACGTTGCGCGTCAGCGCGCGAAGTGGCTCAGAATTCGGTTGCGCTTGACACCGTCGCCGGACTGTCCCTGTGGAAGGGCACGGGCCTCGGCCTCGTCGCGGTGTTCCTGGTCTGGCTTGTGTTGCAGGGCTTCGCCTGGTTCCTGCTGTCCTTGTCGTTCAATGCAGACGAGGAGGATGAGTCTGGATAGGCGCTTGCATGGCCCAGCACTCACACTAAAATAGGACCAACTTGAAGGAACCGCCGTGTCGATCACGACTGGGATTTATGTTCTATGCGCCGTCGCTGTCATCAGCACCGGCGCATTTACTGGCTTTGTCGCTTGGCTGTCGCACAACACCAAGGGCAAGCGCAGGCACGATTAAGATCGGGAATCAGCAAAAAAAGGGGGCGCTGCAACGGGCGCCTTTTTTTTTGTGCCCACGCGCACCGTAGCAGGCTAGAGAAGCCGAGAAGTCGTTCCATCGCGCACCTGCGCCTATCCAAACCGGCAGACGCCGACGCGTTTTCCAGGCTGTTTTTTCGGCAAGATCACGGTCTTGCCGCAGCAACCAATGGGCGAACGCGACCGCCACACCCCCCGCTCGGGTTGCAACATCGCGCGCTGGGTCGGGCGTATCGACCAACCCGGACCGGACCCTATCCCGGCTCCGGCATGGCGACCTAAAACGCGCAAATCTTTCGGACCGGAAGAGCCGAATAGGGCCAAGAGCCTTGATTTTGCTGGGTCGCAACCTCGCCATGGCCAACGCGATTCCCGCTGCGCTGGCCATGGCGGGCATCCGAAAAATGCCATCCCGGTGCGCGCCTTTCAGCCCGAATGGTCGCGCCGGCCGGGTCACAATCGGCTGGCATCTGCGCTTGCGGCGCGACTGGAAGCCGTGATGCGGACGATTCCATTCCCACGCGAGGACGAAGCCATGCAAGTTGTGCCCTACCAGTTCAAAACCAAGAGGTCCGCGTCGTCCAGGACGAGAGTGGCGAGCCGCTGCTCGTGGCTGCAGATGTTTGCGCAGCCTTGGAACTGCCGGAAACCTACAAGGCGGTCGCACGCCTGGACGATGGCGAAAAGGGTCTGCGTTCAATGCAAACCCCTGGCGGCCCCCAAGACAACCGTCGTCAACGAATCCGGACTCTACAACCTCGTCCTCGGCAGCCGCAAACCACAAGCCAAGGCATTCAAGCGCTGGGTGACGCACGACGTGCTGCCCGCCATCTGCCGCACCGGCCCGTACGCCGCGCCGCAAACAGAGCAACCTGGCAAAGAGCCGGCGAAGCTTGGAGTCGACACCGACTGGCTCGCCCGGTCGATGCACAACGCCCAGAAGGTCATCCAGTTGGCGGCTGGTCGGGTTGGGCTGGCGGTGGTCGCCGAAGAGACGCCCGACTTCTCTCATCCCGACATTGCCATGGGGCTGGCGGGCCTGATGTTCGCTGCGGCTGCATGTGCGCGGCAGAGGGTCGAGATAAGAAACGACGCGTCATGACACCGTCCGGACAACTACAATCGGAGCTTCCAAAGTCCGGAGGGACAGTTCATGAGCACCCTGAATCTTTCCAAGACCGAACGCATTGACGTTCGTGCAAGCACGCCGGTCAAGCAACTGCTGCAGGAAGCTGCACGCGCCTGCCACAAGAACGTCAGCGAGTTCCTACTCGACGCGGGCGTCACGGCGGCCGCGCAGACGCTCGCGGATCGTCATCAGTTCGTGCTGGACGACGCGCAGTGGCAGTCATTTCAGGAAGCGCTGGATCGTCCGGTGCAAAGCAAGCCGCGTCTGAAGAAGCTGCTGCGTGAACCCGGGGTGCTCGGTTGAGCCATGGTTATGCCCCCATTCGCAAGCTGGCGGCGACGGATCAGGTCGATGCATTCGATTGCGGCCAGGCCGCGCTGAACCAGTTCCTGCAGCGCTACGCGCTCGTCAACCAAAAAGCCAGCAGCGCGCAGAGCTATGTCTCCTGCCAAGGTGGCGTCGTCGTCGGCTTCTACAGCCTCACCGTCGGCAGCGTCGATCCAGAAGCGGCGCCCTCGAGAGTGATGAAGGGACTGGCACGTCATCCGGTGCCGGTCATGATCCTGGCACGGCTTGCAGTGGATCAGGAACATCAGCGCCGGGGCCTGGGACAGGCCTTGCTCAAGGATGCGCTGCTGCGCACCGCACAGGCCGCCGACATCGCTGGCATTCGCTGCCTGCTGGTCCATGCCAAGGACGACGCAGCGCGGCAGTGGTACGAATCCTGGGAATTCGAGCCCAGCCCGACCGATCCGTATCACTTGTTCCTGATGCTCAAGGATCTCAAGAGCTTATTGGGCTGAGGTGGCGTTCCCACCCCAAAGCCTGACTCGCCCCAACTGCTCATCCCACAGCGCAGGCGGATCAACCGCCAGATCGAACAGCGTGATGTGGTCTGGCAGTGCATCGTCGAGGATGGCCGCCAAGATGTCGGGCGCCAGCGTGGTCAGGTTGACTATCCGGCTCACGTAGCTGTTGTCGATTCCTTTCCGGGTGGGGATCTCCTGCAACGACTTTGCCCCCTGTGTTCAGCATGGCCAGCGCCAGTTGGATGCGGATCCGCCAAGCAACAACCAGCCCCTTCACCACGGCGCGCGGCGACTGTCTTGCACGCCCTCCGACCCGCCCTCCGACCGCGCCAAGCTGAGGTCGAACACCTCGGCCACCAACCTGTCATAGCGCTGCACCATCCACAGCAGCAGCCACAGCGCCGCTCCCAGGAGCATGACCGACAGATGCCGCGGCATCGCTGGCCCACGCGCCAGCAGCCACACCAGCCCAAGCAGCGTCAGTGCCGTCATCCAGGCCCACAGTCGCGCTGTCCGCCAGCGCCGCAGCACCGCGCCACCC
>JABEVE010000071.1 GCA_013044035.1 Burkholderiales bacterium
GTTCCTCTGTGAATTTGCTCTTCCTCATGTCCGCCATTCTCCTGAGTTGGCAGACTCCTGCTACTTCAGCTTGGTATGGCTGGCAGGGGGCAGGTCAATGCTGCATGAAAACAAAGCCCAATCTCAGGGAATCGCATGCTGGGGGCGTGGTCCGAGTCCAGGCCCCCGCTGGCGCCTGGGGCGCGTTGCCCCTTGCGCTACTGGAAGACGCCAGACTTGACCTGGACTCAAGGGCGGTGGCTGCCTGGCTCGGCACGCGGCCAGATGGGTGGCAAATCGCCGTGGGTCCCTTGTGTCGAGCATTGGATCTAGGTCGCGACCGCTGGCGCAGGATCGCCCGAGAGCTGGAGGCAGCAGGTTACCTATCGCGAAGTGTCGCCCCCACAGGCGAGGGCGGGAAGATGGTATGGACCATCGATTTCTGCGCCTCCCCGACCATGGGCGGGTTTGCCGTCGCTGGTCAACCCGGCGACGGCGTGGCCGTCGCCGGTCAAGGCGGCGATAAGAATCATATTTACTTCAGTCATATGGAAGCTGAAGAGAGAACCGGGCGTACCGCCCGGCCCCCTGTTGATAAGTCCAAAGAAAAGGAGACCCGCGCCGACACTGCCGGCGCAGAACTTCGGCTGATCGCCGACGAACTCGGCCTGAGCAAACCGCAGCTCGGCAAGGTACTCATTGCTTGCAAAGAGCGCGGATGCCAGCTGCAAGACCTGCACACGAGCGTGCGCGATGCCGTGCTCGCGCACGGCCTGCGCGCGGACAAAGCGGTCGCCTACCTGCTGGCCTGCATGACAGAGAACCCTGGGCGTGACTGGACGGCCAAGGCCCGCCGGGAGGCCCAGGAATCCGAGCTGCAGGCTGAGCAGGCTGCAGAGGCCGGGCAGGTCGCGGCCGCCCGCGCCCGGCTCGAAGCGGCGGGCGCGGGCGGCGTCTCGGTTTCATCCCCCAGAAGCGGCAGGGCCGTGACCCTGCGGCCCGACCCCCATGGCTGGGACAGCGGGTTGGTCGAGGTGCTAGACCCGCAGGGGCACCGCATCGGCTCGGCGCCCCTGCGCAACTTCGTGCAGGCGCTCGCGTCCACTGCTGCGTTGGAAGGGAGGGCCACGCAATGACTGAAAAATCCAGCCCCCCGCCAGTGATCTCCCCCGCGCCATACGTCACAATTCATTTAGCGGCTGCGATCACTGGCCTGTCTGAAAAGGCGATCAGGAGGAAAATCGAGGAAGGGAAATGGATCGATGGGCGTGAATATCGGCGGTCCCCCGATGGGGGGATTTTCATTTCAATCAAGGGCTTCGCGCAATGGGTGGAAAAGGCAACGGCGTAGAAATTCGATCGAATTCGATCCGCCTGTTTTTTATTTTCGAGGGCCAGCGGCGCCGAGAGACTTTGATGCTGGGCGGCAAGCCAATGCCGCCCAGCCCGGCGAATGTGAAGTACGCGCACCGGCTGGCCGCCGAGATTCGGCAGCGAATCAAGCATGGCACTTTTTCACTCGTTGAGTACTTCCCGGCCAGCGGGCAGGGTGCTGGGCTGACTGTCAAGGGCCAGCTTGAAACATGGCTAGAAGCCCAGCGCGTCGAGTACAGCACCCTGGCCGGCTACAAGTCGGCAGCGGCGTTCTGGGAAGCTGCCGTTGGCAGCAAAGCGCTGCGTGGCCTAGTGAAGTCCGACGTCCAGGCCGCGTTGGCCAAGCGCCCCGACCTGTCGGGCAAGACGATCAACAACTACGTGAGCGTGCTGCGCCAGGCGCTTGATCTGGCGGTAGCTGACAACCTGATCCAAGATAACCCTGCAGGGGACATACCAAGGGCGAAGCACCAGAAGGAGCCGCCCGATCCGTTCAGCGCCGATGAAAGCGCTGCGATCATCGGCCGCCTGCGCCAGAGCCACCCAGGCCAGGTTGCGAACATGGTCGAATTTTGGATGTGGACTGGCCTCCGGACATCTGAGATCTTCGCTCTCAAATGGACAAACGTTGATCTGCGCAGCGGCACTGCGCTGATCAGCGAGGCGGTTGTGCGCGGCGAGCACAAGGACAGCACCAAGACCAACGTGGCACGCACGGTGCGCTTGAACAGCATGGCCAAGGCTGCACTGCAGCGACAGCGCGCGTTCACCCAAGCCGCCGGCGCCGAGGTATTCGAGGACCCGCGTTACGGTACTCCCTGGATTGACGAGCGCGCCTTCCGGCGTAGCTACTGGACACCGACGCTCAAGCTGCTCGGCATCCGTTACAGGCGGCCTTACAACATGCGCCACAGCTACGCGACGGCCATGCTGATGGCTGGCATGACTCCGGCGTTTTGCGCACGCCAGTTGGGGCACAGTGTCGAGATGTTCCTGCGAACGTATGCCAAGTGGATCGATGGCCAACGGGACGACTCGGAGATGGCGCGCTTGGAGGCGTTGATCGCCCCGCCTGCGGCCCGGAAAGTTCCCTGAAAGTTCCCCGAGAAAAAGAAACGCGCACCTAAGTGCGCGTTTTTATTCATGTTTCATTGGGGTGGCTGATGGGACTCGAACCCACGACGACAGGAATCACAATCCTGCGATGTAGCGATTTCCAAGCGTTGATGGATGATGCTGTTTCTATGTAAATCAAACACTTATGCGATGCAAGGTGCATAAGAGCGTTTCCCTTTATTCCCGAATATGCCTAAAATTCCATTACACAGCCATTACATGGGCTGTCTAGGAGGGCTGGGACATGGGCAAACGCGAGAATTTCACAGCGGCACGGGTGGCAGAGTTCACCTGCCCGGCAGGCAAGCAACAGGCGATTTACTGGGACGCCAAGCAACCCGGCCTAGGCTTGCGTGTGACTGCCACGGGTGCCCGCGCTTATGTGTTCCAAGGCTGGCTAGGCGCTGGTGCGGTGCGGGTAACGATAGGCCGCCCCGAAGTCTGGCCGCTCGAATCGGTGTGGACGCTGGACAAGGCCAGCGGCAAGCGCATCGAAGTGCAGAGGGGAGCGCGCCAGGAAGCCGCCCGGCTGAAAGCCCTAGTTGATGGTGGCATCAATCCAGCCGAGCAGCGCCGCGAACAGGCCGAGGCCAGGGAGCAGGCCAAAGCCGACAAGGCCACGGCTGCCGTCCTGGCCGAAACCGAGGAACAACGCCAAGCCCTGACAGTGGGCGAGGTGTGGACTGCATACCTTGAAGAACGCCGCCCGCACTGGAGCGCCCTGCACTACCGGGACAACGTGGACAAGGCCCGGCTTGGTGGTGCCAAGTCGCAAGCCAGAGGCCAGACGGACAGAAAAACGCAGCCCGGCCCGCTGGCCGAGTTCATGCCCTTGCCGCTGGCGCAATTGGATGCAGCCACAATCGAGGCATGGGCCGCCCGCGAAGGCCAGAAGCGCCCCACATCGGCCCGGCTAGCATGGCGACTGCTGGGGGTGTTTCTGACATGGTGCGCAGAGCAGCCGCAATATGCAGACATCGTGCAGACACCGAACCCGGCCAAGACGAAGCGCACCCGTGAAGCCCTGGGCAAGCCCGGCATGAAATCGGACGTGCTGACGCGGGAACAATTGCCAGCCTGGTTCGCCCATGTGCGCCAGATTCAAAACCCGGCCATCGCCGCCGCGCTGCAAATCATGCTGCTGACAGGTGCCCGCCCTGGTGAGGTGCTATCCCTGCGTTGGGAGGACATGAACACGCAATGGAAAAGCATCACCATCCGGGACAAGGTGGAGGGCGAACGCATGATTCCCCTCACGCCCTATGTGGCGCACCTGCTGGCCGCCCTGCCGCGCCGCAATGCCTGGGTGTTCTCCAGCGCCAGCAGCGCCAGCGGGCAACTGTCCAAGCCGAACACGCCGCACGCCCGCGCCTGCAAAGCTGCTGGGCTGGAGGATTTGACGCTGCACGGCCTGCGCCGCAGTTTCTCGACGCTCACGGAATGGCTGGAAATCCCCGCCGGTGTGGTGGCGCAAATCATGGGCCACAAGCCCAGCGCCACAGCAGAACGCCATTACAAGGTGCGCCCACTCGACTTGCTGCGGGTTCACCATGAACGCATCGAGGCGTGGATTCTGGAGCAGGCCGGTATCGACTTCCAAGCCACGCAAGCCCTGCCGACGCTGCGCCGGGTGAAGTAATAGCAATAAGGCGATAAAATGAACACATGGACAGTGCAGATACACCCCGCAGCCGAGCCCGAATTGCAGGCCCTGCCCGCAGACATGCAAGCCCGATTCCTGCACATTGCCGAACTGCTGGAAGCCTTCGGGCCGCATCAAGTGGGCATGCCCCATGTGCGCCCTATCGAGGGCAAGCTGTGGGAAATGCGCATGCAGGGCCGGGACGGCATCGCCCGCGCGTTATATGCCGCAATGCAGGGCCGCACGCTGCTGGTGCTGCATGTGTTCGTGAAGAAAACGCAGACAACCCCGCGTGCTGCGATTGAAGCCGCACGCAAGCGCCTGGAGGCCCTGAAATGAAAACCCTGCAAAGCATCAAACGCACCATGCTGGCCGCGCCCGAAGTGCGGGCCGAGTATGACGCCCTGGGGCCAGAGTTCGACGTTGCCCGCGAAATGATTGCCGCCCGCGTCCGCGCTGGCCTGTCGCAAGCCGAAGTTGCGCAGCGCATGGGAACGACGCAAAGCGTGGTTGCACGGCTGGAGAGTGGCAAGCGCCCGCCGTCCATGCGCAGCGTGCAGCGTTACGCGCAGGCCGTGGGAGCCCGCGCCGTGGTGCGCTTGGTGGCGTGAGCGTTTCGCGCCAGGCTAGGCAGCGGGTAGCTCCCAAAGCCGAAAAGCGGGAACCTTCGCCCGCCTGCCTGGTGCCCCAAATTGAAGGCAGCGCGTGAAGGAGCGCAGACATGACAAAGCAAGACAAGCCGGACGAACAAGGCGACGCCCTGACACCTGGGGCCATCGCAACAATGCGCGAGATGGGATGGACTGAGGCGCAGATTGAGGCGCAGCGCCAAGCGGCCGAGCGCATACGGGCCGCCGGTGGGTTCCCAAACTGGGTTGCCATGTGCGAGGCCGCACGCATCGCCAGCGAGGCTAGGGGCTACATGGTGCCGCCGGAAAACTTCAAGGTAGTGCGCCGGTTTGAAACCGAAGCCGAACGCCTTGCAGACATCGCACAGGATGAGCTGCACGCCACTTCACCGCAACTTTGGGCCTGGGACATGAGCGCGGAACTGATGCAGCGCAACCCCGGCATGGACTACGCCGCGCAATGCGTTGCAGAGGCGCAAATCATGCGCGCATTCGCGGCGAACGCCAACACGCTGCCATTGCGCCAAATGCCGAGCGGGTTGCCGTGGCCGAAGGGTGAGCTGCTGCCGCCAAAGTGGCGCGAAGGGCTTTACATGACGAAGGCCGAGCTTCGCGCATGGGCCAAGGAACACGCGCCGGACTTGCTGGGCAGCGCCCTATTAGCAGCCGAAACGACACGGGGCACCATCGTGAATTGGGACGACATAGCTGATGTTTCCATCCCTGGAGGGATGCGCCTAATTTCCAAGCGCCGAGCCTTGGACACCTTGCTGGACTCCACGCTGGGGCCGATTCCAGAGGCAACGATGGACGGCGCCATCCGAAAGAGCCAGATTCCGGCTTTTGCCAGCCTGATAGGAACTGCACCGGACGAGGAACTGACAAAGGACGAACGGGACTGGCTGGAACTGACTTGGAACATGGCCGAACTGGATTGGCCCGAACATCCGACAAAGGCCGAATGGGAAACCCGCTACCTTGCAGCGTTCCGCCAGGCAGCCGGCCGCCCGGAGTGGACGCCAGTATCTACCTGGGGCTTGAATCAGAAAATCGCGGAACGAGGCCGAGAACTAACGCGGCAGCGATATGAAGCGGATGTATTCAACACGATGCAAGAGTACGGATGTACTGGATTTGCAGCGCCACAGGGGCAAGGCGGGCACTGGAACATCGAGGACGTAAAAGCCGCAGTTGCACGCATGGGAAGCGCACAGACAGCGCCAGCGGGAGAGGCTGCAACCGAATCAGCGCCGCGAGAGGGACTAAAGACGGCCTACATTGCCAGCGCGTTTTCTGGCATCTTCGTAATTGATGGCTTTCTTGCCATGTGCCACGGACTAAGCGACAGCAGGCACGGAATCTGCCGAGGCTCTGCCGGCGGAGGAAGAGGCCGAGGAAATCAGCGAATCCATAACCCGGTGTTTGTCGCAACCTATCTTCGCGAGCATGGCGCGCCAATAGACAAGCTGAACAGGGCATTCCAAGACGAACCGTGCCTTGAACCGTGGCGCGCTGAATGGACGAGCAAAACGTCTGCATGGAACATCGGATAAATCCGAGGACAAATCCGACGGATTTACGGATTTTCGCCCTGCATCCCGCATAAAGCCTAGAAACGGAGTTAAGAGGAAATCCGAAAAAGAGGGCAATTTTCAAAATGGGCCATCACTGTTTCGCATAGGAGCGAAAGACGATGGAACCGCAAGGAATGCCGCCCGAACTGGCCCGCATCGCGCAGGGCCGGGATTTTCTGACTACGGGTGAATTTGCCCGCGCCCTGAATCGTGCGCCGCAGACGGTGCGCAAGAACCTCTGCATTGCCGGACACTGCTACGGAGTGAAGCCGCGCCATGTGGCAGGCCGTTTGCTTTGGCCGGTGAGCGAAACCGCTGCACTGCTGGGGGGCTGACATGGACGCCCCGCAAAGTAAAATCCCGGCTAGCGGGCCGGGGCAATTCGACGCAGCACAGCAAGAGCTTTTCGAACAGCCTGCATTCTGCCCGCAATGGCCGAGCAACGCAACCAAGGAAGGCCAGCTACTCGCTGCGCTGCTCGACGGCGCGAGCCTGAATCATCCCGAGTTTGGAAGCATCGCCCGGACGTGGCGACTCGCTGCCTACGCCTGGTTGCTCAAGCGCAAGGGGTGGCATGTTCGCACATTGACAGAGGACGGCCAGCCGTGGACTGGCAAAACCTGCGGCATCGCCCGGTACATCTTGGAACCTTCGGACATCAAGGCTGTGAAGGGAGCGCGGACATGATGAACGGGCACGATATTGAACGCGCCCGCGCAGCATTGCAGGCCATACCGCCCGACATGCCCCGCGAAGATTGGACACGCGCAGGCATGGCCGCCAAAGCTGCCGGGCTGGCGCTGGAGGACTTCACCGACTGGAGCGCGAACGCTGGAAACTATGCCGGGCCGAAGGACTGCGCCAGCGTGTGGCAGAGCTTCAAGGGCGACGGCATCGGGCCGGGCACGCTGTTTCACCTTGCCTTTTCGCACGGCTGGAAAGACACAGCCAGGACGCAGCGCCAGCCGCGCCAGGCAACCACACGCCAAGCCAAGCCCAGCCCGCAGCGGGCACAGTCTGACGCCGCCGCCATCTGGGTGCAGTGCGAGCCTGCAAGCCCACAGCATGGCTACATCGTGGCCAAGCGTGGCAACGCCGAAGGCTTGCGCCAGGTGCCCGCCGATTCATCCCTGCGCATCGCCGGGCATGACGTTTCAGGCTGGCTTGTGGTGCCCTGCCGCACGCTGGCCGGTGAACTGCAAACCCTGCAATGCATCCCGCCGCCTAGTGCCGGCAAAAAGCTGAACCTTGCCGGTGCGAGCTTTGGGAATGGTTGCCACATCGTGGGCAGCCTGAAAGACGCCGCGCAATGCTTCATCGTCGAGGGCATCGGCCAAGCGTGGGCCTGCTGGCAAGCAACCGGGCAGCCTGCTGCCGTGTGCTTTGGTGCGGGCCGCATGGGTGCCGTAGTGAAGGCCATCAAGGCGCATGCCCTGCCGCTGGTGCTGGTGCCCGATGTGGGCAAGGAGCAGCAGGCCGAAGCCATCGCCCGCGAACACGGGTGCCAGGTGGTGCACATGCCTGCCGACAAGCCCGCGAACTATGACGCGAACGACTACGCCGCAGAGTTCGGAGCCGATGCGCTTGCCCGGCGTCAACTATCTTGAGCTGTCAGCGACAACTATCGTGAGCGGTGCGGTCAGGCGTTGATCATGGTGTTGGGGTTGCGCTGCGTTGCCGGCGA
>JABEVE010000011.1 GCA_013044035.1 Burkholderiales bacterium
CACTTCGGCCATGTCGGCCACGTCCGCGGGTGGGGCGGGAGGCTGTGGGGCCGGGCGCAAGTCGGCAGCCTCAAGCTGCTTGCACAAGTAAGCCACCACTTCGCTCAAATGACCCACACCGAGGACGCTGTCGGGGGCGACCAGTGCGGCCTCGGCGGCGCTCTGCGCCGGCAGCACGAAGCACAACGCACCGTTGCCGCCCGTGTTCTGTCGCGCGATGGCGAAGGCCATGGCTAGCGCGCCGCGTACCGGACGCAGCGCGCCCGACAGCGACAGCTCGCCGGCGAACTCATGGCCGGCCAGGGCATGCGGTGGGATCGTCCCCTCGGCCGCCAGCAGTCCGAGGGCGATGGGTAGATCGAAGCGGCCTGACTCCTTGGGTAGATCGGCCGGTGCCAGATTGACAACGATGCGCCGCGATGCCGGGAAGGCAAAACCGCTATTGAGCAGGGCGCTGCGCACGCGGTCGCGGGCTTCACGCACCTCCGCCTCGGGCAGGCCGACGATCGAAAAGCTCGGCAAGCCGTTGGCCAGGTGCACCTCCACCTGCACCGGCGGCGCCTCCAGTCCAAGCAGGGCGCGACTGGCAACCTGGGCCAGGGACATGTGTCAGAGCGCCGCCGGTTTGTCGCGCGGGGCGGTCAGCGGCGCTTCAGCAGAAAGCGCCTGCCCGGCGGAAGTTTTCTCATGGGGGCTCGAGGTGAGTCCACTGGCGCCTGGTTGCGTGCCTTCCAGCGCGGCCACCTGCGCCTCCAGTTGCGCAATGCGTTGGCTGGAGGCGGCCAGCATGGCTTGCAGCGCATCGAACTCGTCGCGCGTCACCAGATCCAGGCGTCCCGCAGCGGACTGTGCCAGCGCGCGCGCATTGCGCTGCATGTCCTTCAGCGGTGATTTGTCCAGCGCCTCGGCGGCGCGGCGGAAGAAGGCCTTGGGCGAGTCGGGGGTCGATGTGGTCATGGTGCGCAGGGTATGAGGAGAGGGGGTTGTGAGGCATGGAACCTGGGAGCCAGCCGCCATTGTGGCGGTAATCGTGGCCGCGTTGGCAAGTCCGACGCATCGAACTTGTCGCAACCAGGGATCAGCGGTGCCTAGCGGGCTCCAAGCGCCAACAAGTCGGGGGGCACGCCTGACCTCCAGGCAGGACACCGCAGCCGGTTGGGCAGGGAGTATTGGACTCCAAGTCCGACGGCCCTACAGGACTTGCCCATGCACAACAACGGCGCAAAGCCCGGTATGCGTGCGCCGGGCATCGGCGATGCACCTGAAAACGCACTCCACACGAGCATTGCGCACAAAAACAGGGCTTTCGACACGGTAACAACGGGCACGGAGAAGCCTGGGTGTATCCAGGCGGGTCTGGCACGAAAGCTGCAAAGCCATGTCCGGGCTTGCCACTGTCCAGCTTCTCACTGTCCCCTACTCGATTGCTTGCCAACGTTTCTGGAGAACCCTGATGAAAACAAGAGTCCTCGCTGTCTGCATCGCTGCTGCTTACACTTACGCCGGCTTCGCTTCCGCCCAGACCGCTCCGGCTGCTCCCGCTGCTCCCGCAGCCCCCAGCCTGGGCGCGGTGCTCGCGGCCACGCCCGGTCTGAGCATCACGGGGTATGTGGCTTCCACCTACACCCACTTCGATACGACGCCGGCACTGCGCGCTTTCGACACCAGCCAGAACGGCTTCAAGCTCAACCAGGCCGCAGTGACCCTGGCCTACCTGCCGACATCCGGCGCCGGTGCCCAGGTGACGGCGATCGCGGGATCGGATGCCAAGATCCTGCGCAATGGCGAGTGCTACCAAAACGGGAGTGTCAATTGCGGCTCTGGCGGCCAGTTCGACCTCAACAACGCTTTCGTGCAATACGCCACCGGACCGCTCACGGTGATGGCCGGCAAGTTTTCCACCCTGGCTGGGGCTGAAGTCGTCAACCCCGCTGCCGACAACGAGATTTCCCGCTCGCTGCTGTTCTGGGACATGGAGCCCGGCACCCATACCGGGGTGCGAGCGGCTTATGCCGTTTCGGGCGCGCTGACCCTGACCGCTGGCGTGAACAACGGCTGGAACTTCACCAGTGCGCCGGCTGGCACCGCCAAGACGATCGAGCTCGGCGCATCGGGCTCGCCAAACAAGATGTTTTCGTATTCTGGCGCGTTCTACTCGGGTCAGTCGCCCCTGTATGGCGGCAGCCCGAACGGCACGCTGCAATTGCTCGATCTGGTCGGCACCCTCAATGCAACCGACGCCCTGAACTTCGTCGCCAATGTCGACATCCTGTCCAAGGACGACTATCTGGGAGCTGGCACCGGCAAGGGCAAGGCCAATGGCCTCGCCCTGTATGCAAACTACAGCCTGACGGACCAGTGGATGTTGTCAGCGCGTGGCGAATACATCGACGACAAGGACGGCATCGTCTCGGGCATCAACGGAACGTCCAACAAGCTGAAGGAATTGACCTTGGCCGTGAATTACGCCCCGGTCAAGAACCTCAAGCTCTCGGTCGAAGCGCGCCAGGACAAGTCGGACGTCGCGATCTTCACCAAGAACGGTGCCTCCACCAACAACCAAACGTCACTCGAGTTGCAAGGCATCTATTCGTTCTAAGCATCCACCCCACCCCCATCAGGAAGGAGCAACCCATGAAAATGATCATGGCCATCATCAAGCCGTTCAAACTCGACGAGGTGCGTGAAGCCTTGTCCGGCATCGGCGTGACGGGCATCACCGTCACCGAGGTCAAGGGCTTCGGCCGGCAGAAGGGTCATACCGAGCTGTATCGCGGCGCGGAGTATGTCGTCGACTTTCTGCCGAAAGTGAAGATCGAGGCCGCCGTGCCCGAAACCCTGGTCGAACGCACCATCGAGGCGATCGAAAACTCGGCCCGCACCGGCAAGATCGGTGACGGCAAGATTTTCGTCTCGGCTCTCGAACAGGTCGTTCGCATCCGCACCGGTGAGACCGGTGGCGACGCGCTCTGATCCCAATTCCAAGAAAGGTATCGACATGAAAAAATTTCTCGTCACGATTGCATTGAGCATGGCGGCGCTGGCCGGTCCAGGCAGTGCCTGGGCACAGACCGCCAGCAGCCCAGCCTCGGCAGCGCCTGCAGCGGCCGCTCCAGTGGCCACCGCTCCCGCAGCTGCGCCCGCAGCCCCGGCTGCGGCGCCGCCGGCGAAGGAGGCCATCAGCTCGGATCCCAATGCCAGCATCAACCCCGGCGACACGGCTTGGATGCTCACCTCCACGGCACTCGTGTTGATGATGACAATCCCGGGCCTCGGCCTGTTCTATGCGGGCATGGTGCGCAAAAAGAACCTGCTCGACACCCTGGCGCAGAGTTTCGTGGTCACCTGCCTGGTCACCGTGCTTTGGTATGTCATTGGCTACTCACTGGCATTCACGGACGGCGGTCCCTACATCGGTGACCTGTCGCGGTTTCTCTTGCACGGCATGGGGAAAACGACGGTTTCGGATCTTTCGGGGACGATTCCAGAATCGGTCTACATGACGTTCCAGATGACCTTCGCGATCATCACCCCGGCGCTCATTGCCGGCTCGTTCGCAGAACGCATGAAGTTCTCCGCGCTGATCTGGTTCATGAGCCTGTGGCTGATTTTTGTCTATTGCCCGATTGCTCACTGGGTCTGGTCCGCCAATGGCTGGCTGGCCAAGCTCGGCGCCCTTGACTTCGCAGGCGGCACGGTGGTTCACCTCAATGCGGGTGTTGCGGGCATCGTCACCGCGCTGTTCCTGGGCAAGCGTGTGGGCTACGGCAAGGAGCCGATGCCTGCGCACAATCTGGCGTTCACCATGATCGGTGCTGCGCTGTTGTGGGTGGGCTGGTTCGGCTTCAACGCTGGCTCCGCCGTGAACGCGGGTGGTCGCGCCGGTATGGCCATGGCCACGACCCAAATCGCAACGGCAGCCGCTGCGCTGGCCTGGATGTTTGCCGAATGGGCCGCGCGCGGCAAGCCGACCCTGCTGGGTTTGTGCTCGGGCGCCGTCGCTGGCCTGGTGGCCATCACGCCGGCGTCGGGCTTCGTTGATCCGACGGGCGCCGTCATCATCGGCATTGCCGTCGGTGTGGTGTGCTTCTGGACCGCGACCTACATGAAGAACATGTTCGGCTACGACGATTCGCTGGATGCTTTCGGCGTGCATGGCATCGGCGGTGCACTGGGTGCGATTCTCACCGGCGTCTTCGCGGTCAAGGCCATCGGCGGGACTTCCGGATTGCTGGAAGGCAATCCGGGGCAAGTCATCAAGCAGTTGGTGGACATCGGTTCGGTCATTGTCTGGGACGCCGTGGTGACCTACATCATCCTGAAGGTCATCGACATGACCATCGGCGTGCGTGTGTCGGAAGAAGACGAGCGCGAAGGCTTGGACATCAGTCAACACGGCGAGCAAGTGGCCTGACCAACAAGTTGTTGGCTTGAATCCGGGGTGATCCTTTCGCTCCGGCCGCATCTCCAGCGGACTGTTCAGCCCGGCCTCGAGCCGGGCTTTTTTATGGCGCGCCGCCGGGCGCGCGCGGGCAGGAATCACGCGCCTCTGTCACAATTTGCGAATGACACGCGCGACGCCCGGCCTTTGGCCCGTGGTGCAGCCGCCCCCAAACTCCAACGAACCGTTCCCGCATGATTCCCCATCTCATTTCCACGGAAAGTGGCCCGGTGCTCGAACTCGAGCAGCGCATTCTCGAAGCCCAGCCTGCCATCGAGCGCTGGTTCCGGCTGGAGTGGATGGAGCATTCGCCACCGTTCTACGCCTCAGTGGATCTGCGCAATGGCGGCTTCAAGCTCGCGCCGGTGGACACCAATCTCTTTCCCGGCGGCTGGAACAATCTGTCGGACGAAATGCTGCCCCTGGCGGTGCAGGCCGCGATGGCGGCGATCGAGAAAATTTGCCCCGAGGCCAAGGGCCTGCTGCTGATTCCCGAAAAGCACACGCGCAACACCTTCTATCTCGAAAACCTGGCGAAGCTGACGCAAATCTTCCACCAGGCCGGGCTCAAGGTGCATGTGGGCACGGTGGACGACACCATCACCGAGCCCAAGCATGTGCAACTGCCCAACGGGAGCGAATTGCTGCTGGAGCCCCTGGTGCGCAGCAAGCGCCGACTGGGCACCAAGGACTTCGACCCCTGCACCATCCTGCTCAACAACGACCTGTCGTCCGGCGTGCCGACGAACCTCGCGGGGCTGTACGAGCAGTATGTGCTGCCGCCGCTGCAGGCGGGCTGG
Organism: Burkholderiales bacterium; assembly: GCA_013044035.1. Classification (GTDB taxonomy): domain Bacteria; phylum Pseudomonadota; class Gammaproteobacteria; order Burkholderiales; family Burkholderiaceae_C; genus Thiomonas_A. The sequence continues at coordinate 5,242 of JABEVE010000011.1, forward strand.
ACGGTGCGGCGCAAGTCCACCCACTTCAAAAGCTATGACGATGTGATCAAGCGCTTCGCCAAGCTCATCGGCGTGGATCCGTGGATGCTCAATCCTTACTTCACCCAGTGCGGCAACATCGATTTCCAGGAGCGCCAGGGTGAGAACTGCCTGGCCGACGCCGTCGACACGGTACTGGCCAAGGTGCGCAAGAAGTACAAGGAATACGGCATCCACGAAAAACCCTTCGTCGCCGTGAAGGCCGACGCCGGCACCTACGGCATGGGCGTGATGATGGTGCATGACGCCTCGGAAATGAAAGACCTCAACCGCAAGACGCGCAACAAGATGAGCGTGGTCAAAGAAGGCATGGAGGTGCGCGACGTCATCATCCAGGAGGGCATTCCCAGCATCGAACGTCTGCAGGAGGCGGTTTGCGAACCCGTGGTCTACATGATGGACCGCTACGTCGTGGGCGGTTTCTACCGTGTGCACGCCGACCGCGGGCCGAGCGAGAACCTCAATTCTCCCGGCATGCATTTCGTGCCGCTGGCGTTCGACGAGCAGTTCAACGTCACCCATCCGGAAGCCAAGCCTGGCACCAACGGCCCGAACCGCTTCTACATGTACGGTGTGATCGCCCGCCTGGCGCTGGTGGCGGCCAGCTACGAACTCGAGCGCACCGATCCCGAGGCGGAGACGGTCTGAGAGGGCGCGAACAAGTCTCCAGAGCGTTCGACTCGCGATCCGCCACCATGAAGCTGTTGTTCGTTGCCGACCCGCTGGAGGCTTTCAACCCCAAGAAGGACTCGACCCTGGCGATGATGCGCGAGGCACGGCTCCGGGGCCATGCGGTCTGGGCGTGCGAGCCACGCCACCTGCACTGGTCCGGCGGCGCCGGGGTGGCGCAGCCCGGGCCGGTGCGTGCGTTGTGTCGCCACATCCAGGTGCTGGACGCGGCCAAACCCTGGTTCAGCGAAATCGAACAGGTGGACAGCGCGCTGCACGCCTTCGACGCCGTGTTGATGCGCAAGGACCCGCCGTTTGATAGCGAGTTCTTCTACGCCACCCATTTGCTGGAGCAGGCCGAACGCGAGGGCGCGCGCGTCTTCAACGCCCCGCGCGCGCTGCGCGACCACCCGGAAAAACTCGCCATCCTGGAATGGCCGCAGTTCATCCCGGCCACGCTGGTGAGTCGCGACATGGCGCAACTGCGAGCCTTCGCCGCCGAGCATGGCGACATCATCGTCAAGCCGCTGGACGGCATGGGCGGCGCCGGCATTTTTCGCCTGCGTGCAGGCGTCGGCGGCAGCCCGGACGTGAACCTGGGCGTGGTGCTGGAAACCCTCACCGACTGGGGCCGGCGCAGCATCATGGCTCAGCGCTTCATTCCCGAGATCACGCAGGGTGACAAGCGTGTGCTCATCATCGGCGGCACACCGGTGCCGTTCGCGCTGGCGCGCATTCCCCAACATGGCGAAACCCGCGGCAACCTGGCAGCCGGCGGCAAGGGCGTGGCGCAGCCGCTCACCGCCTCTGACCGCGCCATTGCCGAAGCTCTCGGCCCGACGCTGGCCGCACGCGGCCTGCTGCTGGTGGGGATCGACATCATCGGCGAGCGGCTCACCGAGATCAACGTCACCAGCCCCACCTGTTTCGTGGAGATCACCCAGCAAACCGGCTTCGACGTGGCTGCCTGCTTCCTGGATGCGCTGAGCGCCTAGCGCCGACAACGCTGCAGGGGATTCCTGGATCGGTTTGCGGACCTGTCTGCCTCAGGGTGAAGACCCGGCGTGGGCCCGTGTTCCCGTGCTGGCCTGCTTGCGGCTAGGCAGTCGTTGCTGCAAGCGGCTTGACGTCTGCACGCTGCCTTGCCGGAGGATTCCACACCCGTGCCTGACCCAAGCCGGTGCGTGGCAGGACCACAGCGTGGTGTCGTGCGGGATGCAGGCCGTCTTGACCCCCATGCCGACCGATGTCTGGGTAAGATGGCAAGGTCACAAGGCATGACGGGACTGCCTGGCCCAGGCTGCGGTTGAGTCCCGATCGAAGGGGGAAGGCATGCCGTCGATCATGGCACCTGCGCGCGTGATGGTCAGTGCGCTGCTGCTGGCGTTCGCGCTGTTGGCCGCTGCCGTCGGCGTGGCCACATGGCAACCCTGGCTGGGCCTGCAGCTGCGGGTCGTGGCCCCGCCAGGTCTCGATGCCGACGTGGGCCACATCGAGGTGCAGGGCGCAACGCGCGCAAGTCCCGCGGCGTCGATGCCGGCGCATGCGCGCATCGTCGGTATCGCCCCGCTGGATGCTGATGGTCGTTTGGGCCCCGTCATGGCGCTGCAGGGCGATGACCTGCTCGAAGAGCCCGATGTGCTCGACAGCTACACCGAGATGCGTCAACTGTTTGCACGGCAAGAGCGCATCGCCGCCATGCTTCGCGGCCAGGTGCTGCTGCATTGGCTTGACGCTGGCGGCGGGCCGCGCCTCACACGGCTCACGCCTGCGCCGTGGCGCCCGCCACACAGCTTGCCGCCGATGTTCTGGTTCCAGCTCGCTGTCGGCGCTCTGGCCTGGCTGCTCAGCGTTTGGGTCTGGGTCCTGCGCCCGCAGGATTGGGCTGCGCGCCTGCTTGCTGCTGCCGGCTTGCTGCTGCTCTTGACCACGACGGCTGCCGCTGTGTACAGCGCACGCGAGCTGGCGCTTCCGGGCGGTTTGTTTCGCGGTCTGTCGGCCATCAACCACCTGGGGGCCGTCGGCTTCGGCATGAGCATGGTCGGCGTGTTCATGATGTATCCGCATCCCATGGTGCCTCCGTCCAATCTGCTCCTCTTGCCTCTGGTGTTTCTGTCCTGGTGGGTACTCGACACCTGGCAGGTCATGCCTGACCAGAACTGGGGCGGGCGCGTATCCATCCTCCTGGAGATGATGCTGGCCATCGCGGCAGCGGTGGTGCAGTGGCACCGCTCGCGCTCGAACCCGGCGGATCGTGCCGCGATGCGCTGGTTCAACCTATCCGCTTGGCTCGGCTGCACGCTTTTTGCCATCTGCACCGTGGGCCCCAACATCCTTGGTCTGCCCTCCCCGATACCACAGGGCTACGCTTTTGGGTTTTTCATCGTGCTGTTCGGCGGGTTGGCGTTCGGCGTTGGGCGCTACCGCCTGTTCGACCTCGACCGTTGGGCCTTTCGCCTGCTCCTGTGGACCATGGGGGCAGCCGGTATCGTGGTTCTGGACCTCGTGCTTGCATGGGGCTTGGGGTTCAATCCCGGAGCGTCGTTGGCGCTCACACTCCTGGTGTGCGGCGCACTGTACTTTCCCATACGTCAATGGTTGTGGGCCCGCATGGTGCAGCGCCCGTCGCTGCCCATGGAGCTGGCCTTGCCCAAGGTCGTCGAAGTGGCTTTCACAGCGGGCGCCCTGGCACGCGAGCAGCGCTGGTTGAATTTGCTGCATCGTCTGTACGCTCCGCTGCAATTGCTGCCGCAGCAATCGGGAAGCGGCTCTGTCGTGGTCCTGCGTAGTGAGGGACTGGACATGCTGGTTCCCGCCACAGGGGGGTTGGGTGCGCGCTTGCTGGTGGGGCGCAGTGCCGGGCTCAAGCTGTTTTCGCCACAGGATGCGGCATTCACCCAATCACTCTGTGATTTGCTCGACAGGGCTGCCGGTGAGCGTGACGCCTATGTGCGCGGTGTCGAGCAGGAACGCAGCCGCATCGCCCGCGATTTGCACGATGAGCTCGGGGCCAAGCTCCTCACGGCTCTGCACGGTGCTGGTGACCAGCGCCAGCGTGCCTTGCTGGAAGACGCCATGGCCTACATGCGACTCATCGCGTGTGGCCTCGACCAAGCCGGGCGAACAGCGGACGATTTTTTCGCTGATCTGCGTTACGACACCAGCCAGCGCCTGCAGCGCGCGGGACTGCAGTTCGATTGGCAGCTCGATGCATCCGCAGTGCATCGCCTGGACCTCGATGCGCGCCATCAATATCAGATTCATGCCCTGGTGCACGAGGCCGTGAGCAACAGCATGCGACACGCTGTGGCCAGCCGCGTCAGCATCAGCCTGCGCTGCGAGCACGGCCATTTGCATTTGTGCATTGGCGATGATGGAGCAGGCTTCGACCCGACCCAGGTCAGTCAGGGCCAGGGCCTGCGCAACATGCGCGCACGCGCACAGGCCTTGGGTGGCGAGGTGCATTGGCGCTCACGCAGCGTCCTTGCCCAGGACCGCACCACGACGACGATGTCGACGCCCGGCGTCGGGACGCTGGTGGAGATCAGCTGGCCGGTTTTGCAGCGAACCGGGTGACGCGAACGCCTGCAAGCCGCATGGGCCCGCGTCGTGCTGGCGCCCTACTTGCCGTTTGCTGAGCCATGCTTCGCGTTGAGCCACTGCATGAATTCGGCATACGGCTTGGGGCTCCCGGCTTCCCAGCCGGGAATCTGCAACATCGTGTTGAGTCGATCGGACGCATTGCCGAGCATGGCGGCGCGTACCTTGTCCACGGTCGCGGCAGGCGTGCCGGGAGCAGCCAGCAACGCCCAGAAGGGCATGGACTGATGGGCCAGAACGATGCCGCCCTCGGCCTTCCATTTTTTCGAGACGAGGGGTGTGACCGCGCCGATCACCGCCGCATGCGTGGTCTGCATGAAACCGGTGACGGCATTTTGGTAATCGACGTAAATGGTTTTGGGCGGTGTGCCTGCGCGCTGCAGCCAAAGCTTGGTCGACACCTTGTCCACCAAGCTGCCCTTGGTGGGTGTGAGCAGCAATGCGGCTGGTGATTTCCAGACATCGGCCACGGCCACGCAGGTGGCAGGCGGCGCATTCGTCAGGCCAAACATGGCGAGCGTCGGTCCGCCCAACAAGACCTCGTCAGGCTTTCCGGGGCAGGGCTGGGCAATGAAGTCCGTGCCGAACTCGACGGGGGATTTCGCCATCGCCACGAGTTGCCAGCCCTTGCTCAGGAGGGCCGCGCTCAAGTTGGGTGGTTTGCTGAAGACAAAATCAAAATGGCTGCCCTCAGCTGCTTGCTTGCCGGCATCGGCTTTGGCGTAGTTGGCTTCCCAAATCACCTTGCGCCCCGCCGCAGTGCCGATCACATCGGCGAATTCCTGCGCGGTGTTGCCGAGTGCGACCGCGTTTTCCTGCACCAGTCCATTCTGGATGCCCAGCATCAGCGTTGGCGAAGCCGGTGCTGGAGCCGCATGCGCAACGGGGGTCAGGCCCAGCAGCAAGGAAAACAGCAGATTCGAGGTGAGCCGTGGGGGTCGCTTCATGGAATCGAGGTCGTTGTGGGGGAATCGTTGCTGGTGCCGAACATGATCGTGGCGGAACAAAGTCTGCGACGGAGTGCGGTGTCTGCGTGAAGTATGCATGATGGCAGGTTTCTGCACGGCGGACTACCAAGGCTTGTATGCATCACAGGGTATCTCCTGCGTCCGATCTCCTCGTCGTCGCGATCCCACATGGGCAGCGGCGCGCCGCGGCACGAGTCATGGCGGCGGCGCGATGCGTGTGCGAGACTCGCTCCATGTTGACTTAAGCTGCAGGCTTTGCCCGCGAGCCAGCCATGCCCGATCTTCACGCCCTGTTTCTGCCCTGCCCGCGCGGGCTCGAGGCCATGCTCGCGTCGGAGATGCGACAGATCGGCGGTGTCACGCTGGAAGTTGGCGACGCCGTGGTCAGCGGCGTGCCGGCGCGTGGCACGCTCGACGATGTGATGCGCCTGAACCTGCACAGCCGCCTGGCCTCGCGCGTACTCCTCTGCCTGGGCCGCGCCCCGGTGACGCAAGCCGATGACGTCTATCGGCTGGCGCTCAAGCTACCCTGGGGGCGCTGGTTCAAGCCGTCGCAAACCTTGCGGGTGGATATCACCGCCGAGCGCATTCCAGCGGAGCGCGCCCCCGGCAAAAAGCCGGTTTGGCCGGCCACGGCCGGCAGCGGCCACGACAGCCCCGCTCGCGGCAGCGGTTTTCTCGACAGCCTGCAGTTCACCGCCCTGCGCGCGAAAGATGGTGTTTGCGACCACTTTCGCGCGCGCGGCGAAGAGCGCCCCAGCGTGGATCGCGAACAGCCCGATGTGCGGGTGCAACTGCACCTCACCGCGAGCGAAGCCCTGCTGTACCTCGACACCTCGGGCGTGGCTCTGTTCAAGCGCGGCTGGCGTACCGAGCATGGCGAGGCACCATTGAAAGAGAACCTCGCCGCCGGGTTGCTGATGCTCTCGGGCTGGACTCCGCACGCCGCGTTGTTCGACCCACTGTGCGGCGCCGGCACACTGGCCGTGGAGGCGGCGCAGATGGCGTGCAACATCGCTCCGGGCCTGGGCCGCAGCTTCGGCTTCGAGCGCCTGCAGGGCTTCGATCGCGGCGTCTGGATCGGCCTGCGCCAGGCTGCCAACGCGGCGCGGCGCGCGCCGCCGGCGGCCATCATCGCCGCCGACATCGACCCGCGCATGGTGCAGCTCACGCGCACCAACGCGCAGCGCGCCGGGGTGGAGGGCGCCATTCGCTTCCAGCAGGCCGATGTGATGGACGCGGTGCCGCCAGTGCAACTGACGCCGGGTCAGGCGGGGCACATCGTCACCAACCCGCCGTATGCCGAGCGCATCGAGGCCAAGGGCCGCGAGGCCGAAGACTTCCTGCCGCGCCTGGGCGACGTGCTCAAGCAGCGCTTCGTCGGCTGGCATGCCGCCTTGCTGCTGGCCGACCTGCAGGCCGACAAGGCCCTGCGCCTGAAGCCGGCGCGGCGCCACGTGGTCTACAACGGGCCGATCGAATGCCGCTTGTTCACCTTTGCCCTGGTGGCCGGCCGCCCAGCGCGCAAGGCCGAGGTGGAACCCGCCTGAGGCTGCCGTGACGGGGTGGAGCGCCTCGTGCGACGCTCAAAGCCCGGTCTTCGCGCTGGGGAAGAACAGCGGCTCGCCGTTGATCTTGGTGCTGGTGATCGCCTGCTGGCCGGCGGGTGATGTGAGCCAGTCGATGAAAGCGCGGCCCTGCGCGGCCTTGACCTGCGGGTGTCTGGCGGGGTTGACCAGCATGACGCCGTAGGGGTTGAACAGGACCGGGTCGCCTTGCATCACGATGGTCAGATCGCCGCGGTTCTTGAACGCCAGCCAGGTGCCGCGATCGCTCAGTGTGTATGCGCCCAAAGCCGCAGCGGTGTTGAGCGCCTGCCCCATGCCAGCGCCGATTTCGCGGTACCACTTGCCGCGCCCCAGGGCCACGGGATCGACATCCGCCTGCTTCCAGATGCGCGACTCGGCGGCATGGGTGCCACTCTTGTCGCCGCGCGAGATGAACAGCGCCTGCCTGGCCGCGATGCGTCGCAACGCGTCCGCCAAGGTCTTGGCCTGCGCCACATCCGCCGGATCGGACTTCGGGCCGACGAGGACGAAATCGTTGTACATCACATCGCGCCGGCCCACGCCCCAACCTTCGGCCATGAAGCGTTCTTCCGCCGCGCGGTCGTGCACGAACACCACATCGGCATCGCCGCGCCGGCCGATGTCCAGCGCCTGCCCCGTGCCCACGGCCACCACCTTCACGGCAATCCCGGTGTCCTTGGTGAACAGCGGCAGGATATGGCCGAACAAGCCTGACTGCTCGGTGGAGGTGGTGGATGCGACGACAATGCCGCGTGCGACTTCCTGCTCGACTTGCGCCTGCGCCCCCAGCGGGCACAGGGCCAGTGCTGCGGCGCTGATCAGACCTGCGATGTGCAGGCGTAGGTGGGTGAACATGAGATGTCTCCTTGGGGTGCGGTACCGCCGCGTCGCGGCGTGGGCTGAAGCGGTTCGTGGCTGTTTTGCAGTTGGCCGTGTTCGAGGCGCAGCACCCGCTGCGCCAGCGCAATCTCCTCCGGGCGATGCGTACTGAGCAGCACGGTGATGCCCTGCTCCGCGAGGTCTTGCACGTCGCGCAGGATGGCTGCGCTGGCTTGCTGATCGAGATGGCTGCAGGGCTCATCGAGCAGCAGCAATTGAGGCCGCACCATTCGCGCGCGCGTCAGTGCCAAGCGTTGGCGCTGGCCGGACGACAGGCTCGCGGCGCTGTGCCTTGCGTGCTCCTTGAGGCCCGCGCGGTCAAGCGCAGCATTCAGCAATGCGCGGTGGTCGTCAGTGGGCGTGGCAACCAGGGCCAGGCGCAAGTTGTCCTCCACCGAGCCGCGCAACAAGGGGGTGTGCGCAAACACCATGGCTTGCGCGGCAAAGGCCAGACCGTCCCGCGGTGGCGTCTTGCCGGCGAAGCGCAGGGCGCCACAACTCGGCGCGTCGAGGCCGTGAATCAACCGCAGCAGGCTGGTCTTGCCGGCGCCGTTGGATCCCACCAGAGCGGTGATGCCGCCGCGCTCGAGTTGCAGGTCGAGGCCATGCAAGACCCAATTCGCGCCACGACGCAGGCCCACGCCCTGCAGGGTGATGGGGAATAGCGAAGCTTCCGTCATCGCCGGGCTCTCTTGCCGCAAGGCGCTGTTTTTCTGAGAAGGCGCTCGCCTTCGGGACGACTCTGCGGGTGTCTCATGCGCCTTCCCCGTACCGCGCTGCCGCGTGCTGGCGCAGCAGCGCGGCAGCAGCGTTGACCAGCAGCACCAGCGCCATCAGCACCGTGCCCAGTGCCAGTGCCAGCGGCAGGTCACCCTTGCTGGTTTCCAGCGCGATGGCGGTGGTCATGGTGCGTGTGTAGCCCTCGATATTGCCGCCGGCGATCATCACCGCGCCAACCTCCGACACGGCCCGGCCAAACCCGGCGAGCGCTGCGACCAAGAGCGCATGACGGCAGTCCCACAACAGCCAGCGCACACGCTGCAGGGCACGCAGGCGCAAGGAGCGCAGGGTGTCGCCATGCAGTCGCCAGGACTCGGCCACGATCTGTCGCGTCACGGCGGCAATCAACGGCGTGGTGAGCAGGGTTTGCGCCAGAATCATCGCCGGCACCGAAAACAGCAATCCCAGATCCCCCAGGGGCCCGCTGCGCGACAACAGCAGATACACCAGCAAACCGACGATCACCGAGGGCAGGCCGAGCAGGCTGTTGAGCAGCGCCACCAGCACGCCGCGCCCGGCAAACGTGTGCACGGCGAGCCAGGCTCCCAGCGGCAGGCCGAACAGCAAACCCAGTACGACGCTGGTGCCGCTGACGCGCAGCGAGACACCGACGATGTGCCAGATGGCCGCATCGCCTGTGGCCAGCAGTTGCCAGATTGGAGTGAGCATGAAGTGATGTCAGTCGGCAGCGATGAACATTCGCATACTAACGGTTACATCAAGGAACATTTCCCGGCTGGCGGCCTGCCTCGCGCGGGTCTCAGTCGGTGAGCAAAGCCAGGCGCAGGACCTCGGCGCTGTAATGTCGCGCCACCTCGATGGTGAAGCGGTCGAAATCCAGGTGAGCGTCGGCGTCGGCGCGATCGGAGATGCTGCGCACCGCGGCAAAGGCGACGCCATAGTCGGCGCACACCTGGGCCACGGCAGCGCTTTCCATGTCCACCGCCAAGGCATCGGGCAGGGCTGCGCGCAGATGCAGTGCTTCAGCCGCTCCGCTGACGAAGCGGTCGCCGCTGAGCAACAAACCGAGGTGCACACGCGGTGCAGCGATGCCCAGCAACTTCAGGCGTGCCGCCCCGGAGGCGCCGTGCAAGGCCCCGGCGATGGCGGCTCGTGCTGCCAGCAATAAACGCGCCGACCAGTGGGCATCGGCGGCGAAGCGGCTGGTGCCGGTGAGGGGCACCTCGAAGCGTGGGAACAGCGGTGAGGCATCGAGGTCGTGTTGCAGCAGGTCACGCGCGACGACGATGTCGCCGATCCGCACAGCATCGCCCAAACCACCGGCGGTGCCGGTGAACAGCAATGCTTGGCAGCCGAACTCGGCGATCAGGCTGGTGGCGCTTGTCGCCGCCGCTACCTTGCCGATGCCCGACAACACCATCACCACCTCGTGCCCATGCAGTCGACCGCGGTGATAAACACGCTTGCCGTGCAGCCGCTGTGGCTGTATGGGGATGAGTTGTTGCAGCAGCATCTGCTGCTCGGCCTGCATGGCGCACAAAATGCCTAGGCGAAATGGCTCGGTCATGGCGGGGCGTGCCCCCGGTTGTGCGGCTTGACGGCCGCTGCGTCATCGGGAAGGGGGTGGCATCGGTCTGCCCAATGCGGCGCCGGGCCTGCCCGCGCGGGTTCGCACGGCACGAAGCACCGACGATTTTGGTCACGGTCTGGCACGCGTCGGATCATGGTCAAGAACCTGTGTTGACGCGGGCGCCGGCCCGAGGTCGACCGCATCGGTGAACAGGCCGTCGACGCCTGCCGCGCGCCACTGCTCCAGCGCGGCTGCCTGGTTCACGGTGTAGAGGCGCAGGGACAGTCCCGCGGCGTGCACGGCTTGCACCAACTCCGGCGTACACGCCCTGGCATCCAGATGCAAGGCCTGCAGCGCCAGGGCTTGCGCGGCTTCGCGCCAGTGCTGTGGCAGGGCTTCGCACAGCCAGGCGCGGGGCAATTGCGGTGCCGTGTCCCGTGCGGCCTGCAAAGCCGGCAGAGCGAACGACGACAGACAGGGAGGCTGCGCGGCGTGGGCCCAGAGCCTCGCCGCAGCCTGGGCGATGCGCATGCCCCAGTCGGCCTGTTGCGCGGCGCTGGCGTCGGCGTCGGGCTTGATTTCCAGATTGAGCCAGACGTCATGACCGGCCAGCAACTCCGCCACGCCTTGCAGCGATGGAATGCATCGATGCAGGCCTGTGGCGTTGCGCTCGTCGGCAGATCCGGACTTGAACGCGGCGCCCGCATCCAGTTGCGCCAGCCGCTCCCAGGGCCGCCAGCTGGCACGACCCGTGGTCATGGTGGTGCGGTCGAGCAGATCGTCGTGCAACAAGAAAGGCACGCCGTCGGCGCTCACTTTGACATCGCATTCAAAGGCCGTGAAATCCACCTGCAAGCCGGACTGAAAGCCTGCCAGCGTGTTTTCAGGCGCCAGCCACCCGCCGCCCCGATGCGCGATGCGCTGGCAGGGCTTCAAGGAGCAGAACGGGTTCCCCACGGCGGCACGCGAAAGATGTTGCTGCATGTAACTTTATTGGGCATTCGACATATTCAGCTCAATATAAAGAAATCCATATTCGGCATTTTCGCAAGTGCCGATACGTGTCCTCATTGCACGCTTGCATCTGCCCGGAAGCTGCATCCAGGGCTGTTGATCAGCGCATGCGCATGTTTTCGTGTTCATCGATACACATCCGAGTAAATCAGGCTAGCAACTCACATCCCAGAAAATTGGATTGATTTCATCGAAAACAGTGGTTTGTATTCGGTCGTGAAACAAACTGAAATACATCCATCCGCCACGCTGGGCGGATTCCAGGCCAGGAGTGGCCGTGAGAACCCGGAGGAGGCATTCATCATGACATTCAAGACACCCGACATCGACACCATTGTGCGGCGGCAACTGCTGCAGGCTGGCGCGCTTGGTCTGGGCTCTGTGCTGCTCGCACGCAGTGCTCTGGCCGCCGACATGGTCAAACTGCCGCTGCCCGGCGGGCCCGATGAGCGAAGGCTCACCCATGCCTTCCCGCAAAAGGGCACGATGATTTTGCAACGCACCCGTCCACCGTTGCTGGAAACGCCATTCTCGGTCTACGACAAAGGGGTATTCACCCCGGTCAACGAGTTCTACGTGCGCTGGCACTGGGCTGACATTCCCACGCACATGGATCCCAAGACCCATACCGTGACCATCGGCGGGCATGTGAACAAGGAACTCAAATTCACCGTGTTCGACCTCATGCGCAAGTTCAAGCATGTGGAACTGGCGGCCGTGAACCAGTGTTCCGGCAACTCGCGTGGTTATTTCCAGCCCCGTGTGGCAGGTGGCGAGTGGAGCAACGGCGCGATGGGCAACGCCCGCTGGGTGGGAGTGCGGTTGAAGGACGTGCTCGACGAGGCCGGTGTCAAGCCCGGCGCGGTCCAGGTGCAGTTCGAGGGATCTGAGCGGCCGGTGATTGCCGCGGCGCCAAACCTGAAGAAATCCCTCGACGTGGACCATGCACGCGACGGCGAAGTGATGATCGCCTGGGAGATGAACGGCCAGTCGCTGCCGCTGCTCAACGGCTTTCCGTTCCGCCTCGTCGTCCCCGGCTGGTACGCCACCTACTGGACCAAGATGCTGCAGCACGTGACCGTGCTCGACCACGAGGACACCAATTTCTGGATGCACCCGGCCTACACCATTCCCGACAACTGGCCGCAGGCGAACATGACGCCGGGCGAGAAGGACGTGAAGTTCGTGCCCATCAACAAAATGGTGCCGCGCTCCTTCGTCACCAATCTCACGACAGGCGCGAAGGTTCCGGCGGGACGGCCCGAACTGGTGCGCGGCATCGCCTTTGGTGGCGACACCGGGGTGAAGATGGTGGAGCTGTCGATCGACGGCGGCAAGACCTGGATGCCGACCCAACTCGGCAGGGACTACGGTCAATACAGCTTCCGCCAATGGACCACGCATGTGAAGCTGGACCCAGGTTCACAAACGCTGATGGCCCGCTGTACCAATAGCGACGGCCTGCAGCAGCCCTTGACGCCGAACTGGAACCCGGGCGGCTTCATGCGCAATGTGGTCGAAACCACCACCGTGATGGCTGTTTGAACGAGGAGACCCGCATGAACAACACACAACGCATCACAGCACTCGGCCTGGTGCTTGCCGTATTCGCCGCCTGGGCACTGCTGCTGACCAGCCCGGCCCAGGCCGTCACCCTCAAAAACACCAGCGTCAAGCTGCCCGAAAGCACGCGTGTGTTCCCGGGCGACTCGGCCGGCGCCAAGGCCGCCAACAGCTATTGCCTGATGTGCCATTCGGTCGGCATGGTGATGAACCAGCCCGATCTGGGCAAGGCCGCCTGGCTGGTGGAGGTCAACAAGATGAAAAACGCCTTCAAGGCGCCAATTCCTGAGGACCAGGTTGCCATCATCGCCGACTACATCGACAGCATCAAGGGCAAAAAATAAGGGCGTCGGCGAGGGCGGGACAAGCTCATTGCGCGCACTGGGCCTTGAGCTTGTCGAGTTGGCTGTAGGTGATGGGCTTGCCGCCCACGGTGGCGGCATCGATGGCCTGCACCATGCAAGGCGTGGAGGCGCTCATCTCCAACTCCGCGGGGTCCACCGGCAAGCCATCGCGGCGCCAGCGCAGCAGGCCCAGGATGATGATCAGCACCAGAACGCCGACGCCGATGCCAATGAGTCCCTGCCATTGCACGTTGAGTGGCTTCTTCGGGCTGATGCTGTCCTGGGTCATGGCAGTGGGCTGGCTGATGGCGTTGCGGGGCGCAGCGGCGCAGTTTAGGGCCCGGCCCCGCCTTCAGGCGGCGTGCAGCAAAGCCGGGTTGAGGGTGTAGGTGCCGCTGATGCTGGCCTGCGCCAAGACATGGCCGGCGATGGCGGCGCGCACCTGCTGGCCGGTGAACGCGCCGTCCACCGCGCAATGCGCCACGTCCAGCGCGTAGAGCGTGAAGATGTAGTGGTGCAGCAGCGCATCGTTCCACGGTGGGCAGGGGCCGTCGTAGCCGTAGTACAGCCCGGCCATGTCCTGGTCGCCCTGGAACCAGGCGGTGTAATCGTTGATGCCGTGGCGCGGCACGGATCCAGCCAATGGCGGTTTGCCGTGCGGGGTCACACCGGCGCTCATGGCGCCTTCGGCGATGGCGCGCCAGTCCCGCGGGATGTCGACCAGCACCCAATGGAAAAAATCCACGCGCGGCAAGTCGGCGGGCACGGTGCGTCCATCGAGGTTGACATCGTCGGCGCGACTCGGGACGTCTGGATCGTGGCTGATGAGCACGAAGCTTTGCGTGCCGGCAGGAACCTCGCTCCAGGCCAGCTGGGGGTTGCGGTTGTCCGACAGGGCCACATGGCCCACGGAGGACGGTTTGCAGAAGGCGAACTGGATCGGAATGGCTTGCTGGTCCTGGAAAGACTGGCTGCTGAGTTGCATGGTGGACTCCGGGGCAGGGGGGCGGGTGCAGCGGTGGGG
>JABEVE010000072.1 GCA_013044035.1 Burkholderiales bacterium
GATGCTGCTCAACAGCTCACACCAACCAACAACGAGATCCAGTAACCTTCAACCAGGACTCCTGCCGAAACATTGGTACGGCGGATGGGGGCAGGTCAGCATCTCCATCCCACAGCCCGCGCTGACGCCTGCGCAGCGCTGGAATTTCTTGCAGTTTTTGCTCGATCCGCCGAGGGGTAATTCCGATCCTCAAGGCCGCTTCTTTTTTCCGAGTTCTGGCAAACTCCACAGCTGCGATTTCGCGCGAGATTTCAATATTATTTACAGCCTTTTCTTCGAGAGTTGTTAGCTCGCTTTGCAATTCAGAATAAGCTGATTTCTCCACGTCGCCGACAGAGAAATCAGAAATCACTTCTTCCGGGTTATCGCCGCCTTCCAAATGCAGCTCTTTTGGCCGCCGTTTGCCATGGCGCTGCATCAAAATTCCGCGCAACTTTTTGAAGAATTTTGATTCACTTCCGCCAGACAAAACTTGCGCTTCAAACAGCGCACCCCACTCTGTTTCATCGCAGCCTGCATCGACATGCATTTTGTCGATCTGCGGCTGATTTTCTTGATAGAAAACGACTAGATTTACGAGGGCCGGATCGGAATTATTTCCGGCTCGATTCAGAATATAATTTCTGGAATTTGCACGCATTGCCGCACCTGATTTTCAGAATGTGCGGGCCACCCGTTTAGATTATTCGGGCGAAAAAAAGCCGCCCGGAATGCGGCGGCTGCTTGTGCGCGGGGGACCCGCTAGTATTCGCGCGGCAGCCGCTGGGCGGCTGCGCGGGGGCGCGAGCAAAGGCGGGGGGTGAGACAGAGGTGGGGAAGCGAGCGGCCGCCTGGGGCGGCCGGGGGTGAAAAGTTACTTTTTTGCTTGGCGATGGCTTGGGTGGCGTCAGCCGCGCGCAGGCTGGAAAGCAGGGCAAGAACCGTTTCAGCCAGAAGCCGCGCTTGGATTTGCGCATCGAACTCGGCCCAGATTGGGCTTAGTTCCGCCTGGGCCGTTGCCCTGGCATCACGATCTCCAGTTACCATCAAACCCAGGGCGCCCATAAAAACTGCGGCCAGCGCACCCCAAAAAAGTAAGTTCCCAACAAGTGGCTGAATCTGGTGATGCCAAATCGGGCCGGCCAGCAGCACGAGGACCATCGCCGCAACGCCTGGGGCTGCACGCCGCATTCCGGGCGTCCAACCCTTCCCAGCAAGCCGCCCATGCGCCAGTTGAGCACGCCCAGCAATAACGCTCGGCGTGTTAATCAAAGAAATGGCGCGGCTGAAACGCATATTGCTAATTCTGGCAGAGAAATTTCCGAAGCGCAAGCGCCTGCGCCAATTTTTGCCGGCGCTGCAATCATTTATGCAAGTCTGATCTGTAATGCATGGCAAACCGGGGATGTCGCCCGGTCGAAGGAGAATTGGAGCGCTCTTCTGTATTCCTTCGACTGAGGGAGTGGTTCTCCGTCCTAACGGCATCCTAGAAGCGTCAACCGATGCCGCGTAGCGCCAGATAGATAATTCCAGAGGCCCCCAAAAACGCAAATCCTGCCTTGTGCATAAATATTTGCTGCTGTTGATTTGGTTTCCCCAGTCTGCAGAAAACCAAAGGCTCGATGGCACGCCAGCCATCCAGCGGTGGCACTGGCAGCAGGTTGAAAAGGCCGATGGCGACATTGAGCCCGCCAATCCCCTGCAGGAGGCCATGAAACAAGCCGGGGGCAGCGCCGAGCAGCAGTAGGATGCTGCCAAGTAGCATGCTTGCTGCAGGGCCAGCCAGGGCAATGGCGGACACGCGCCAGCCGGATGGATCACCCAAAGTTTGGATTGACGCCTGAAGTGGAATGACCCGGAAAGTTACATTTCCGAGTTTGATGCCAGGGCCAAAGCCGATCTCGATGTCACCTGGGCGGCAGCCGAGCCAGCGTGCCGCCCAGGCGTGGCCAAGTTCATGCGCCAGGAAAGAGGATGCGAAAACCGCCCAGGTGGCGGTGAGCAGGATGAGCAGATCAATGGAGATGGGCATGGCAATGCGAGCGAGTGGGCGCCGATATATCCTCACCCCGCCCGCGCGAAATCAGCGGGCTACACACGTTCACAGACGGACCCCGTTCCGGGCGATGTTGCGCAGCAGAGCGGGATTTGAATAGGTCTCGGGGTGCTCCCACTCATCCATCCAGATCGGGAGCGGGGTAATGTTGACGCCGGTCTCCAGCAGCACGTCATAGGCCACGTCCGCCATCGCCAGGGTCGTCGGTAGCAATTGCTGGTGTTCGCCGCGCAGCAGCACCGCAACGTCAGCATCGCTGTCGGGGCGGTGTGTGCCTCGCGCACGGCTGCCGTACAACATCGCTCCGGCCATGTCATAGCGTCCGGCCAGCAGCCCGAGGAACTGCTTGACCGCTCTCTGCGTATCCGGGTCAATCGCTTGCGCGCCCATGCTCGATCTCCACATGCCAGTATGTTTCAGTCTAGCCAGTCTCGCGCATGGCGACATAGAGCGCCGCCTTCGCCACAGTCTCGGCTGGAGGCGAAACCAGCCGTTCGCCTCGCCGCGCTGGAGAAGCCGGAGGGAAAGGTAGATTTCGCTGCATGTAGGCCGCGAACACTTCATCCATCGCATCGCTAGATGCGGCAACGGACTCAGTGAGGGTTTCGCCCTGCGTGATGAGTTCCGGCAGATCGCGGCAAGTCACGACATACCCGCCTTCCTTTGCACGATTGAACATCACCGGATACTCAAATAACCGCATATTTTATCGCTTCCTGTGAGTATCTGATTGGGACTGTAGCTGTTGTGTTCTACCGTAGAACACTTGAGCCTCAGTATGGCACCGCGCCGACAGGCGCAATTGCGGCCAGCCCGAATTCAAGCAGCCACAGCACGGAAGCCGCCCCTCGCCAGCCTTGATTTTCCGGGAGCGACAGCGACCGGGGCACGCCGCTCCCTGCCCCAATCAACGCCCCCGCCCCGAATCCCGGCCCTTCGCCGCCGCAGGCTGAGCAGCTGGCCGAGCCATCTTGGCTTGGCTTGCAGCAGCAGGAGCTGCGGCCTGCCTTCCAGCAGCAAGGTCGGATCTCGCTGCAGATTCCCTGCCGGACCCTCGCCCAGCATTCATCTGTTTGACTTGCTGCTCGTCCTTATAAGCCCGCACCTCATCCCTCGAAGCGCCAGCAGCCGTCTTATTCAGCCGCACACCAGCCTGCTTCGCAGCCTGGGCAACGTCCTGCGTGTACAGCTGGGCGACCTCGCGCATCCGGGTCAAATTGACGTAGGTCTCCCGATCACCATGCCGCCCGCCCTCGGTATTGTGGTGAACCCACACCTGATTTTTGGTCTGGCCCTGGGCGCTGACGGATGTCGTTGCATAGGCATGGTCGATGTGCCGGTATTCACGCAAATTGACGGCTACCTCACGCCCGCTGTCCAGCCGGGCGTGCATGACTCCATCCTGAATTTTCATGACCACGCCCGACATGCCATTCAGTTTCCGGTCCCCGTCCACTTTCCCCGCTTCCCGTTCGTGTCGCGTGAGCGATTCATTTTTCGTGAATCTAATCCGATCCCCAGGCGCGAATTCGCGCTCGGTCTGCCGAAAACTCTGCAGACCGACCTTGCCTGCCTGAACTGTGACGCTGTGCCCGGACTCCAGCCGCAACCTTATGGTGTTGTTCTCGGTGCTGGTTTTTTCTACCCGTGCATATTCGTTCTTCTCGACCCCGATCTGCTTATAGCTTGCCCCAAACTGTACGATCTCGCCGGGGCGGTAGGACGCGGCCCGCTTGGACTCTGAGGCGGTTTTGTCAGTGCGTTCCAGTGTTTCCACCTTGACCCCGGCCTGCAACTCTCCACGCCCTTTCCGCTCATCTCGGATCGCCTCATTGATCCCCCGCCGGTCTGCGTTTGTGCTGGTGATGACGATGACGTTATCCCGCTCGGCGGGGGGCAAAGCGACGTAATCCTGTGCCAATTTTTTTATCACCGCCGCGTTGTCCTCCCGCGCGGCCAGACGCAGCGCGTCGCTTTGTTCTCGGCCCTTTTCCGGGTGTTGCACAAGAGCTGCTTCCTGGGCGTGGCGGATTTCAATTGCTGGGGTTGCTTGCACGGCAGCGGCGTGGTCACCATCAAGAATGCGGCCGACGATGGATTTGGCTTCCTCGGTTTGCTGGCGTCGGATTGAATCACGGCCCAGCCCAACTGTGGGCATGTGCGCCTGCGCCTGCTCGAAAGCTGTCCCAGCGCCGATGGACTGATGCTGCAGCCGGTCTCCAAGAAAGACGGTCCGTTCCCCTGACTGCTCGGTAGTTCTAACAACCTTGTTGAAATCCGTGGTCGCAGACATGCTGGCCTCATCCATCACATTCAGGATGCGTATCGGTTTATCTGCATCTCGGCTCTGAGCCTGCGCCTGCAAAGCGCGATACTCAGCCGAACGGGCTAGGCCGTCACCAATGCCGATCTGGGCCTTGACCAGTGCGCTTCGAAGCGCACCCGCCCGGCTCCAGTTTTCATGTCGGCCAAGCGCTTTCTTGGCCTCATGCTTGACTAGCGCTCGCCAGGGTAGGCTGGCCACGCCACGCCCGAAAAAGGCGTCCACACTGCGATTGATGCCTTGCCGCGCAGCCGCTGCAGCCTCAGATTTGAGCGATCCGCCTTGCCGATAGACATGACCATCGCGTCCGACTGAATAGGTCTTTTTTGTCAGGCCCGCATGGCGCAGATTACGAACCTCGACGGATCGTGATTGCTGGTACAGAGCGGCGGTATACGTCTCTCCGCTGCGAGTGATGTAATACCGGCGCCCGCCGCTGTCCTGCGACTTGGTTACGGATCTGTCTTTCTCCAGCTTCTCGAAATCAGGCCGAGGCGATAAGGAGGATCGCCTGTCCAACGTGCGCAATGCGGCTCGCGCGAGCATCGCGTCTTTTTCTTTGATCTCTTCATCAATCAGGTGCCGGGCGGTGGTGCCGGACTTGATCCCAGACTCCTGCTCCATTTTCCGGGCCTGCTCAGCCCCGTTGCTGTGCCCCCGCACTGCCCAGCCTTTGCTCTCAGCCGCCTCGCGCACGAACTCCAGCATGGTGGTCTTGCCAGTACCAGCGAGCCCCTGCACCCCCTGAAAGCGGTCGGCATCAGTCAGGATCATGCGTGCAGCGTTGCACTGCTCTTCGCCCAGTTCAAATCCCTTTTTTCTCTCCCAGGCAGCGAGGCTCCTGTCGAACTCGGCGTCGGTCATCACCGCGACGTGCACCCCACGTCCGGCCTCCAGGTGGCGTGCCAGAAACTTCTCCGCCTCGATGCCGCTGCTCGTTGTGATCTTCCCATCCGGCCGGTCGCGCAGCTCGCCGGACT
Organism: Burkholderiales bacterium; assembly: GCA_013044035.1. GTDB lineage: Bacteria > Pseudomonadota > Gammaproteobacteria > Burkholderiales > Burkholderiaceae_C > Thiomonas_A. The sequence continues at coordinate 5,339 of JABEVE010000072.1, forward strand.
TGAACTCGCGCTGGATGGCGGCCTCCAGATCGGCGTAGCTGGCTCGGCCCTCGACAAAACGCGCCGCGTTGGCATACAGATCCTTCCTCGAAAACGCCATCTCCCGCTCGTTCAGGTGTTCCCTAGCCATCGCCACGGCCCGCTCGGCTTCCTGGCGCGGGGTTGTCGTCTCTAGCTCCATCCGGCCTTTTTCATTTCGCTCGGCGGCCCGCAGCCCGACGGCCTGACCGCGTTCCAGCCATTGCTCACGCTGCAGCTCCGCGCTGTCAGGTGCTGTTTTGGCAGCGCGGGTGGAGTAGAAGGCCAGCGTCCGGTCAGCGCCCGTGGCCTGGGATGGGTCAATGCCCTTGTCGGCCAGCCACGCATCGATTTGTTGCGTCCGCAGGGAGAATTCGTCGAGTTGTTCCTGGGCGTAGCCCTGCAGCTCGAAATTCCCATCAGGCGCAAATTCGAGACGATAGCCAGCCCTTTGCAACTCGTGGGCCATGGTGGCCTTGTAAATCTGATCTGCAGTGGTTCGCAGCTCCAGCAGACGCTCGTTGCTGAGGCTCATCCAGCGGCCCTCGTGCATCGTCATGTTGGCGATCACAACGTGGGTGTGGGTCTGTGGGTCCAGCTCGCGCGAAATCGAGTGCTCAAATTTGGCGTAGATGAGGTTGCCCGTTTTGACGAAGCGCTCATCCACCCGCGTCTGCGCTGCTTCGCGCTCCAGGAAATCCATGGCGGCTTGCACACCGATCTCATGGGCTCGCCGCGCATCCTCCGAACCAAAAACTTCGGATTCGATGGAGACCGATTTGGACGGCGAGAACGTGAAATCGACCCCCGCACGGTGTTCATGCTTTCCCTTGTTCACGCGGCCAAGCTGGCGGTCCTCGGCCTCTCGCGGCCCCATCAGATCGCGGACGCGACCCTCCAGAACTCGGATGAAATCTTCCTTTTCGACCTGCGCACCTTGGCCAACTGCGGAGCCGTTTTCCCCGATCCATAGGGCGGCTCCCTCGCCGCCCCAGGCGCTGCGCACTTCGCCCTTGGCGTAATACTCCGCGCCCTTGTCATGGCTCGCGTTTGCCTGCTGAGAGTTTTTCTCGAAGTGATACCCCGCCGCCGCTGCGGCGCCTGAAATGGCTTTGCTCGAAATCATGGTTGGTCTCAGGTGATGCGAGCACGCCGCCCGCATCCGTACCCCTCGACCGCGAAATCACGTGCAGGTGAGTCTCAGCGCCGGGTCGCTCACGCGGGCCGGCAGCTTGGGGCAGGGCAATCAGAATCCGAGGATGTCGAAGGCGTCGTTGTTGCCAGATTGGCCAGATCGATTTCCATCAACGTCATCATCGCCCTGTGGGGGCAAAGTGAATGGAAGATCATCCTCATCCACCACATCATCAGCTCCCTGATCGACAGGTAAGGGGACAACTCCTGCGCCTGGAAATCGCTGCATGATCTCCGGTGCGGGAACAACAAACTGCTCGCCGTCCTCGTTCAGACGAACAACAGGGGATGGGGTGATAGCGCGCGCTTCCAGTCCCGTGCGTGGGATGAAGTCCGGCGCGATTTTTTCATAACTACGCCGCTGAATCGCAACCTTGGCAACAGGGTATCCACCGGACAATTTCAGGAACCCGATGAAGTCGGGGAGGAACTGAATTTCACTCATGGTGACGAGCGCACGGTCACGTCGCTGGCGTTGCAGATTGATGCCGCCTTTCCCCGCATCGCTGCCAAAGTTGTTGGACTCCGCGCTTTCCTCGATTTCCTCTGTCCCTAGGATTTTTGAATAACGCTCTGCCGATTTTTCATCATCGGCGCGCAACACGCACTTGTTTTGAAGGTTGGCAATCAGGGTGGTGGCCGCTTCACTCCCATAGACCTCCTCCAGTTGCGCGATGTTCTGGATGCCTGCGATGGTCATGACGCCAAATTTCCGAGCCTGCGTCAGCGCAGTCTCCAGCCCCCGCATTTTTTGCAAGCTGCCCAATTCATCCAGGAACAGTAGGACATTGATTTTTTGGTGATCGGGGCGTTTGCCGGACATCACGCCAAGAAGTGCCATTTCAATCCAAGCGCTGGCGAAGGGCTTGATCGATTCATGCAGGTCAGCTCGGCTGGAGATGAATAGCCATGAATCATCCTCCGCATTGGCCCAACGTCGAATCGAGAATGCGGCTTCCTCACTAGGCGGGACAGGCAGGTAGTCGAAACACCGGATCGCCGGGGACGACATCAGCGTCAAGCGCACAGATTCTGCGCCCTTGTCATTGGCGGGGCTGATCGTGCCAGCGCTTGAGAGCTTGTACGCCTGCAAGAGGTAAGCCAGGCTTTGCAGTTCTTGCAAGATCAATTCGCGGACAGCCGCCATGGTGCGCCTCTCTGGTGCTTGGGAATACACGATCCGAAAGGCATCCTCAATCAAAAGACGTGCGGCGTTGTCCCAAACCGGGTCAGAACTCTTTTTGTTTTCAGGCACAAAGAAGGTCGAGAAACTGCCAAAGTCGAACTCTCCGCGCGCGTCGGCGAATACGGTCCACGCCTCGCAGCGGGAATCGAAGGGGTTCAGCAGGTGGTCAATGCCTGGGCGGTAAAAGTACTCGGTGAACTCTCCAGTCGGGTCATAGACCAAGCACTTCGTTTTATTCTGCCGTGCGGACACCATCAACGGAAGGATGGCCTGGCTTTTTCCGGTTCCCATGCCCCCGGTAAAGAGGATATTTCGAGCGAGCGCTGCCGATGGAATCGGGACACCCCCAATCTTGTAAGGGCTCGGGTTTTTCACCATAGAGGTCAACTGCTCCGCTTCGACTCGGTGTCCACCGCGCAGAAACTCATCCTGAGACAGGTCGAGCCCAAACTTCTTTTGATGTCGCAGCAGCTTGCGCGAAACCCACTGCCCAGCAATGGAGCCGATGGCAAAAAACAGGGCGAACCACATCTCTGCACGGGTCGCAGCGGACTGAGTGACCTCAGACATTTGGTCAGCCGGCAGATTCTCGGAAAGCGACTTTCCGCTGGCTGGATCAGTGATGCTGATGCCAATCGACGAATGCGGCATTTCCGCCATCAGCGCAGCCTCGGCTTTGAAATGCGCCCACGCACCGGCGCGTGTATTGGTCGGAACCAACGCTTCACTCAGCAGGAAAACGACCAGCAGCGCTGTTGCAGAAAAGGCCACGCTGCCCATCAAGTACGTGCGCATCGACATGGTCAGGCGGTGCCAAAAAACCTCGCTGCCGCGCAGCAGATCCCCCGTTGCTGATTTTTGAATTGCCATGTCAGTTCTCCTCAACGGCGACTTGCAAATCGTCGCCGCCGTCCAGCTTTTCGACGAACTTCTTAACACCTAATCGGGCCTTGTCCAGCGCGGCTTGGCCGTCGTGGAATTTGCCGCTGGCAATCAACCCGGCTTGCATGCTGCGGGCCAGAATCTCATGCAGAAAAAATTCGTGGCGCTCAAGTGCCCCGATGAAATCCGCACGGTCGAGACCACGTTGCAGCAGCAATCGGCAGGTTGTTGTCACGGTCAGTCCGTGGTCGCTGGCCGCACGCGCGAGGCGGTGGTGTTCCTCATCGCTAAGGCGGATTGTGATTTTGGTGCTCATGAAAACTGCTCCTGGGTTGTTGATGACATCTGTACCCCGCACGTGCGAAATCGCCGTACTGCTGCCAGCGCCCGCTGGCCCTGATGAATATTGATTCGCGGCCCCGTTTGAAGGGGTATGTGCCAGCAACGTGCGCGGGGGGGTGCTGGCGGCTGGCGTTGATAGGCTGGAAGCCTTGTGTGGCGCGGGTTTGAGCGTCTGGCGCCGGGAGGCTGTTGTCGGGGTGCAGCGGCGCTGCGTAGTGTGCATGTGAAGGTCACATAGTGACCGGCCCACTCAATCCACTGCAGGCCGACTGAAAGCGGAGTGCAAACTGCGGCTGACTGCGGTGCAAAGCTTCGCGCAGGCGGCGCAGAAAATGGCAGGCTGCAGACGCAAAAACCCGGCACGAAGCCGGGCTTGATCGCGTCGCCAATGGCGCCAGCTATTGCAGAGGTGCGTCCCTTTCAGACATGCTGATCGTGCAGTGGGCCAACGCAGGCCCGGTCGGCCCTTTATGGCAGTGTGCAGTGAAATCGACATCTCGATAACCATCAATCGCGGGCATCGGGGCAACAGCAGTGCCGGATTCCTCACATTCATGTTTTGTGCATGAAATGTGGAGCGCATGCGACTGAAAGCTGATCACGGGTATCCGCGCTCCAGAACGGATTACCCCATCAACTTTCCGCTTTCCCCAGAAAGTTTTTCCGACCTGATAGTCCAGGTACACAGGTCTATTGACACCGTACAGCGCGGACGGGAGTTCGCATTGTCCCCGCCCGGTTTTCACATTCGATGGGGGGCAGGCATTCGATTGCCAGCTGGATTGCGACATTGCCGAGTCAGAGCTATGGCTCGTGCTCGAAGCTACAGAGATCGAAGTGGCGACGGGCTGAGAGACGGACGGCCCGGCAGACATTGCAGAGGTCTCGCCGTGCGTTGAGATGCCACCTGCCATCGCGGGTCCGATAGCCGCAGCCATAAGCGAGGAGAGGATGAGGAATTTTTTCATGAGGAGGTTCCAAGTGTTGGATTGATGTGCGCCAAGCAGCGTGCCCGGCACCAGTACCCCCGGCCCGCGAAATTTGCAGGCCGGGCGGTAGGTCACGCTTTCTCGCCAGCGCCGGGCGCAGCCGACTCCTTGATGCCAGCCCGCTGCGCGACTTGCAGAAATGCGGCTTCCAACTGGTCATCCGTCAGGCTTAGCAACCCAGCCTTTTCAGCAATGCCTGCGACTGCGGCCATTCGCTTTTCAGCAGCCTTCGCAGCGGCAATCTTCTTCTCAATCGCTTCGCGCTTCCGAATGAGGGAATCGATGTTCTTCATGGATCAGTTCCTTTCTGAATTTTGGTTTGACCTTCTCGACTCGCCGCCGCCCATCAGATTGATGAGCGGCGGCAATCCTCCGGTTCACGCGGTCAAGCTTTTGCAGCAACCGAATCAGCTTCATGCCCATTTCCATTCATGTGGGCGCTAGCCTTCTCCTGCGCCAGCTTGTGCGCCAGAACAATTCGCGCAGTGTCGGCGTCTCGCCCCTCGCCAAGCGCGTTGGGGTCCGAGCGGAGCATTTCGGCCGCGCGATCCCAAACATCATCGAGAGCTGACGGCGAATCGCCGAGGCTGTCGAAGCGCGCCCAAGCCCAGAACAAAAAGATGCCGACGCCAGCGCCGATCATGGGGATGGAAAGTGCGAACCAAATGGGCGCCCCGACCGGATAGGCGCCCACAGATTGCGCTGCGCTCGGCGAAGCGAAGGCCGAAAAAATGAAGGGCAAGATCATGGCGAGGAGCCATGCACCGGCTTTGGCAGAAGCCAAATAGCCGACCAGCCGGGCGACGCGGGTGAACAGCTGGTTTTGTTGATGAGTGGCAGTGGTTTTCATGATGAGGTTCCAAAAATTGAAGTTGATGAGATACCAGGCAGGGGCCTGGTATCAGTACCCCCCGCGTGCGAAATCGAGCGCTGGCGGCTGCCATTGCCGTCAGGCCGATGCCTGGGGTTGCACGTCAAACTTGAGCCGACAACGGTTGATAGCTACATTGATCGCGGCGTCGCGCTGAGCCGGTGTGAGATACAAAAAGCGCTGCCGTGGCGATTGCGGCCAAACATTGGTGCGGGCGACGTGGGTTAGGACCCACGTGCCATCACTACGACGTTGAATTTGGGCGACTAGCTCGGCCTTGCTGTACCCATAGGATTTGGCCGATGGCCCGGCCTCGCTGAGATAGAACACGGCCCCGGTGCGCTCGGATTTTTTGAGGCCCAGAGTGTCCAGCCGGCGCTCAGCAGCTTCTGCGGCATCGAAAATCTCCGCCGCATTCAGACTGGTGTTGATCCTCCCAGCCACAGAGTCCAGCGCGGCCGTCACTGCGCCGAAGCTTTCCCTGTGCGCCTCGCCTGTTGCGTCATGACGGATTTGCGCATTGGCGATGTAAGCGCCTTTTGCCTCTTGACTCCATGCGCCTGCCCGGTGCGCTGCCGCCTCGGCCAACTCGACGTTGAACGTGCCAGGATCAGAAATCAACTTGATCACTTTTTTGAGCTTCCCAACTTCTAGCATCATGATGAAAATCCTCTGTTGTATTGCCGACTCTTCGCAACGCGCCAGTCGGTCGGCCTCGGCTGAAATCAGTGAAGGTGTCCAGTGCAGAACCTCACAAAAATCTCACTGCAGCCAGCGCCGGCTGCGCATCGCATCGCCTGCAATCCAGCCTGCAAGGGCTAGAAAAACGGTGACGAACTGCGCGAGTGGTGAGAACAGCGCAGTCACAACTGCTGCAAAAATTGCCCAAGCCGCGAGTAGAAAAATCTTGTCCATATCTGCGTCCTTCCAGGTATCGCCGAGCAACCTGCCCGGCTTTCATGAGTACCCCCAGCCTGCGAAATCGGCGGGGGTCAGGGTTCAGTGATGGCGCCGTTTAGGGAGCGCTGCGGCCTCGCGCTGCGCGCGTGCTTCAAGCTCTGTGGTCAGGGCATGCTGAGCGGCGTCCGCCAGTTTTTCCAGCCGCTCAAGGTCGCCATTGCGCAGCGCGACGATGCCTAGGGCTAGGATGTTTTTGGCAGCTTGAAGGCCCCGCAGGTAATGCTGAAGTGCGCGGCCATGCAGGGCGGTGGTGAGGCCGGTGGCAGCCTTGGAAAGGCGCTGAAAGGCCGCCAGGCAATCGATGTCATTGCGCAGACGCATCGCATCGGCATCCCCAGGGGGTTGCTGCAGAACAAACCCAGCGGCTGCGCAGTTCTGGGTGATTTTGTCGATGGCGGCTGCCTGCTCTGCGGGGTAGAAAGTGGCTGCAGAAGCGGTGGTGTTGAGCATGGATTTGCGGGTGTTTTTCATCGATTTCTCCAGGTGGTGTTGCACACCTGCCGGGGTGGAGAGCTGCGCGTTCTGGGCGTGGAGCGGCTTGGTTGCGTAGGGGGTGTATAGGGATTTGCTACTCATGATTGACCTCCGTGTGTCTTGTCCTGCCGGGTATGGAGCCGCCTCACAAAACGAGCTTTTTCCCCGGTGGCTTTAAGCGGCAAGGGGCATGACAGGGCGCCCGCCCGGCCCCTTGGGGCCGCCCGTTTACGGGCTGGCGTGGCCCTTGCCAGCGCTTGGCCGGGGAAAAAGTCGGGCGGCTCCATAGCTGGCAGGACTCGCAAGGTCGGCGAGTGGCACATCCCGGCCCTGCGCAACCAAGCTGTGGAACGTCCTTGACGGGCGGCTCTCCACGCCGACCGTCATCCCTCGCCCGGCTTGCCGGGCGCTGGCTAGTCCTTTGGATAGAGGGCGAGCCGGGAACCGCGCAGCGTGGCTTCCGGCGTAAGTGGTCGCCTTGCTCGTGGCCACCGGACAAGCCCGCAACCGCGAAGCGTGGCTGCGGGCGAGGGGCGGGCGCCACCCCAGCCAACACGGGGCGGCTTCTAGGGCTGGGGGCTGAATTCAGCCCGGTTGGATGCCGCCGTTGCGCCTGTCGGCGCTCAAAGCCACGCGAAAAGCCACATCACTGCCGATGCCACTAGCACAAGGCAGCCTGCAGCACCCCACACCAGGCCGATGATGGCCACCTCACGCAGCGAGCCGGTGTTGTAGACACGTAGGCTGGTGCGACGGCCCACGGGCGGCCAGCGCAACGGGATGCCCATTGGCGTGAGGATGTCCATACCGAGATGCAGGAGCCCCGCAAGGGCATATCCAAAGGCCACCAGTGCGGAACCTGCGGCCCAGGGCATGCTGATCACCGCGAATGCGGCAAGCGCCGCCCAGAACGGCCAGTAGTGCGTCCAGGTGCGATGCGCGATCAGGCTGCGACGACGCCCCAGTGCGTCGAACAGTGGCACCTCCAGATAGTCGGGCGCATCCGCCCCTGCGGCAGCCCCAAGCGCGAAGGCCAGGCCATGCGGTAGCAAGGCGGCTCCAGCAAGCGCCAGGGCGGTGGCGTAATGCCCGCCCCGCGTCACTTGACCCCCGCGCTGCCAGCGGTATGCGCTTCGTTGCCCGTATCCACGCCGCCGGCCGTGCTGACGCCCGTGTCGATCTTCGCGTCCACTCCGCTGGCCAAGGTCAGCTTGCGCATCTCGCCGTCGATGGCACCGCCGCCAAACCAGGGGATGCCAAAATGTTTGAGCTGCCAGCCCTGGGCATCGGCGGAGTAATCCGCCTGCTCGGCACCGGCTGCGGCGGCGACGATGAAATGCACAGGAGGCTGTGCGCCATTGGCGATGGTCACATTGCGCGCGAACTGCCGATGCGCGATGTGTTGCGCATCAAGCCATGCCGAATGCAGGTCGGCAAAGGTCAACGCGCGGAAGCGCTTGACGATTTCCGCTCGCGCGGCCGCCGGGTCAGTCAGCGGCGCACCGGCCATCGCGTTAGCAAGCGCCCCCATGATGGCGTCGGCGAATTGCACGCGGGTAATCTGCCGCTGGATGAACTCCCCAGCGAGCCTGTCATTGAAATTTCCGTCACCGCCCGCCGTCCACGCGGGCCAGCCCTGCACCGGCTCGGCGGTGGCCAGGATCAGCGCTGCTGCCACCTGGTGAGGATGAGCGACTGGCATCCGATGCTGGATGAACGGATCAGCCGCCGAGCTGGCCTGCAGATCCCCAGTGATTTGGGACAGCGCTTGATAGATCAGCCCCGCCGCTGGCATCTCGGTTTGCTGGCCCGAGTTGTGCGTCGCGGTGACTGACTTGTTTGTGTTGGCCGTGATGCTGGACTTGGCCGCGTTCGTTTCCCGCTGCCCGGTATCGACGTTGATGCCGTTGTTGTGCGAGCAGGCGCCGAGGCCAAGCAAAAGGACGAGAGGCAGCAGGCGTAGACCAGGGGGTCGGGTGTTCATATGAATGCTCCTATGGGACGGGTTGATGTCCGTACCCCCCAGGCGCGAAACAGACGATCTGGAATCCTGCCCAGAAAATGGGCAAGCCAGCTCAAGCGTGTTGTGACGCGGGTTCGTCTCGCCGGCCCCCTATGTTGTCCACATGATCTGTGGATAGTGAAGCCAACACCAGGTCATCGTGTCATCGTGCATGTGCATCAAAGCAGTTCGCCACCTACAGCGGGCGCATCGACCCATTCGCGTTCCGCAGCCGGTTGCGGAACGCGAATAGTCCGAGTCGGCCAGCAGCTCGGCGAGCGTGTAGCGCGGTCGCGGGCTTGGATTGACCACCAGACAACCGTGATTGACCGTCAGGCCGACCGTCGCACCGGCTTGCAGATGCAGTTGGTCAAGGAAGGCAGGCGGCACCGCCAGCATGATCGAGCCGCCGACCTTGCGCAGATTGGTTTTGTACACGGTTAACCTCCAGGGGAGCAAGCTATGTCAACGTAGAACTGCTCAAATGCATTCACGAGAAGATCGGCTTGAGGGTCGCCACCGCGAAGATCAATCCAGGGACCGACCGTTCCCGCATCTCTCAGCCTGAAAAATGTCTCGGCAATCGACACCGACGCATCCCTGATCTGCTCAAGTCTGCATTGAAGCCATTCTCGATCGGTCAGCAAGGCACGCAGCTCGCATCGTTGATCCAAGACTGTTATTCGGGCCGGCATCGCCCTGTCACGCGGGCACATCACGTAGATGTCCTCTTTGATCTTTGGCACCTTCAAAGCGAACTCCGCTGCGCCATCCGCCAATTCCCTTATTTCCAAAAACTGTGCTTGCATCGTCATCTCCAATTCGGTTTCGCAGCCCGCCCGCCGGGCCGCTGTGAGGATTCACTATCAGTTGAACTGCTGGCCGCGTTCGATGCCACGGTGACGCTCGAAGCCGCCTGTAATCGTGAACTGGTACTGCTTACCGCTGATATAGCTGCCCGCATCGCCGCCGCCGAAAAACGGATTGCCGCCGCCACGGCTGATTTGCCATCCGCTCGTGCCAGCGTTACTGAAGGACATGGCGGCCACCGCGAAATGCACGCCTGCGCCGCCCGTCTCGTCGATTGCCACTTCGCCGCTGGCCACATCACGGCCGGCGCGTGCCCAGGCGCTTTGCAGATTGCCAGCGGGGATGGCCCGGAAGATTTTGAGTAGCGCCGCCTGCGCCGCATCAGGGCTGTCATAAGTCGCATGGACTGCGTGGGAGGCAAGCCATGCAGCGAGCCGGTCGGCGAACAGTGACGTTTGCGCTTGCAGACGGCACCAGGCGTCGGCACCGCTGCGGTCGAACACAGGATCGACACCGCTGGGCCAGCCGTTGGTGAGCGGCACCAGGGCCTGTAGAAAGCGGCTGGTGGCCAGTTGGTGCGCAGGGTCGAGCGCCGGGTCCGTATCCGCATGGCGCATCACGTCGCCGATCAGCTGCAACGCGCTAACTTGCACGCTGGCCTGCTGACTATGGCTGCTGCGGCTGCCTGAGCTGTGTTGGCTGCCCTGGTCGATGCCTCGCACAATGCCAGCGCGGGCGATGGGCGTTGACGCCGTGAGGACGAGAGCAGCGGAAATCGCAGCCCGGCGTGAGATGGTGGGTTTCATCGGAGACTCCGTTGGCGCGAGCACATCGCTCGCAGGAGTACCCCTCATGCGCGAAATCTAAACCCGGCGCGAGGCCGGGCGTCTCTTATGCAGGTATCCCTGCCTTCAGAATCCGGTTGGCGACCGAGAAAATCCGGGCGGCCGACTTGACGCGGAACTGCTCAGCATCTTCCTCCCGGCGTCCGAGGCCACCACTCAGCCAGTGCTGAACATAGCCACGGGCCTCATCCAGACCGGGGAGACCAAGGGTTGCACAGCAGATGAAGGCGACCGACTCCGCTTCTGCCTCCATGATCCCACGGGCCAGATCATCGCCATCCAGCATCCGCACACCAGACTTCGTATGCCCGAGGAGGATGTGGGCCAGTTCGTGGAACGTCGTTTTCATCGGCAGGGCTGCAACTGGATTGATGGCAATCGTGTTGCCATGCGCGTACCCCTGGCAATTGCCATCGATCTGCGTGTAGACCTCCTGATTGACTTGCAGCGCCTGGAGTGCGGCCTGCTTGTTCCACCCGATTGCAGGCTGCTCGATGGGCAGCTGCTCGACGCCAGCCATCGGCTCGGTCTGCGATTCCATGAACCAGTTGCGCTTGAGGGCAAAGATCGTGAAGGAGCGACCTTCAGATTCATCCGCGTCCTGCTCGACTGCTGCGGCATCCTGCTTGGCTTTGATCTGGACGGGCATCAGGAGCGCGATGGCCTTCTCGCCCTTCTTGACCTGGCGGCCAAGTTCCTTCCAGCGATTGAAACTGGCCAGAGGGCCGATCTGCATGCCACGTGCGGCTGCCTGCATCGTCGCCAGGATGGCGTTGCCGACGCTGTAACTGTGGAAGGTTCTGTATGCGGCGGAGATCGTGCCAGGCGTGGCCAGAACATCGTTCAGCATGGCATACCAGTCTGGGCGGAAATCCTTGTCGAGGGATGCGAAATTGACGGATTCGACGTTGGACATGATGAACTCCTGAAAGTGGGTGGAAGAACTTGTCAGGAGGCTGTTCTCGCTGACGCGAAGCGCCTAGAGCGGCACAAAGCGTGGTCGTCACCCGCCCCATCGGGCAAGGGCGACGTGCGGCCTGTTGCGGGCCGCAGCGAAGCGAAGGACGGGGGAGTGTCTGTAAAAGCGTGAAACGCGAGCACAGCGAGTGTTGCGGGCTTTTATAGATACCCCCGTTGACTACCGCGCGACTGCCGCTAACCTGGGATCAACAGCGAGAACAAAAAGAAATCTGTACCAGCTGCAGGACTGACGCGGCCGGCGGACTGCGATGCGGCCTATTGCGGGGTCTCGTGCTGGCGCGTGGCGAGCCCGTGCAACCACAGATCAGCCATTGCCTTTCACAACGCGCTCGAAGCACAAGCTGCTGACCTCTTGCCTTGTGTTGCGGCATTGGATGCGGGTCTGCAAGTAACCCTGCAATGGGGTAGCCAGATCGAACGTCGCCCGCCCAGCACATTGCCCCGAAGCACAGTCCCAGAACGCATGATGTGGCTGGCCAGGTGATTGGCCGCCGAACAAATCCTGGCCGCCTAACCTTGCCCCCCATTCCCAGTCTTGCAGCACCTTCCCGTTGTATTCGAGGCCGGTTTTCGACGTGGGGAAAGCGGAGTGATTGATGCTGATGCCGCACGTTTTGCCGACACATCGGGCAGTCTTGGTGAGGATGCCGATCCACGGCGCTTTGCTGACGCCTCTCATGCCGACTGGATTGAGGAACCTCGCTGAACCGATGCAGACGCCAGGCACAGCCGAGCAATTCCATGCCAGAGGCGATGGACCATATTGGTTGGGCGCGTTCACCGGCGGCAGGGAGAGCGGTTGCATGGCAATGGACACGGCATCCATTCCCGTGCTCGTGCTGTCGTGAACGGTCCCGTCTGGGCTCATGCTTCCGTTCGAGGCGGTGCTATAGACGTAGGCGTCGATGGACGTGGTAACGGTGATGTCTGCAGATCCACCACACGATCCAGAGTTTCCTGCGTCATGACACTTCCATTTTTGCCACGCAATCGGCGCAGAACTGCCTGGGATTGCCCCAGGCACAAGCTGGGAGACAAGGCTGTCCACCGTGCTGTCGCTTGGCCGCGTTGCTTGGTAGTGTTGCCCGCGCCCTTCACGAGCAATATCGACGTGGCAACTCGATGGCTGCCCAGCCACAAGGGTGCAGGACACGCTTTCGCTCTCCAGCCCTCCGTCAGAATTCAACGACGCCGTGCCGGTCCCCACACAGGTTCCGGCGGGTTCGTTGTGTTGGCAGTCCCAGGACAGCGGGGTCGCCATGGCCGCGTGTAGCGGCAGGGCGGTCAGTGCCGCCAAGATCATTTTGCGAATCATCGATGTTCTCCAGATTTGAGTGCCGGGCTGGATTGCCCGGCGTCTGTACCCCTCGACCGCGAAATTCGGCGCGTTCCCGGTAGATGGGGCGTTGCTTACTTGGACATTCCGAGCTGCTGGAGCTTTCTGTACTCACGGAGCGCTGCAGAGTGCTTGGCGAAGTAGGCGCGAAAGGCTTGGCCGGCGCCGTTCATGTACTGGAGATTCCAGTTGATGAACCCGCCGAGTTTGATGAGGTTTTGCGCGTAGCCGCATACCGAATCACCCCTGAAGCCGGTCGTGTAGCGGAACTGTTGCCACGGCACACCATTCACCTTCATGTTGTCATCCCCGCCAGTCAGCCATCGCTGGTGCGGCTTCGTGAGCTGAGTCCGAAGCCAGTCGGACCAGCCAGCGTTCTCGCGAGCCTTGACGCCGGTGCAATACCCCTCACCGAACATTTCCCGCAGCAGACGCTCCTCGTGGATGCATCTGCGCACTTTGAAGAAGTCGTAAGGGGTGTGTGTGCCATCCGCGTAATACTTTTTGAAGTAGCCGACTTCGCACCAATTCAGGTTTCCGTGGTCGTACTGGTAGTCGGATAGCCCCTGCAGCGGTGTGCCGACTTGGCTGGCAATGCCAAGGGCATTGCCGACCGGCGTGATGGCACCGATGGCGCCACAGCCGCCGAGCATGGCAGTGAGGGCTGCGGCAGACACCAACAACAATTTCTTCATCTTTATCTCCAATCGATTGGGATGGGCACATCGCCCATGCGAGTGCCCCGCACATGCGAAATCGCAAGACAAAAAACCCCGGCATGAAGCCGGGGGAGTGCTTGGTGTTTTGCGGCTTACTGCTGATTGATCTCCAGCGGCAAGTCACCGTTGAAGGTTGACTCCCAGTGGGTTCCCGCGCGGTTTGCACCAGATGGAAGCTCGCCGACTCGGATGCTTTCTCGGTAGTGCTGGATGTCCGTTTTGTTGACCTCCATCGGCGGAAATGCGAGTTGCAAATAGTCGCCCATCGCCACCCGGATGCCCGCGTTGATGCCCGTGTTGAACAAGCGAGAGGCCCATCTGCGCTCATCGGCTGGGAGGTGCTGGCCCAGCCATGCGACATAGCCTTGCAGGGGGATCGCGTAGACCGTCCGGCCACCGACCAACTGCTCGCCCTCTATGTCGGGCGGCGTCCGGTAGTGGTCATCGGTCCAGACTCCCGCCTTCTGGCATTGGGCCAGATGCTGCACATTGATGCGTTGGCAATCTCGCGGGTTGTCGTAGTAACAACCCGCAGGCTCCAGCACGAAGTCAGGGTTGTTGCACGTGGCAGCCATCTTCACGTTGACACCTGCGAGATGAGCAACCGACGCACACCCGCCAAGCGGCAACGCAGCGATTGCGGCGATGGCCGCCCCGAGAAATGACTTTTTCATCGTGGTATCCATCAATTGCAACCGGGCGTGCCAGGCACGCACTGATTGGTATCCACCACACGGCCGTTAATCGTGAGCATCCCGGCGCCGTGGGGGTGTTTATCGAACGCGGGCACGATGCCGCAGGTATTCCCCTGGGTCAACATGCATAGTGGGATGTAGCCCGCCATGTTCCCTTTGAGCTGTGCAAGAGCCACGGCCCGCTCATACCCCCAGACGCGGCAAAACAGCGGCGTCAGATTGATCTGCGAACCGGCGGCGTAATACTGGATGTTCTTGGGCGTCAGGGCATCGACCGGGCCATCGGTGGAAATCGGGGTGAGGACCTGGTTGGTCACGTTGCCTCTGTCCAGGATATACATTCGCCCGCCCAGAAGTCCCTCACAGGTCGCGGCACCGGCATGAACCTGCTGAGGTTCGATGCGCGCCCAGGCGGCCCATTGGTACAGCATGCGGGCCGACACATAACTGTGAAACCGCGACCACATCAAGTCGGTGATGTTCTTGACCGGGAAGGATTTGATGTTCACGCCAAGTTTCTGCGTGAACTTCTGCCCGTGCTGGGTGATGCTCTGGCTGTATTCCTGCTCGAACGCCTGAGCCGATGTCGAGGCGGCGACAGCGAGCAAGACCACGGCCGCAGCGAGAACTGACTTTTTCATGGCTGTCGCTCCTGGCTGGCGTAGGCGGTCTGTCGCACAGCGCCGATGACCGTGCGAACAGCATCGGCTTCGCGGGCGGGGCCGATGAGGTTTGGCCCGACGACGAAGAAAGCCACATACAAGATGACGACGGTGCGGATCATGATTTCCTCTCACTTGAGTGCGTTGTTGATCGCAGCCTGCACCCGCTTGTCGCCAGCGGCGGTGCGGGCTTGCTCGCCAGCCGCTTGCGCGTCCAGCGTGGATGCCTGGGTGCAGGCCTGTTTGATGGCTGCCGAATCGGCGGCTGTTGGCTCGCCGAGCGTGGCTCGGTCATAGGCCGCGTTGGTCATGGCCTGCTGGCAGTAAACATGCGCCTGCACCGCTTGCTGGTCTGCGTGTTGTTGGCCGGCATGCAAGACGAATAGCCAGGCTGCGAGCAGCCCTGTTGCGGCGGCTACGATCAGCCCGAGGAACGTTGTTTGTCCCATGGTGGTGACTCCTTTCAGTCGTTGGGTTCAGTGAGCGGATGGCTCACGCTGATTCCCCCTGGCCGCGAAATTCGCGCCAGATCAGGTAGTACCGGGCGGCCGCCCAGAAAAACAGTTCGCTGAACTCGGTGTCGAGCGATCCGCGTGCGAGCATCTGCACGGCAACGGGGTCAGACTCGTCCAGACCGATCAGCCGCAGGTGCGGCGCCAAGGCTGACTTGACGATGAGCTGTGCTACGTCCATGGCCACAGGGTCCGCGTCGATGTGGTCGGCAACTTCGACTCGGAAGTCCGTGTTGCCCTGCATGCCATCCCAGAGGTCCACGGTGGCCTGGTGGATCGCCTGGCTGAGGGAGGCCAACTGTGCGCCCGTCAACTGGTGTTCGGTGGTGGTGTTCATGATGGAAATTCCTTTCAAATGGTGTGGCGACAAGATCAAGCTGCCTGCAATGATTTGGGTTCGGTCGCATAGCCGGCACGTCGGACAGCCGCGAGAATGTCGGATGGCTTGCAGCCGCAGCAGCAGGACAGGCGCATGCCGGAGTCCGGCGCGTAGTTCACGAGCAGCGAGCTTGTGGAAGCACCTTGGTGCGCAGGGCACCGGACATGCAGGGCCGCGTAACTCAGTTGGTCTACCCCCTGATCCTGGGAAATCAGGGCGAGCAGATCGGCGAGGTCATTCACGCTGCCATGGCGCATGACGGAACCTCCCGTTGGGTCAGCGCTACAAGCTGCTTGGCTGACACGTGGTCATACAGCGCGCACATCGAAATGCGGGCATCCACTGGCATGCGCTTCCAGGTGGCATCGGAGGGTGCCAGGGCGCACCACATCGGGTCCGCACGCATCGTTTCGACCCGCCGTCCCAGTTCCCGCTCCAGATCGGCACGGACGATGAAATCGTCCTTTTTCAAAATCTCCGCCATCAAAAAAACTTGGGCGACGGGGACATCGAGATACTGTGCCGCGACCCGCAGTTTCTCGTGCGAGATCTGCGGCACAGGCTTTACGCCGGTTAGAAGACTGGACAAGTAGGGGAACGAGACGCCCAACGCCTCGGCAAGTTGCTTTTGCGAATGGCCCCGGCTGCGGGCCGCATTCCATAGCGCGACCATCAGGGCAGCGCCAGGGGTGTGTTTGGTGACAGACTTCATCATTGATCTCCGTGAGGTTGATCGGGCACGCCGCCCATGCGAGTACCCCGCATGTGCGAAATTTGCTTGGGCATCTTGGGTTGGCATCCGGTCATTTGGTCTGAACCCGCAGGGTGCTCGGCAGGGGGGATGAGCCGGCTCATGCAGCACCGCATCCCCCACAGCTCCGAGTCCCAGCAGCAGTCGTCGCAGCTGCCAGGAGACTGAGGCTGCGCGATTGCCATCAGCCCGCCGCCAGCGGGATGGCGAGCTGCAGGCCGACGAATCCAGATCCAGGCGGAATGCCGATCAGCTCACGCATGCGCGGGGTCTGGTTCGGCACAACGATCAAGTTGAATCCGGCACCGTCCAGCGCGCGGAAGCGGGTCTTGAAGATCAAGCCAACGCCCGGCGACACCTTGTGCCGCGTGTAGCCCGAGACAAGGCCGCCCATCACGCCTGCGCGCAGATCAGCGCCCGCCCAGGCCACGGACCAGGGGGTGTAATCGAGCGTGTAATAGACCGAAGTGCGGCGCTCACTGTTGCGATAGACGCCAAACATCATGCTGGCGTCGTCACCGAGCAGGGGTTGGTCGATCCCGATGCCCGGATTGTCCTGGCTGTACTGGTGGCGGGCATAGCTGGTGAGGTGGTAACTCGCTGCCGTGACATCGATCTCCATGGGAGCCAGATGCGGCATGGTCAGGCCCGGCAGCTCTGCAGCGTGGGCTGGGGCGAGCATCGCCATGGTGAAGTTGAGCGCCGCCAGAGCGAACAGCGCTGCGATGGCACCGGCAACGGCTTGCGCGGCGGGGATGAGGCGTTTTTTCAGAGAGGTTTTCATGGTGAGTCCTGATGGTGGTTGGTATGGGCACGTCGCCCATGCGCGTACCCCGCACGTGCGAAATCGCGGGGACTTGCAGGGCCTTGCGCCGAGCGAAGCGCCCGGCGCGAGTCATCCGAAATCTGGATGACTCGCTGAAGGTGTCCGTTGCACGATCACACAAAAAATCCGAGGTCTCGCCCGTGGTCACCAGGAGAAATCGGCGCCCGCGCTGAGCCCAGCTTGGCCGTATGACGATTCGCTGATCCCGATCGTCCCAATGGCATACGGGCGAAACTCATGCGCGTAGGTAACGCCCAGGGCGCTGGCGTCGCCGTAGTGGCCGACACGAACGGCTACTCCGTTGTGCTTGCCCGGCGAGATCTGTGGCACAGCCTGGGCGAGAGCCGCAGCGGCTGCCGCATCGGTGTAGGACTTGGCCTGTCCAACGGCTTGGCCGATAGCGTTGTTCAACCCCTGATCGAGTTGCTGCACGTTCACGGCGTCGTGCGGGGCCGCGCCGGCGGCGACGTTCGTGATCTGGCGGCTTTGGCCGGTGGCCGAGTTTCCGACGCTGACGGAGTTGTCTCGATTGGCGACGCTGCCCGCACCGAGAGCGACTGAGTTATTGCCATTGGCGGTGGCTTGGTAGCCGAGCGCGACGGAGTTCGCGCCGGCGGCGTTCGCCTGGTAGCCGATGGCGGTGCCAGGGTCGGCATTGGCCTTTGCCCCCTGGCCGATGGCAACAGCTCCAACGGTGACAGGATCAATGCCCGTGCTAGGCGTGATCGACGCGCCACTACCGATGGCCACAGCCCCAGAATAGCTGCCCGTGTTGCCCCCTCCAGTTGCCACAGCGCCGTTCCCTCCGGCCGTGTTCTGGAGAAGTTTGCCGTTGATCGTGCCAACTGCAGTTTGCAGTTGGCCGATGGCTTGGGTATTCGCAGTTTGCTGGGTCTGAATGGCCGCAATCGACGAGGTGTTGGACTGCGTGGCGGTCAGCGCCTGGGTGGCATCGTTCTGCGCAGTCGTTGATTGTGTGCTGGCCTGCAGCGCCGTGGCTTGCGCACTTCCGGCTGCAGTCTGAGCAGCCTGGGCTGCGCTCTGTGTTTGCTGGATCGCTGATGTGTTCGCCGCAATGGCTTGCGTGTTGGCTGTCTGTTGGGTCAGGACATTACCAACTGTGGACTGCAAGCCCGTGATGGCTTGCGCATTGGTCTGCACACCTGTCGCTGCCTGAGTGGCTGTGGCCTGCGCTGTTTGTGCGTTCGCCATTGCCGTGCCAGCAGTTGTGACGGCGTTGGCTGCGGCTGTGCTCGCCGCTTGGGCGGTGCTCTGTGCGCTGGACGCGGCCATGTTCGCTCCCGTCACGCCAGCATCCAGTGCCGCGATGGAGCCCGCCACAGTGGCTTGTGCTTGCCCCTGGACGGTCATAGCCGACGTGTTGCCGAGCGCCGCTGAGTTGGCATTCGCGGTGGCCTGAGCGGCATTGGCGGCGGTGGTGGTGCTTGTCAGTCCAGACTGCAGGCTGGTGATGTTGGCCACGTTCGTTTGCTGCTGCGTTTGGACGACAGCCACGCTTGACTGCAGCCCACTGATCGCGGTCGTGTTCGTGCTTGCTGTTGCCTGAGCCGCATTTGCCGTGGCCTGCGCATTGGCCGCTGCTGTAGAGGCGCTGGAAGCCGCTGATTGAGCCTGTTGCGCGGTGGTCTGTGCGGAGCTGGCTGCCGTCTGCGCATTGGTCGCGGCTGTTTGGGCCGACTGTACGGCGGTGTTGGCGCTACCGGCCGCAGTGTTCGCACTGGCTGCTGCTGCGGCGGCGTTGGACACGCCTGTATTCAATGCTCCGATTGCGCTGCCGACATCGGTGTAGGTGCTGCCGTTTACCGTATAGCTGGGCGCTGTGATGGCGCCTCCATTGCCCACGGTGGCGCCACCGCCGAGGGCAGCTGCCAAGCCCGTTGCGGAAGACGCGGCGCTGTTGGCGGTGGTCTGGGCGGCGGATGCGGCTGTCGCCGCATTGTTCGCCGTGGTCGTGGCACTCGAAGCGGCCGACTGTGCGGCGTTGGCCGTGGTCGCAGCGTTGCTCGCGGTCGTCTGCGCTGCCGATGCCGTCGAGCTGGCCGTGTTGGCGGCTTGCTGGACGGTGTAGAGCTGCCCGCCATTCACCGCATCAGTACTGCCGCTGGCAATGGTGCCGGCGGTCACATTGACGATCTTGCGTGTTGCGCCGCTCGCCCCAACGCTGACGACATTCGATTGCCCGCCGTCCGTGCTTCCGCTGCCGAGGGCAATAGACCCAGCACCAGTTGCGCTGGCCCCTGCCCCAAGGGCAACGGAATCGGTCGCACTGGCGGTCGAGTTGTAGCCCGCCGCCAAGGCGCTCCCACCACCGCCGGTGGTTCCTCCTGCCGCAGATCCAGATCCAACTGCGATGGAGTAGCTGGCCGTCGCTTTGCTGCCCGTGCCAGCGGCGACCGAAGACATGCCGCTGGCCGTTGACGAACTCCCTGCTGCGAGGGAATTGCCGCCACTGGCGTTGGCTGCTGTACCGACTGCCGTGCCAGCCGGTCCGGCCGCGCTGGCTTTGTAGCCCAGGGCAGCGCCTGAATTCCCGGCAGTCGCGGTGTTGCCGATGGCTGTGCCATCGACGGATGTGGTGGTGGACCCGCTGCCGCTGGAAATGTTGCCGCTGCTGTCCTGCTGGGTGACGTTGGTACTGGTAACGCTCGTGCCAGTTGCTGAGCCGCCTGTCGCTGCAAGCGCTGGGTTTGCAGCGAGCGCACTGATAATCAGGCTGACCAGGAGGGCCTGACGCCACGCTGGTTTCTGGAATTTCATGGTGACCTCGTGAGGATGGATGACATCCGTACCCCTCACGTGCGAAATCAGAGAGCAGCCAGCCGTCGATCAGAATGCTTCCCGATGGCCCGATAGCAGCCGGAACGGATAGCATGCTGGTCAAAAAAAGGGACAGTGCAGGGCATCAAAACGCGCCAGCAAAAACACTGGAAAACGCACGTAACACCTTCCCAAGATTGAAGTTTGCTTTGCACTAAACACTAAACACTAAACACAAAGCACAAAGCACAAAGCACAAAGCACAAAGCACAAAGCACAAAAGACATGGCTGCCGACAATCTTGCCGAGCACTACCTGACGAATTTGGCGAATGGGACCGGGTTTCTCATCAACCCACTGGTGTTCTGGGTCCGGCCGGGGTCTGCGTTCCTGCAGACTGTGCATGCCGCTGCGCGGCGGCTGGGCTTCTTGTCTCTGTATCTGAACCTGGGTCAAACCGACGACTCGGAGCAGCAGCTCCAAAATCTGATCGACAAGGCGCTTGGCTGGAGGAGGGCACAGCCATGGAATACCACCCTCGCGGGCAAGTTGGACCTCCTGCAGCAACGCAAACGCAAGAAGGTCGTGCTGTTAATGGATGACGCGGATCGTGCGTGGGAGAGTGAGGCCGGGCGAAACATGATGTTCGCCCTCAAGGCCGCGAGGGAGCAGATGAACCTGGGGCGCGGAGAGATTGGCCTGCTGCTGATGCTGGCAGGGGCCGACGAGGCTGGCCTTCGCTGGCTAGTGAGGGGGCACGCCGCTCCATTCTTGGGCGCATCAGTGAAGGAATTGCCGCAGGGTGTTGTATGAAACAACACCCTGCGATGATTCCGAGCCGAATAGCGACCTTCGCCCAGATCTGAATTGAGTTGTTGCAACCCAATGAAGTTCTATCCTGAAAGGGCGGACGCAAAGTAGTCTATGAACTACAATACGCTTCGAAGATCGCGATCAAACAGAGACATTCAGGAAGTGGCGAACGCGGCTCAAGGACGAACGAGCGCGTATCTTGATTGCGTCCCGACTGGACCGTCTCGCCTTTGGTCTTGCGGGTGATGCTGAGCCTGTGGGGCAAGGAGTCAGCGAGTTGCGGATTCACCATGGGCCTGGATACCGCATCTACTTCCAGAAGCGGGGAGACACGATCATCGTCCTGCTGTGCGGCGGCGACAAAAGCACGCAAGCGAAAGACATCAAGACTGCAAAGCGTCTAGCTGAAGCATGGAGCGAATGACATGGCTGAAAAATTGACAACCTACGACCCCGCCGAGGACCTAACCTCTGACGAAGCGATGGCGGCCTTCATGGCCGAAGCCTTCCAAACGAACGATGCCGGCTACATCGCGCACGCGCTGGGGGTCATCGCCCGCGCCAAGGGAATGGCCCAGATCGCAGGGCAAACCGGGCTGTCCCGCGAGCAGCTTTACCGCTCTTTCAGTGAAAACGGCAATCCGACACTCAAGACGACGTTGGCGGTCATGAAAGCCCTGGGCATCGAGATGACCGCCAAAATTCCGACCGCCGCTTAATTGGCCAGGCCACCTCAACAACTTGCCGCCGTTTCAGGATGGAACTTTTTTGAGTGTGAACACGAGTGTTGTTTTGAACAACACGCTGTGATGGCTGCCATCGCCACACTTGCTGGACGCTTCGGGCCAATGACATTTCCCCTTGGGAAGGCTGATGATGGATGTTGAGCAAAGCTATTTCAACGGGGGCGCCACGCCGTCCGGCAAGTGTGGCTTTGTCGGCAGAAATTTGTAGCATTTCTGGGCGTTTGTGGTCGAAACCGACAATTGCGCAAATTTCTACAAATTCCTGCAGGTTGGTTAAAGCCCCGGTCGCTGTCGCGCCCTCGAAAATCCAGGCTGGCAAGGGGCGGCTTTCGTGCCGTGGTTGCTTGAGCCCGGTCTGGCCGCCGTTGCGCCTGTCGGCGCTGAGGCCGAGGTCGGTAGCGATGCCCTATAGTGCCATCATGGCCTGGAAGCCGCGCCAATGCTAGATTTCTGGCTAGGCGCATCGTGGAAGGTCGGACTTGCGCACTTTTTTTGAGTACCGTTTGGCCAAAGGGACCGGGTTTCTCATAAACCCACTGGTGTTTTGGGTCCGGCCGGGGTCTGCGTTCCTGCAGACTGTGCACGCCGCTGCGCGGCGGCTGGCCTTCTTGTCCATATATCTGAATCTGTGTTAGGCCGGCGACTCCGAACGGCAGCTCCAAAAGCTGATCGACGCGGCACTCGGGTGGCGGGGAGCGCAGCCTTGGAATACAACGCTGTCGGGGAAGCTTGACCTCCTATGCCAGCGCAAGCGTAAGCAAATCGTGCTGCTGATTGATGATGCGGATCGCGCCTGGGAGAGTGAGCCGGGGAGGGACATGATGTACGCCCTCAAAGCCGCGCGGGAGCAACTGAACATGGGGCGGGACGAGATTGGTCTGCTGCTGATACTGGCAGGGTCTGGCGAGTCTGGCCTTCGCTGGCTAGTGAGGGGGAACGATGCTCCATTTTTGGGCGCATCGTTGAAGGAATTGCCGCAAGGTGTTGATGTTGGCTAGGGTGTTGTATGAAACAACACCCTGTGATGGCTGGGAGCCGAAACGACGCCTTTGCCCCAGTCTGAATCGAGTGTTGTTTCATACAACACGCTGTGATGGTCGCCATCGCCACACTTGCCGGACGCCTGGCAAATGGGGTATCCAAGCAACTGAGGCGGTGCAGAACAGCGAGTTTCGAGAAGATCAAGCGGTTCTGACCTCGCTGAGCAGATCGGGGTGGCGATCCAGCAGCTTGAGCAGTTTGACCAGTGCCAACGGCGGCTTGGTCTTGCCGTTCTCATAGCGTGAGAAGGCATTGATGCCGCCGCCGAAGATTTCGGCGGCCTCGCGCTGGTCAAGGTCGAGCTTCTTGCGCACATTCGTGATGAAGCCGGGATCAACGATAGCCGCATTCACCTGTTTGGAGAAGGCGCGCATCTCACGCATGACGCGGTTCGATTCCGCAGCATCCAAGATGGACTCGGCGCAGGCTGGGCAAAAGTCGCCCGTCGCCGCCGCAATGACGGTGGTCTCGCCCTTGTACGTGTAGGGCAAGTCACGGGTGTCGTGGATCAATTCCGCTGCACTGCAAACAGGGCATTTCATGGTCACAGATCCTTGAAGAAAGATGCACATTAACCTAGTTGGTTTATTTTGGCAAATTGGTTAGTTGACCTGCCCCCTGCCAGCCATACCAAGCTGAAGTAGCAGGAGTCTGCCAACTCAGGAGAATGGCGGACATGAGGAAGAGCAAATTCACAGAGGAAC
>JABEVE010000073.1 GCA_013044035.1 Burkholderiales bacterium
ATGCTGCTCAACAGCTCACACCAACCAACAACGAGATCCAGTAACCTTCAACCAGGACTCCTGCCGAAACATTGGTACGGCGGATGGGGGCAGGTCAGTCAGACGCTGTTGACCTGCTGACCTGCCCCATGCCAGCGGTGAGCATGCTGGCCACAATATTTTGCACCGACTGACTGCTGCTTAGGTCGTGCAGGGTCTGGCCGAGATTGCCGCCCTCATGTATACGGGTTGATTGCGCACTGATCGTCAGCGCCCTCGTAACGCCAGCTAACAATAAGCTTGGTTTGCGTATTGTATGTATAAAATATTTTGCAATTTCTGTGTGCAAGCGCGTTGTCAATTTCAATTTCTACGTCGCCATTAGGTAGTATTCGCCTTGAAAATGGCCGGAATCCTAATTTTGGATTGAAATTGTCTTCAATCCACGAAATATCTTTTCCAACATACCAACCATAATTACCTATGAAGGCTTGGTGTGGAGTAGAAGATGTCATGACAAAACACCCATCAAATTGCGTGATAAAGCAAGAAATCGCAAAAATTTTAAAGAGCAATACCCATCGAATCTTCACGGCTTCCCTCCTGGAAATCTTATGGTCGTAATCCAGTTTATTTTGTTATTTCCAAGCGCTGCTGGAATAGCAAGAAATGCGGCCGGAGGCATCATTAGTGGATTGGTCAAAGCATCGAACTTGAGTCCATCGTTAAATATAAAATCATGCACACCTGCTGTTGCATTGATAAATGGGATTTGATTCAGCGCGTTACTCAGCAGGGAGCCCTGTGCAAAAATCGAGCCGGCGGCAGCTTTATCATTCAATCCAATAACATTGTTTCCCCATGATCCGGGCGGCTGTTGCCCATTATTCTGCGGGTTATAAAATGGATACGCTTTATTTGGTGTAGGTGTTCTCCCTGGCCCCGCATCCGCGTCATAGCCGATGACCGTGTTGTAGGTCCAAGCCGCGGCGTTGGTGATCGTCGCACTCTCGGCGCCATTCTGGCAGCCTGTGCCACTGACCGACCCTGCCGCACAGCCCGTGACCGCTTTGCCGACGAGGTTCCCGAGGTTGTAACCCGATAGCGTCTGCCCCACGCCAGCGGTAAGCATGCTGGCCACAATGTTGCGCACCGACTGGCTGCTGCCCAGGTCGTGCAGGGTCTGGCCGAGATTGCCGCCGTTGCCTGCCAGGCTGACGGCAGCTTCGCTGACCAGACTGCTCATTCCGGCCGCTGCAGCACTCGACAGCGCAGCGCCTGTGGTGGTCAACACCGTCCCGCCAGCGACTGCACTTCCAGCCACACCAGCTCCGGTCCCGGCAACAGCCACGGTGCTGGCCCCAACGGCACCCGCGGTGGTCGTCATGCCGGCGCCAGCCATCATGGAGGTGCTCAACGCCGAGGCGGCGCCATAGGTGACGATGGCGACGGCAATCGCGATGATGGCCGCCGCGGCCCCGGTGAGCCCGGAAGCCTGGTAGTCCCAGTGCTGGCTGGCGAGCTGCACTTGCTGCCAGGCGACGTCGTTGCGCTGGGCGAGTTGGGCCATGTAGCCCAGGCCGGGCTGCTGGGCTAGTTGCTGTGCCTGCTGCTTGAGGTCGAGGGTGATGGTGGGTGTGGCACCGCTGCCTGTGCTTGCTGCTGCCGTGTTGCCGCTGGCCTGGGTGAGGCTGCTGGTGCCCACGGTGATGCCGCCGGTGGCGTGCAGTTGCACGGCGCCATCGGCCTGGCCGGCACCCGGCACGGCGATGGTGGTGTATTGCAGGGTCTGCTGCACCTGGCCGCTGCCTGCCGTGCGCTGGGTGAGCAGGTCGTGCCCGCTGCTGCTTTGGCTTTGGCTGCGGTCGTTGATGGCGGCGTCGAGGTGCAGTTGGGCGCTGGGGTTGACCTGCTGACCGTTGATGACTCCGGCCTGGGCCGACAGGCGCTGCCCGCTGATCTGCGCCGCCTGCAGGGTGAGGTCGGCGCCTGACTGCAGGGCGATGGCACCGCCAGTGATGCGGCTGGCCTGCGCGGCGGTCTGCGCCAGATCGGCCTGGCTGGTGCCTTGGCCACCGAACAGGCCGCCGCTGCTTTGGCTGTGGCTGCTGGCGGTCTGGGTGTTGGCGGCGGCGTTGATGGACAGGGTGCTGCCGGCGGTGAGGTTGACCTGAGCGCCGGTGGCGCCCGCACCCGTGCCGGTGAGTGTGGAGCCGGTGACGGTGAGGTCGTTACCGGCCGACAGCATTACCGCGCTGCCGCTGACGCTGCTGGCGGCGTTGTCGGTGGCGCTGCTGTCGGCCTGGGTGGTGCTGGAGCGGCTGCCGAAGGTGCCGCTGCTCTCGCTATGGCTGTGGGTGGCGGCGTTGCTGCCGAGCGCCAGGGTGTTCACGGTGAGGTTGTTGGCCGCCTGTAGGGTGGCGGCGCCGCTCTGGGCGGTGAGGGCCGCGCCGGTGACGGTGAGGTTGCCGGTGCCGGGCTGGCCGTTGCCCGCAGCTTGCACGGTGAGGTTGTGGCCGGCGCTGACGCTGGCGGCGGCTTGGCTCTGGGTGCTGGTGGTGGTGTGGATGGCGCTCTTGCCCCAGGTGGCCTGCAGTTCGCGGCTGGCGCTGTTGACGCCGGAGACGATGGTGACGTTCTGGCCGGAGAGCGTGACGTCGTGGCCCGCGGACACGCTGCTGGGGTCGCCGCTCTGGGCCACCAGGGTGGCGTTGCCTGCGGCGGCGAGGGTGCTGCCGTGCTGGGTGGAGCTCGATGCCTGCAGCGCGTTGCCTGCGCCGAAGGTGGGGGAGCCGCCGGTGTCGAGCGCGTCGGTCGTGGTGGCCGTGCCGACGGTGAGGTTGCGTCCGGCCACGGCGGTGAGGTCGCCGCCGGGGGTGATCTGCGCCCCCTGGGCGAGGAGGTCGAGCGCAGCCTGCAGGGTGACGCTGCCGCCCTGCACGGTGGCGACGCGGCCCAGGCTGGTGGTGCTGCCCCTGAGGTTGTTGGCGGCAAGGGTCTGGGTCTGCAGCGCCACCAGCCTGGCCAGCAGGCTCAAGTCGCTGGTGTCGGTGGTGCCGGCGATCAGCCCGCAGAGGTTGCGCAGGTCGTTGCTCGCTGAGAGCAGCGCCTGCTGCCCGGCGATGGTGAGTGTGGCGGCTGATCGACCGAGTAGCAACGCAACAATGGCAGACAGGGATACCAGGGGTGTCGATCCAGGGGATGCTCTGATGCAGTCTGATGGAATTGTTCGGGAATCCAAGTGCAAATTCCCCAGAAGAACGAAAAAAAACCCACGGTTTTAATGTGGGCTTTTTTTCTATCCTTTTGATTAACTTGATAAATTTGGTCGGGGCGAGAGGATTCGAACCTCCGACCCCCTGCACCCCATGCAGGTGCGCTACCAGGCTGCGCTACGCCCCGTCGACCAAGCCAAATACTATAACAGATCACTCCAAGCTCAAGAGCGCGCGCAATGCCAGCAGTTGGCTGCGCAGATCGTCCTGGATGGCGGCGGGCCAAATGGCGGGATCGCCACTTGGCAAGCGCGGAAGTGGCGATGCTGCATCTTGTTTGTCGGAAAATCTGCGGCCCATGGGGATGGGAGCGGTCGGTGTCTCGGCCATTTCGGCATCGTCTTGTGAACTCTCGCCCTGGGATAACCGCGCCCGCGCTCCCTGAATGGTGAAGCCTTGATCGTAGAGAAGTTCGCGGATGCGGCGAATCAGGAGAACCTCATGGTGCTGGTAATAACGGCGATTGCCGCGGCGCTTCATCGGCCGAAGTTGGCTGAATTCCTGTTCCCAATAGCGCAGGACATGCGACTTGACGCCGCACAACTCGCTGACTTCACCGATGGTGAAGTAGCGCTTGGACGGAATGGGAGGCAAATCCGAGGAGTCGGTCATGGTGAGGACGATAAAGCGATGCGACTGCGCAAAGACATGATCGGACTATAGAGCGCGAACGGTCCGCGCAGTTTGTGCTCCACACACCAGTGTCGGCTGAAGCTCTCTGCGGGTCATGAGGCTTCGTCGCTGAGTTGACTCTGCAGTTGTTCTTTGAATTTTTGACTGGGGTGAAACGTCACCACGCGTCTTGCGTCGATGGGGATGATCTCTCCCGTGCGCGGATTGCGTCCCGGGCGTTGTGCCTTGTCGCGCAACTGGAAATTGCCAAAATTCGAAAGCTTCACATCTTGGCCGGATGCAAGCGCGTCACGAATGAGATCGAAGAAGGCGTCGACCATGTCCTTCGACTCGCGTTTGTTCAGACCGATGCGTTCGTACAACAGTTCGGACAACTCGGCCTTGGTCAGGCTGGGTGTCTGCAGTGTGGTGACGAGTTTTTCCATGTTCGGTGGCTCCCCTGTATTCAACGTCGGCAGACGGGCTCAGCTTCTCAGTTTGGCATCGAGAGCCAGTTGCATGGCCTCGATCACTCCCTCACTGGCGGCATCGGCCTGCATATCGGTCAAGGTCTCCGCAGCCTGCAGCGTCAGACGCAGCGCCACGCTTTTGAGCGTCTTGCCTTCGTCGTGCTGGGCAAGAAAGACATCGAAGATCTCCACATCCTGGACGATACCGCAACGCGCATCCGATGTGCGTGCTTCACGCACGACTTGCAGAATCCTTGCTGCAGGAATGGCCCGACCCACGACAAAGGACAAGTCGCGTGAAACCGCCGGGGCGCGCGCCAAGGGACGAACCGTTGGCAGGGTCTGCGATTGCAGAGCCACAACGTCCAGTTCGAACACCACGGGGGCATGCGGCAACGCATACTTTTGCACCCAAAGGGGATGCAGTTCGCCGAGCATGCCGACCGCTTGGCCGTTGAGCAAAACCGCCGCGCTTCGACCCGGATGCAAGGCTGGATGCACCAAGGGCTCGAGGCTCAACGAACCCGAGCCAGCGCAGAGTTGTTCGATGTCGTTTTTCACATCGAAAAAATCCACCAGGCGCTCGGCCTGCGCCCACTGCAAGGGCCATACCGGGCCATAGGCCAATCCGCCGATACGCATGGGCTGCGCGATCCCGGCTGGTTGCCCCATATCTGCTGCTTGCGCGTCGCGCATGAATACACGTCCGAGTTCGAACAGTCGAACACGTCGCGCCTGATGGCTCAAGTTCAGGCGCAGCGCCTGGAGCAGGCTGCCGAGCAGGTTGCTGCGCATGACGCTGGCCTGCGCAGCAATCGGATTCAGCAGTTGGATGGGCCGAGGATTCCCGGCAAGGTCGGCTTCCCACTCGGGTTCGGCAAAGCTGAAGTTGATGGTTTCCTGGTAAGCGCGAGCAGCGAGCAATTCGCGCAGCGTGTGCTGACTGCGCCGTCCTTGCGGAACTGGCAGCATGCGGGCCCGAGCCAGGGGTGGGGCCGTGGGAATATTGGCATAGCCATGGATGCGCGCCACCTCCTCGATCAGGTCTTCTTCAATCTCGAGATCGAAGCGGTAGCTGGGCGGGACGACGCGGAACGTGATGTCTTTGCCTGATCCTTCCTGCTCGAACGGCAAACCAAGCCGCGTGAAAATATCGGCTATGCAATCAACACCAATCGACATGCCCATGACGCGTTCACAACGCGCCGAACGCATGCGCACGGGTTCGCGCTCGGGCAACCGAAGGATCTGGTCGTCGAGCGGACCCGCCTGACCACCGCAGATGTCGAGGATGAGGCGGGTGATGTGCTCAACGTGCTCAGTCGTCGTCGCGGCATCGACACCGCGCTCGAAGCGCATGGCGGCATCAGTGGAAAAGTTGTAGCGGCGAGCACGCCCACGGATGGCGTCAGGCCACCAAAACGCTGCTTCGACATAAACATTGCGCGTGTCCAGGCTGACCGCCGTGGCATCGCCACCCATGATGCCGGCAAGAGACTCGATGCCGCGCCCGTCCGCAATGACACCGACTTGTGCATCCACCTCCACGGTCTGCCCGTTAAGCAGCTTGAGCGACTCCCCCACCTTGCCCCAACGCACTTCGAGGCCGCCTTCAATCTTGTCCAGATCGAACACGTGTGAAGGACGGCCAAGCTCCAGCATGACGTAGTTGGAGATATCCACCAGCGCTGAAACACTGCGCTGACCGGCGCGCTCCAAGCTTTGACGCATCCAGTGGGGCGTTGCGGCCTGCGCGTTCACACCACGGATCACACGGCCGGAAAAACGGCCGCAGAGCTCGGCTGCCTCGATACGCACCGGCAGTGTCTCGTCGAGGGTTGGGGTCACGGCAGGAAAACTGGGCTGCACCCATGCAGTGCGGGTCACCGCAGACAGCTCGCGCGCCACACCCAACACACTGAGACAGTGGCCCAGGTTAGGCGTGAGTTTGATGTTGAAAATACAGTCGTCGAGGTCTAGCGCCTGGCGTAAATCCTGCCCGGTTTGCAGCCCTTGCGGCAACACCAGCAGGCCGGCATGATCGGAGGACAAGCCCAGTTCCTTCGCCGAACACAACATACCCTGAGAGGCCACGCCGCGCATGGTTGCCGCAGCAATGTGCAGCGGCATCCCATTCGCCGCAATGGGCGGCAACACGGCACCGAGCAGCGCACACGGGGCTTTCATGCCCAAAGCAACATTGGGTGCGCCACAGACGATGTGCAGCGGCTCGGCTTGTCCTACCTGCACTTGGCAGACACGCAGCCGGTCGGCGTTCGGATGAGGTTCAACCTTGACCACTTCGCCGACCACCACGCCGCTGAACGCGGGCGCGGCAGTCTGCATGTCTTCAACCTCCAAGCCGGCCATGGTCAAGCAGTCGGCAATCTGTACGCTGCTCAGGCTCGGATTGCAGAACTGCCGCAGCCAGGATTCGGACACTTGCATGGGTTAGGTTTTGTCTGGGGAAATGAAAAGAGGTCGGCGAGCCGATGCAGCGGCATCGGGGCCATCAAGCCGGATTGAACTGCTCGAGAAAGCGCAAGTCGCCACTGTAGAACTGGCGCAGGTCGCTCACGCCGTAACGCAACATGGTGAGGCGTTCGATGCCGGAACCGAAAGCGAAACCGATGTATTGCTCGGCATCCAGCCCGAAGTTGCGCACGACCGTGGGATGCACCTGTCCGGCACCGGAAATTTCCAGCCAGCGACCCTTGAGCGGGCCGCTGTCGAACATCATGTCGATCTCGGCCGAGGGCTCCGTGAAAGGGAAATAGGACGGTCGAAAGCGCAGCGTGATGTCATCACGCTCGAAAAATGCCTGCAGGAAAGCGGTGTACACGCCCTTGAGGTCCGCCAGGGAAACACGTTCTCCAATCCACAGGCCTTCGAACTGGTGAAACATCGGTGAATGCGTGGCGTCGCTGTCGACGCGGTAAGTCCGTCCCGGCGCTATCACCTTGATATCGGGCATCGCGCCAGCGCCTGCGTAACGCTGCACATGCGCCCGGGCATGCCGAACTTGCATCGGCGAGGTGTGCGTACGCAACAGCAGAGGCTGGCCGCGTTCATCCTGCACGTCTACATAGAACGTATCCTGCATCGATCTGGCGGGATGGTTCTGCGGAGAATTCAACGCCGTGAAGTTGGTCCAGTCGTCCTCGATTTCCGGACCTTCGGCGACGGCAAAGCCGATGGAACCGAAGATCTGTTCGATCCGCATCCAGGAACGCACCACCGGATGCAATCCTCCACCATGCTGACCACGCCCGGGCAAGGTCACGTCGATGGCCTCGGTTGCGAGTTTGGTTTGCAACTCCATTTCCGCGAGAGCCGCGCGCCGCTGTTGCAAGGCAGCTTCGATGCCCTGCTTGGCCAAATTGATGCTCGCGCCTCGCTCACGTTTGCGCTCGGGCGGGAGTTGCGACAAGTCTTTCAGCAGGACCGTGATCGCTCCTGCCTTGCCAAGGTAACGCGCCTTGGCGTTTTCCAACTCGGCAGGGTGCGAGATGGCCGCAAACTCCGATTCGGCTTGTTGCACCAGATCTTGCAATTCCGTCATGGCAGAAAGACTCGTGTGAACGCACTATGGCTGGGCTGCAAACGGCGAGAAAAAAGGCCCGGATTGACCAGGCCTTGGAATCTGAACACCGGACGGAACCCAAAGGCGCATCCGGTCGCTGTTGCAGCAGGACTGCTGGAATCAAGTTCAGGCCAGATGGGCCTTGACTTGCTCGACGATCTTGCTGAAGGACATCGAATCATGCACGGCCATATCAGCCAGCACCTTGCGGTCGATTCCAATAGCGCACTTTTTCATGCCGTTCATGAACACGCTGTAGCTCATGCCGCGCTCGCGCACGGCAGCGTTGATGCGTGTGATCCAAAGGGCACGAAACACACGCTTCTTGGCACGACGGTCACGGTAGGCGTATTGACCAGCTTTCATCACCGCCTGTTTGGCGATGCGGAAGACATTTTTGCGACGACCACGGAAACCCTTGGCCTGATCCAGAACTTTTTTGTGGCGGGCGCGAGCCGTCACACCACGTTTAACGCGAGGCATTTGATCACTCCTTCATCAGAAAATAAGCGCGAATACGGGGGCTCAAGCAAACGGCATCATCTGGGCAATATGGCCCATATTCGTCGCATGCACTTCGGTGGATCCACGAAGATGGCGCTTGTTCTTGGTTGTCTTCTTGGTGAGGATGTGACGCTTGAACGCCTGGCCGCGCTTGACCGTGCCGCCTGGGCGAACACGAAAGCGCTTCGCAGCGCTCTTCTTGGTTTTCATCTTGGGCATTGATTGCTCCATGGAAGTTGACATGGTCGCAGGCGTCTGCCGAAGCAGCACTTGAGCCTGCGCTCACTTGGAATCAGCCAGTCCCGATGCATCGGGACTGGCTGTATACCGCACGCAGGCAGTGCCAGCGCATCGGATGACGAGCAGCAGAGCTGCTACTTTTTCTTGCGAGGAGACAACACCATGATCATCTGTCGCCCCTCGAGCCTGGGCATTTGCTCGACTTGACCATGGGGCTCAAGATCATCGCGCACACGCTCGAGCAAACGCATGCCGATGTCTTGGTGGGTAATTTCCCGGCCGCGAAAACGCAGGGAAACCTTGGCCTTGTCTCCATCATCAAGAAATCTCTTCAAGTTCCTGATTTTGATCAGATAATCGCCTTCGTCGGTAGCCGGACGGAACTTGACTTCCTTGATTTGAATCTGTTTTTGCTTGAGCTTGGCTTCGTGTGTCTTTTTCTGTTCCTGGTACTTGAACTTACCGTAATCCATTAAACGGCAGACTGGGGGCACGGCTGTCGGCGCGATCTCCACCAGATCGACGCCGTGCTCCTCAGCCATGCGTAGCGCCTCGGTGATGGAGACGATGCCTAGGGCCTCGTTTTCATCGCCTGTCAGGCGAACTTCCGGGACGGTGATTTCACGATTGAGGCGGTGGGCCCTTTTTTCCGGGGCATTACGGCTTTGTACAGTAGCGATGGTTCAACCTTTCGATGGTGAGAACAACTGCGCACCCCAGCTATTGCAAGTCAGCCAGTTCCTTGAGCATTTTTTGGGAAAACTCGGACAGGGGAAACGCACCCAGGTCTTTGTTGCCACGCGCCCGCACTGCAACCGACAGAGATGCGCGCTCCTTGTCGCCGACCACGAGCAGATAAGGAATTTTTTGCAACGAATGTTCCCTGATTTTATAGGTGATTTTTTCGTTGCGCAAATCGGACTCGACTCTAAGGCCTTGTTTTTTCAGCGCTTGTGTCACTTCCACCGCGTAGGCCGCGGAATCGTCGGTGATATTGAGCACCATGGCTTGCAGTGGTGAGAGCCAGAGTGGCAAGGCCCCCGCGTGGTGCTCGATCAGTACACCGATGAAACGCTCCATCGAGCCGACGACGGCACGATGCAGCATGACGGGCCTTACGCGCGCGGAATGCTCGTCGACATAGCTAGCGCCGAGTCGCTCGGGCATCATGAAATCGACTTGCATGGTGCCGACCTGCCAGGCACGGCCGATCGAGTCCTTCATGTGGTATTCGATCTTTGGGCCGTAAAAAGCACCCTCACCTGGCAATTCCGTCCAACGTACATTGCAAGCCTTCAGCGCCGCGCGCAAAGCAGCCTCGGCCTTGTCCCAGACGACATCGTCGCCAATGCGTTTTTCGGGTCGAAGCGCAATTTTCAGATCAATCTCGATGAATCCGAAGTCACTGTAAACCTTCATCGCCTGCTGGTGAAAAGCAGTGACTTCGGGTTCAATCTGATCTTCAGTGCAGAAAATATGCCCGTCGTCTTGCGTGAAGCCACGTACCCGGAGCAGACCATGCAGCGCGCCTGATGGTTCGTTGCGATGGCAGGCGCCGAACTCGCCGTAGCGAAGCGGCAAATCACGATAACTGCGCAAGCCTGCATTGAACACTTGCACATGACCTGGGCAGTTCATCGGCTTGAGCGCGTACTCGCGCTTTTCCGACTCGGTGAAAAACATGTTCTCGGCGTAGTTGTCCCAGTGGCCGGACTGCTTCCACAAGCTCACATCGAGCACCTGGGGGCAACGAACCTCGTGGTAGCCGCTGTCAAGGTAGACCTGGCGCATGTACTGCTCGACCACCTGCCACAGCGCCCAGCCTTTGGGATGCCAGAAAGCGAGGCCGGGCGCTTCCTCTTGGAAGTGGAACAGGTCGAGTTCCTTGCCCAGGCGCCGATGGTCGCGTTTCTCGGCCTCCTCCAGGCGCTGCAAATATGCCGCCTGGTCTTCCTTGCGAGTCCATGCCGTACCGTAGATACGCTGCAATTGCTCGTTGCGGTGGTCGCCGCGCCAGTAGGCGCCGGCAAGCTTCATCAGCTTGAACACCTTGAGCTTGCCGGTGGAGGGAACATGCGGCCCGCGGCAAAGGTCGGTGAAGCGACCTTCGGTGTACAGGGAGACGTCTTCGCCTGGGGGGATGCCGGCAATGAGTTCGGCCTTGTAGATTTCCCCCTGGTCCTTGAAAAATGCAATGGCCTCGTCGCGCGGCAAAACCCGGCGTGACACAGGCTCGTCCAGCATGGCCAGAGAGACCATCTTGGCTTCAATCGCCGCCAAGTCGTCCGGGGTGAATGGACGCTTGTAGGCAAAGTCGTAATAGAAGCCGTTTTCGATCACCGGGCCGATGGTCACCTGGGCTTGCGGAAACAACTCCTTCACCGCATAAGCCAGCAAATGGGCGGTGGAATGACGAATGATGTCCAACCCCTCCGCGTCCTTGTCTGTCACGATGGTCACTTGAGTGTCGTGACTGATGGCGTGACTCAGGTCGACAAGGCGGCCATCCACCTTGCCCGCAAGCGCGGCTTTGGCAAGCCCTGGACCAATGGACGCTGCGATTTGCGCGAGCGTGACGTCGCCATCGAAGTGACGAACGGAGCCGTCGGGAAGCGTAATTTGAGGCATGACGTGTAACCCTGGAAATGAAAAAGCGCGGTCAAGCCGCACTTTCATGAGCTCCGGGATGGAGCCGTGCGCAACTCACCCTGTCGTTCAAAGTTCGGGGCAAGTTCGCGGTGTCATGACCATGGTGAGTAGTGATTGTGATTCTGCGCAAGTTTGCGGGACATCTCGCAGGAAAAGACTGGTAGGCGGTATTGGAATCGAAATGAATGAATTTCGTATGCTAAGTTGTTGATCTCAAATAATCAACCATTTTTTGACTCCAAAAATACCGTCACTTGTACCGTCATGATTGCCGTCTACATGGGTTCGCTAGCGGCGCGCGGACGGCAATCATGGACTGAAGCCTAGCAAATTCCAGTGGCAGAAGGTCAAATCATGATCTGTCGTCGCGTCTCATTTGCGTCACAATAATGCAAAGAAGGCGCCATGCTCGGATGAAGTCGGTCACCCGCGTGTAGCCGCCCTCTTAGCCCGCGCGCCTGATCTCGGCGTGTAACGCTTTGGCCGTGGGCCGACGTGCGTCGGCCTTCAAGGCCTGCCTGAGTGCGTCGTGGAACGCCGTGAGTTTGTTGGGTTGTTCGCGCTTACCGTGCCCAGCTTGACCAGCCCCATCTCCTGCGCGAGCTTGACGACTTGCACGAACAGCTCGGCCAACTCCTTGAGGTGCAGCGCGCGGAAGTCGCG
>JABEVE010000074.1 GCA_013044035.1 Burkholderiales bacterium
CAACCCTTGTGCCCGTCCCCAGAGGTATCCCTGAGCCCAGTGGATGCCGATGGAGCGGGCGCAGTCGAGTTGGTTGGGGGTTTCGACGCCCTCGGCGATGGTGATCATGTTCAGGTCCTGCGCCATGTCCTGCAGGCGGCGCAGGACCTGCTCGGCCCGCGCTTGCGTTGCGGCGGCCTGCACCAGGGCCTGGTCGAACTTGAGGTAGCGGATGGGCAAGTTCAGCAAATACGGAAAGGCGCTGTGGGTGCTGCCGAAGTCGTCCAGGGCGAGCTCGAACCCCAGGTCCAGCAAGGGGGCCAGGGTGCGCAGCAACTGCTGCGGGTCGGCGTCGAGGTTGCGCTCGGTGATCTCCAGGATCCAGGGCGCTGCGGTGGGGGCCGTGCCCGGCCAGGCATCGCGCCAGCCCTGATGCTGCCGGGCCAACAGCTCCACGGACAGCGGCTGCGCCAGAAAGGCGCTGCAACAGTTCATGAAGAGCTTGCCGTGCGTGGCCGCGAACGGCCCGGGACGGGCAGCGGCGGCCATCACCTGGGCCGTGATGTCGGCGTCGATGCGCGGCTCCAGGCCGATGCTGGCGGCCGCGTCGATGAAGCGTTCGGCGACCAGCGTCGCCCCCTGCGGCGTGAGCAGGCGCGCCAGCGCCTCATGCCCCACCACCTGCAGATCGTCCAGACGCACGATGGGCTGGTAGGCCACCCGCAAGCGCCGCTCCTGCAGGGCCCAGCGCACCTGAGCGCGCGGGAAGACGCTGTCCGAGCCCCCGTGCGGGCGCTCGCACGGCCAAGCCTCCAGGGAGCGCGACCGCCCCCGCAGCAGTTGCGGAGCCAACTCCGGCGCGCCCATGGCTCAATGGTCCTGGTTGGACTGCGACTCCTGGAGCTTGTCCAGGGGGTTCTCGTTCATCACGAACAGGCCGTTGGACGGGGTTGTCGCCCCTGTGCTGAAGATCATGTCCTTGGCACCCATGACATAGAACATCTGACCCGTCACGCTCCCCGTCCCCGTCCCCGCAGTCGAGCGGGTGATGGTCACCGTCGGCGCGCTCACGATGTAGGGCGTGCTGCTGGTGTTGCTCAGCGCGAACGTGCCGAAGCTCACGCTCGAGCCGGGGCGGAAGTCGTCATCGCTGGCGTCCTGGTTAGAGGCCAGCATCGCGGGGGACAACGCCAGGCCGGTGGTCTGCGGCGCAACGCAGGCCCCCAGCACCAGGCCGCCGATGGTCGAGCCGGTGCCCATGAGCCGCACGCCGAACTGCCCGCTTTGGCAGCGCATGCCATGGTTGTCTTCGGACGATGTCGGGGTGATCGCCGACCAGCCGGGCTGGCTGCCCTGGGGCACCAGCACGGCGTCGAAGCGGGTGAGCACGCCCCCGGAGGGTTGCGTGGACTGGGTGCGCCCCCCCATGCGCAGGCCGTAGCCCATGGCCCCGCCTGCCGGGCTCCCGGGCCCCGAGGCGCTGCTGGCAGCAGCCGGCATGCCGCCGACGACGAAGCCTGCCGGCAGCAGGCCGACCTTGCCCGCCAGCACATAGGTGTTGCCTTGGCCGTCCTGGACCGTGAGCGTCATCAGATTGCTCACCACCACGCCGCGGACGCTGGCGTTCGTGGAGCTGACATCCCCGTGGGCGTCCACCGTCACGACGGTGTTCAGGATGCCCGGGGGCAGCACGCTGAGCGCAGCCGGCAGGGCTGCGGCCGAGGCGCTGGAGGCCGGCGGCGTCGGCCGCATCGGCACCGTGCCCATGCCCGACTGCGCCAGCACGCCCTGCAGGCTGTAGCGCCCTGCGGCAACGGCCGGGGCGCCCTGCTCCAGCACGTCGCCCAGATCCAGCTCGGGTGCCCAGCGCGCGTCCGAGGTGATGGACTGCATGAGGTCTTTCAGGTTGCTGTCGCAGCTCGAGCCCAGCGCGTTGGACGCGGCGGTCAAGGTGCTGGACGTGCCCGTGGTGCCGGCTGCGGTGCCGGCTGCAGTGCCAGTCGTGGCGCCATTCAGGGCGATGCGACGCGCCATGTCCTCGGTGTCCTTGTCCTGCGACGGCTTGGCGCAATAGCCGTCAGCCACCGCCTTGATCGCAGCCGACAGCGCCAGGATGTCGTCGTGATGCTGCGCCAGCAGGGCCGCATACAGCGTGGGCGTGAGCGTGGCGTAGCTGCCGCCATTGGCCACGTACACCGCCAGCGCCGCCGTGGTCACCTGGCTGATGATGAGGTTGGGCAGATTGGCGGCGGTGAGTGAGCCGGCCGTCAGAACCGCGTTGCTCGCCCCCAGATAGGCCGTCAGCACCACCTGGCCATCCGGCGAGGTGGCGTTGGCGAACAGCGGCACGGTGGTGTTGGGCAGCGCCACCGTCACCGCGTAGTTGCCAGTCGCATCCGCCGTGGCCGTGCCCACGGTGAGGGCCCCCGGCTGGCCCAGCGGAGCGCCGGTGGTGAAGGTGACCACGGCACTGGCGATGGGCGCGTCGATGACGGCCCCCGTGAGGGTGGACTTGCCCGCCACTTGCGTGGCCGAGGAGGCGATGCCGCCGCCCCCGCCCCCGCCGCAGGCGCTCAGGCTCAAGGCGAGTGCTGCCGCCAGGGGCAGCAAGATCCAGGGGCGAATGGGGTGAGTGATCGAGGGTTTCATGGGCGGACTCCAAGCGTTGTGGCCAGTGTCCCGCAAACGCGGGATGAAGCTTCATCATAGCTGGGAAAAAATAACATGCAATAAAAACTTTGCGCTACACTCGCCTGCGCACCCCGGCCCTTGCCGGACCCGAACGACCATGGGACGCCCACCTCGATCCTTGCCTGCCGCCCAGCCGCCCGCGCATCCCCTGCCGCCGGCCGACGATGTGCTGCGCGCGCTGGGGCGCATCCTGGGCCCGCTGGCGCGGCTGCTGCTGGCCGGCGGCATGGACTACACGCGGCTGGCGGCCGCGCTCAAGCCGCTGTTCATCGAGCAGGCGCGCCAGGAACTCTTGCGCCGTGGCCAACAAGACACCGACTCGGCCATCAGCCTGCTCAGTGGCGTGCACCGCAAGGACGTGCGCGAGTGGCGCCGCAACGGCCTGAGCGGGCGCATCGCGCAGGAGCTGTCGATCAGCTCGCAGGTGTTCGCCCGCTGGGTGCAGGACCCGCTGTACCGCGACCGCAGCAAGCGCCCCAGGGCGCTGCCCCGGCTGGGGGCCGCGCCCTCGTTCGAGTCCCTGGCGCGCAGCGTCACGCAGGATGTGCATCCGTACACGGTGCTGACCGAGCTGCTGCGGCTCGGGCTGGTGCAGGTGCGGACCCTCAAGGGGGTGGAGACGGTCGTGCCGCAGCGCGATGGCTTTGTGCCGCCGCCGGGCTCGCGCGAGTTGCTGGAGCTGTTCGGCGCCAATCTGGGCGATCACGCCGGCGCCGCCGTGGGCAACCTGCTCGGCCAGCCCGCGCGCCTGGAGCAGAGCGTGTTCGCCGATGGCCTGAGCGCGGAGTCGGCCGCGGCGCTGGGCGAACTCGCGCGCAAGCTCTGGGCCCAGAGCCGCAGCGCGATGATTGCCGAGGCCACCCGCCGCGTCGCGGCCGACCAGGGGCGCACGGATGCGAGCTGGCGCGTGCGCCTGGGCAGCTATTTTTGGGCGCAGGACACACGGGGCGTGTCTGACGCCGTCGAGGCTGCCGTCGCCACAGCCACCACCGGCGCCGACGCCACCGCCCAGGGAGACTCTCGTGACGCCACCTAAATCCTTCATCGCCTGGCTCGGCCTGGGCCTGGCGGCCCTGCTCAGCGTGCTGCTGGCGTCGTGCGGCGGCGGCAGCACCGTGGCCTCCAGCGGCGGCGTGGGCACCGGGGGCACGGGCATGTCCTTCGGCACGGTCACCGGCTTTGGCAGCGTCGTGCTCGATGGCACGCCGTACAACAGCGCCGCGCCGCGCTACTTCGCCGGCAGCGACCTGGGGGACGCCACGCCGACGGCGGCCACGGCCGTGCAACTGGGCAATCAGTTGCGCATCGCGTTGGACGCTCAGGGCACCCCCAGCATGGTGCTCATCGAGCCGGAGCTGATGGGCCCGGTGGCCAACCTCACCCCCGCGGGGTTCAGCGTCAACGGCGTTGCCGTGCAGGTCAACACCAACCCGGCGGCAGGTCCAGTGACCTATTACTCCGGCCTGACGGACTACACCGGCTTGAGCATGGGCATGCAGGTGGAGGTGCACGGCGCCTCTGGCGTGGACGCCAACGGCCAGAACTATGTGCAGGCCACGCTGATCGAGCAGTTGCCCGCCACCAGCACCGTCACCTGCATCACCGGGATCGTCAGCCGGTTGCAGGCCGCCAGCGGCACCTTCCAGATCGGCGCCACGACGGTTCAGCTGGGCGCGGCCACCAGCATCACGCCGGCGGGCCAGAGCCTGGCCGACGGGCAACTGGTGCATCTCTGGAGCCAGGGGCCACCGAGCGCCGGCGGCACCCTCCTGGCCGGGGTCGTGCGCATCCGCACCCTGCAAGGCGTTGGGGGGCCGGTGCAGGTGGGTGGGCTGGTCTCCCAGCTCTCGGGCAGTCGTCTGCAGGTGGCGGGGGTGACGGTCGATGCCGGCGCACCGGCTCTGGCCGCCGCCGTGCAGGGCCTGGTCCTGGGCGAGTATGTGGTGGTGCAGGGCCAGGCCAATGCCACCACCGGCGTGCTCACGGCCAGCTCCCTGCGTGCCTACGCAACCCGGCCGGCTGAGGTCGAGCTGCGCGGCACCATCACCGGCTTTGTGAGCCCGGGTAACTTCCTCGTGCGCGGGGTGCCGGTGGATGCCTCGGGCGCCGGTGTCGTCTTCAACGCGGGCAGCGCGGCGTCGCTGGGCAACGGGGTGTTCGTGGACATCTTCGGCCAGATCGGCAGCGGCAGCGCCAACGTGGTGACAGCCTCCCGCGTGACGGTGCTGGCGCATGCCCCCGATGGCGGCACGGTGGACTATCAGGGCACGGTCAGCGCCCTGAACATGGCCAACGGCACGTTCACCCTGACGTGGCAGCAAGAAGGCGCAACGAACACCGCGCAGGTCACGCTGGCGCCCAACGTGGCGTTCAGCAACGGAGCCGCGGCGCAACTCGTCAACGGCGCCAACGTGGAGATCGAGGCGACCCGCGGCAGCTCCACCGCGGCGCTGCTGGCCTACAGCGTGACGTTCCAGGGCGTGGGCAGTGGCGACGGCACCTCCGCCTCGACGCGCGAAACCCAGGGCGTGGTCTACAACCTGAGCGCGAATACCTTCCAGCTCAACGCCCTGACCATCCTGATCAACGGCGTCACCCCCAGCGGCGGCGCCCTGGCCAATGGCGCGAAGGTGGAAGTCGCCTTCACCACCTCGGGCACCCAAAACCTCGCCTATGCCATCAGCATCGACCATTGA
>JABEVE010000075.1 GCA_013044035.1 Burkholderiales bacterium
AAGTTGCTCCAGTGTTTGCTTCCTTGCGTTTTCCTTTTCCATCATCAATGGATCAAAAAACTTGCTGAAAGTTCATATTTTATTGGGCCTTATCTATAAGAAGCCCCGGGCCTGGTCAACGCCAGTGTGCAGCGTTTCATCGCGTGGCCTATTGATCCGGCCTGATTTATCCGTGAATCATGCTGCATATTTAACGCGTGCATCCTGGAAGAACTTTCTCACCCGCGCGGGTGATTTCTCCAACGTCTGCATGTGCTCTGTTGCGGCGGTTTTCAATTTGGCCTTGGTGCGTACCGGCACCTTCGTATAAAGAGCCTGTTTCAAATCGGCATTGAGCCGTTCTTCCGGGTTGAGCTCAGGGCTATAGCTGGGCAGATAGAACAACTCGATCTTGTCTTGACGCGTCTCTACCCAAGCCTTGACCGGCTTGCTGTGATGGACGCGCAGGTTGTCGAGAATCAGGAACACTTTCTTGCCGGCGTCCTCGATCAGTGCACCCAGAAACTCAATGAGCTTGTCTGTGTTGAACGCCTCGTCAATGATCATCCAGCGTGTCGTGCCCTGGTTGGTGACGGTGGCGATCATCGACAGTTTCTGGCGTGTGCCACCGACCGCAAAGGTCACCGGTGTTTTGCCCGCCGGTGCGTAGCAGCGGCCACGCACGTCGGTATTCACGACCGCGGTTTCGTCGCCCCAGTGAATCTCGGCACCCTCGGACCTGGCGCGTTGTTCGATGGCCGGGTATTCATCGTCCAGCCAGGCTTGTACGGCTTCTGGACGCTGCTCATACGCCTTCTTGATCGGCTTTTGCGGGGTGAATCCCCAGCGCTTGAGATAGTTGCCAACGCCGCGCACCGACAACTTGATGCCGCATTCGCGTTCAACCAACTGCATGACCGCAGCCCGGTTCCATAGCCCAAATTCCATCTTCAGTTGTTCGGGGCGCTTGTCGCAGATGAGTTGCCGAACCGCGTTCTCTTGCGATTCGTTCAGCATGCGTCCACTGCCTGGTTTCTTGCCACGTGCAGCAGGCTTGAGTGCCGCTGCCCCCGCAGTCGAATACGCGGTGATTGCAGCGTTCACGGCATACCAACTCAGACCGCTGTGCTCAACAATCTGCATCACTGGCATCCCTTTGCGGTGCATGCGGATGACTTGTTTTCGTCTCTCGTGCAGTACTTCTCGCGACTGCTTGCGGGCGTCTTCTTTTTCCATCTGTAGTAAGACACCACAGGCACATTAAAGTTCACGGATAACTCGTGCCGTGTCTATAAGCAAAGCGGCCAGTCGCCAGTGCAAAGTAGCCGCACCTTCGGCATTCCCCACGGCAACCCGGACACCACGCCACCCGACGAGTTTCGCTTCGACATCTGCGGCGAGATCAGCGTCAT
This sequence comes from Burkholderiales bacterium, assembly GCA_013044035.1. GTDB lineage: Bacteria > Pseudomonadota > Gammaproteobacteria > Burkholderiales > Burkholderiaceae_C > Thiomonas_A. Next base: position 1,392 of record JABEVE010000075.1, read on the forward strand.
TGCGCTTTGGCTCGGCCATGAGAGTCCGGCAACGACCCACCAATATGTCGAGGTGGATCTGGCAATGAAGGAGCTGGCACTGGCCAGGCTTCAAGAGCCAGAGACCAAGCTCCACCGCTATCGGGCGCCCGACTCGCTGATCGACTTTCTGCGGGCGCTCTGATTATGTGGAGATCAAAATCGGCGCCTGCCGCTCCAGACGGTCCGTTGGCGCACGACGCCGGTCGTGGCTCAACATAATCACGGCATCTACATCGGCCTTATGTGGAGCTTCACGTAAGGCCGAGCACCTGCCAGTGACGGCAATTCGGGAAGAATTTTTGAGAACGCATAAGTAAGCGGTCTCCGAGGGGCGCCCAACGCTTCCCGCGATGGCGATCATCCGCTATAGAGCGATCTAACGCGTCAAGCTGTCGCGCATTCAAAGCAGCGGTGCGTGTGCACACAACCTCCGTCCGATTCGGTCGATCGGTGCATTGCGTCTTCATATCTGGGCGTTGGGAAGCAACGCGACTTCTCCAACTTGAATTGTGCGAATCGGCGCGGCGCAATGTGCCGCAGTCCAGATCCACAATACCGTCGGCAGGAACGCAGGGCACTGACCACTCTCGTCACGCGACGCTAGCCGCTAGCAACTTTTGACTCGAATGAATGCCCGAAAACGGCGATGCACAAACCCCTGACGATCTTATCGACACCCTCGCCAAGGCGCTCGTCGTGGTGCTGCGCGAGGCGTTCTCTCGCCATCGTGCAGCGGCAGATGGAACGGTGCACCAGCGTATTGCTCCCGGCGAGCGCACAAATTGATTTAACATGGGACGGCCCTTTCAGAACCTTGTGGTGCCCCATGAACCTCGGTCGATGGATCTATGAGATTTCACTCGCGACAGAGGTGCTCATCGCCATGGTGGGTGTGATCGGCGTCGCCGTCTACGCTCGGTTCGGTCGCAACGGTCCCCGCTCAATATCGGAGATCAAAGGCGAGGAATAAGCCTCTGCGGGTCTTGCGATAGCGTTCGCCGGCCTGTGAATGCAGCGACGATGCCCAAACCGCGCGTCTTGAAACCCGACGCTACCCGTTGCCTCGTGGGTAGCGCCAGGTTTTCTTGAGCAATCTCAGCGCAGCACAAACCTTCGTTTGCCTGAGACTTGGCAGACCGCGTGAATCTTGCGGTGCGCCACCAACTGCTGCACAACATGGCCTGGAATGGGCACGCTGTCGTGGCCCAAGGCGATGCGATACGTGGACGGTGCGGCGGTCATTTCAATGATGACCGCGCCCTCATGGAGAAGCTGCAGCGCTGCAGCGTATAAATCGGGATGCATGAGACTTCCTTTCGTCGAGTTTGTGAGGACGTGCGCGGGCCTGGCACCGGCCCAGCACGTCATGACGAGAGGAAAGCGCGATCAATGCATGTGGCGATCCTAGCAGCGGGCTAGTTACGCCCGCGCCCGAACAGGCGCAGGAAGGCATGCCAATCGTGCAAGGACGTGGCCCAGATCTCACGCCAGATCGTTTGGCGTGCATCGCGACCCACCAGCGCCAGGATCACAGCCATCACCAACAGGAAAACGACGATCAACGTCCAATGCATAGGCCCTCCGATTGCCGGAAAGAGGAAAAAAGGGAAAGAGGCGCAGCCTGAGACCATGGGTCAAGCCATTTCAGCAGCGGCCTGCGTGGCCGCTACCCGAAACGGCTGCCGTCCCAGATGACGGTGATAGTGCCCCCAGCCTCCTGCATCGGGCAGGCAGCGCTGCATCAGATCATCCGTGCCCGAGAGGCGATCGGCCAAAGACAGGATTTCCGCCTCCGGCGTCTGCGGCTCGCGCAACCCCATCCATCTGGGGGCATGGGCCACGGCACTCAGGTTGTGCAGCAACACCTGCGCATGGCCATCGGGCAGTCGAATCGCCCAGCGGGCCATGGCCGCCGCAATCCACTCGATGGCCGTGACCCGGTGGCCGAGCAGCCGCCCACGATCGGACAGCCCCCAGCTCCCATCAGGCTTGAGCCGGTATTCCACCGCTTTGCCACAATCATGTAGCAACGCCGACAGCACCGCGAGGTCGCGGTGCACATACAGGCGCTCAGCACACAGCGCGCGTACCTGCTCGGCGACTTCCACCGTGTGCCGCAAATTGCCGCTCGTGCCGTTGTGGTGACCATGCATGGAGGACGGCCCAGTACAGAAACCCCAAAATCGATTCTCCTCCCAGAGTACGGCATGGAACAAGCGTTGGTACGACGCCGGCAATTCGGCAATCAGCGCAGCCGCACGCTGGACCAGGCTGCGTTCGCGCACCCAGCCAGGGGGAACGGTGTCAAAAAGGGACAGCGTCGCGACAGGTCGATCCAGGATGGCTAGCCGCGCAATGCGCAGGCAACCATCGAGGCTGCTGGCAGGCCCTGTCCAGCGGGGACCCACGAGCAGGCCGGCTTGCAGCCGCGCATCAACCGTGCGTGCCGTCCAACGCACCTTGAGTTGGGCGCGCTCGTGAAACAGATGTGCGGTGAGCGTGGCCTCCCCACGATTGTCAACGCGGGTCTGCAGGCTGGTGAGGCGGAAGATCTGCGGCAGCATGGACAGGCCCAGAGGGTGGGGCAGTGTGGAATCAGACATGGTCGGCCTCCTCGGTATTGGGGTTTGGCTGTGTGGCGGGGTGCGTCCCGAGCGTTGAAGCCAGCAGCCGCTCGAAGGCCGAGCCATCGCGCCGGGTGAGGTTGGGCACATAGCGGCTGTAGACCTTGAACAGCATTTCGGTCGAGGTATGTCCCATCTGCCTGGCGATCCACTCCGGGTTCTCGCCCGCCGCCAACCACAGCGTGGCCGCCGTATGCCGTGATTGGTAAGGTCGCCTGGGATCTAGGCCGAGATAGCGCAGGATTGGATACCAGACCCGCTTGGTCACGTTGTTGTGGTCGAGTGGCTGGCCTTCGCTATTGCAGAAGACCCAGAGCTTGAGCGGCCCCGTGCGCTGAAATTGCCGCTGCAGGGCGTCGAACACCACTTGGCTCATCTGCACCTCGCGGTTGGACTCAATCGTTTTGGTGGCCTCGTCGGGTTCACCGGCGACGATGGTCTCGCGCACCAGGATCAGCCGGCGGGAAAAGTCCACGTACTTCCACTTCAGTCCATCGATCTCGCCAGTGCGCAGCCCTGTGAAAAAGCGCACGGTGTAGTAGTCGCGGAAGTCCTCGCGCACGCTCTGGATGAGCAAGCGCACTTCCTCCAGGGTGAAGGGCTGCACATCGCTCTTGGCGATCTTCAAAGGTTTGATGTTGTAGTAGGGCGACGTAAACTTATAGCGGTCGGAGGCTTCGTTCAGGACGGCGTGCATCACATTCATGATGGCGTTGATCCGGCGTGGTGAGAGGGTTTGCTTGGTTCGGCCGGGTACTTTGGCGAGTTTCGACCGAAAGGCAAGAAGTTCTTCGCGCGAGAGGCTTCCGACCTCCCGCTCCTGAAAAGGCGGAGCAAGGTGCACGGCGACGATGTCGGCCACTGTGCGCTGATAGGAGCGGCGCCATTGGACGGCGTTTTCCTGCATCCACTGCTGGGTGAAATCGGCAAACGTGGGGGTGGGTGCGTGATGTGCTGCGACCGGCTCCACAGAGGCCAAACTACGGGTCATCCCCGCAGCGAGCGAAACAGGAGGCTTGGGCGTCACAGTCGCTCCCCGGCTGTTGGGGAAATAGGCCGCGTATTCGAAGCGGCCGAGTTGGATGTCGCGCTCGATGCGTTGGAGTAGGCGCTCAAGCTTCTTGCGGTTGTTGGCGGTGTCGTCGAGAACGGTGTATTCCCTGCACCGACCTCCGTGATAGCGGAAGTCGAGAAAAAGCTTCCCGGTCGCCTGTAGCTTTCGAATGCTACCCATGGCAGACACCGCCATTTGCCATCGGGATTTCTAGGGCCGAATTCGATCGCATGTCGCTTTCGATTCGCTCCCAGATGTAAAGGATCTTGCGCCCGCCAAATGGGCGGATGTAATGGGTCCCCTCGAGAAGTACAGCATCTTTCAGGCGCTCGCGAATCGTTCGGGCGTCATACTTGATACGCCCGGAGAGTTCGTCCGTTGTTAAATAAGTCAAGCTCATGGTGATCCTCCTGTCTTAGCATCGCGAAGTGCGAATGACTACAGTGTAGACAAATAGCGGATCATGTCAACGTCTTTTGTGTAGACGCTGTTATGCTTTCGCCACACTTGTGAGAAGAGATCAAATGGACAGACTGCAGATCAATGTGCGATTGCCTCCCGGCCTGATGGAGCTGTTGGACAAGAAGCGTATTGATCTGCTGCCGGAGATGGGAAAAATCCCATCGCGCTCGGATGTCGTGCGGCTCGCCTTGGAGGCCTACCTAGAAGCATCAGCTCCTGCGGCTGATGGGCCAAAGCCTTCGGCGAAGCGAAGGTCATCTTGATCGGTTGATCGAACAAGCAGTGGGCTAAGGTGGGGCCAAGTTTGGGCCAACGATAGGCCATGGCCCCAAAAGCAGCGGGCAACAAAAAAGCCAGGCACCGCTAAGTGCTTGGCTTTATTAAAGAAATCTTGGTTGCGGGGGCAAGATTTGAACTTGCGACCTTCGGGTTATGAGCCCGACGAGCTACCAGGCTGCTCCACCCCGCGTCAGATTGTTTAGTGTACTCCGAATCGGAACTTTGCGCATCTTTTGTCAGGCGCGGGTGCGCTTGTCCGGGTGGAGTCAGAGGCTGGTTTCCTGGCCAGCCTGGGCAGAACCGCTGTCTTCCAGGGCCTGGAGTTCGGCAGCGGCTTGGGCGGTGCGTTCCGCATGGTCGAGCACTTCCTTGGCCTTGCGAGCCTGGTGGAAAGCCATGCCGGAACCTGCAGGAATTAAGCGACCGACGATGACGTTTTCCTTCAAGCCACGCAGTTCGTCGCGCTTGCCCATGATGGCGGCTTCGGTCAGCACACGTGTGGTTTCCTGGAAGGAAGCAGCGGAGATGAAGCTGTCGGTGGACAGGCTGGCCTTGGTGATGCCGAGCAGGATGTTGTTGAAGGTAGCGGGAACCTTGCCTTGCTCGATGAGCTTGGCGTTGGTTTGCAGCACTTCGGAGCGCTCCACCTGCTCGCCCGTGATGTACTCGCTCTCACCGGAATCCTTGATTTCGACGCGCCGCAGCAGCTGGCGCACGATCACCTCGATGTGCTTGTCGTTGATCTTCACCCCCTGCAGGCGGTAGACGTCTTGCACCTCGTCGACGATGTAGCGCGCCAGGGCTTCGACGCCGAGTAGGCGCAAGATGTCTTGCGGTTCGGCCGAGCCGTCGACCACCAATTCGCCCTTGTTGATGACCTGACCTTCGTGAACGAGGATGGTCTTTTCCTTTGGCACGAGAAACTCGTGACTCTGGCCGTCAAGGTCGGTGATGACCAGTCGGACCTTGCCCTTGGTTTCCTTGCCGAAGGATACGGTGCCGGTGATCTCCGCCAGCATTCCGGCGTCCTTCGGCGAGCGCGCCTCGAACAACTCGGCCACACGCGGCAGGCCACCGGTGATGTCACGGGTCTTTTGGCCTTCCATCGGGATACGCGCCAGCACTTCACCGGGACCGACATCCTGGCCGTCGCGCACTTGAATCAGCGCGCCGACCTGGAAGCCCACGGCCACGGCATGCTCGGTGCCGGGAATCTTGACTTCGTGGCCAAGCTCGTTCAGCAACTTCACCTGTGGCCGGATGACCTTCGCCGAGCCGCGGCGCTTGGGATCGATCACCACCAGGGTGGACAGGCCGGTGACCTCGTCAACCTGCTTGGCGACGGTGACGCCTTCTTCGATGTTCTCGAACTTCACGCGCCCGGCGTACTCGGTGATGATGGGCCGTGTGAGCGGATCCCAGTTCGCAAGCGGTGTGCCGGCCTTGATCGCCAGGCCGTCCTTGACGAACAGCAGGGCGCCGTAAGGCACTTTGTGGCGCTCGCGCTCGCGGCCGTAGTCATCGGTGATCAACACCTCGCCGGAGCGGGAGATGACAACCTGCTCGCCCTTGGAGTTGGTGACGTAGCGCATGGTGGCGGTGAAGCGTGCTGTGCCTGCGCTCTTGGCTTCGACACTGGAGGCCACTGCGGCGCGCGATGCAGCGCCACCGATGTGGAAGGTGCGCATCGTCAGCTGGGTGCCGGGTTCGCCGATGGATTGTGCGGCGATGACGCCAACCGCCTCGCCTGTGTTGACCAGCACGCCACGTCCCAGGTCACGGCCGTAACACTTGGCGCACATGCCGTAACGGGTTTCGCAGGTGAGTGGTGTACGCACCTTGATCTCGTCGATGCCTGCGGCTTCCACCATGTCGAGCAGGTCTTCGTCCAGCATGTCGCCTGCAGGAATGATGACTTCCTGTGTCTCGGGGCTGGTGACATCGGTGGCGGCAACGCGGCCGAGCACGCGGTCGCGCAGCGACTCGATGACCTCGCCGCCTTCGACCAAGGCACGCATGGCCACACCGTGGGTGGTGCCACAGTCCTGCTCGGTGATGACCAAGTCTTGCGTCACGTCCACCAAACGGCGCGTGAGGTAGCCGGAGTTGGCGGTTTTCAGCGCTGTGTCGGCCAGGCCTTTGCGTGCCCCGTGGGTGGAGATGAAGTACTGCAGCACGTTCAACCCCTCGCGGAAGTTGGCGGTGATGGGGGTCTCGATGATGGAGCCGTCAGGCTTGGCCATCAGGCCGCGCATGCCGGCGAGCTGGCGGATCTGCGCCGCCGAGCCGCGTGCACCGGAGTCGGCCATCATGTAGATGGAGTTGAACGACTCCTGGCGGCCTTGCTTGCCGTGGCGGTCGGTCACGGGCTCGGTGGCCAGGCGGTTCATCAGCGCCTTGCCGACTTCGTCGCCGGTGCGGCCCCAGATGTCCACCACTTTGTTGTAGCGCTCACCCTGAGTGACCAGGCCGGAGGCGTACTGCTGCTCGATTTCCTTGACTTCCTGCTCGGCGTTGGCGATCAGAGCGTGCTTTTCCTGCGGGATCAACATGTCATCGACGCTGATGGAAATGCCCGCGCGGGTGGCCAACGTAAAGCCCGACTGCAGCAGCTTGTCGGCGAAGATCACCGTGTCGCGCAGGCCGCAGCGGCGGAACGAAGAGTTGATCAGACGGGAAATTTCTTTCTTCTTCAGCGCTTTGTTCAGCACGCTGAATGGCAGACCCTTGGGCAGGATTTCGGAAAGCAGAGCACGGCCGGCCGTGGTTTCGACCACCGAGGTTTTGGGCGTCAGGGCCTTGGTGGCGCGGTCGCGTTCATACTCGGTCAGGCGCACGCTGATGCGGGCAGTGAGTTCGAGGTCGCCGGTCTGCAAGGCGCGGTGGATTTCACCGATGTCGGCAAACACCATACCTTCGCCTTTGCCGTTGATGCGCTCACGGGTGGCGTAATACAGGCCAAGCACCACGTCTTGCGACGGCACGATGGAGGGTTCGCCGTTGGCCGGAAACAGCACGTTGTTGGAGGCCAGCATCAGGGTACGGGCCTCCATCTGCGCTTCCAGGGACAGTGGCACGTGCACGGCCATCTGATCGCCGTCAAAGTCGGCGTTGAAGGCCGCGCACACCAGCGGATGCAGCTGGATGGCCTTGCCCTCGATCAGTACAGGCTCGAACGCCTGGATGCCGAGGCGGTGCAGTGTGGGGGCGCGGTTGAGCATCACCGGATGCTCGCGGATGACCTCTTCCAGGATGTCCCAGACGATCGGCGTCTGCGAGTCCACTTCCTTCTTCGCTGCCTTGATGGTGGTGGCCACGCCCATGGCTTCGAGGCGGTTGAAGATGAAGGGCTTGAACAGCTCGAGGGCCATCAGTTTGGGCAGGCCGCACTGGTGCAGCTTGAGCGTCGGGCCGACGACGATGACCGAGCGGCCCGAATAGTCGACGCGCTTGCCCAGCAGGTTCTGGCGGAAACGGCCGCCCTTGCCCTTGATCATGTCGGCCAGCGACTTCAGCGGTCGCTTGTTCTGGCCCACCATGGCCTTACCGCGGCGACCGTTGTCCAGCAGCGAATCGACCGCTTCCTGCAGCATGCGCTTTTCGTTGCGCACGATGATCTCGGGGGCCTTCAGCTCGAGCAGGCGGCGCAGGCGGTTGTTGCGGTTGATGACGCGGCGGTAGAGGTCGTTGAGATCGGAGGTTGCAAAGCGACCGCCGTCCAGTGGAACGAGCGGGCGCAGATCGGGAGGCAGCACCGGCAGCACCGTCATGACCATCCACTCCGGTTTGGAGTTGGTCTTGCGGAAGGCGTCCAGCACCTTCAGGCGCTTGGAGTTCTTCTTCACCTTGGTGTCCGAGCCCTGCAGGTCGCCGCGCAGTTCGCCGGTCTCCTGCTCCAGGTCGAGATGGGCGAGCAGATCGCGGATGCCCTCGGCACCCATGAAGGCGACGAATTCGTCGCCGAACTCGGTGCGCTTGGCGGTGTACTCGTCTTCCGACAGCACCTGGCGGCGGGTGAGGGGCGTCATGCCGGGGTCGGTGACGACATAGGCCTCGAAATACAGCACGCGCTCGATGTCACGCAGCGGCATATCGAGGATCATGCCCAGACGCGAGGGCAGGCTCTTGAGGAACCAGATGTGCGCCACCGGCGAGGCCAGCTCGATATGGCCCATGCGGTCGCGGCGCACCTTGCTTTGCGTGACTTCGACGCCGCACTTCTCGCAGATCACGCCGCGATGCTTGAGGCGCTTGTACTTGCCGCACAGGCACTCGTAATCCTTGATCGGGCCGAAGATCTTGGCGCAGAACAAGCCGTCGCGCTCGGGCTTGAAGGTGCGGTAGTTGATGGTCTCGGGCTTTTTCACTTCCCCGAAGGACCACGAACGAATTTTTTCCGGCGAGGCCAGGCCGATGCTGATGGCATCGAAATGCTCGTCTTTCTGGAACTGCTTGAACAAATCGAGTAGGGCTTTCATGCGAACCTCCAAATCCTGTGTGTCAATAAGGCAGTAAGACGCGAGTCAGGGGCGCCGCACCGCAGGCCGTGGCCGCCCGGGGTGGCGTGCCGGTCAGTTGCGCTCGAGTTCGATATCCAGGCCCAGTGAGCGGATTTCCTTGATCAGCACATTGAACGACTCGGGCATGCCCGCCTCGATCGAGTGCTCGCCCTTGACGATGCTTTCGTAGACCTTGGTGCGCCCGTTGACGTCGTCGGACTTCACCGTCAGCATTTCTTGCAACACATACGACGCGCCATAGGCCTCCAGCGCCCACACTTCCATTTCGCCGAATCGCTGGCCACCGAACTGCGCCTTGCCGCCCAGTGGCTGCTGCGTCACCAGCGAGTAAGGGCCCGTGGAGCGGGCGTGCATCTTGTCGTCGACGAGGTGATGCAGCTTGAGCACATGCTTGTAGCCGATGGTGACGGGGCGCTCGAATGCATCGCCAGTACGACCATCGAACAGCATGGCCTGCTTCTTCGACGCGGTGAGCTTCAGGCGCTGCGCCACGTCGTCCGGATAGGCCATCTGCAGCAACTGGTCGATCTCATGCTCGGTCGCACCGTCGAACACCGGGCTAGCGAACGGCATCCCCTGCTTCAGGTTGTCGGCCAACTCCAGAATATCGGCGTCGGACAACTGTTCGAGCTGTTCTTGTTTGCCGCTGAAGTTGTAGAGCGTACTCAGCAGCTTGCGCAATTCGACAGCCTTCACATGGCTGCGCATCATGTCGTTGATGCGGTCGCCCAGGCCATGTGCAGCCCAGCCCAGATGGGTCTCGAGAATCTGGCCGATGTTCATGCGCGAAGGCACGCCCAGCGGGTTGAGCACGATGTCCATCGGTGTGCCGTCGGCCATGTAGGGCATGTCCTCCTCGGGGAGGATTTTTGACACCACTCCCTTGTTGCCGTGACGGCCGGCCATCTTGTCACCAGGCTGCAGGCGACGCTTGACGGCAAGGTGAACCTTGACCATCTTCAGCACGCCGGAGGGCAGCTCGTCGCCCTGCGTGAGCTTGCGGCGCTTTTCCTCGAACATCTGGTCGAACTCATGGCGTCGCTTCTCCAGCGACTCCTTGAGCTGCTCGATCTGTTGCGCCACGGCTTCATCGGCCGGGCGAATGTCGAACCAGTGGTAGTGGTCCACTTCCTTCAGGTACTCGGCCGTGACCACGGTCCCCTTGCTCAGCTTCTTGGGTCCGCCGTTGGCCGGCTTGCCCAGGAGCAGCTTGCCGATACGGTCGAAGGTGTCGGCCTCGACGATACGCATCTGGTCATTGAGGTCCAGGCGGTAGCGCTTGAGTTCGTCGTCGATGATCTGTTGGGCACGCTTGTCCCGCTGAATACCTTCGCGCGTGAAGACCTGCACGTCGATGACGGTGCCGTACATGCCCGAGGGCACGCGCAGGGAGGTGTCCTTCACGTCGGAAGCCTTTTCCCCGAAGATGGCGCGCAACAGCTTTTCTTCCGGCGTGAGCTGGGTCTCGCCCTTGGGCGTGACCTTGCCGACCAGGGTGTCGCCAGCCTCGACTTCCGCACCGATGTAGACAATGCCCGACTCGTCCAGCCGCGCCAGCTGACTTTCCGACAAGTTGGGAATGTCGCGGGTGATTTCTTCCGAGCCCAGTTTGGTGTCGCGGGCGACGGCGTTGAGCTCTTCGATGTGGATGGAGGTGTAGCGATCTTCCGCCACCACGCGCTCGGACAGCAGGATGGAGTCTTCGAAGTTGTAGCCGCTCCAGGGCATGAAGGCCACCAACATGTTCTGGCCCAGGGCAAGTTCTCCGAGGTCTGTGGACGCACCATCGGCGACCACATCGCCACGGGCGATGACGTCGCCGCGTTTGACGATGGGGCGCTGGTGAATGTTGGTGTTCTGGTTGGAGCGCTGGTACTTGATGAGGTTGTAGATGTCCACGCCAACTTCGCCGGCAAGAGTTTCCGCATCGTTGACGCGCACCACGATGCGGGCACTGTCGACATAGTCGACCACGCCGCCGCGCAGGGCGGTCACGGCCGTCCCGGAGTCGACCGCGGTGACGCGCTCGACTCCGGTACCGACAAAGGGTTTTTCAGGCCGCAGCACAGGCACGGCCTGGCGCTGCATATTGGCCCCCATCAGCGCGCGGTTGGCGTCGTCATGCTCAAGGAAGGGCACAAGCGATGCTGCCACCGAGACAATCTGCGCCGGCGATACGTCCATGTACTGCACACGGCTGGGCGAGACCAGGATGGTTTCGCCGTTTTCACGCGCCGAGACCAATTCGTCGATCAAGCGGCCCTGTTCGTCGATGCCGGCATTGGCCTGGGCAATGACGTATTTGCCTTCCTCGATGGCCGAGAGATAGTCGATCTGGTCGGTCACCTGGCTGTCGGCCACGCGGCGGTAAGGCGTCTCGATGAAGCCGTATTCGTTGAGTTGCGCGAACAGCGCCAACGAGTTGATCAGACCGATGTTGGGGCCTTCCGGGGTTTCGATCGGGCAGACGCGGCCGTAGTGCGTCGGATGCACGTCGCGCACCTCGAAGCCGGCGCGCTCGCGCGTCAGGCCGCCCGGGCCCAGGGCCGAGACGCGGCGCTTGTGGGTGATCTCCGACAGCGGATTGGTCTGGTCCATGAACTGCGACAGCTGGCTCGAGCCGAAGAACTCCTTGATCGCCGCGGAAATCGGCTTGGAGTTGATGAAGTCGTGCGGCATCAGGTTCTCGGTCTCGGCCTGGCCGAGGCGCTCCTTCACCGCGCGCTCGATGCGCGACAGTCCGGCGCGGAACTGGTTCTCGGCCAGCTCGCCAACGCAGCGCACGCGGCGGTTGCCGAGGTGGTCGATGTCGTCCACCTCACCGCGGCCGTTGCGCAGATCCACCAGCATTTTGATGACGGCCATGATGTCGTCGTGCGACAGCACCATGTCGCCCTCGATCTCCTCGCGGCCGAGGCGGCGGTTGAATTTCATGCGGCCGACGCGCGACAGGTCATAGGCGTCAGCGTCGAAGAACAGGCGCTTGAACAGTGACTCCACCGCATCTTCGGTGGGCGGCTCGCCGGGGCGCATCATGCGGTAGATGGCGACTTTGGCAGCCAGCGGAACCGTGGTCTCGTCGATGCGCAGAGTCTGCGAGATGAACGGGCCTTGGTCGAGATCGTTGGTGTACAGGGTTTCGATGCGGCGGATGCCGGCATCACGTATCTTCTTCAGCACGGCGTCGGTCAGCTCTTCGTTGGCGACCGCGACGATTTCGCCGGTGTCCTCCGACACCACATTGCGCGCCAGCACCTTGCCAACGACGAAGTCCTCTGGCACGGAGATGCGCTGCGTCCCCGACTCTTCAAGGGCGCGCAAGTGTCGTACGGTGACGCGCTTGTCCTTGGCCACGACGACGTTGCCGGACTTGTCGACGATGTCGAAACGGGCCACTTCGCCCTTGAAGTGCGCGGGCACGAACTCCATCATCGCGCCCTGGTCCATCAGGTCGAAGTGGTCGAAGCTGAAGAAATGCGCCAGGATCTGCTCGTTGATCAGCCCCAGGGCCTTGAGCAGGATCGTCACCGGCATCTTGCGGCGGCGGTCGACGCGGAAGTAGAGAATGTCTTTGGGGTCGAACTCGAAGTCCAGCCAGGAGCCGCGGTAGGGGATGATGCGGGCGGAGAACAGCAGCTTGCCCGACGAGTGGGTCTTGCCCTTGTCGTGCTCGAAGAACACGCCCGGTGAGCGGTGCAACTGCGAGACGATGACCCGCTCGGTGCCGTTGATGATGAACGAGCCCTTGTCGGTCATGAGCGGAATCTCGCCCATGTAGACCTCCTGCTCCTTCACCTCCTTGATGGTGGGCTTGGCCGCCTCGCGATCCATGACGATCAGGCGCACCTTGGCGCGCAGGGCGCTGGCATAGGTCAGGCCACGCTGCTGGCACTCGCGCATGTCAAACGCCGGGCGTGCCAGGTTGTAGCCGAGGAATTCCATGCGCACGTTCTGGTTGTGCGAGACGATGGGGTAGATCGCCGTGAATGCGGCTTGCAGGCCTTCATCCTTGCGCTTGTCGGACGCGACGTCCTTTTGCAGGAAGGATTCATACGATTCGAGCTGGGTGGCCAGCAAGAAAGGAATATCAATGACGCCTTGGCGGGTGCCAAAGCTCTTGCGAATCCGCTTCTTTTCGGTGAACGAGTAGGACATGGACGCTCCGCTGCGCAGGACTGAAACCGTTTTGGAATGCACACCACTGCAGGTGCACATTCAAAAACCGATCCACAAACCATCACCATCACAACCCATCTGCCGCGCCGACATCAAGACACGAAAGCCCGGAAGGCCAGAGCAGCCTTCCGGGCCAAGCTGGTGCCGGGCGAATTACTTCAGTTCCGCCTTGGCGCCGGCTTCTTCGAGCTTCTTCTTCGCCGCTTCGGCGTCGGCCTTGGCCACGCCTTCCTTCACTGCCTTGGGCGCGGCGTCCACAAGATCTTTGGCTTCCTTCAGGCCCAGGCCCGTCAGTTCGCGCACGGCCTTGATGACCGAGACCTTGTTGGCGCCGACTTCCAGCAGCATGACGTTGAATTCGGTCTGTTCCTCAACCACCGCAGCAGCGGCGCCAGCCCCCGGGGCGGCAACCGCCATGGACGCTGCGGACACGCCGAATTTCTCTTCGAACGCCTTCACCAGATCGTTCAGTTCCAGAACCGTCATGCCGCCCACGGCGTCCAGAATGTCTTGTTTGTTCAATGCCATTTTGTGTACTCCAAATTCAATCGATAGGGTTGGGTAGAAACCACGGATGTTTCGGTGCCGCGCGCGGGACTGGTCAAGCTGCCCTCAGGCAGTCGCCTCTTCCTCGCGCTTTTTGGCTAGTGCTGCCACCGAGCCGACGAAGCCGGTGAGCGGCGCCTGCATCACGCCCAGCAGCTTGGCGAGAAGTTCCTCGCGGCTGGGGATGCTGGCGAGTTGCTTGACGCTCTCGACGTCGAGCAGCTTGCCGTTGGTGGCACCGCCGCGGATGACCATCTTGTCATTGGTCTTGGCAAAGTCATGGATGACTTTGGCCGCCGCGATGGCATCTTCGGAAAACCCGTAGATCAAGGGACCGGTCATTTCACCGGCAAGCACCTCGAAACCGGTACCTGTGACGGCGCGTCGGGCCAGCGTATTTTTCAGAACCTGCAGATGCACGCCACGGCTGCGCGCTTGCGCACGCAGCCGGGTCATGGGCTCCACATCGATTCCGCGATATTCCGCCAGCACCAGAGTTTGCGCCTTGCTCGCAAGCGCCGCGACCTGGGTCACGACGGCTTGCTTTTCAGTGCGATTCAGACTCAAGGTTGACTCCTGAAGAATATGGCCTGGGCACCGAAGTGCCGCAAACCGGGTTGCAGCGTCCTCTGGAGTTCAACAATCCGTTTGGCTTCGCCGAACGGGACTGAAGTTTCCAGCGGGTGCGCCATCTGCGTCGGCTTTGAAACCTGGGTTGCCCCCGTTTCGCCATTAAGAGATGCCAGGCATCTCGCCAACGGTCTTGGATCGCCCGGATTTGCGGCATGGTGAACCAGCGCCGCAAATCCGACCCACCAACTTTGTTCACGGCGGCGGACCAGCCGCCGCCGCTTCATGCCAAATTATTCAAGCCGTGGCCAGAATGCTGGCCGCGTCCACGCGCAGACCCACGCCCATGGTGGACGAGACCGCGACCTTGCGCAGGTACACCCCCTTGGCCGTTTGCGGGCGGGACTTGTTCAGCGCCTCCACCAGCGCCTGCAGATTGCTTTTCAGCGCATCCGGCTGGAAGGACGCGCGACCGATGGTCGAGTGCACGATGCCGGCCTTGTCGGCACGGAACTGCACCTGGCCTGCCTTGGCGTTCTTCACAGCGCCGGCCACGTCAGGCGTGACGGTTCCGACCTTGGGGTTGGGCATCAAGCCGCGCGGACCAAGAATCTGGCCGAGTGCGCCGACGATGCGCATCGCATCGGGTGAGGCGATGACCACGTCGAAATTCAGATTGCCGGCCTTGACTTGCTCGGCCAGGTCCTCGAAGCCGACGATGTCGGCGCCGGCAGCCTTGGCTTCGTCAGCCTTGGCGCCTTGCGCGAACACCGCCACACGCTTGACCTTGCCGGTTCCAGCCGGCAGCACGACCGAGCCACGCACAACCTGGTCGGACTTGCGGGCGTCGATGCCAAGCGCGACGGCAACGTCGATGGATTCATCGAATTTGGCCACGGCGCATGCCTTGATCAGGTTCAGCGCATCGTCCACGGAGTACAGCTTGTTCGCTTCGACCTTGGCGCGCAGCGCGGCATAGCGCTTGGGTAGTTTCTTGGCCATTTACACGCCCTCCACAATCACGCCCATCGAGCGGGCCGTGCCCGCGATGGTGCGCACAGCCGCATCCAGATCGGCGGCAGTCAGATCTTTCATTTTGGTCTTCGCGATGTCTTCGAGTTGCGCACGGGAAATCTTGCCCACCTTGTCGGTCAGCGGCTTGGCCGAGCCTTTCTCCAGCTTGATCGCTTTCTTGATCAGCACGCCTGCTGGCGGCGTTTTGATGATGAAGGTGAACGACTTGTCGGCATATGCCGTGATGACCACGGGCAATGCAAGTCCTGGCTCCACGCCCTGTGTCTGGGCGTTGAACGCCTTGCAGAACTCCATGATGTTGAGACCGCGCTGACCCAGGGCCGGGCCAATGGGCGGCGACGGATTGGCCTTGCCGGCCGGTACTTGCAGTTTGATGAAGCCGACGATTTTCTTCGCCATGCAATTTCTCCTATCGAGTTCAAACGCCCGCGCGAGAGGGCTCCTCGTTCACGCGGCCTCTGCAATTCCGAAGTCAATCGGAACCGGGTTCGTCGCAGCATGCCGGGCCGCCCGCATGCTGTGTGGCACCTGCAACCGCCTCCCGTTCGGGCACGGCTTCAGGGTAAAAATCACATGGTCAGAGTTTTTCGACTTGCTGGAACTCAAGCTCCACCGGAGTGGCACGACCAAAGATGGTGACCGAGACGCGAAGTCGTGACTTCTCGTAGTTCACCTCCTCGACATTGCCATTGAAGTCAGTGAATGGGCCTTCCTTGACCCGCACCATTTCGCCTGACTCGAACAGCACCTTGGGGCGGGGCTTTTCCACGCCCTCCTGAATCTGGCTCATGATCTTGTTGACATCGGCTTCGCTGATCGGCGCAGGCCGATTTTTAGCGCCGCCGACGAAGCCCGTCACCTTGCTGGTGTGTTTCACGAGATGCCAGGTGGCGTCATCCATTTCCATCTCGACCAGCACATAGCCAGGAAAGAAACGGCGTTCCGTGATGGTCTTACGACCATTTTTCATCTCCACGACTTCTTCGGTTGGCACCAGGATGCGGCCGAATTTCGACTGCACCCCGGCCCGTTCGATACGCTCGAGTAAATTACGTTCAACCGCCTTTTCCATTCCTGAATAGGCATGCACGACGTACCACTGCTTGAGGCCGGCAGGCAAGGTTTCAACCATCGACCACTCCGATTAATGTTTCCAACCCAGGATCAGGTCGTAGAAAATCCACTCAAGCGACTTGTCGGTGATCCAGAGGAAAAGGGCCATCAGGATGACGAAGCCGAAGACGATTGCTGTCATCTGAATGGCTTCCTTGCGCTCCGGCCAGACAACCTTGCGAACTTCACGAACAGACTCGCGAGTATAAGCAATCAGGGCTTTCCCGGGTTCAGAGAGCAAAAATAGCCCGCCTGCCAGCAGCAGTAAAGTCGCCAGAGCGAGCACGCGCAGCCACAACTCCTGACTGTGTAAAAGGTAATAGGCCGCAAAAGCGGCCAGAAAGACGGCACCTGCCGCCCCCAGTTTGGCCTTGTCGGCCGTGGTGGAGACGGTTTCTACATTCGTATTGGCCATGACTGACTGTTGTGCTGAACCCGGTTGTGGCAGGGGCAGAGGGAATCGAACCCCCAACCTTCGGTTTTGGAGACCGACGCTCTGCCAATTGAGCTATGCCCCTGTGGAAACCTTCTGATTGGCCACTGTACTGCTCATCCCATGACTGGCTTCGATGCAAGTTCGAGCCAAACCTCGCCTTACTCGATAATTTTTGCCACGACGCCGGCGCCGACGGTGCGGCCGCCCTCGCGGATGGCGAAGCGCAGGCCTTCTTCCATGGCGATCGGATGGATGAGT
>JABEVE010000076.1 GCA_013044035.1 Burkholderiales bacterium
CAGCATCTCTTGCTGCGGTTCATACGGGCGATAGCTCTTGTTCTATCAACGTCCCTACCGCTTGCAGCGGTGTCAGGGACTTCCCTTCTGCCGCCCACGCTCCTAGGGGCTGTTCACGCCCGGTGAGGAGGGCGTTGCCCGAAGATCGCCGAGCCCACGCGCACGATGGTGGCGCCCTCCAGCACGGCGGCCTCGAGGTCGGCGCTCATGCCCATGGAGAGGGTGTCGAGCGCCAGGCCATGTTCGGCGGCGATGGCGTCGCGCAGCGCACGCAGCTGCGCGAAGGGCACGCGTTGGGCGACCAAGCCCTGGCGCGGCGCAGGAATGCCCATCAGGCCACGCAGGCGCAGCCGAGGCAGAGCGGCCACGGCTGCCGCCAGAGCCCCGGCCTCCTCCGGGCGCAGGCCGCTCTTGCTGGCCTCGGCATCCACATTCACCTGGAGGCAGACCTGCAAAGACGGCAGTTCGGGCGGGCGCTGCTCGCTCAGGCGCTGAGCCAGCTTGAGCCGGTCGATGCCGTGCACCCAGTCGAAATGCGCGGCGACGTCGCGCGTCTTGTTGCTCTGCAACGGACCGATGAAATGCCATTGCAGGGCTGGCCAGTCTGCGCGCAAGACGCTGATCTTCGCCACAGCTTCCTGCACATAGTTTTCACCAAAGGCGTTCTGGCCGAAGCCAGCCAGTGCGGCGACGGCCGTGGCGGGAAAGGTCTTGGACACGGCCAGCAGGCTCACCGTGGCGGGGTCGCGCCCGGACTGAACGGCCGCGGCGGCGATGCGCGCCCGGACTTGGCTGAGGCGCTCGGCTGGGCTGGATGGAAGCATGGTGCAGTCGTCGATTGGCAGGGGCCGGCAAAACCCGCGTTCCGCGGAAACAACAGCACTCGGCCGCATAGGCGGGTTTCAGCCGTAGGCACCAAGCTGACCCTTACTATAAGAGCCTTGCCAAATTAGGGGGGGCTTGCAGTGGACATCACGCAATTGCTGGCGTTCAGTGTGAAGAACAACGCATCGGACTTGCATCTATCGGCCGGCTTGCCGCCGATGATCCGGGTGCATGGCGACGTGCGCCGCATCAATGTCGAGCCGCTGGATCACAAGTCGGTGCATGCCATGGTGTACGACATCATGAGCGATGTGCAGCGCAAGCATTTCGAGGAATATTTCGAGGTCGACTTCTCCTTCGAGATTCCCGGTCTGGCGCGCTTTCGCGTCAACGCCTTCAACCAGAACCGTGGCGCCGGCGCGGTGTTCCGCACCATTCCAAGCAAGATCCTCACGCTCGATGACCTGAACGCGCCCAAGATTTTCGGCGAACTGGCGCTCAAGCCGCGCGGCCTGGTGCTGGTGACAGGTCCCACCGGTTCGGGCAAGTCCACCACGCTGGCCGCGATGGTCAACCACCTGAACGAAAACGAATACGGCCACATCCTCACCATCGAGGACCCGATCGAGTTCGTGCATGAATCGAAAAAATCGCTGATCAACCAGCGCGAAGTCGGCCCCCACACGCTGAGCTTCTCCAACGCGCTGCGTTCGGCGCTGCGTGAAGACCCGGACTCGATCCTGGTGGGCGAGATGCGCGACCTGGAAACCATTCGCCTGGCCCTCACCGCCTCCGAGACTGGGCATCTGGTGTTCGGCACGCTGCACACTTCGTCTGCGCCGAAAACCATCGACCGCATCATCGATGTCTTCCCCTCGGCCGAGAAAGACATGGTGCGCGCCATGCTGTCCGAGGCGCTGGTGGCCGTCATCTCGCAGACCCTGTGCAAGGTCAAGGACGGCGCCGGCCGGGTGGCGGCACACGAGATCATGCTGGGCACCCCAGCCATTCGCAACCTGATTCGCGAGAACAAGGTGGCGCAGATGTACTCCATGATCCAGACCAGCCAGGCCCACGGCATGCAGACCCTGGACCAATGCCTCACCGACCTGGTGCGCCGCAATGCCATCTCCGCCAGCGAGGCGCGCTCCAAGGCCAAAATACCCGAGAATTTCCCGGGAGCCTAACCCATGCATGCCGTACAGATCTTCCTGCGTCTCCGACAACACCCGAGTGGCTCCATCAACCCCGAACTGCTCGTTTGCAATCAACCATCATGAAAAAAGTCTTCGAGCTGCTGCGCCGGGGAAAACCCGCAGCGGAAAACAGGGATGAGAGCCCGGAATCCCAGTTTTTCACCACCGGATTCCAGGACGTTGACGACGCCACCGTGCCCATCGTCCATTGGGCCGAGCGCGCCAAGTCCATTGGCGCGCGCAAACTTGCAAGACCGGTGCCGGCCAAGCGGCTGAAGGAATTGTGGAGCCGCGACCGCTTCATGGCGGGGCTGTCGCCCGATGATCTGGAGAAATGTGCAAGGCATTTCGAGTTCTACGCCGCCGATGCGAACAAGGATCTCATCGCCCAGAACGAATATGGCGGCTTCATGCTGGTGGTGTTGCACGGCGTGGTGGCCGTCGACCGGCAGCAGCCCTGGGGTGAGCGCCTGCGACTCACGGAAGTGCGCGCCGGCAACGTACTGGGCGAGATGTCGCTGCTCGACGCCGGGCCACGCTGGTCCTATTGCACCTCGCTCAACCCCTGCGAGATCGCCGTGCTCGAAGCCGGGGCGCTTGATAGCATGATCGAGCAAGATCCGGGTTCCGCCGCGCGCCTCATCGGCTCGTTGGCACGCCGCCTTTCCTTGCGCCTGCGCAAGCTCGGCGCTCCGGCGCAGCCAGCATGAAACCCGGCGCGCGATGGGTCCCGTCCCAATCCCACACCTGACCACGGAGACGCCTGATGGAACGCGACCAAGCCTCCAAATTCGTCCACGACCTGCTGCGCCTGATGGTCAGTCGCGGCGGCTCCGACCTGTTCCTCACGGCCGACTTCCCCCCCGCCATCAAGGTGGACGGGCAAGTCAGCAAGATGTCGGCGCAACCGCTCACCGCCCAGCACACCCAGGCGCTGGCGCGCGCCATCATGAACGATCGGCAATCCTCGGATTTCGAGAAAAACAAGGAGTGCAACTTCGCCATCGCCCCATCGGGTATCGGGCGCTTTCGCTGCAACGCCTTCATGCAGCAGGGCAATATCGGCCTGGTGCTGCGGCTCATTCCGCAAACCGTGCCGACCATCGACACCTTGGGCCTGCCCAAAGTGATGGAAGACCTGGCGATGGCCAAGCGCGGGCTGATCATCTTCGTCGGCGCCACCGGCAGCGGCAAGAGCACGTCGTTGGCCGCCATGCTCGACTGGCGCAACGAGTATTCCTACGGCCATATCGTCACGGTTGAAGATCCGATCGAGTTCGTCCACGCGCACAAGAACTGCATCATCACGCAACGCGAAGTCGGCATCGACACCGACAGTTGGGAAGCTGCGCTGAAGAACAGCATGCGCCAGGCACCTGACGTCATCCTGATGGGTGAAATCCGTGATCGGGAAACCATGGACCATGCTGTAGCTTTTGCCGAAACCGGGCACCTGGTGCTGGCCACGCTGCACGCCAACAACGCCAATCAGGCGCTCGACCGTATCGTCAACTTCTTTCCCGAGGAGCGTCGCAGCCAGTTGCTCATGGACTTGTCGCTCAACCTGAAGGCGCTGATCTCGCAACGTCTGCTGCCCAGGCAGGATGGGCGCGGGCGGGTTGCCGCGGTGGAGATCATGATCAACTCGCCGCTCATCGCCGACCACATCTTCAAGGGCGAGGTGGGTGAGATCAAGGATGTGATGAAGCGCTCGCGCGAGCTCGGCATGCAGACTTTCGACCAGGCCCTGTTCGACCTGTTCGAGGCCAACCAGATCAGCTACGAAGACGCCCTGCGCAACGCCGATTCGGTCAACGACCTGCGCCTGCGCATCAAGCTCGACGGCAAGCGCGGCCAGCAAGACCCATCCAGCGGCACGGAACATCTGGCCATTGTTTGAAGCCTTTCCCCATGGCCTGCAAGGATGCTTGCTTCGGCCTGCTGCCAACTCAGTTCACGCCGGCTGAAATCCCGTTTTCCAAGTCATTCCCTTCCCTGGCTTATTCACCTGATTCGAGGTCTTCATGAAATTCTTTTGGGCGTTGCTGCTCTCTCTGGGTTTGTCCGTTTCAGCGCTGGCTGCCGACCCCGGCGTGACGGAATCGCAAATCCTCATTGGCCAATCGGCCCCTTTCACTGGCCCCGCAGCCCAACTCGGCGTCCGACTGCGGCTGGGTATCGAGGCGTATCTGAAGGACATCAACGCCGAAGGCGGGGTGAACGGGCGCAGCATCAAGCTCATCAGCCTGGATGACGGCTACGAGCCTGCGCGTACCGTGGCCAACACCAAAGAGCTCATCAACGGTGACCAGGTCTTCGCCCTGCTCGGCTATGTCGGCACGCCCACCACGCTGGCGGCCAAACCGCTCATCGACGAGGCGAAAATTCCGCTCGTCGGTCCCTTCACGGGCGCCATGGCCTTGCGCGAGCCGGTGGATCGCTACATCTTCAACATCCGCGCCAGTTACAACGATGAAACCCGCCGGATGGTCGATAACTTTCTCTTCCTCGGGCTG
Organism: Burkholderiales bacterium; assembly: GCA_013044035.1. Classification (GTDB taxonomy): domain Bacteria; phylum Pseudomonadota; class Gammaproteobacteria; order Burkholderiales; family Burkholderiaceae_C; genus Thiomonas_A. The sequence continues at coordinate 4,538 of JABEVE010000076.1, forward strand.
AAGAAAGTCGCCGTGTTCTACCAGGACGATGCCTTCGGCAAGGCCGGCTTGTCCGGCGTGGTCAAGGCCCTGGCAGCGCATGGCCTCAAACCGGTGGCGACCGGCACGGTGAAACGCAATACCGTCGACGTGTCCGCGGCGCTGCAGACCATCCTGGCGGCCAAGCCCGATCTCGTCGTCGAGGTCGGCACCTATACCGAAGCCGCTGCCTTCATCAAGGCCGCGCGTGCCAAGGGCTATGCGGGACAGTTCGCCAACGTCAGCTTCGTGGGCTCGGAAGCCCTGGCCAAGGCGCTCGGCCCGGAGGGGAACGGCATCATGATCACGCAAGTCGTACCCTTCCCCTATTCCGGTGCCTCTGCCATCGTGCGCGAGTATCAGGAGCGCATGGCAGCCAGCGGCCACAAGGACGACTACGACTTCACCAGCCTGGAGGGCTATATCGATGCCAAGGTCCTGGTTCAAGGGTTGCGCAAGGCGGGCAAGACGCCCACGCGCACGGGCCTGATCGACGCGCTCAACACGATGAGCGCCGATGACCTGGGCGGCTTCATGGTGCGCTTTTCACCCACCAACCATGCCGGATCGAGCTATGTGAGCGTCACCAGCATCACCAAAGACGGGAAGTTCCGGCATTGAGTCAGGCAGGTTACGGCTCGTGTCTCACGTCATGCAAACCCCGCTCACCTACATCAAAACTGCTGCCGGCCAGGAGGAAATCCGCAGTCGCAGCGATCATCTCACGCGACCCATGCGCAACCTGTTGCTGTGCGTCGATGGCAAACGCAGTGCAACGGAATTGGAAGCGCTGGTGCGCGCCAGTGGCGCCCCCGGCGATAGCCTGGGGCAGTTGCTGCAGCTCGGGTTGATCGTCGCCGTGACCCCGCCTCGCCCTGCCTCGCCAGCAGTGTCGGGAACTGTTGAAGCTGACGCCGACCTGGAACGCGATCGGACCGGACCCGACACGCTGGAGCCATTCGATGCGACCTTCGATGCAGCATCGGCGCCGAGTGGTGAGTACGCCGAGCTCTACGCCCGCATGAATGCGCTGGTGAGCGAGCACCTCGGTCTGCTCAAGGCCTATGGACTGCAGCTCAAGATCGAGCAATGCAACTCGGTCGAGCAGTTGCGCAGCCTGATTCCCGAACTGGAAGCAGCCTTGGACAAGGCGGTCGGGCGCGAGCGCGCCCAGGACTATCTCGCCGGGCTGTAGCGCCGCCGATCCGGAGCGTGTGTTGCGGCTGATCAGCGCCCGCCGAAAAACCAGGAGCACACCAGAATGGAAGCGATGATGCCGGCCAGGTCTGCCGCCAGTGCGCAGCCCACGGTGTGACGGACGCGTTTGATGCCGACCGCACCGAAGTACACCGCCACCACATAGAACGTAGTCTCGGTGCTGCCCTGCATGGTCGCGGCGGTGAGCGCCGGAAAGCTGTCGACGCCGTAGTGCTGCATGGTCTCGATCAGCATGGCGCGGGCAGCGCTGCCGGAGAAGGGTTTGACCAGCGCGGTGGGCAGTGCGGCGACGAAATCGGTGTTCATGCCGAGACCATGCACGACCCAGCGAAGACCCTCCAGGACATAGCCCAACGCGCCTGATGCGCGCAACACGCCGACGGCGCACAGCATCGCCACCAGATACGGCAATAGATCGCGCGCCACGCCGAAGCCGTCTTTCGCGCCGTCGATGAAGGCCTCGTACACCGGCACACGCTTGATCGCGCCTGCCAGCAAGAACGACACGATCACGCCGAACAGCGCGAGATTGCCCACCAGGGACGAGATACTGGCCAGCACCGCCGAACTCAATGTTGCCAGCACGGCCAGCAGCGCCCCCAGCAACAGTGCGCCGCTGCCGAGATAGGCCAGCGCCACAGGATCCCAGAGCTTGAGCCGCTGCATCCACGCCACGCTGAGCAGGCCCACCAGGGTGGACGCGCTGGTGGCGATGAGGATGGGCAGGAACACCAACGTCGGATCCGGCGCGCCCTGCTGCGCGCGATACATGAAGATGCTCACAGGCAGCAGCGTCAGCGACGAGGCGTTGAGTACCAGGAACAGGATCTGCGCGTTGCTGGCGGTGTCGCTGCTGGGATTGAGCGTCTGCAATTCGCGCATGGCACGCAGGCCGATGGGCGTGGCGGCGTTGTCCAGCCCCAGCACATTGGCGGCAAAGTTCAGGGTGATGAGACCGATGGCGGGATGGCCCTCGGGCACATCGGGCATCAGACGCTTGAACAGCGGCCCCAGCGCCCGCCCCAGCAGTTCCACCAGACCCGCGCGCTCGGCAATGCGCAGCAAGCCCAGCCACAGCGTGAGCGTGCCGAACAGCAACACCATGACCTCGACCGACAGCTTGGCCATGGCGAACAAGCTGTCGGTGATCGCGGCGAATACCGCGGCGTCCCCCAGCGACCAGCGTGCCAGCGCAGCAACTGCAGCCGTGAGAAAAAATCCGAGCCAGAGGCGATTCAGCATGGGCCGTAGGGCCGCCGATCAGGAGCCCGGATCGACGGCGATGTTGGATGGTCGAACAGATGGTGAGATGGTGCGGATGGTAGAGGCTCGGCTCCCCGGCGTCGTTGCCGCGACAATGCAAGGACGAGGCAGTTGCGCTCGCTGGCCCAGCGCCCACCAACCCTTCCATGAGCCATGGCCGATTCCCTGTTCGCGATGGAGTTCATCACCCTGCATGCGCTGCCGGAGTCACCACGCATCGAATGGCGCCGGCTTCGCACCCGGCGCGCTGACGACCGGACCGAGGCACCTTGCATGGTCTTTCTGCACGAAGGGCTGGGCTCGGTGGCAGCATGGCGCGACTTTCCCGATCAGCTCTGCGCCGCCTGTGGCCTGGACGGCCTGGTGTATTCGCGTCCCGGCTATGGCCAGTCCACCCCGCGCGCGCCAGGAGAGCATTGGGATGCGCGCTATCTCCACCGACAGGCGCTCGAGGTCTTGCCTGCGCTGCTCGCGGCCCTTGGCATCCACCAGCCCTGGCTGTTCGGTCACAGCGACGGTGCCACCATCGCCCTGCTCCACGCAGCAGCTTTCCCCGAGGCCGTGGCTGGCTGCGTGGCGCTGGCGCCGCATGTATTCGTCGAGCAGAAGGCCTTGCAGGGCATTCGGCGAGCCCGTCAGGCCTATGAAGCTGGCCCGCTGCGTGAGCGCCTCGGGCGTGTGCAAAGCAACACCGATTCCGCCTTCTATGGGTGGTGCGACGCCTGGCTGGACCCCGGTTTCCGTCACTGGACGATCGAGGACGAGATTGCCACCTTGCGTTGCCCGCTGCTCGTCATACAAGGGGAGGACGACGCTTATGGCACGATGGAGCAGGTCGGGCGCATCACCCGAATCCTGCCCCATGCGCGCAGCCTGATGCTGGAGAAGTGTGGCCACATCCCCCAGCGCGACGCACCGGGCGATGTCATACGAGCCGTCTTGAACTGCATCCATTCGCAGGCTGGACGCACGTTTGCGACCTCCCGCTCGCAGGGTTGAACGCCGCCACCCTGGCAGGCTCCGCGCTATTGCGGCATAGTTTGCGGCACACATCTGCCGCGTCGTGCTGCACGGCGGATCTACCGATGACAACGGAGGTCACGATGCAAGCTGTCTGGAACGGTGTCGTCATCGCTGAAAGCGACGACACGGTGGTGGTCGAAGGCAACCACTATTTCCCGCGCGAGTCGGTCAAGCCCGGCCTGCTCGAACCCAGCAACACCCACAGCGTCTGTCCCTGGAAGGGCACGGCCAGCTACTACACCCTGGTGGCAGACGGCCAGCGCAACACCGACGCCGTGTGGTTCTACCCGGAGCCCAAGCCCGCGGCGAAGGACATCACCGGGCGCGTGGCGTTCTGGAAGGGCGTGGTCGTCAAACCCAGTTAGGACCAACGCGAGCAAACAGCACGCGCTCCCCAGGCTGCCCCGGGAAGCGTCGTGGTGAAGCCCCGACAGCGGCCGCTTTCAACGCCGGATCGGTTTGCGCTTGGGTGAATCGGCGCCCGGACTTTTGCGGCTGGACGCCCGCTCGGTGACGCGCAGCGTCGGCCGCGTGCTTTCGGCTGTGGCCCTGGGTTTGGCATGAGCCGCGGGTTTGAACGCGGCTCGGCCGGAGGTTTCAGCCAGGCTGAGCTGGAGCTGGTGTCCCAGAACCCAGACTTTTTGCAGCGTGCGAAACACGTCCTTGGGCATGCCGGCGGGCAAGTCCACCAGGCTGTGGTCAGCGCGAATCTCGATGCTGCCGATGTGCTTGTTCTCCAGCCCGGCTTCATTGGCGATGGCACCGACCAGGTTGCGCACTTCCACCCCGTGGTCGCTGCCGACCTCGACACGATAGGTCTCGAAACTCATGCCCCCCGCGGCGGCATGCTTGCGGCGCGGCGCGGCGCTGCCATGTTCGTCCGCATCGAAACTGGGACGCGACTTCTCGAGGCGAGCCGACTGCACCCGCGCCTCGAGTTCGCCGATGGCGGCGTCGGCGATATCGGTCAGGCCGCGTGGCTTGGCACTGGCAGGCCTGGGCTCACGCGGCGGCAGCGATGGCGAAGGCTTGCGCACCTCACGCGCCTCGCGCTCAAAGGACTTGGCGGGCTTTGCACGCGGGCCGAACGTGGGCTCAGCGCGCTGCGTATCGCGTGAGCGCGTGCCCAGGCTATCGCTGCGCATCGCATGGCCGCCCTCAGTACCCGGCCCCAGCAGCAGGGGTTTATCGCCCTGCACCAGGCGCGCCAGGGCCGCGGCGATTTCAATCGCCGGCACGTTTTGCTCGTGCTCGTAGCGTTCGATCAGGCTCTGGAATTGCTCCAGGCCTTCCTGCTCGCGCGCCTCGGTGATGCGCTCCAGGAAGCGGGCAATGCGCTTGTCGTTCACGTCCTGCGGGCTGGGCAATTGCATCGGCGTGATGGGCTGGCGCGTGGCGCGCTCGATCGCGGCCAGCAAATGGCGCTCGCGCGGCGTGACGAACAGAATGGCCTGGCCGCTGCGCCCGGCACGCCCGGTGCGGCCGATGCGGTGGACATAGCTTTCGGTGTCCGTCGGGATGTCGTAATTCACCACATGGCTGATGCGGTCCACGTCCAGGCCGCGCGCGGCCACGTCGGTGGCCACGAGGATGTCAATCTGTCCGTCCTTCAGCCGCTGCACCGTGCGCTCGCGCTGTGCCTGCAGGATGTCGCCGTTCAGCGCCGCGGTGGAGAAGCCGCGTGCCGCCAGCTTCTCGGCCAGCTCTTCGGTGGCCATCTTGGTGCGGGCAAAAATGATCATGCCATCGAAATTCTCCACCTCCAGGATGCGCGTCAGGGCGTCGAGCTTGTGCAGGCCGCTGACCATCCAGTAGCGCTGCTGCACTTGCGTGGCGGTGCTGGTCTTGGCCTTGATGGTGACCTCTGCCGGCGTGCGCAAGTGGTTGCTGGCAATGCGGCGAATGGCCTGCGGCATGGTGGCCGAGAACAGCGCGACCTGGCGCGTGGGGGGCGTTTTCTGCAGAATGGATTCGACATCGTCGATGAAGCCCATGCGCAGCATTTCATCGGCTTCGTCCAGCACCATATGGGCCAGGCCGTCGAGCTTCAGCGTGCCGCGCTCGAGATGGTCGATGATGCGCCCGGGCGTGCCCACCACGACATGCGCGCCGCGTTTGAGCGAAGCCAGCTGCGGCACATAGCTCTGGCCGCCGTAGATGGGCAGCACGTTGAAGCCCGGCAGATGCGTGGCGTAGCTGGCGAACGCCTCGGCCACCTGGATGGCAAGCTCGCGTGTGGGCGCCAGCACCAGCGCTTGCGGCTCCTTGCGCGCCACATCGATGCGGGCGAGGATGGGCAGGGCGAAAGCCGCCGTTTTGCCGGTGCCGGTTTGCGCCTGACCAACCAGGTCACGGCCTTCGAGCAGAATGGGGATGGTGGCCGCCTGAATCGGCGACGGGCGCTCGTAACCCACGTCGCGCAGCGCTGCCAGAATGGGCTCCGGCAGACCGAGATCGGTGAAGGTGACGGCGGGAGACTCGGGGGCTGTGCTGGACATGGATGAATGAACCTGATGGTGGTGATTGAAAGGGGCGCGAAGTCGACGCTGGCTGACTTCCCGTGATGCAGCCGCCGCGTGTCACGATGGGATGCTCAGCGCAAACCCCAGGCCTGCATCGCCTGGGCATGGTGAGGGTCTGCAACGCATTGCACCACTCGAGGCCGTAAAGCACGGTGCACGGGTCACTTGTTTCGTGTTGCGGTGACAACGCCCAAGCTGAGATTGTGCGCCAGACAGCGCCCTGGAGCCTCGCCTGGCTGGCCAGTGTTGCCTCGCAAGGCCCATTTTTTGCACAAAGCACAATACGCTTGCAACGCCCAACAACCTTCCAGACACCATGGACGCACAAACCAACGCATCCCCGGCATCCTCCTTGCCACGCATCGTCATCGTCGGCGGTGGCGCTGGTGGACTGGAACTGGCCACCCGCCTGGGCAACACCCTGGGCCGGCGCGGACTCGCCGACATCACCCTGGTGGAGCGCGGTCGCAGTCATTTGTGGAAGCCCCTGCTGCACCAGGCCGCCGCGGGCACTCTCGACATCGACGACAACGAGTTGAACTACCTGGCGCAGTCGACCTGGCATCACTTCAAATACCGGCTGGGCGCGATGGAGGGACTCGATCGCGTCCGCAAGCAGGTGCTGGTGGCGCCGACGCTGGACGAGGACGGACGCGAAATCGTGCCGCGCCGCCGCTTCGGCTATGACATCCTGGTGCTGGCGCTGGGCAGCCAGAATAACGACTTCGGCACCCCCGGCGCAGCCGAATTCGCGATTGCCCTCGACAGCCCCGAAGACGCGCGACGCTTCCACAAGCGCCTGGTCAATGCCTGCATTGCCGCCAACTCGCAAGCTGGCCCGCTGCGGCCGGAGCAACTCAAGGTGGTGGCCATCGGCGCCGGTGCCACCGGGGTGGAACTGGTGGCCGAACTGCACAATTCCACCCGCACGCTCGCTGCCTACGGGTTGGATCGCATCGATCCCGAACGCGACATGCGCCTGAGCCTGGTGGAAGCCGCCCCGCGCATCCTGCCGGCGCTGTCCGAACGGGTGTCGGCGGCTGCGGCCGCCGAACTTGTCAAGCTGGGCGTGCAGATCCACACCGGCAAACGCGTCACTGCCGTCACGGCCACCGGCGTGCAAACGGCCGATGGCGACTTTCTGCCGGCAGAGCTCGTGGTATGGGCCGCCGGGGTGAAGGCGCCCGACGTCCTGCGCGAGCTCGATGGCTTGGAAAGCAACCGCATCAACCAGTTGGTGGTTCGCTCCACGTTGCAGACCACGCGCGACGACGCCATCTTTGCCCTGGGCGATTGCGCTGCCTGCCCCTGGGAGGGTCACCCCGGCGGTGTGCCGCCACGCGCCCAGGCCGCCCATCAGCAGGCCGGTTTTCTGGTGCGGCAAATTCAGCGCCGGTGCGCCAACAAGCCATTGCATGACTTTCATTACCGCGATTTCGGCTCCCTGGTTTCGCTGGGCGAACACAGCACCGTGGGCAGCTTGATGGGCGGCTTGGCCAAAGGCAGCCTGTTCATCGAAGGCCATGTCGCCAGATTCATCTACTGGCTGCTCTACCGCAAGCATCTGCATGCTTTGCATGGTTTCTGGAAAACCGTGTTCCTCACGCTGGCGCGCCTGATCTCGCGCACGACGGAACCGCGCATCAAGTTGCACTGAGCCAAGATCAGTGGCGCTGTTGCTGCAGGCACACAGGTGATCGATGACGCGTGCTGAGCGTCGATTCACCGGCTTTTCTGCGCGAATCGTTCGGTATGCTGTCGAGAAATCCGGACAAGAACAATAACGTGCGCATTGGGAACATCGGCCCAACGTCGGGCACTCGTCAGAACTTGCGGCAGACCGCACCCCACGGTCTGCCGCGAATCATCTGTGCGCGCATCGCCAGCGACCGGGCGGCGCGCCTGGCCCGGCCCCCTGCGTTGCCAGGGCTTGTCGTGCCGGAGCACGGCTGACATGCGGGAACCCGACCGAGCCATGCTGCGGCGCCTGTCCAAGCTGTCGCTGTTGAACGCCGCTTTGGCAGGTGCCTATGTGCTGCTGGCATGGGTCGTGATGCGCAGCGGTGCCGCGAGCGCGTTGCTCTGGCCGTCCAGTGGCGTGGCTGTTTTCGGCTTGATGGCGGTCGGTTGGGCGGCAGTTCCGGGCATTGCGCTGGGTGCCGTGCTGGCCAATGCGTTCACGGTCGGCTGGTCGCCGCTGGCGACCCTGAGCGTCGTGACGGGCAACACGGTGGGGTTCGTCACCGCCTGGTGGCTGTTGCGGCGTTTGCGACGGCCATGGACAGGCTTGCATGGCACGGGCAATACGCTGGCCTTCATCGTCACGTTCGGTTTGCTGGCTCCCGCGTTCAGTGCAGCGGGCGGCGCGCTCGCGACGTTGCAACCGCCCTTGCCACCGATGCACAGTCTCGGCGGCTCGTGGCTGAACTGGCTGGTCGGCGATATTTGCAGCATCCTGATTTACGCCCCTCCCCTGGTGTTGTGGTGGGAGCGTCGTCGCGAGGCCTTGCCAGCGCCTGGCCTCGAACTGCTCGGCGTCCCTGTGCTCGCCCTGCTGGGTACGGTGCTCATCTATTTCGCCCCGCCCACGACGCAGGCCTTGCCGCTGGGACTCGGAACGCTGGTGTTGTTGCCGATGCTCTGGGCCGCAACCCGGTTGCCCACGCGTCTCTCCAGCCTGTTCATGGCCGTGTTGTTCACCCTGGGGCTGGCCGGCACCGCAATGGGGCTGGGGCCGATGACCGCGTTGCCGCCGCTGGATCGCATCACCGCGCTGCAGATCATGGGGATCAGCCTGGCCTGCACAGTCCTTCTCGCCGGCAGCCTGGCGCAAGATCGCGATGCCGCCTTGCGCCAATTGCGCGAGGTCAATGCCGGGCTGGAGCGCGCTGTCGAGCGGCGCACAGCCGCCCTGGTGGAGAGCCAGGTGCGGCTGCAACGGCAATTGCGCTTCCAGGACTCCTTGCTCAGCGCCCTGCCGAATCCCACGGCCTACGCTGCCAGCGACGGGCGCTTTTCGCTCATCAACAAGGCCTTCGCCCAGTTGCTGGGACGCAGCCACGAGGCCATGCTGGGGCGCCCACCCGAGGAGATCTTCGAAGACAGCCTCCTGCACACCTGGACAGCCATGGACCGCAAGCTGCTGGCTGAAGGCCGGTCGCTGTCCCAGGAGTGCCGCCAACTCCCGGTCGACGGCGAAGAATCGGTGTGGATCCTGAACAAGGCCCAGGTAACCGATTCCGGCGGCAGGCCGCTGGGCATCGTCACCACCCTGCAGGACATCTCCGAGCTCAAACGCCTGCAGGATCAGTTGCAACGGGACGAGCAGCGTTTTCGCTTTTTGGTCGATGAATCGCCCGTGCCCCTGGTCATCACCCGCCTGAGAGACTCCAGCCTGATGTTCTCCAACCGCGCCTCGGACGAACTCTTCCGCGCCAGCCATGCCGAGTATCACGGCAGTCCCATGCGCGGCCTCTGGGCCGAACCGGCGCAACGCGACGCCATCGTTGCGCGTGTGCTGCGCGAAGGCACCGTGAGCGGGCAGGAGGTCAAATTCCGTCGCTTCGACGGCAGCTTGCTCTGGTTGCTGCTGTCCATCACCCACACGCATTACCAGGACGAAGAGGCGCTGATCTTTGCCTTCAAGGACATCACCCCCACCAAGCAGCGCGAACTCAGTCTGCGGGAGCTGGCCTACACCGACTCGCTCACCGGCGTGTCCAACCGCCGCCATTTCCTGGCCCAGGCTTCAGCCGCGTTTCACGAAGCGCGTCGACTCAGCCACGATCTCTCGCTGCTGGCCATCGACCTCGATCACTTCAAACAACTCAACGATGTGTACGGCCACCCCGCCGGCGATCGGGCGCTGCGCAGCTTCTCCATGCTGTGCAAGTCCCATCTGCGCAGCACCGATCTCTTCGGACGCCTCGGTGGCGACGAGTTTGCCCTCGTCCTGCCCCACTGCAGCGGACAGCGTGCCTACGACTTCGCGCAGCGTCTGCGCCTGGCCATCCAGGAATCTGCGGGGATGGACGACGCCCCCCTGCGCCAGCAACTCACCGTGAGTGTCGGCATTGCCGATGCCGCCGATCCGGAAACCTCCGACCGCGGCATCGACGACCTGCTCGCGCGTGCCGACAAGGCGCTCTACCAGGCCAAGCAGCGTGGACGCAACCGCGTCGAGGTCTGGTCATCCCACGACCTGGCACTGTCTTGAACCTGGCAAAGCCTCGCGCTTGAGCTGTCCGGCACGGGATCTGCCCGGGCCATTTTGACGCGCGCGGCGCGCAAAAAAAAATGCCAAGCATGAGCTTGGCCAAGGGGGGAGGAGACAACAACCGGGGTCAGGCGCAGCCTGACAAATTCATTCTTTCTTGGTACCGTCTTTTTTCATCTTGTCGGTTTTTTCGCCCGCCTTGTCAGGAGCGGAGGCGCTGCTTTTTGCGGCGCTGTAGGTTGTTGGTTGAACAGTGGCCGTCTGTGCCGTGGTTTCGGCAGGCATGCCGGCTGCGCGGGCTTGCCCTGACATCAAACTAGCCAGCAAGAGGGCCGTGGCAAAACCGATCGCGGGAATCCAGGGTTTGCTCAACATGGCGGAATGCATCGGGTCGTTCCTGATTCAGATTGGAGGGTGATGTGCTGAGAACCGATTCAACACACCCATACCCTGACATTGCAGTTTGCGTGCCAGGTCATTTTGATGTTTTTAATCAATAACTTATACATCAACAATTGGACGCTCAAGGGCCCCGGTCACAAACCATGCCCGTGAACCCTGCAAACTGTCGCCATGAGCCGACGACTGCAGTGCATGTCATGCAACCGCATGATTCAGTGGATTGTTTTTGTCGCTTTTCAGCGACTCTGGCAAAACCCCAGACGACAAGGGAGCCAGGAACGATGGCCTCCCACGCTCGTCCGGAACCGGCGGACAGAGCGTGAACAAGCCCTAGTCAGTCGACTTGAACAGCGCTGGCGACAGCGCGTGCTTTTGCAGCAGGCGGTAGAACTCGGTGCGGTTGCGCTGCGCCAGGCGTGATGCCTCGGTCACCTGGCCGCCGGTGAGCTTCATCAGGTTCACGAGGTAGTCGCGCTCGAAGCGGTCCTTGGCCTCGGCGTAGCTCAAAATTTCCGTCGGCTTGTTGCGCAGCGCGCGCGTCACCAGCGCTGCCGGAATCCGCACGGTGGTGCACAGCGCGCAGCATTGCTCCACCACGTTCATGAGTTGGCGGATATTGCCGGGCCACTCCGCGCGCATCAGCAGGTCCAGGGCATCGGTGGCGAAGCCGACGATGCGGCGACCATGTTTTTTCGCCAGTTTGTCGACGAAGTGCTGGGCCAGCGGAGCGATGTCCTCGCGGCGCTCGCGCAGCGGTGGAATGTGCAGGTTGACCACATTGAGGCGGTAGAACAAATCTTCGCGGAACTGCTGCTCGGCGATCGCCGCTTCCAGGTCGCGGTGGGTGGCCGAGACGATGCGCACATCCACCGGCAACGACTGGCTGGCCCCCACCGGGCGCACCTCGCGCTCCTGCAGCACGCGCAGCAGTTTGGCCTGCAGCGCCAGGGGCATGTCGCCGATTTCGTCGAGAAACACGGTACCGCCCTGCGCCGTCTGGAACAAGCCCTTGCGGGCGCTGTCGGCGCCGGTGAAGGCGCCTTTGGCATGGCCGAAGAGTTCGGATTCGAGCAGCGCCTCGGGTATGGCGGCGCAGTTGATGGCGACGAAAGGCCCACGTTTGCGCGGGCTGGCCTGATGCACGGCACGCGCCAGCATCTCCTTGCCGGTGCCGGATTCACCCTGGATGAGGACCCCGGCCTCGCTCGTCGCCACCAGTGCCACCTCGTCGAGCAGGGCGTTCATCAGGGGGCTGGCGGTGACGATATCGGGAAAGCGTGGCCGCGCCGCCTGGCCGCTCTCCGGGCTGCCGCTGCCCACGGCGCGCGCCAGCAGGGCCAGCAATTCTGGCGCTTCGAACGGCTTGGTGAGGTAGCCGAAGACGCCGCTCTGCGCTGCCGAAACCGCGTCGGGAATGGTGCCGTGCGCGGTGAGAATGATGACCGGCAGCGAGGGGTCGACGGCGTGGATGCGCTCGAACAATGCCATGCCGTCCATGCCGGGCATGCGCAGATCGGTGATGACCGCGCGCGGACGCGTCACCGCCAACCGCGCCAGCGCCTCCTCGCCGCTGCTGGCCGCCACCGGCTTGTAGCCGGCTGACTGCAAGCGCATGCCGAGCAGGCGCAGCAGGTCGGCGTCGTCATCGACCACCAGGACGTTGGGTGCCATCAGGCTCATTTCGCCGGCCCCGGCCGGCTTTGGGCACGATCTTGCAATTCGACCTCCAGGTTCTTGATCTGACCGATCTTGTCCTGCAGATCGGTCACTTGTTTGTTGCTGCGGGCCAGTTCGGCGCGCAGTTGCGCCAAGTCCAGGGTCTGGCGCGTCATGCGCTGCATGACACGGATGAACTGCTTGGACGCCGGATCCTCGGTCTGGTTATCCAGTCCTCTCAGCAAGTCCTGTGCCTGAGTGGCCTCCTCAGGTGTGGGCGCGGCGCGCGCCACCAACAAATACGCCAGCTTGAGCTTGTCCGCCGGCGTGCGCTGCGCCCCCAGGGCTTGCAGCCGCTGCTGTTCGGCGTTGGCCGCCGCCTGCGTATCCAGGGCGATCTGGCGCAAAGTGTCGCCAATCCACGGCATGCTCAACGGTTCGGGCTTGAACAACGAGGCGATAGCCGCCGCCGATGTCGCCGCCGGGTTGGCAGCCGCGGCCTGCGGACGAGGGGACTGGGCCGATGGCGATTCGCCATGCGCTGGGTGCGTTGGCAGCGGTGCACAGCCGGACAGCAGGGCCAGCGAGCCGAGACTGGCGGCAACAGCGCATCGCGCAGCCCGTGCTGCTCCTGAGCGCTTGCAGTGGCGCGTAGAAAAAAACGGTCGGTTCATGGGGATGCGTCGTTGGAGGGTTGGGTCGGTTGCCATTGCGCGTCCGGGTCCGCGCTGGAGTCGGCGTGCTCGTTGCGCTGCGGTGCTGCGCTCGCCAAACCATGGCGGCTCGAGCCGGTGGCGGGAGCGGCTGTGGCGATTGGGGCGGGAGTCGAGGTGGGGATCGGTGCTGTGGCCTTGGCGCTTGCGCTCGAGGCCTGCAACCCGGGTTGCAGCGGCAGATGCACACAGAAGCTGGCGCCGGGACGATCGGGGGTGTCGCAGAGGTGGATTTCGCCGCCATGCAATTGCGCATATTCCTGGGCAATGGCCAGTCCCAGACCGCTGCCCGGCGCTGCCGCCGGGGGCTGGCGACTGCCCTGGAAAAAGGGTTTGAACAAATGGGGGCGATCGTTCTCGTCCACACCCGGACCCGCGTCGCTCACGGTGGCCTGCACCACGCCATCGGCACTGCGCAGGTCGATCTGGATGCTCCCACCCTCGGGGCTGAAGCGCATGGCGTTGATCAGCAGGTTCTCGAACAGGGTGTCGAGCTTGCCGCGATCCGCCTTGAGCAAGGGCGCATGGCCACTGCGCACGACCTGCAGATGCTTGGCGCGCAGCGCCAGATCGTTGCGGCGTACCACATTGTCGAGCAGAGCGGCGAGGTCCACGCCGCTGGAGATCAGCGGATCGAGCTGGCGCTGGGCACGGCTGTAGCCGATGAGATTCTCGATACGCGCCTGCAGGTCGCGGGCATTACCGCGCATGATCTGCGTGATCTCGCGTTGTTGCGCCGTGAGCTTGCCGCCCACGCCATCGATCAGCAGTTCCACACCTTCGCGCAGTGAGGCCAGCGGGGTTTTCAGCTCGTGCGAGACATGCCGCAAAAAACGTAATTTTTGCTCGTCCAACTCGCGCAGGCGCTGGCGCAGCCAGTCGAGCTGCTGGCCGAGAAACACCAGGTCGATGGGACCTTGCACCCGCGGCTGGGGCTGAAGGTCGCCTGCTCCGAGGCGACGGATGGCCTGGTCGATCTGGCGCACCGGCCGGCCCAGCAGCCACGAAAACAGGCCGGCAATGAGCAGCGACAACAGCACTGCCGCGGCAGCCTGACTCAGCAGCACGATGCGCAGGGCATGGGCGCGGCGTATGAGCGAAGCGGCCTGATCCTCCACCATGGCGTTGCCCGCCACGGCCACCTGATCGGACAGTCGGCCGAGGGTGTTGAACTCGCCGGCGAACGAATCGAAACGACGCAAACCGACGTTGGCCGGATCGTTCAACTGGGCATACAGTGCATCTTCGTGCTGGCCGATTTGCCGGATGCGTTCGGTGTTCGATGGGCCGAACGGCATGGCCTGCAGGATTTGCAGCGCCCGCCGGATCGATTCGTGGGCCTCGTGCATGCCCGAGCGCAACTGCGGATCCTGCAGCACATAGAACTGCCCCGCGGCGCGCTGCAGGCTGGAGATGTCTTCCGCCAACTGCCGCGTGGTGCGCGTGACCTTCACCGTGAGCGTGATCGATTGCCGGGTCTGCACCGCCAGCCGCTCCTGCACCACGGCGGTGTAGGCCATTCCGGCCAGCAGCGGCAGTGTCACCAGCGCGAAGCCTGCCAGCAACAGGCTGGAGAAGGAGCGGGGATAGGGCATGCGCATGGTCGGAGGAGGAAAGGCCGGTGATGGGCCGGCGCCGCAGGGCAAAGGGTGAGGCAGCGACTGCCCATTATCCCGCTGCGCTCACACGGTCCGAGGGCGCCGGCGCCACGTCCGGGCAGGTGGTGTCAGGTCCATCGCGGGCACGATCAGCGCCTGCAGCAGCCTGCGATGGGCGATCAGGCGGCAAGCCGGGCACGCCTCCATCGGCACCGGGCCGCTCCTAGGGCGTATGCCCTTCCAGTACATGTTTGCCGGCCCCGTCCTGCCCCAGCGTGCGGGCCAGCCAGGGCAAGGTGGCTTTCAGGCTCTCATGCAGACCGAAGGGCGGATTGATGACGAACATGCCACTGCCCAAGAGACCGAAGCCATCGGGACGGGGCGCGGCGGTGGAGAGTTGCGCATGCAGCCAGCCGGCGGGTGACAGCGCCTTGAGGCGCTTGGGCAGGCGGATGGATTCGAGGCTTTGCAACTGCGGATACCAAACGCAGTAGACCCCGGTGGCGAAGCGGGTGATGGCGTCGCGCAGGGAGGCGACGAGCTGGCCGTAATCGCTGTCGAGTTCGTAGGACGGGTCCAGCAGCACCACGCCGCGACGCGTGGGCGGCGGCAGCATGGCCTTCAGCCCGGCAAAGCCGTCACTGTGGCGCACCTCCACGTGCGACTGCTGGCCCCAGGTGGCGTCGAGCAGACGAAAATCGGTCGAATGCAGTTCGAACAGGCGCATGTGGTCTTGGGGCCGCAGCATCGAACCGGCCAGCGCGGGCGAACCGGGGTAGGTGCGCAACTCGCCGCCAGCATTGAAGGTGCGGATGTGTTTCACATAGGCCGCCACCGACGACGGCATGTCCTTGCGCCCCCACAGCAGGCCGATGCCGGTCTGGTACTCGGCCAGGCGCTGGGCCATGCGGTCGGACAGTTGGTAGCTGCCGGCCCCGGCGTGGGTGTCGATGTACCAATAACCCTTGTCCTTGGCGGCCATGCGTTCGAGCACACCGAGCAGCACGATGTGTTTGAGCACATCGGCAGGGTTGCCGACGTGAAAGGCATGGCGGTAGGCGAGCATCGCGGGCTTCGGGAACGGGAAGCCGAACTGTAGCGCCTGCAATGGCGAGCCGATGCGGCAGCGCTGGCGACTCGGTCCCGGCCGGGACGCTATTTCTGCGGCGCCAGCGAGCAATGCCCGGCGTCGGCGGCAGGGCCGTTGCCCAAGGCCAGCGGGGGCGGTTCGGCGAAGCGCCGGTGTGGGGTACTGTTGCGCCAGTCGAGCACGAGCAGCACCAGCAGCACGGCCCACAGCAACCAGGCCGGCCAGGATTTTTGGAAGGGCAAGGGCATGGCGCGTCCGCTCACCCAGCAATGCCCAAGCGGCCGCGCAAGCGCACGCCCAGCATGCTGCCCAGGAAGGCGCAGGCAAACCAGATCCAGCCATGCAGGCTGCCGGTGGCGATGCCGGAAAAATAGGCCCCCACATTGCAGCCGAAGGCGAGGCGCGAGCTGTAGCCCAGCACCAGCCCGGCCACCACCGAGGCGACCCAGGCGCGCCACGGCAACCGCACCCGTGGGCAAGCCGTGCCCTTCCAACTGGCGGCGATGAGGGCACCCAGCAAAAGTCCGATGTCGGTGACGCTGGTGTTGTCGGCCATGACGCTGGCATGCAATTGCGCCTGTTGCACGGGCAGGCCCCAAAATGCATTCTGGCTGAGGTCGAAACCCAAGGCCTGCACGATTTTCGCGCCCCACAAACCCAGGCCATAGACGATGCCCCAGGGCTGGCCGGCCACCACGAGGTTGGCGGCGGCCAGCAGCCCGAGGGCGATGGCCGCGATCCACACCGCCTTGCCCTGCCAGCGTGACTGCAGCCGCCTGGCGGCATCGTGCTGATGGACGCCCGACATGACCGCCGCGGCGCCGCCCGCGCGGCCCGCGCGGATCGCACTGAAGCGCCAGAGCAAGGCGGCCAGCAACGCCAAGGCGCCGAGCTGCAACGCCAACGTCCAGGGCGCGCCCAGCACTTGCACCAAGTTCACCGGCGGCAAGGCGCCGAGCGCCAGCCAGGCCGGCAGTTGCGCTGCGCCGAAAAAGCTGCCGAAGACGAACGCCGGCAGCACCGCCAAGCTCACCGGATGGCCCAGTCCGGCCTTGTACAGCGTGCCCGAACCGCAGCCGTCCGCCACCTGCATGGCGGCGCCAAAAACGAAAGCGCCGACCAGCAGACTGATGGACAAGGGACCATCGGCCCCCTCCAGCTCGGGGTGGGTGGCCAGCAACGGCACGCTGATGAGCATGGCGACCGCGATGCCGACGAACTGCGCCCACAGGCCCTTGGGGTCGCGCTGCGTGATCCACACCCGCCAGCCGGTGGTGAAGCCGAAGGCCGCCGCCGACAGCGCCACGCCATAGCCCACGCCGATGCACCACAGCAGCCCCTGGCGCCAGCCCACCAGCCAGGTGACGACCAGGAAACCGGCCAGCGCCGCGCCCATCAGGGCGACGGGACGGCGGGTTCTTGCACCGACGCCGGCCTGGCCCAGCAATCGATGGGGCGCAGCCGGCGTGATGGCGCTGGCGATTGCTCCCGGGTCGTTCAATGCGCCGCCCATGTCTGCCGGAGTTGCGCCCACAGTTGTTGGGCACGCGTGGGCACATTGGCCATGGGTTCGTCGGCGCGCGACCAATCCACCATCGAGCCGGGATAGAGCTTCACATGAGGCTGGTGCAACAACTCGGACAGGACGAACCAGTTGGTCGCGGCCCAGTGGCCGGTGTTGCAGAACGAGACAGTCTGCTGCGCTCCGGCGGCATGCGGCATGGCTTGGGCGATACGCTCCAGCTCGGCCTGGCCGGGCAGCGTGCCGGAGGCGTCCGGAAACCAGCGCGCGTTGTCGAAGTCCAGCGCGCCTGGCAGTGTGCCGGGCTGGACTGCGGCCGGCGCCTTGACCTGGCCGAGGTAAAACGGGCGGGGCCGGGCATCCAGCAGCAGGACCTGCCCCGTGTGGCGCAAGTCCTGCGCGACCTGGGCGCGGCTGGCCAGGATGGCGGTGTCCAGCCGCGGCGCGAAGTCGGAAGGCTGTGCCCGCACAGCTTGGCGCGTCACGGGAAGTCCGGCGCGTGTCCACGCCGTCATGCCGCCGTTGAGGATGGCCAGATGTTGCAGCCCCAGCCACTTGAGGGTCCAGTAGACGCGGGCCGGCGCGCCGAAATCGCTGGGGTCGGAACCATCGGCCACCAGCACCACGGGGGTCTGTACGTTCAGCCCCAGGCTGCGCACCAGCGCGGTGTAGTCGGCGACGGGGCGGAGTTTGCCGGGGTTGTCAGCCGCACCGCGCCAACTGGAATAAGGTGCCCACACCGCACCTGGAATATGACCGGCGGCGTAGGGCGACGACGAGGCATCACCCTCGCGGATGTCGATCACCCGCACCTGGGGCAACCGCGCCAGCAGCATCGCCGGGGTGAGCAGAGGGCTCGGCGCGGCACTGGCACTCTGGCTCAGGGACCATGCAGCCAGCAACCAGAGCAACACGCAGCCACGCCAAAACCGAAGCCACAGGCTGCCTTGGCCGCGCGATGGCCCGGCCAAGTCCTGGTCAGGTGAGTCGGGAGCGGCGCTGGCCGACGGATGCGCTCGGGTTGGGTTGATCGTCATACTCGACATTCTCGGCAAGGCCGGGCAGCCTGAAAAATACTGTTTTCACATACCCTTAGAACCAGACGCTATATGCACCGGCTCGAGCCGGTGCAGTCCTGTCGCGACCGGGCTCGGGGGGGATGCACACGATAAGCTGGGTTGTCCCGTCTCTTTGCCCATGACCGCAGGAATGGCAGATTCCCCCAAGGCCGAAGCATTTCAAAGCGCAACCTAGCCATACCTGGCTGCGGCGATGACTTTGGCGCGGTGGCTCACGCGCGACGAGCACGACGCCGAAGACAGCGTCCAGGAGGCTTACCTGCGGGCGTACAAGTACTTCGACAGCTTCGACGGGCAAAACCCGCGCACCTGGCTGCTCTCGATCGTGCGCCACACCTTCTACAGCGCCGCGCGGCAACGCCAGGCCTTGTCTTACGACGATGAACTCAACGCGGCTGCCTGGAGCGAAGCGCAGTTGGCGGCAGCGACGGAACTCTCGGCCGTATCGGCCCTGCTGCGACGGGAGGAGCAAGGCCTGATTCGCCAGGCTCTGGGCACTCTGCGGGACGAATTCCGCGACGTGCTGGTCCTGCGCGAACTCGAAGACTGGTCGTACAAGGACATTGCGCTGATGGTGCGCAACCTGCGGACTCAAACCGACGCGGCTTTCCCGGCCTCGGCAAACGCGGTCAGGGTGACCTTGGGCAGCCGGGAGGAAACCCAGAATTCAAACTGGCCTTGCCGCCAGTACACGAAGTGGTCTCGCCGCCGTGGCAACACGGTCGGCGCTGAGTCCCGGGACTCGGGCTCTGCCCAGATGGCGATGCTGATCTCGCCCCCAGTGCCGGATGCCGGCCTGTAGACCAGGATGGCCACGGGTTTGTGGTTGATCACCTCGAGATGCGCTCCGGACAACAGGAAACCCGTCGATTCGAGATTGATCGCGGGAACCTTGAACGGCGAGCGTCGAGTCAGCCATTGCGAGGCGACGGCGGGCTGGCTTGCCGCGATGTCCAGCGGGCACCCGGCCAGATGGGCGCTCAGTTGCGCCGCCATCAGTTGACTGGGGACATGTTCCGACTTGGGCCGGACCGCAACCACCAACGCCATGGCAGCCGCCCCAGGGCGAACCCGATGAGACCGGGCAACATGCGGCCGAAGCGCGCTTATCGCCCGGACTTGGACGGCACCGAGGCATCGGCGCGTGCCAGGCGGGCCCGCAGGGTGTCCTCGAACCCTTCGCGCCATTCGGGTTCATGGAGGGCGGTCTTGAGGCTGCGGTGCAGGCCACGCCGCGAGCAGTTCGGCGCTCTCGTCGGTTCCCCACCCCCAGCGGGGATAGACCGACCACAACGGCATGTGCGCCAGCACGACGATGGGTTCGCTGGCGGAACGTCCCTGCAGGTCAGCCTTGAGCCACGCCATCTGACCGGCGCCCAGACGCCCCAGTCCGCCCGGCCGGCCGGCCGG
>JABEVE010000077.1 GCA_013044035.1 Burkholderiales bacterium
ATAATCAGCCACGGTGTGGCGCGACAAACCCAGTTGCAAGGCGATTTCCGGCAGGGTGTAGCCCTTGCCGACGCGTTGCAACACCTCGGTTTCGCGTTCGGTGAGAATGACTTCAGGCTCCTCCACCATGCCGTGGCGAGCCCTGGCCTGGGGGCTGAGGTGGTGCGCCAGATCGTGGGGGCCCGCCGGCGGCGTACCGCCCGGGTCGGTCACGCGACGGCCCCACTTGGTTGCGCCATCGGCCGCACCCGCTGTGCTCGAGGTCTCGGCGTGGCCCTTGAGCGCGGCAAAATGCATGAGCATGCGCCGCGCCACCGAAGAACTCAGTGGCGGCTCACCTTCCTGGATGCGCCGCAGTTGCGCCACCAATTCAATTTCCGGCCGGTCTTTCAGTACATAGCCGAAAGCACCGGCCTGCAGCGCGGGAAACAGGTGGGCGTCGTCGTCGAACATGGTGATGACAACGGCGCGCGCCTGGGGCTGGGCCGCGTGCAAGGTGCGCAACACGTCCAGGCCGCTACCGTCGGGCAGGCCGAAGTCGATCAGCGCCAGCTCGATGGTGCGGCGGCGAATCAGGCTTTCGGCCTGGGCGCGGGTACTGGCTTCGCACACCGGGAGTTCGGGCAACACCTGGCTGAGCAGGCGCGCCATGGCGGTGCGCGACTCGGCCAGGTCTTCGACGATCAGGGTGCAGCGTTGGGCTTGGGGCATGGGCTTGAATGGTGGCCTGGGTGCTCGGAGCGCGTACACAAACCGCATTCGAGATTTGTCAACATCCATTGTAGGGATGATCCCGATCGCCTCCGCAGTGCGCTCGCATGGTGTCCAACTTCCCCAACATCGGCCGCCATGGCCCGCTTGTTGCGCGCATGTCGCACAATCATGGCTACGTTGCCGCATACGCCGGCGTCACTCCAGCCACTCGAACTCCTTGATTCTCAAACAACAATTCTCACCCCCTGACAACACCCGCCTCGCCCACCTCTGCGGACCACTGGACGAAAATCTGCGGCAAATCGAAATTGCCTTCGACATCGTCATCCGGCATCGCGAGCAGCGCTTCACGCTGGAGGGCACGCGGGCCCGTTCGGCTCAGGCGTTGCTGCAAGCCCTGTGGCTGCGAGCCGACAAGGCGCTCGGGCTGGATGACATCCAGCTCGAACTCACCCAGGCTGCTCGAGGCCAGGAGCCGAACCTGCAGGTTGCGACCGACGAGCCCGTGCTGCACACCCGTCGCCCCAATCTGCACGGGCGCACGCCGCGCCAGGCCGAGTACATCCGCAGCATCCTCGGCCACGACCTGACCGTGGGTCTCGGCCCGGCCGGCACCGGCAAGACCTTCCTCGCGGTGGCCTGCGCGGTGGATGCGCTGGAGCGCCAGGCGGTGGAGCGCCTCGTGCTGACGCGCCCGGCGGTGGAGGCCGGCGAGCGCCTGGGATTCCTGCCGGGCGACCTGGCGCAGAAGATCGATCCCTATCTGCGCCCCCTGTACGACGCGCTCTACGACCTGCTGGGTTTCGAGAGCACGCAAAAGCTGTTCGAGCGCGGCACGATCGAGATCGCGCCGCTGGCCTTCATGCGTGGGCGCACGCTGAACAATGCCTTCATTATTCTGGACGAGGCACAGAACACCACGCCGGAGCAGATGAAGATGTTCCTCACGCGCATCGGCTTCGGCTCGCGCGCCGTCATCACCGGCGACCTGAGCCAGGTGGATTTGCCGCGCGGCGCACTCAGCGGTCTGACCCAGGCCGAGCGCATTCTGCACGATGTGCGCGGCGTGGCCATCACCCGCTTCACCACGGTGGACGTGGTGCGCCATCCGCTGGTGGCGCGCATCGTCGAGGCTTACGAGCGGGCAGAGAGCCAGGCACAGGGAGGAGCTGGATCTGCGGCCGGAACTGTGCCACGCAAGCCACCCCGGCGCGCCAAGAGTCCCGAGAACGTCCAAAGCGCCGACTGAACCGCAACCGAGATGCAAGCCCCACATCCCGCCGCTCCGCTGTTGCAGCTGTCAGTGCAATTCGCCAGCAGCGCACACCGCAGCGCATTGCCCCGCCACAAGCTGCAGCGCTGGGTGCGGGCCGCGCTGCGTTGCGGCCCGGCCGACGCCCACGTGCGCAAGGCCAAGCCCGCAGCCGTCGAACCTGCGCACATCACGCTGCGCTTCGTCGATGCCGCGGAAAGCCGCGAACTCAACCGTGCCTACCGTGGCAAGGACTACGCCACCAATGTGCTGACCTTCGACTACCAGCCCTGGCCACCCGCAGCCGACATCGTGCTGTGCGACGCCGTGATCGCGCGCGAAGCCACCGAGCAGGGCAAAGACCTGGCGGCCCACTACGCCCACATGGTGGTGCACGGCGTGCTGCACGCCATGGGCTGGGACCACGCGCAAGACGCCGACGCCGAGCGCATGGAAGCCGCCGAGCGCGCCCTGCTGCTGACGCTGGGCATCACCGATCCCTATGCCTGAGCAACGTCGCGTCCTGCCCGATCATCCCCCGCATATCCGCCGCTGGCGGGCACGCGTGCGCATCCTGCTCGGCGCCATCATCGTGCTTGCGTCCCTCGGCGGCGCGGCACTCGGCGTCACGGCTCTGCCCTTGTTCAATATGAGCCCGTTCATCCGCCGCGCCGGGCACCCCGGTCTGTTCCTGGCCTGTGTTGGCGGCTGGATCGGCCTCGGCGTCTGGGCCATCTGGAGCGGTCGGCGCCGCTTGTCTCAAGGAACCCGACCCTGAAACCGAACCTTGCCGCCGCGCGCTGGCGCGGCCTGTCCGCCGCCCTGCTGGCCTTGTGGCTTGGCCTGGCGCTGGCGCAGACCTTCGGGCGTCCCAAGTTCGGCCCGTTCTCCATCCTCATTCTGGGCCTCTTCATCGCCCTGCTGTGGCGTTCAGCGGCCGACTCGGCCATCGCCCGCGCCAAACGCGGTGCCTGGCTGGGGCTGCTGTTCGGCATCGGCTGGTTTGGCGGTGCGCTGTGGTGGCTGTACATCAGCATGGCGGTGTACGGCGGCATGCCGGCACTGCTGGCGGGCGCGGCGGTGCTGCTGTTTTCTGCCTACCTCGCCATGTATCCGGCCTTGGCCTGCGCCCTGGCTGCCGCGCTGGCGCTGCCGGCCTCGCGCGAACCGTGGCACGCCGCACGCGGCATTGGCGCGGCGCTGGCCCTGGCCGCCGCCTGGACCCTGGCCGAAGTGTTGCGTGGCACGGTCTTCACCGGTTTCCCCTGGGCTGCGCTGGGCTATGCGCAGGTAGGCAACCCGCTGGCGGGCTACGCCCCCCTGCTCGGCATGTACGGGGTGGGCTTCGCCGCCGCGCTGGCCGCCGCCCTGCTGGCGCTGCTCAGCCAGGTGAGCGTACGCGGCGCGGCGCTGGCGGTGGCGCTGCTGGTGCTGCTGGCCGCGGCTGGGCAGCAGCTCACCCACCGGCGCTGGACCCAGCCGATCGGCCAGCCCATCCGCGTGGCGCTGCTGCAGGGCAACGTACCGCAGAGCGAGAAGTTCCAGCCCGAGCGCCTGGGGCCGACACTGAACATGTACGGCGACTGGCTCACCAGCCTGCGCGCCGATCTCATCGTCACGCCCGAAACCGGTGTGCCGGTGCTGCCCGAAGACCTGCCGCCGCACTACCTGAGCGCCATCACCGCGGCGCTCGAGGCGCACCATGCCCAGGCGCTGCTGGGCATTCCGCTGACACGCGGCGCCGACCAGTACACCAACAGCATCCTCGGCCTCGGCGGCCCGGCCCCCTACCGCTATGACAAGGCGCATCTGGTGCCCTTCGGCGAATTCATTCCGGTTGGTTTTCATTGGTTCGTGCGGCTGATGAACATGCCGCTGGGCGACTTCGCCCGCGGCACGCTGGACCAGCCACCCTTCGTCGTGCACGGCGACAAGGTGGCCCCCACCATTTGCTACGAAGACCTGTTCGGCGAACAGCTCGCGCAGCGCTTTCGCAACCCGGCGCATGCGCCCAACATCATCGCCAACCTCACCAATCTGGCCTGGTTCGGCGACACCATCGTGATTCCACAGCATCTGGAAATCGCCCGGATGCGCTCGCTCGAATTCCAGCTCCCCACCATCCGCGCCACCAACACCGGCGCCACCGCCATCATCGGCGCCGACGGCCGCGTGCTGGCGATGCTCAAGCCCTTCACCGTGGGCGTGCTCACCGGCCAGGTGCAGGGCTATGCCGGCACCACCCCCTTCGCCTGGATGGCCTCGCGCTGGGGTTACGCGCCCATCGTGCTGTTATGCCTGCTGGGGCTTGGAGGCGGGCTGGCTCTGGCACGCAGGCGCAGTTCCTAGAATCCTGTGTCCGGCACGTCGCGCGCCTCGCGGCCATCGATCCTGTGTCCACCGCTTTCGCGGCCATCCATTCCGCAGCCACCTGCCCCGCGCCTCCAGACCTCCCCATGCTCAGCTTTCAACAGATCATCCTCACACTGCAAACCTACTGGGCCGAGCAGGGCTGCGCCCTGCTGCAGCCCTACGACATGGAAGTGGGCGCCGGCACCAGCCACACCGCCACCTTCCTGCGCGCCATCGGCCCCGAGCCGTGGAGCGCGGCCTATGTGCAGCCCAGCCGGCGCCCCAAGGACGGACGCTACGGCGACAACCCCAACCGCCTGCAGCACTACTACCAGTTCCAGGTGGTGCTCAAGCCCGCGCCGGCCAACATCCTGGACCTGTACCTGGGCAGCCTGCGCGCACTGGGTTTCGACCTGAAGCAAAACGACATCCGCTTCGTCGAGGACGACTGGGAGAACCCCACGCTGGGCGCCTGGGGGCTGGGCTGGGAGGTGTGGCTCAACGGCATGGAGGTCACCCAGTTCACCTACTTCCAGCAGGTGGGCGGCATCGACTGCAAGCCCATCACCGGCGAGATCACCTACGGCCTGGAGCGCCTGGCCATGTACCTGCAGGGCGTGCAGAGCGTGTACGACCTGGTGTGGACCGAGACCATGGTCAACGGCACCAAGCGCCCGCTGCTCTACCGCGACGTCTATCACCAGAACGAGGTGGAGCAGAGCGCATACAACTTCGAGCACAGCGACGTGGACTTCCTGCTGCAGGCCTTCGGCGCGCACGAGCGCCAGGCCAGGCATCTGATGGCCGCGCAACTGGCCCTGCCCGCCTACGAGCAGGTGCTCAAAGGCGCCCACACCTTCAACCTGCTGGACGCGCGCGGCGCGATCTCGGTCACCGAACGCGCCGCCTACATCGGTCGCATCCGCAACCTGGCGCGCGGCGTGGCGCAGGAATACCTCGACAGCCGCGCCCGCCTCGGTTTCCCGATGGCGCCGAAACCCTGGGCCGACGACGTCCTCGCGCAACTGGCGCAGAAAAAGGCCGCGTGAACCCCACCCAGACGCCCCCAGCGCCGAGATCTGCTGCCGGCGCGCGCAAAGCCCGGGCCGCCCCGGCCCTCACCATCACACCATGAACAATCTGCTCGTCGAACTCCTGGTCGAAGAACTTCCGCCCAAGGCCCTGTCCGCGCTGGGAGCGTCTTTCGCCAACACCCTGGCCAGCGGCCTGAGGGAACAGGGCCTGGCCCCGGCCGATACGGTGGTCACGCCCTACGCCAGCCCACGCCGGCTGGCGGTGCATGTCACCGGCGTCCTGCCGCGCGCGGCCGACCGGCCCGTGGCGCAAAAACTCATGCCGGCCTCGGTGGGCCTGGACGCCGCGGGCCAACCCACGCCGGCGCTGATCAAGAAACTCGCCGCGCTGGGTCTGGACCCACAGGCCTTGCAAAAGCTGCGCCGCGAAGGTGAAGGCAAGGCCGAGACCCTGTTCATCGACACCGTCGCGGCCGGTGCGCAGCTCGCGGACGGTCTGCAGAGAGCACTGCACGAAGCGATCGCCAAACTGCCCATCCCCAAGGTGATGAGCTACCAGCTCGACGACGGCTGGACCACGGTGAAGTTCGTGCGCCCGGCCCATGGGCTCGTCGCGCTGCATGGCGCCGACGTGGTTCCGATCGAAGCCCTCGGTCTGCGCGCCGGGCGCCAGACCCACGGCCACCGCTTCGAGGCGCTGGCCGATCCCATCGTGCTGCGCGACGCCGACAGCTATGCCGCGCAACTGCGCGACGAGGGCGCGGTGATCGCCAGCTTCGAGGATCGACGCGCCGAGATGGTTCGCCAACTTCGCGCGCAGGCTCTTGCCTGTGGCGCGAGGCTCGAAGCGGAACGGACGCTGCAAACGCTCACCGACACAGAAATCGAGCTGGCCTTGCTCGATGATCCATTGGTCCAAGAAGTCACCGCGCTGGTCGAGCGCCCCAACGTGCTGCTGTGCCAGTTCGACCGCGCCTTCCTCGACGTGCCGCAGGAATGCCTGATCCTGACGATGAAGGCCAACCAGAAATACTTCCCGCTACTCGACGCTGCCGGACGCCTGACGCACCAGTTCCTCGTGGTCAGCAACATCACCCCCGCCGACGCCGGCGCCGTGACCTCCGGCAACGAGCGCGTGGTGCGGCCGCGCCTGGCCGACGCCCAGTTCTTCTTCAACCAGGACCGCAAGCGCACGCTCGCAAGCCGCGTGCCGGGGCTGGACAAGGTGGTGTATCACGCCAGGCTGGGGTCGCAGGGCGAGCGCATGCGGCGGGTGCAAGCGCTGGCGCGCGCCATCGCCGCGCAGATGCCACCGACCTATCCCGTTGATCTCGCCGAGCGTGCCGCGCTGCTGGCCAAGACCGATCTGCTCACCGACATGGTCGGCGAGTTCCCGGAACTGCAGGGCATCATGGGGCGCTACTACGCCGCCCACGACGCCGAAGACCCGCTGGTGGCCGAGGCCATCGAAGACCACTACAAGCCGCGCTTTTCCGGCGACGAACTGCCACGCAGCGACGTGGGCTTTGCGCTGGCGCTGGCCGACAAGACCGAAACCCTGGTCGGCCTGTTCGGCATCGGCGAACGCCCGACCGGCGACAAGGATCCCTTCGCCCTGCGCCGCCACGCGCTGGGCATCATCCGCATGCTGATGGAGCGCGGCCACGGCATTGAAGTGTCCCGCTTCATCGACGCCGCCGTTCCCGTGTTCGGCCAAGTTGCCGGTTTTGCCGACCCCGGCGCCGACGTGCAGAGCTTCATTTTTGACCGCCTCGCCAACATGCTTCGCGAGCCCAGAGATGCCATCAAAGAGTTCGTTTTTTCTGATAGCAGGCGAAACTTGCCGGCCGTGACCGGCTGGGGCGCACAGGAAATCGACGCCGTACTCGCGCTGCGCCCGGACATCCTGGCCACCGTACCGCAGCGCCTGCAGGCCGTGCGCGAGTTCATGACGCTGCCCGAAGCTCCGGCGCTCACCGCAGCCAACAAGCGCGTGGTCAACATCCTGAAAAAGTCCGAGCAGCCGGCGGACCGCGCCGCGTTGCGCGGCGAGCTTCTCCACGAGCCGGCGGAAATTGCCTTGGCCGAGGCACTCCAAACCGTGAGCGGCAAGGCCCAGACTGAATCCGCTCATGGCAACTACACACAATCCCTGAAATGTCTGGCCGCGCTCAAAGCCCCGGTGGACGCCTTCTTCGACAACGTCATGGTCAACGCCGACGACCCCGTGCTGCGCGCCAACCGCCTGGCGCTGCTGGCGCGGCTGCAGGCGGCGATGAACCAGGTGGCTGACCTGTCGCGTCTTGCGGCCTGAACATCTGCGGGACAATGGCGCCATGAAACTGATCATCCTCGACCGCGACGGCGTCATCAACGAAGACCGCGACGACTTCATCAAGTCGCCCGACGAGTGGGTGCCCATCGCGGGCAGCCTCGATGCCATCGCGCGGCTGCACCGCGAAGGCTGGCGCGTGGTGGTGGCGAGCAACCAGTCGGGCATCGGCCGGGGGCTGTTCGACATGGCCACGCTCAACGCCATCCACCTCAAGATGAACAAGGCGCTGGCGGCTGCCGGCGGGCGCATCGACGCCATCTTTTTCTGCCCGCATGCACCCGAAGACCACTGCGCCTGCCGCAAGCCCAAGCCCGGCATGTTCCAGGACATCGCCACGCGCTACGGGCTCGACGACCTGGCCGGCGTGCCTGCAGTGGGCGACACGCTGCGCGACCTGCAGGCCGCACAGCCGCTGGGTTGCGGCCTGCATCTGGTGCGCAGCGGCAAGGGCGAGCGCACGCTGGCGAGCGACGTCCTGCCCGAAGGCGCATGGGCGCACGACAACCTGGCCGCCGTCGCCAACTGGCTGCTGGCTGAACCGGCGAAGGTCGCTGCATGAC
>JABEVE010000003.1 GCA_013044035.1 Burkholderiales bacterium
GCGATGCAGCTCGAACACCTTCCCCCACCACCGAGATCAACTAACCTTGCAACCCCGGACTTCCTCTTTATGAATGGCACGGCAGAAGGGGGCAGGTCAGGCTCGTTGTGACGTCAAGTCGTTGACAAGGCGCTGTTGTCTTTGTCAAAAATCCGTCTTTGATCAGGAGAATCGAATTTGTCGGATCCCATATCTTGGACAGCCTTTCTGCGTATTGTGGGCGGGCTGGCGCTTGTACTGGTGTTCTTTTTCCTTGTTTTGCGAGGACTTAGGCGACTGCAGCCGAGATTCGCGGGAGAGAATGCCGATTTTTGTGTGATTGCAACCCTGGCACTTTCGCCGCGGGAACGACTTTTGCTAATACAGGTCGGCGAACAGCAATTGTTGGTGGGTTCGAGTCCACAGGGCCTGCGCTGTCTGCATGTGTTGCCGCAAGCGCTCAATGTACGAAAAACCGACGCCACCGTGGTTTTTTCGGACTGGTTGCGCAAAGCCACGGCAAGAGGCGAGCCCCAAGATCGAAGTCCATGAACCTGTCCATCCGCAAACTTTGCAACACCATCGTTCTGTTCGCCCTGTTGCTCCCGGCGTGGGCGCAGGCGCAGGGTTTGCCCGCGTTCACCAGCACACCCGCGGCGGGCGGTGGTACCGAGTACACCTTGAGCCTGCAGACCTTGTTGTTCATGACGGCGCTGGTGTTCCTGCCCGCCATGCTGCTGATGATGACCGCATTCACCCGTATCGTCATCGTCATGTCGTTGCTCAAGCAGGCGCTTGGAACGACGACGGTTCCTCCCAGCCAGGTCATAGTCGGTTTGTCCTTGTTCCTCACCTTCTTCGTGATGAGTCCAGTGCTCAACAAGGTCAACGACGTGGCGATCAAGCCGCTGATGGACAACCAGATTTCCATGACCCAGGCGCTCGATGCCGGTTCGGCCCCGCTCAAGACTTTCATGCTGGGACAGACTCGCCAGGAGGATTTGGCCCTGTTCGTCAAGCTTTCCGGCCATAAGCCGCTGGCTTCTGCGGCCGAAACACCGATGGCGCTGTTGATTCCGGCCTTTGTCACCTCAGAGCTGAAAACGGCATTCCAGATCGGCTTCATCGTCTTCATTCCCTTTCTCATCATCGACATGGTGGTGGCGGCCGTGTTGATGTCGATGGGGATGATGATGCTGTCGCCCGTAACCGTGTCGTTTCCGCTCAAGCTCATGCTGTTCGTGCTGGTCAATGGCTGGGAGCTTGTGATCGGTTCACTGGTGCAGAGCTTCGTGCATTGAAGGAGCCAACATGACGCCGGAAGCCATCACCACCCTCGGTCAGCAGGCGCTTTGGATCATGTTTCTCATCTCTCTGCCCCTGCTCGGCGCAGCGTTGGTGGTGGGCCTGCTGGTGAGCCTGCTCCAAGCGGCGACCCAGCTCAACGAGATGACCCTGAGTTTCGTGCCGAAGATTTTGGCCATCGGGCTCGCCGCGGTGTTCGCTGGGCCGTGGATGTTGCATGTGCTGATGGACTTCACCATTCGCCTGTTCCAGAGTATTCCGCGCCTTCTGGGCTCATGATCGACTTCACCTCCACTCAGATCGAGACCTGGATCGGCGCCTTCTTCTGGCCCTTCCTGCGCGTGCTCGCCATGCTGTCAACTGCTCCGGTATTCGGTGCCACACAAATCCCCATTCAGGTCCGGGTCGGCCTCGCGGTGTTGATCGCCGTGGCGCTCGCCCCGGCGTTGCCAGTCATGCCGCCAGTGCAACTGGGGAGTGGTCTGGCTTGGATGCTGGTGGTCCAGCAATTGCTGGTGGGGGCAGTAATTGGCCTGGCCATGACTCTGATCCTCAGCGCCGTGCAACTGGCTGGCAGCATCATTGGGCTCCAGATGGGACTCGGTTTTTCGACGCTGTTCGATCCGGTCCAGGGTGTGCAGGTCACAACCCTGGCGAGTTTTCTCAATCTGCTGGCGATGTTGCTGTTCGTCTCGCTCAACGGCCATCTGCTGTTGCTGGCCGTGCTTGCGCGCAGCTTCGTCCTCATTCCAGTCGGACCTGCGCTCGGTCTGGGGGCGGCCACCTGGCACGCGCTGGCGCTGGAGGGTTCTGCCCTGTTCAGTCTCGGCCTGGCGCTGGCGGCGCCAGTGCTGGGGGTGCTCATCATCGCCAACCTGGGGCTGGCCACCCTGAGCAAGCTGGCTCCGCAGCTCAATCTGTTCGCCATTGGTTTTCCGCTGTTCTTCGCGTTGGGTTTCCTTGCTCTCTATCTGCTCATGCCGGTCATGCAAACGGTGGTTCGCCATCTGGTCGAAGTGGGCCTCGATCTGTCCACCCGCCTGCTGCAGGCGGGTGCTCATCCTGTTTGAACTATGGCTGACGAAAGCGCCCAAGACAAGGAATTACCTGCCTCACTCAAGCGCAAGCAACAGGCGCGGGACAAGGGGCAGGTGGCGCGCTCGCGCGACCTGACGTCGAGCCTCTTGTTGCTAGGCATCGCCGCAAGTGTGTTCTATGGCGGGAACTGGGTCTACCAACAAGGCGGCACCATGCTGCAGACGGGGTTGACCATCCCCACCGTCGCCACCCGCGATCCTGCGCAGATGCTTCATTTTGTCGGGCATGTCGGCTTATCTGGGCTGACGATACTCCTACCCATCGTGCTTCTGACCATGATGACCAGTCTCGCAGGCAGCCTAGCTCTCGGGGGCTGGGTGTTCAGCGCGCAGGCCCTGGCGCCTGACTGGACGCGCCTTGACCCGGTGGCCGGCTTGCAACGCATGTTCTCAATCACTGGCCTGGGCGAACTGGGTAAGGCCGTGCTTAAGGTGCTGGTCATCGGCGTGCTGGCCAGCGTCGTACTGTGGATCCAGCGAGGCCCGTTGTTGCAATTACTGCAGATAGAGCCGAACCTGGCCCCGATGCAACTGGCGATTTTGTGCGGGCAAGCTTTCGTGTGGCTGGCGGCGGCCACGCTAGTCATCGCCGCGGTGGATGTTCCGTGGCAAATCCTGCAACTCGACAGCAAGCTCAAGATGTCACGTCAGGACATGCAGGATGAAATGCGAGAAAGTGAAGGCAACCCGCAGATCAAGCAGCGCATCCGCACCCTGCAGCGCGAGCGCGCCCGCAAACGCATGATGGCTGCAGTACCCAAAGCTGATGTGGTAGTGACCAACCCGAGCCACTATGCCGTCGCACTGGGCTACACCGAGGGGCGCAACCGGGCACCAGTGGTGCTGGGGCTGGGGGCTGACCAGGTGGCAGTGCGCATCCGCGCACTGGCCGAAGAGCACGGCATTCCCGTCGTCGAGGCGCCCCCTCTGGCGCGTGCGCTGTATCGCTATGCTGAGCTGGAACAGGAAATTCCGGTTGCGCTCTACAACGCCGTCGCCCTACTGCTGGCCTACGTGTATCAATTGCGAGCGCTGCCGCAGCAGGCTGAACTGCCGAGCGATTGGGCCATTCCATCCGAAATCGATACCACTGCGGACACGGCCATGCCGGTGCATTGACCATGGCGACATCTTCCTCGTCCTCCTCGATGGCATCCTCTGCACTGCGCACCCTGCGGCGTGCGGACTGGCGCGTGCTGGCCGCGCCGCTGTTGGTGGTGTTGATCCTGATGATGTTGGTGGTACCGCTGCCCACCTTCCTGCTCGACCTGCTCTTCACCTTCAACATTGCGCTGTCGTTGGTGATCCTTCTGGTCACCCTGTACCTCACTCGACCGCTGGACTTCGCCGCATTCCCGACAGCCATCTTGCTCACCACTTTGCTGCGCTTGTCGCTGAACGTGGCCGCGGCGCGGGTGATCCTGCTCCACGGACAAAACGGCACCGCAGCAGCGGGAGAGGTGATCGAGTCGTTCGGCCAGTTTGTCGTCGGCGGCAACTATGCGGTGGGCATCATCATCTTCGCCATCCTGGTGGTGATCAACTTCGTTGTGATCACCAAAGGTGCCGGACGCATCGCCGAGGTCAGCGCACGCTTCACCCTGGACGCCATGCCAGGCAAGCAGATGGCGATCGACGCTGATCTCAACGCCGGACTGATCGACCAGGAAGAAGCGCGCAGGCGCCGCAGCGATGTCGCTCAGGAAGCCGATTTTTTCGGCGCGATGGACGGCGCCAGCAAATTCGTCCGCGGTGACGCGGTCGCCGCCATCCTCATTCTGTTCATCGATCTCATCGGCGGCCTGGTCATCGGCGTATTCATGCACAGTCTGAGCCTGAGCCAGGCGGCGCAGAACTACACTCTGCTGTCCATTGGCGACGCGTTGGTGGCGCAGATTCCCTCGCTGATCATCTCCATCGCCGCGGGCATCGTCATCAGCAATGTGTCGACCGGACAGGACGTTGGGCGCCAGCTCATTGCTCAACTGTTCAACCACCAGCATGTGCTGGCCATCGCCGCCGGCATGCTCGGCTTCATCGGCCTCGTTCCCGGCATGCCGCATCTGTCCTTTCTGCTCGCCTCCGCAGTGCTCGGCGGCATCTTGTGGCTGCGCGGGAGGCGGGAACGCCAGGCGGCCACCGCTGCGGCGCCGCCGCCGGCCGCTGCAGCCGAACCCGAGGACGTGAGCTGGGCACAGATCGAGCCTGTGGACTTGCTCGCGTTGGATGTGGGCTATCGCCTCATCGCCCTGGTTGACCGCAACCAGGGCGGTGAATTGCTCGGCCGCATACGTGGCGTGCGCAAAAAATTCGCACAGGAACTCGGCTTCCTCGTTTCGCCCGTGCACATCCGCGACAACCTCGAGCTGCGTCCCGGCGGCTACCGCATTGCGCTGAAAGGTGTTGAAGTCGGGGCGGGCGAAGTGATTCCCGACATGCTCATGGCGATCAATCCGGGCCAGGCCATGGGTATGCTGCAGGGACAGGCCGCGACTGACCCGGCCTTCGGCCTGCCCGCGGTGTGGATTGCCGTCGGCCAGCGTGATCAGGCCCAATCGCTGGGCTACACGGTGGTCGATCCGAGCACCGTGATCGCCACGCATCTGAATCACCTGCTGCAGACGCACGCGGCCGAACTGCTTGGGCGCGAAGAGGTGGAAGGGCTGCTGGCACATTTGTCAACGCGCTCCCCCAAGCTGGTGGAAGATCTGGTGCCTAAGCTCATCTCCCCGGATCGCCTGCGCAAGGTGTTGCAGAACCTCCTGACCGAGGGTGTTCCCATTCGCGACATGCGCACCATCGCCGAAGTGCTGGGCGAGAACGCCGCACAGGTGCAGGATGCTGACGAACTCACCGCCCGTGTGCGCCAAGCGCTCGGCTCCTTCATTGTTCAAACCCTATCGGCGTCGCAAGCAGAGCTGTCGGCAGCCGTGCTCGATGGCCAGCTCGAGCAGATTTTGTTGTCCAGCCTGCGCGCCGACCCGGCCCAAGCCGCCATCGAACCCGGCTTGGCGCAGCGGGTGATGGAGCGCGCGCGCGAGTTGATGCAGCGCATGGAAGCCCAGGGCGCGAGTCCAGTGCTGCTGACGGTCGCCCCCCTGCGCCAGTTCCTCGCCCGTTTGCTGGCACGCACCGCACCGCGTCTGCGGGTGTTGTCGTATGCCGAAGTGCCGGACCGGAAACAGGTCAAGATCATCTCCACCCTCGGAGCCTAAGCCGTGAAAATCAAGCGATTCACCGGAACCAACACGCGTGAAGTCCTCGCACGTATCCGCAATGATCTCGGTCCTGACGCGGTCATCCTGTCGAACCGCGAGATTGTCGGTGGCGTTGAACTCATGGCGGCGGTGGATTTCGACGCGAACCACATTCAGGCCGATTCTGGCAGCGCTGACTTGACCACACCCGAGCGCATCTACTCAGCGACATCGAGTGGGCTGCAGCCCGGCTCCGCGTCGCCAGCAGCAGCGCCGCGACAAATGCAAGCCGGCTCGCCTCTCGCCAGCCCCCAGGCGGCTGCGGCACGCTCTGCTATCGCTGCGGCACCGCTGCAGCGCGCAGCAGCGCCAGTTCACCATCAAGTACCCACGGCCGCGGTTGCGCCACGCGTGACAACCGTGCCGCCGCCCATGTCTAAGACCGCGCCCCAGGCGGCGACCCAACCGGCACCTCAGGCTTCAGCGAGTTCTCCAGGATCGGCGTCAGTTGCGCTAAGTGCTGCGCAGCCCGCCTGGTCGGGCGAGATTCGTGAATTGCGAGACGAAGTCCAGGATCTGCGCCAATGGGTGCTGTCTTCCGTCGCCAAGGGTGGGCCGCAAGCCGGCGAACCTGCCATTTCGCCGCTGGTCGCGCGTTTGCAGGGGCTGGGTTTTTCGCTCTCCAGCGCGCGCGCCATGGCGGGTGTCAGCGCTGACCTTCCTGCCGCGCTCACGGCGTACCTGCACGGCCTGGACATGGCCTCTGAGCCGCTCACTGAAGACGGCAACTATGCACTTGTGGGCGCAACTGGCGTGGGTAAGACCACGACCATCGCTAAACTCGCTGCACGGCTGGTGTTGCGTCACGGTACGGCTGCAGTGGCGCTCATCACCACCGATACCTATCGCATCGGCGGCGTCGAGCAACTCAAGATCTATGGACGCATTCTTGGCGTGCCAGTCGCGGTAGCGCGCGATGCCGCAGAACTCAATCAACTTTTGCGGGAGTTCGCTGACCGCCGCTTCGTGCTCATCGACACCATCGGCCTAAGCCCACGTGACGCACGCCTGGCCGAGCAGATGCAGTGGTTGCAGGCCTGCGGTGAACGCATCACCCGCTTGCTTCTGATTAACGCCGGCATGAGCCAGGGTTTTTATGCCGAGCTCTGGAAGCTCTACCAGCACCTGCCCGTGGCGGCTTGCATCTTGACCAAGCTGGACGAAACGCCTGCGTTTGGCGCCGCGCTGCAATGGTTGGTTGAGCAGGGCCTGCCGCTCTGGTTCTACACCGACGGCCAGCGTGTGCCGGAAGATCTGCACGCATCCGCGCCCGCTAAGATTGCCGATTTGCTGCAAAGGGATAGCGTCGAGCAGCACACCCTGGCGCCAGCCGGCCAAGAGCTGGCACGCGCTGCTTCCAGCCGTTGAGGACATGACCGTGGACCAAGCCGAAGGACTGCGCCGCCTGCACCGGCCGGCCACCAAGGTCATCACCGTGGCCAGTGGCAAGGGTGGCGTGGGAAAGACCAATGTCGTGGCTAATCTGGCCATCAGCCTGGCCAAGGCCGGCAGCCGCGTGATGGTGTTTGACGCTGACCTCGGTCTCGGCAATATCGACATCTTGCTGGGCCTGACGCCGCGTCACAACATTTCGCACGTGCTATCGGGGGAAAAAACACTGGAGCAGGTGCTGGTGCGCGGGCCACGCGATATTTGGGTGTTGCCGGCATCCAGCGGCGTCAGCAGCATGGCCGCCTTGGATGCACATAGCCAGTCGCGCCTGATTGACGCCGTCAGCAGCCTGGAGCTGCCGCTGGACTATCTGTTGGTGGACTGCGCCGCCGGCATCTCGGGCGACGTGCTCACGTTCAGCCGCGCCGCGCAGGACCTCATCGTCGTGCTGTCCAACGAGCCAGCCTCCGTGGCCGATGCCTATGCCCTCATCAAGGTGCTGTCCAAGCAGTATGGGCAGCGTCGTTTCCACCTGCTTCCGAATATGGTGCGCGACGCGCGCGAAGGCCAGTCGCTGTTCGCCAAGATCGTCGGCGTGACCGACCGTTATCTCGACGTCTCGCTTGACCTGGTCGGCAGTATCCCGCTCGACCCTGCCTTGCGTGCCGCGGTGCGCGCGCAGCGCGCCGTGGTCGAGTCAGCGCCGCAGGGTCCCGCCGCCGCCGCCTTTGCCCTGCTGGCATCGCGGGTGCGTACATGGCCCGTGCCCAAGGGATCGAGCGGGCAGCTTGAATTCTTCATGGCGCAGTGGCTGCAGGTCGAGCAACCCGCCGCGCCCGCCTGACGCCAGTCCATCTGCATCGCGCCCGCCCAGTCGATGACCCCAGTCTCGTATACCCCGGCTGAACCTCGCGAGGAGCGCCTCGCGCGCCATCTGCCGATGGTGCGGCGCATCGCCGGACAAATGGCGGCGCAACTGCCAGCCTCGGTGGACATCGCCGACCTGGAGCAGGCTGGCATGATTGGTTTGTGGGACGCGTTGGAAAGGGGGGTCGAGCAATCGCCGGCCCAGTTCGGCGCCTACGCCGCCATCCGTATCCGCGGCGCCATTTACGACGAGTTGCGGCGCCAGGATTGGCTGCCGCGCCGCAGCCGCACGCAGGAGCGATCCATCCAGAAATCCATTCAGGCGCTCACCCAGCGCCTGCGCCGCCCCCCGGAGGACGTCGAAATCGCCGCACACCTGGGTTGGGCGCTGGCGGAGTACCACGCTGTGCTGGCGCAGAGCAGCCTGCAACTCGTCTACCTTGAAGACATGGCGTCCGGCGAAGGCCTGGATTTCACGGAACGCCATGCCGACACTTCCATTGCCCAGCCCGATGTGTCCTTGCAGGACGAGCAGCTCGAACGCGATCTGCAGGGCGCCATCCAGGAACTGCCCGAGCGCGAGCGCCTCATCCTCTCGCTGTACTACCAAGAAGATTTGCAGCTCAAGGAAATCGGCCAGGTGCTAGAGGTGAGTGAGTCTCGCGTGAGCCAGCTCATGAAACAGGCCGTCATGCGTCTGCGCGCCAGTTTGCAAGCGCACGGCGCAGCGCCGGCGCGCTGATCGCTCAAACCCCATACGCACAGCAGGCCTAGCTTCTCACTGCCCATGGACATCCTGAGTCTCGTCGGTCTCGTCGTCGCGCTCGGTTCCATCTTGCTGGGGCAGTTGCTCGAAGGCGGGCATATCGCGTCGATCATTCAGCCCACAGCCTTTCTCATCGTCATTGGCGGGACCACGGGTGCGGTCATGCTGCAGTATCCGCTGGTCGTGTTCATGCGTTCGCTCAAAATGCTGCCTTGGGTCATCAAACCGCCTGCGCTCGATCCGCAAACCGCCATCCGCATGATGCTGCAATGGAGCGACACGGCGCGCAAGAACGGCCTGCTCTCACTCGAAGCCTTGGTCGACGATGTGCCTGATCCTTTCACGCGCAAAGGACTACAGATGCTGGTGGACGGCACCGATCCGGTCAAGATCCGCACCACCCTGGAGCAGGAGATCGGCGCGGTGGAGCACCACGACAGCCAGGCCGCCAAGGTGCTCGAATCCGCCGGCGGCTACGCTCCCACCGTGGGTATTCTCGGGGCAGTCCTCGGGCTCATCCACGTGATGGAAAACCTGGCCGACCCCAGCAAGCTGGGCGAGGGCATCGCCGTGGCTTTCGTTGCCACCATCTATGGTGTGGGCTCGGCCAATTTGTTTTTTTTGCCAGTTGCGAACAAGATGAAAGGTATCGTGCATGCGCGCGCTAAATTGCAAGAGTTGATAGTCGATGGTCTGGTGTCGATCGCCGAGGGTGAGAATCCACGCAGCATCGAGGGCCGCCTGCAAAGCTATTTCGCACACTGAAGGCGGCGAGCCGAAGCCGGCCGGTCAGGGAGATGAACCATGAGCCAGAGCGATGACGATTCCAATCCGATCGGGCCGGTCGAGCCATACGCGCCGATCAAAACCGTAAGTGACCAGCCCGTAGGTCAACCCCGAAGCCAACCCGGTGACCAGCGCCAACAGCCCAAGCCAAGGAAATCGCCAAACGGCACTCACAAGCCCCCGGAGCCGGCGCCACTAACCGGCCCTGGCGGTTCGCGGGGTGGACAGATCGACGAATTGGCCTGACCCTGGTTAAGCTTCGATGGACCTCGATTGATCCGACCGCCCCCCACGATCCCAGCCGACACGCATCATGGTCAATCTCCTGCTAGTGCTCGCCGCGCTTATCGTCTTGCTCCAAATCGGTCTCATGTCCATGGTGCGCAAGCTCATCCAGCAACTCGACCACGAGCGCGGACGCATCACGTTGCTGGAAGATCAAGTGGCCTCGGGCCCGGGAGAAGCAGAAGCTCCACGGGCTGATACACAAGGGAACTCGAATTCATGGATGCGCAATCCATCCGGCAGCTTCCAGCTTGTGCCCGAAGTTCCCCAGCCGGTCGCGTCTTCCACAGCGCCGGCACCCATGCGGCAAGCTGATCTGACCCCACCACCAGAGGATTTCCTCGACACCGTGGGCGAAGCCCGGATTCCGGCAGCCCAGCCCCAAGCTCAAGCAGCACCAACCCAGGCTGAATTGCGTACGCAAATGCTCGATCTGATGCAGCAACTCGTGGGACAAGGTATGTCGGTGCGGGAGATAGCTGCGCGCTGCGGGCTCAGCGAGGCCGAGGCTGAGTTGATGCTCAGCCTGCAAGGAACCCAACGGTGAGCAGCGCATCGGTTCCGCCCGCCGGTCTGCCGCTTGCACAGGCGGGCGGTACGGCTTTCAGTGCCCGCGCCGCGTCGCAGCCAGGCAGCCAGGCAGTGCCACTGGCGCTGCCCCCTGGCGCGCGCGTGGTGGCTGAGGTGGTACGGACGCAGACCGGCGGCGAGGTCTTGCTCCGTTTGGGCCAGACCTTGCTGGCCGCGACCCTGCCCGGCGGGCACACCGTTGGACAACAACTCTCGCTGGTGGTGCTGAGCGAACCAGGGGAACAACCGCTGTTGTTGTTGGCTCCTCCCGGCAATCCGGCTTCTTCGCAGGCTCAACTATCAGCCACGGCGCTGCTACTCGGGCGTTTGCAGCAGCCGCCACAAGGCGCTGTCTTGCAGCCGACCGACCCCGTTTGGGCGCAGCCCAGCGCTGGCAGCACCGTGCAACTGGCCATGGCCCTGGGGCGAACCATCAAGGCCAGTGGTCTGTTCTACGAAAGCCACCTCGCTGCCTGGGCACAGGGCCAGTTTCCCATGCCCGAGTTGCTGAGCGAGCCTCAGGGCCGGCTTTCGCCCGTACTCGATGGGTTGGCCCAGAAGCCCGCAGGCGCGACCGCCCCGCCCCCATCTGTTCCGGGAGCCACGCCGCCTGTTGCAGCCGAGACGGCCCAAGGGCCATTCGGGCGGACGGGACCATTGGCTCCACCGTTGACGCAAGCCGGGCGGAGCGTCACGCCCGGACTGACGCGAGCCACTTCGGGCCAGCCCCAAGTGGCAATGCCCACTGCTGATGGGGGTTCGCCACATACGGTTCGGCAGGCGCTGGACGCCTACGTCGGCATGCAGGCCCAGCCATTGCTGATGCAAACGGCGAACGCCGATTTGCCGGCGCAGTTGCAAGGCCTGGTGCAGCAGCAGCTTGCAACCCTGATGCATGGCTCGGTCATGTGGGCAGGGTCGATCTGGCCGGGGCAGGATCTGCAGTGGACGATCGAGCCGGACGACACACATCGCCAGCCAGTGTCGGAGCCTGTGCAAAGTGGCTGGACTTCGGTGCTCAAGCTCGATCTTCCTCGCCTCGGCGCGCTACGCGCGACCCTGCATATCGGCGCCGGTCAGCATCTGCGCGTAAGCGTGGAGCATGCCAAGCAAGCAGCAAGTCTGCTGGCGCCGCAGCGCGAAACCTTTCGCCAGGCCCTGCAGGACGCCGGGTTGCAACTCGACGCATTGACTCTGCACACCCGGCCTGCGGCATGAAGTCGACACGCCAGCTCAAGGGGGAGTCCCTGAGTGGTCCCCAAGACGAGCAGCGCGAAGGGCGCATGCTGAATCCGGCTTCGTTTCCATCCATGGCCACCACGCCGCTGCGCGAGGCCGTTGCCCTGCGTTACGAGTCGCATGAGGGCACCGCTCCGCTGGTGCTGGCCAAGGGGCGCGGGTTGATGGCCGAGGCCATCATCACCCGTGCACGCGAGGCTGGGGTCTACGTGCACGAATCGCCGCAACTCGTGCAATTGCTCATGGCCATCGATTTGGACTCGCATATTCCCCCCTCGCTCTACCTTGCGGTGGCCGAATTGCTTGCATGGCTGTGGCGCATCGAACAGCAAACCGCGGCTGGTCCGGGACAAGCAGCCCCAGCTACTGTCCGACAACCGTAACTGCTCCAATTACATCCCCTCAGGGAGCACAGACAACAAAATGTCCAAGATGACATCACCCGTTCAGATCGCCGATTTGGCGCGGGCTACGCTCAAGCGCCTGGGCGAATCGCGCCTGCCGCCAACACCGGAGAACTACAGCCGCGTCTACGTAGAGATTGCCCAAGGGGCGCCACAGCCGACCCCAGCAATCGATGCTGACTCAACGTTTGGGCGGCCTGCACGTTTTCCCGCCGCAGCTGTCGGGCAAGTGCCCTGGGGCGCGTTACTGCTTAATTTGCTGAGCGAATGGGAACGCTCGCAAACTGGTTTGACCCAGTTGCAAAAACGCCAAGCCATCGACGCCCTGGGTACCGCAACGTCACCTCTCCAGGACGCGGTGACCCTGCAACAAAAAATCGCCCAACTGCTGAAGCAATGGGCTGCGCTACCCAGCCGGCAGGCAGTCAAAGGCAATGCCGACGAGACGACAGTCCAGGAAGCAGCGACAGACGCGCCTTGGCGTCAGCTTTGGGGCCAGAGTCTGAAATACGGCCTACTGTCGTATTGTCTCGATGCTGACTTGCAGTCGCGTGTGCAGGCACTCATCGCCTTGGCAGAACGGGGCGATACTGCAGAAACCGTGAACCCGGCCATTTTGACCACAGAGAATCGGGAACTGTGGTTGAAGTGGGATCGACTTCGCGCCGAGGACGAGGCTGTGCGCGACGGGCTGGTCGGCCTGTTCGACCTTGTCCTGGGGAATCTCGGCGAATTCCTCGCTCAAGACCACTGGATCTGCGTGCAGATGGCCGCCATCCAGGACACCCTGCGTCCACCGCTGGATACCGAACGACTGGAGCAAGCACAGGGCAGTCTCAAGCAATTGTTGTTCCGTCAGGGGGTGTTGCAAAAGAGCGCTGACGAGGTCCGTGCCACGGCTAAGGAACTCATCGGGATGGTGGTCCGCAATCTAGCCGGCTATGTCGAATATAGCGTCAACTACAACCGAGCACTCGATGGTGACCTGCAGCGGCTTGAAGCCAGTAACGATTGGGATGAAATTCGTCGCGTGGTCCAGGGCATCCTGACACAGAGCCGTGAGTTGCAGGAGCGCAGCGGCAAATTGGGCGGCCAGCTTCTACAGGCACAACGACAGGCTGCCGAGGCACACGAGCGCATCCAGAGTTTGGAGGACGAGTTAGAACAGGCCAGCCAGAAATTGCAGGAGGATCCTCTCACTGGCGCCCTCAATCGGCGCGGACTTGATGTAGCATTCGCCCGCGATATGTCACGCGCCGAACGGCAGCGTCAGCCGCTTTCTGTGGCCTTGCTCGACCTGGACCACTTCAAACGCATCAACGATACCTATGGCCATGACCTGGGCGACGAGGTACTACGTTCTTTGGTGCAACTCACCCGTCGCGTGATGCGGCCGACCGACGCCATCGCCCGCATGGGAGGCGAAGAGTTCATGCTGCTGCTGCCCGATGCAGACGCCGAACGCGCCTGGGGCGTGGTCGAGCGTTTGCTGGAGGCGTTCTGCCATCAGCGCGTGATGCACCAAACCAGTGGCCAGTGCGTTGAAGCCGCATTCAGCGCCGGTATCGCGCAATGGTGCGTGGGTGAAGACTTCGCCGGGCTCTACCAGCGCGCCGACACGGCCCTCCTAGCTGCCAAACAAGCCGGGCGCCAGTGCCTGATGCAAGCCTCTCCGTGCGCGAAATCAGACAAGCCTCATGCTTGAAGCCGATCGACGCAGCGGTGCGGTTGCCCGCGACTTGGGCAGCCCCTACCATCGCTGAAAGACCTAGCCGCTCATGGAACTGACCGACCTGCAAGCCCGCAATCAGCAGATCCTCGCCTTGTTGCGTGAAACTGGCCGGCCCATGCCATCGCCAGGCCCAGTAGCGCTGGAGCTGATGCGCGCGGTGGAGCGGCGCGATGTGAGCGTGTTCGAGGTCTGCAACATCGCCCGCACAGCCCCGATGCTGGTGGCCAGAACCGTGCAGATGGCCAACTCGGCGCTCTACAGTGGGCTGCGGCCAACGGCCGCGATGGAAGACGCCGTCATGCGCATCGGCGTGGCCGCATTGGCGCGTTTGGCCGTGGGCCTGAGTCTCGTGCATGCGGCCGGCGGCTGGGACGCCGATTTCGACCTCAATCAGCACTGGCGGTGTGCCCTTGCACGCGGCTTGGTGCTGCAACACCTGGCACGGCGTTTGCGCAATCTGCCGAGTTCGGAGGCATTCACGTTGGGTTTGCTTGGAAACGTCGGCCAACTGGCCATGGTGGCCGCCTACGGAGCACAGGCTGCAACAGCCAACGAGGGTACCGAGGACGGCTTGCTGCGTCACCAGCGTCGTCTCTGGGCTTTCGACCAGAACCAGGCCAGCGCTGCGCTCCTCGATGGCTGGGGTTTTCCGATCAGCCTGTGGCTGGCGGCCTTGCCGATCGGCCAGGACACGGCGCATGCGGCAGGCCGCGGTGGCGAGCTTTCGCTGACGGTCGATGTCGCAAGATGCATGGCCGCAGCCTTGTGTGGGCCGGTCGACCCGGCCGAATTGCCGCGCCTGTACATGGGCGCCGCTCGCCTGGGGCTGGACGCGCAGGCCATGATTGCCATGCTCGACCAGCTGCGCGCCGACTTTCCCTCGATGGCACGAATCCTCGATATCAGCACGCCCGATGCACAGGCCGAGGCTGAATTCCAGCGCTTGCGCGCAGCCCTGTCCACAACCCCGCCGATCGACCGCCCCGGGCCGGGGGCTGCATTGGTGATCGCCGCCGACAAGGCGCGTGCGAGCGAAATCGACGACGCGCTGCAAGCCGATGCCGACCTGCGCGTGATTGTCGCGCCCGACCTCTGGCACGGCCTCGAATGGCTGCGTGACCTCCAGCCCGATGTTCTGGTGCTGAGCGCGGAGCTTGCCGGCGTCGACGTCGTCGCTCTGTGCCGCGAGTTGCGCGCCGCGCGCGGACCACGCCTGTATATCCTGCTGGTGACGGACGATCCAGCGGCCGAGATGGTCTTGCAGGCCATGGACGCAGGCGCCAACGACGTATTGGCCATGCCTGCCGACGCCCGCCTCCTGCTGGCCAAGGTGCGTCTCGGTGGGCGTACCGTGCGTCTGATCGACGCCCTCGAGCAGGAGCGCCACAATGCCTTCGACATGCAGCGTGAACTTGCCCGGCTGAACGCGAATTTGCGCGCCGCTGCCTACAGCGACGATCTCACCGGCCTGCCCAACCGCCGCGCACTCGACGACTTTCTACAACGTGTCTGGGCCGAATCGGCGCGAGTGCGGCAGGCGCTATCTGTCGTGATCGTCGATCTCGATGCCTTCAAGCTTGTCAATGACAACCATGGTCACGAGGTCGGAGACCGGGTGCTCGTTGCTGTGGCTCAGGTGCTAAGGGCACAGACACGAGCTTCCGACATGCTTGCTCGTTGGGGCGGCGAGGAAATCGTGCTTGTCTGTCCCGGAACCGATGCCGCCGCTGCGGCCCTGCTGGCCGAGCGCATGCGTGGC
This sequence comes from Burkholderiales bacterium, assembly GCA_013044035.1. Taxonomy (GTDB): domain Bacteria; phylum Pseudomonadota; class Gammaproteobacteria; order Burkholderiales; family Burkholderiaceae_C; genus Thiomonas_A. The sequence goes on from JABEVE010000003.1 coordinate 15,439, forward strand.
GCAGTCGAGCGGCTGCGCGGAGATTTTCCCCAGATCACGCTCTCAGCAGGTGTAGCCCAAGCTGGCCCTGAAGACGAGGATTTTGCAGACGTGATGCGTGCGGCCGATGCCGCTTTGCTGCAAGCCAAACGCGATGGCCGCAACCGCGTCGTGGTCGCCCGGGCTCCGCGCGTGCCTGCGGGCGGCTAGGGCTCCGTTCACGCCATTGCTGCGCCCGCGTTGCCACCAGGCGGAGGTGGCTGCAAGGCGGAGGGCGCCGGCAAGGGCGATTCCCCTTGCCAAGCCTGACAACGCCGCAGACGCACCGTCTTCGCCCATCTGCATGATGCTGGCGATGTGGCCGGGAACATGCGCCTCGGTCAGCCGGCACAGGATCGCGGCAAGGTCCTCGATAGCCGAGCCAGCGGCAAGATCGTTGAGGATTTGGGTGGGAAGGTCGAGCAGATCGAACGTTGCGGTGGCGGTCATCGCAGCCATCTTTGGTTTTTGTGGCTCAGCAAGGTGATGACGAACACACGGTGCCCGTCATCCTCGGGGCGGCTGCCGCGTCGGCAGTCGGCGACCTCGGCGAGGATGTGCTGGGGGTGCGCGACGGCGGCGGCGTTTTTGTCGATCATCACCGGGTCGCCGCGCTCGAGCGGAAAATCGGTGATCAGAGTGAGGCGCCCGTCGGCGTGTTCGGCAGCCAGCGTCGCAGTCTCCGCGGCTGCACCATCGTGCCAGCCACGGCGCAGCAGAATGCGCCGCGGCTGGAAGGTGCCGCGGTTGTCCAGGCGCAGGCCTTGGGTCTTTTCCAGCAATTCCTGTAGCCGCGGGTCGTCCCAGTCGACGTCGACCAGCTTGTTGGTGGGATCCTGGGGCTTGCCGCTCACGACCCGATCTCCTCGGATACGACGTCATTGGCGGCCGGGGCGCGATGGCCGTGTTCGACCACGGCGCTGCTGCCTTCGAGCACCCATTGCCGGGCCAGGCGCCCGAGCGGAGTGCGTGGATGGCGTACGTCGATATCGGCGCGCAAGCCGGTGCCGAATCGGGTCATCCAGGCATGCAGGTCGGCCGCTGGCATGGGCTGCGCGAACGCAAACCCTTGACCCGCCTCTGCGCCGAGCACGGCGGCGACCTCCACCAGTTCCGGCGTTTCCAGCCCCTCGACCACCACGCTCAGGCCGAGGCTGTGCGCCATGCGGACCAGCGAGCCGATGAAGCGCACGACGCGCTCGGGGTCGCGCCCGGCTTCGCGCACCAGGCCCTGGTCGATTTTCACGACGTGGAAGGGCAAGGTGCGCAGGCGCAGCAGGCTGGAGTAGCCCGAGCCGAGGTCGTCCATCACCAGATGCACGCCGAGCGCGGCCAGCGCGTGCACCGCGACGTCGCGCAGGCCGACGTCCTGGAACTCCGCGTCTTCGAGGATTTCGAGTTGCAGCCGCGCCGGCGAAATGGCAAAGCGCTCCAGGGTCTGCCGCACCCAGTGCGCGCAATCGGGCTGCAGCAAAACCTCGGGCGGCAGGTTGATCGAGGCGTCCAGGCGCAGGCCCATTGCATCCCAGGCCCGTAGGTGGCCCAGGGTCTGTTCCAGGCCGAGGGTGAACAGGCGGATGAGTTCGGCTGCACCGAACCAGGGAAGAAACTGTCCCGGCGTGATGATGCGCCCGTCTTCGAGGCGCAGGCGAGCCAGCGCCTCGACTTTCTCGGGCTTGCCGCTGCGCAGGTCGACAATGGGTTGCACGAACATGTCCAGGCCGCCGTTGAACAGCCGTGCGCGCCAGGCGCGGCGTTCCTCCGCCGGCAACGCTGTGGCGTCGCCGGCATGGAGGCCGCGCGAGGCACGTTCGAACAGCAATTCCAGCGCCTGCATGAAGCGGCGCATGTCGGGCGCTTCGAACATGCCAGGCATGCCGCCGTACAACCCGAACACGCCGAGCATGCGGCCGCGCGCATCCTTCACCGGGATCGCGGCGGAACTGCGGATGCCGATGGAGTGCGCGGCGTCGCGCCAGGGGGTCATACGTGCGTCTGTGACGTAACAAGCGTTGGTCTCGATGTGCTCGCTGCGCCAGCAGCGCGGGTGCGGTGTGTTGCCGGAGCTGCCGTGTTCGTCGAGAACCGGCAGAGCGATGCCGCGATCGGCGATCGCCTGCAAGTAGGCGTCGAAACGACTGGTGGTGAATTCGGGCACGAAATGGCCATCGGCGTCGGGCTGGAATAGCACAGCGGCTTTCATGCCCGGCAGTTCAACCACGGTGTCCAACGCGGTGCGCACGATGTCGGCCCATTGTGTGGCGTCCTGCAGCATGCGCTCGAGCGCCACGAGTGCGAGCTGGTAATGCTCGTTCACGTCTCGTGCAGCGCCTATCTGGGCTTCGAGTTCGACCTGCATGCGGGCGGAAATGACGTGGGCGAGCTGCTGGCGGTCACGTGCGCGTCCGGGAAGATTGGCGGCGAGTTCCTGCAATTGCTGCAAATACCAGCCCAGGCTGCTGACCAGGGTGTCGACCGTAACCCCAGCCAAAGCATTCTCGCAGGCAATATGCGCTGCCGCTTGGCGGTGTTCGATCTCGCACAGACTCGGGTTCATGATGTGGCGCAGGTGGCTGGCCTGTCGTCGCTTGAGTCTCGCAAGCTCTTCGGTGCTCAGCCAATGCAGAATGCGGGCGAACTGCGGCTCGCTTTCCAGGCGGGCGTGGAACTGCGCGACGAAAGCGTCTGCGGTCTGCGCCACCGCGTCCTGCGCCAGCATGAACAAGCGGCGGACCTCGTAGCCATAGGGATCGAGGGCCTGCAGCGTGACGATCGTGGCGCTGTCATCAAGGCCAGGCTCGCTCCAGCGTGACCACCAGGTTGGGCGATCGGCCTTGCGGGCCTTGCTGGAATAGAGTGCGGCGTCGGCGTGGCGCAGTAGCAGATCGGGTTCGGATTCGTCGGCAGGATACAGCGTCAGGCCCATGCTCATGCCAACCTTCGCCGTTCTGTTTTCGCCGAGGTCGAATGGCGATTCGACGACGCCATGCAGACGGTCTAGCAACATGGGAAGATCGGTTTCACGCGCCAGTCCCTCAAGTATGACAACGAATTCGTCGCCTCCCAAGCGTGCGACAAGGTCCGTTTCACGCACAGCGGCTTTAAGGCGCTGGCCAAGCTGGCGCAGCAATTCGTCGCCAGCCGGATGACCCCATGTGTCGTTCACAGGCTTGAAGTCGTCCAAGTCCATCAGCCCGACAGCGAGCAGGCTGCCGTGGCGCCTCGCGCGCGCCACGGCCAGTGGCAGATGGGTCTCCAGCGCCAAGCGATTGGGCAAGCTGGTGAGTGCATCGTGCCGTGCGAGATACGCCTGACGTGATTGTTCGGACTTGAGTTGAACCTTGAGATCGAGTTCCTCCAAGGCGCGGCTAAGAAGCTCGGGAACCCGCCGCAGCATCGGGAGCAAGGCATCGTCGAAATCGTCGCGGTTTTGTGCCACCAATACCAGTAGTGCCCATGGCTCGTCACCACGGCGTATGGTCAGCACAACAACGCCTTGGGTCCACTCGGGAACCCCATAGGCCTTCCAAGGCGCCAGTAACGGTGAGGTAGCGGAAGTGTCCAAAGACAGCGCCTGAGTCTGCCATGCCTGTTGCAGTGCTGTGGTGGACTGCAGCGTTAGCGGTTCGGCGTCGACCAGGATCTCGGCGCCGTTACCCGCCGCGGCGAGAAGCTTGATGCGGTTCTGTGCGTCAGGCTGACCCACCCAGGCGGCGGCAAACATGCCTGTTTCAAGCAGCCTGGTGCAGGCCGATACCAGCAACTCAACCTCGCTGCGCGCTGCGATCAGGGTGTCGATCTCGGCCAGGATCGCGCGCAGAATTTCCTGCTGGCGTTCACGGCTTTCACGCTCGGTACGCTCGCCGGCTTGAATCGCCAGGCGCTCGAGGCCGCGGCCTAGCTCGAGGGCCATCTGTTCGAGAAGTTGCTGCAAGGTGTCTTCGAAACCGCCGCGAACGACGTGATACACGCTGAACAAGGCGCGGACCTGGCCTGATACCCGGATAGGCAAAGCGGCAATACTTTTGATGCCGAAGCGCTGTGCACGATCGGCCCAGGGTTGAAGACGCGCGTCGTCGTATGTCCAGACAAATTGGGGTTCGGCATCTCGCCACGCCGTCCCGGATGGCCCGCAGCCTACGGGTGTCGCGGCATCGCAGGAAATCACCTGGCCGTCCAGATACTCCACGAGGCCGGCCACGGCTTGAGCCACGAACCTGTCTTCCGTGTTGGGGCGCCCGACCCAGGCAAGCACCATGCCGGCCTGTCTCACGGCGATATCGCATGCGGCATCGAAAAGCTCTTGTTCCGACTTGGCCTGTGCGGCGGTCTGGCTCAACGCCGCCAGCGCGGCGTTGAAGCGCATTAGGCGATGCTGGCGCCGATGCAGACGGCTGACCCAGCCCCAGCCCACGACTTGCACGGCCAGCAAGAGCAACCACCCGAGGAGTAGCGGCGCAGACTGCATTGCCCATTTTGCCACCACGACGCTGCGAGGTAGGCTGACAAAGGCCGTGACCTGGCGGCCAGTGAGCCGCTGCCAGGCGACGACGAAATGGGCGTTGGCCGATGGCACCCAGCCCGAGATGACCCCTTGCTTGGCCTGCGGGTGCGCGGCGAGTTCTCTGGCCAACACCCCGCGCGAGGGCTTGTTGGACGCCTCGCGTGCAGTGCTCAGTGCGGTAGGGGGCAGGCGGGCCAGCAGGAATCCGTCGTCGCGTATCAGGCCGACGGCAGGCACGGGCAGGTTTCCATTGGCCGCGCCCACGCCGGCGCGCAAGGATTGCAGCAAATCCTGGGTCTGAACGGCGAAGCTGAGTACACCGAACTCGTTTGACGCGGGCCCGGGAACGGCGCAGCGCACTGGGGTGACGAGATGGCCGCCGAATTCGGGGGCGAACACGGCGCGCCCGATCTCCAGCTTGCCACTCTTCGACAGTGCAGTCTGCAGTTCGCGCTTTGCGTCTATGGCATCCGCAACGTCCTTGCCCTGGGCGCCCGCCTTGGTGGACGCGGCAATGCGACCTTGCGCGGAGATGAGCTGAATGCTGCTGACGAAAGGCAATTGGGGCAGGAAGCCATCGATCCAAGGCTGGGCTGCTTCGGGCTTGTTCCAAAGACTGGGGTGAGCACCGAGTTTCTCGCGTGTGACGTTGCAGACGGTCTGGATGCTGGCGTAGCGCTGGTTCATCGCATCGGACCAGAAGGCCGACTGCGCGCCGAGCACATTGCCGGTGGTGGTCTCGATGTCGCCGAAGCGCCAGCCCAGGAATGCGGCCAGAGCAAGCGCGAGGATGACGTTGACCCACAGCACCAAGGTGCGAAGTCGGCGCAGTTCCTTGGGGCGTGGGACCGTGACGGGCATGAGGGGAGGACTCGGGCGCAGTGAGGGCATTTGTCGGCATTACAGCATCGCGCTTCACTGACGAGGCCAGCGGAGCGCTGGTTTCAGCGCGGATTCGTGCGATGCCTCACGTTTTTCCTGGCTTCCTGATGCTTGCCGACCACGGATCAGGCTTCCAGGTAGGCGATGAACACGCCTTCGTCCTGCAGCCCGCGTTGGCCGGGACGGCAGAGCTTGACGCGATAAGCGCGCTGGGGGGAGTCGGGCTTGGCGGCCTCGAGAACGGTCACCTTGTTTCCAGCGGATAGTCGTGCTTCCAGTGATACGGTCAGGCGTGCGCCTTGTTCGTGTTCCTGCAGCAGTGCAGCATCGATCCAGGCACCAGCATCGCCTTGCCGTTGCAGCTTGAGTGCAATGGGTGCCTTCTGCACCCACAGCGCATCGAGCAACAGGCTCACGCGCCTGCCGGCGTAGGCCCAGGAGCCACGGCCGGGCTTCAACGATTCCTCCACCAGCAGGCGCCGCCCCTCATTGGCCAGGTCGATGAGGCGGGCGAGTTCCTGGTGCCAGTGGTCATGCCACATGCGCACATCGTCGAGGGTTTCGGCCAGGCCGGGAAGGTCGACGAAGCGCAGCCAGATGCCCACCTCACAGGCGAAGGAACCGGCAGCATGGCCGGGGTCGCCAAAGTCGGTTGTGCCATCGAGGATTTCCTGCAGATGCTTTTTGGCGCGCAGGCGCTCACGCTGCCACATCTCGGCGACCTCGTAATAGCTTTTGCCCTGCTGGTCACCGATCATCGGCAGCATGATGGTGCGGCGATCCATCACGCCGGCTTGCGAAAACGCGGCGCGGTCAAGCTGCTGGAACCGGCGCGGCAGCAGGCGCGAGAGGAACTTGCGCAGGGGCTGGGGCATGAGGCCGGTCGAGGTGGTGTTCATGATGGGTCGAGGCTGGATCAAACGAAGGCGAACCGCACCGCGCCCCAGTGTTGACCGGCAAGCATCACCGGGCACGAGAGTTCGCGCATGATTTCCCCGGTGTCGCGGGCATAAACCTGGAGCAGGAAGTCTCGTCGGTTGCGTGCCGCCGCCAGGCCCACTGGATCGTTGAAGAGGCGCATGGAGCGGTTGCCTGCAAGGTCTTTCTTCGGGTCGCCTGTGAGCGCCTGGTCGTAGATGGAGTTGTGCGCCGCGGCATAGCCGTTGCGATCGACGAGCAGCACGTACTTGTACTGGTCAGACAAGGCGAGGTAGCGGTCTTCGATCGGTTGGATTTCGCGCTTGACCCAGGCGGTGAAGCGGGTCGTGTATTTCTGCGGATCGGTTCCAGAGACTGGCTGGTAGCTCTCGTCGAACAGGTCGCTTTCCGAGATTTCGCCACGTTCCATCGCCTGATGCAGGCGGGAGCCGATTTCGCCGACCACCTGATCGAGATGACCGAGCACGCGGCTGGCCTGCGAATCGGTGCGGAACAGCGTGGCCGACTCGAACAGGCGCTGGCTCTTGTTCAGAGCCAGTTCCAGTGCCTCGGCGATGCGGGTGGAAGTCTGCACGGTTTCGCTCGCATGGTTGCGAACCTGCGCGGCCATGGTGTTGAAGTCGGCATCAAGCCCGCGCAATTGCTGCGCCTGCCCAGTGATGGCCGTCGACGTGGCGGCGGCCTCCTTGGCCATGGTGTTGACGCCGCCGGCGATGTTGCCGAAATGCGCGGCAATGGCCTGCACCTGAGCCTGGTTGGCCTGCATGCGAGCCGAAAATTGCTCGGTGGCCTGGCCCACCGTCTGAAGCGATTTGTCGATCACGCCGACCGCTTGGCCGATGTTGCCAACGGATTTTTCGGCCGTCTGCGCGAGCTTGCGGATTTCCTCGGCCACCACGGCGAAGCCACGCCCGGCCTCGCCCACGCGCGCCGCCTCGATGTTGGCGTTGAGTGCGAGCAGATTGGTTTTTTGCGCGATGTCGCGAATCATGCCCATCTGCTGCACCACACCAACGAACTGCTGCTGCAGCGTCTGGATTTCGGCGTGGTTGCGCGCGTTGTGCTCCACCAGTTCGGCGAACATCGCGCGCATGCCCACGCTCTGGCTCGAACCTTGTGCGGCGAGTTGGTCGATGCGCGCCGCCTCGGCATCGACCTTCTGGACCTGGGCCAGAATGCCTTCGATACCCTGCAGCACGGATCCCAGTTCCTGGCCGACACTCGCGATGCGCTCGGTCTGCTGCTGCGCATGCGCCTGGCTCTGCGCCTGCGCAGTCTTGGAGTCGAAACGGATGCGGGCGATGGTGTAGGCCACGTCGGTGGCGCTGTCGGTCACATGGTCGACAAAATCGCGAACCACGCCGTGGAACCATTGCGCGGCCTCTGGCCGCTGTGCAATGCAAGCTTGGCGCAGATCGATGGGTACCGCATTCGCTGCGGGCGGTTCAACTTTGGGGGCGGCGCTTGACATCGTGAGTTCCTCCTTGTCCATGTGCATATCAATTTCCCGCGGTGAAGGTGAACACTGAGACGGCGTTCTGGAGTTGTTGCGCCTGGGCGTTCATTTCTTCGGCGGTGGCGGCGAGTTCTTCGGAGGCCGAGGCGTTTTGCTGCGTGACGGCATTCTTTGGAAATTGTCAAAAAAGGCATTGAGAAATTCGATGCGCTGGGTTAGAGGTGGCTCCGCTTGTTTGAACACGATCCCGGGGTGAGATAAGTGGATCGGCTGCGGATTGAAGTCCCTGCTGCAGCGGTTGTTGCTGCACCAGGGCGACGAGACGCTCGCGCACAGTGGAGGCAGCGTAGATGTCAAGCGCGCCGCGCATGTGCACGCTGCCAGTGGTTCCTGAGGGCTGCTCAAGCGTGGTCATCGTGGAGCAATCAGTTTGGATACGGCCGCCAGCATTTGCGCGGACTGGAAGGGCTTGACCACCCAAGCGCTTGCCCCAGCGGCCTGACCTTGCGCCTTCTTGTCTTCCTGGCTCTCGGTGGTGAGCATGATGATGGGGGTGAACTTGTAGTCGGGCTTTTGCTTGACCTCCTTGACCAACGCGATGCCGTCCATATTGGGCATGTTCACGTCGCTGATGATGAGGTGAATCTTGCGGCCGTCGAGCTTGGTCAGAGCATCGACGCCGTCACAGGCTTCGATAACCTCAGCCCGCGCTGGCGAGTGCAATATTGACCACTTGCACGCCCGGGCCTGAGCACAGTCGAGGCGCGGCGCATCAAGGATCTGGAAGCGCCTCGCCGCAGAGGGATGCAATCTGCTCGGATCGCGGTTTCTGTAGGTCTTGACTTTTTGCAGGGTCTGACATGGGCATCAATATTCCGTCGTGATGGCTGGCTGACAACCGAATGAGGATGACGCCTAGGCGCGCTGCGTGGCGGTATCGATCGCCTTCCGCAGCGCAGTGCCAAGCTCTTCGGCGACGAACTTGGCCACGTAGCCTTCGGCACCGACATTTCGCGCGTGGTCCTCGTTGGCCTGACCGGTGAGCGAGGAGTGAATCACAACCGGAATGCGCTTCAAGCGTTCGTCATCCTTGATCTTGCGGGTCAGGGTGAAGCCATCCATCTCGGGCATTTCCAGGTCAGTCAGTACGGCCGCCACCTTGTCGCCTACGCTCTTGCCTTCGGCTTTCGCATCATTCGCCAGCGCCTGCAGCTTGTCCCAGGCTTCCTTGCCGGTCTTGGTCATGACGTAGGGCGCATGTAGGGCCTGCAATACCTTTTCGATCTGGCTGCGAGCGACGAAGGAGTCGTCAGCGGCAAGGATCAAGGACCCGGGCCTCAGTTCCAGCTGCTGGCCTATCTGCAGGGCATTAACCTCCTGCACACGCGAAGGCAGCACATCGCGCAGAACTTTCTCCACGTCCAGTACGAGGGCCAGACGAGTTTTGTCGCTGTCCGCATCAAGCCGCGCAATGCTGGTCACCATACCGCCCACTGCATTGGCTTCGGCCGAGAGCACTTGGCTCCATTCCAGGCGCATGATTTCCTCGACTTCCTCCACAGCAAAGCCTTGCACCGAACGTTCGTACTCGGTCACGATGAGGATGTTCAGCGCCTTCGGCTTGCAACCAACCAGTGCGGGCAGGTCGATCACGGGCACGATCTGCCCGCGGATATTGGCCACGCCAAGGACATGCTGCGGTGCGCCCGGCATCGCCGTGATCGATGGCATCACCAGCGCCTCGCGCACCTTGAACACGTTGATGCCGAAGATCTCGCGCCGCCTTCCGTTGTCTTCGCCGAGGCGGAAGAGCAACAGCTCAAATTTATTGGTGCCCGCAAGGCGCGAGCGTTCGTCGACTTCCTGGAGAACGGTGGACATGGGAGGCTCCGTGTGCTGGATGGATTGGATGGGTTGGAATGTCGGGATCAGGGCACGAGCGCCATCAGCGCTTCAACACGTTCGGTGATGGCGTTGCTTGCGAGTTCGAGTTCGGCGGCGAGTTTTTCGATGCGCGGCAGGTCGCCGGCGCGAAGCGCCTCGACCAGCGCCTGGCCGGTGGTGTGCACGTTTTTGTGCGCGCCCTCGGCTGCGCCGAAACCTGCGTTAGAGCCGAAGTAGCTTTGGGCCGGACCGTAGTACCACTTGCCGAAGTAGCAGGCGCGGTCGTTGGACAGGTCCAAGTCGACGGTCTTGCCGGTTTGCGCCGCGGCGAGCAGGTCGCCGATCCAGGCGTCGTGCATCGCCAGAGAGATGCGAAGAGCCACTCCTGGGCTGCTGAATTTGCCCATTTCGGCTGCGCCCTGTTTGAGTTGGATGCGTGCCTGACCTACGGCTTCGAACATCGCTTCGAACTGGTCGGCCAGGGTCTGCAGTGTCTGGCTGGCGAGTTCGCCGCTTTGCTGCTGGTCGTGGGCATCGGCGACGAGTTTTTCCATCTGTGCACGCTGCGCGGCCGCGACCTGCAGCACGCTGTCCATGGTGCGGCGCACGCCGGTGGTGGCTGCCTGCACATTGCCCACGAGGTTGCCCACCTGTTCGATGCGCTGCACGGCGCCATCCATGTCCCGTCCGAGGTCGGCGGAGTGGTCGCGGATGGCCAGGGTCAGATCGTCGATCCGGCGGGTGATCTCTGCGGTTTTGCGCGCAAGATTCCGCACTTCGCCGGCGACGACTGCGAACCCCCGGCCCGCCTCGCCTGCACGCGCAGCTTCGATCGCGGCGTTGAGCGCGAGCAGATTGGTCTGGTTGGCCACATCCTGGATGCCGGCGGTGAGTTGCTCGACGGTCTGTACCGACTCGACGAAGCTGGCGAGCTTGCCCTGGGTGGAGGCGACGAAGCGGCTGACGTCATGGACCTCTTCCTGAACCGCGTCGAGCGCCTTCTGGCTGCGTGCAACGTTCTGCGAGGTGACATGGGTCTTGTCCTGCAAGTCCTGCATGCCCGCGGACGCGGTCTGCGTGCGGGTGGCTGCGAGTTGAAGGCGCTGCGCTGTGCCGAACACCTGGGAGGAAAGCTCGGCCAACTCGGTCTGAAAGCCTGAGACCTTTGCCTCGGCGAATGCCAGGCTGCGCGTGGTGTGGCGCACGGTGTCCGTTCCGGCGAGGAGGGCTGAGCGCACGGCGGCGAATTGCCGCACCCAGTGGTCGGCGTCGATCAGGTCGATGGCCCGCAGTGCGCCGTCGCCCTTGCCGGTGAACAGAGCCAGCGCAGCCTGCAACACGGTTTCGCGGTCGCTTTTCAATCGAGCGAGCAGGCCGTCGGCCTGGGTGCCGAAGGCCGCACTGGCTGCGGGTTGCGCAGCCGAGTCCGCCGGTGCCGGAAGTTCCAGAAGGCTTTCCATGATGCTTTCCTCGGGTTCAGTGCGACGTGCCGCCCGCATGGATCGACTGGTGGAGGCTGGCCATGGTGTCGACTGCCGTGCGATTCAGATTCATATAGAAGACCTTGTTCTCCATCGCTTCGTCGGCCTCAGCAAGCATTTCAGGCGCGCCCAGCGGGACAAGACGCGGTTCCGCGTAGGGCAATAGCGTGGAGTACATGTTGGTTCACTCTCGTGGAGTATTGGCGCTTGGCTCACTGGAAACCCAGGCGCAAATTGCCCCAATGGCGGCTCCCGATCCGGATGGGAACGTCGAGCTCGCGCAGAACTTCGCCCGTGTCACGGGCGTAGATCATCAGGTGGCTGGGTTTGGTGTTGTGGGCCGCTTCCAACCCGAACGCGTCGTTGAAAATGCGCATGGCGCGGTTGCCAATCAAGTCTTTCTGTGGGTCGCCGGTCAGCGGCTTGTCGTAAATGCTGTTGTGTGTGGCGGTGTAGCCATTGCGGTCGACGGCGAAGGCAAACCGGAAGTTCGCGCTCTGTGCCAGGATGTCGTCAAGCACGGATTGCACACGCTGCTTGAACAGATTGGTGAAACGGGTTTGGTATTTCTGCGGCTGAGTGCCGGGAACCGGGACGTATGCCTCGTCGAACAGATCGGCCTCGGCAATGCTGCCGTCCGAGATGGCTTGTTGCAAGACGCGGGTGATGTTTGCTGCGCCTTGCAGGGCCGAGCGCGACGCCATGCTTAACTCGGAACCGGTGTCGAAATCCAGGTTCATTTCAAGCAGGGTCTTGTTCTCGTTCAAGGTTTCTAGCAAATTGGCCGAAACCTCTTCCGATCCCTTGATGCCATCTTCCGTGGCTTGACGAATGCCATCAGTCATTTGTCCAAAGCTGGCACTGAGTTCCGCAATTGTGTCCTGTGAGATACGGCTCAGGCGAGCAACTTCGGAGAACACCACCTGGTTATCGACGGTACCCTGTCTGATTTCGGCAAACCCTTTCAGCACGTCAGCCATCTGCACCGCGCTGCGGCTGACGGCAGTGCCCAGGCTTTCTGAGGAACTGTGCGCAACTGAGACGGAATCACGGATAGTCTCGATCGAAGTTCCGGCGTTCACTACGGTTTCGGCAACCATTCTCGCCAGCCGTCGCACCTCGTCGGCGACCACGGCGAAGCCGCGTCCAGCCTCGCCGGCGCGGGCCGCTTCGATGGCTGCATTGAGCGCGAGGAGGTTGGTCTGGCCAGCGATGTCTTTGATGACGTGTAAAACCCGAGTGATGTCCTGCGCGTGCGTTTGGATGCGATCGAGATGTTCCCGGTTGCGGGTGGTTTCGGCCACTAAATTTTCGAACTGCTCGCGCGCAGCGCTGACGTCTTGTTGCCGTGTTTCGGTGACGCCGACAATGGTTTGGGCGCGTGTTGCGGCTTGCTGGATTTGCGCTTCCATCGCATGCGTGGTCTGCACCACCTGCTCGAGATTGGCGCCGACATTGGCGATGAGTTGGTCTTGCTCAGCCTGCCGAGTTTTGATCGTTTGTACCGAGCCTCGCGGCGAGAAATAGCCTCGCGCCGCGGCTAGGCCGACCTTGGTGGAGCCGCGCTCCCAGGCCTGCGCTTTATCGCGCAGGAAGCTCAGGATGCTGCGATAGGGTTCCGGTAGGGCAGCGATGCGCTCTGTACGCGCGTCCAGAGGCCGGTGCGAAAGGGCGTCAATCAGATCGTCAGCTGCGTTGGGGGGTAAGTTGGCGTTGGGCATGGCATGGATCTGTGCTGGTGGATAGTGCGGCACGCAGTCAGGCAGCGACGCTGCCAACGTCAAGCGCGTCGAACCATTCGATGAAGCGCTTGACGTTCTCGCCGGCGTAGATGGCGCCGTGTTGCGGGCATAAGAACTCGATGTCGAGCTTCGAGACGCGTTCGCACCAATGACGCTTGGCCGCGTTGCTGGGCATCCAGCGTCTGTGGAAAAACGTGGCATGTTTGATGTGCGCATCAAACGCCGATGAACTTTCGACATCGCGGCGGTCGACGAATGCTGAATGGCCGGTGGGCAGCATTGCTGCGCCAACATCGCCAGAGAACAGCACCTTGGCTTGTGGGTCGTAGAGGTGGAAGTTGGCCGAGGAATGCAGGTAGTGCGCCGGAATGATCTGAAGCTTGGCGCTGCCCACGACCAGTTCGCCACCTTCGTCCGCAATGCCCTGAATGTTGGCTTCCAACGCCCCGTAGTGACGGATAAAGCTCACCCACAATTGCGAGGTATGCCAAGTGATATCGGGATTACAGGCATTCCAAAGCGGCAGGCTCGAGGCGATGTCCGGGTCCTGATGGCTGACGAAGGCCTGTTTGATGGAGGATGGAGGCAGTACATCGACCAAGGCCGAGAACACTTGGGGAAAGATCTCGAAGCCACCCGGATCGCACAGCAGTGTGTGACCATCGACCTGCAAGGCGTAGACGTTCGAGTCGACAACGCGGGGTTCGTCCTGGTCGTAGACGGTGAACCATTGGTGTTGACCTTCGGAGTAGAACTTTTCAGCTTTCATGGAAGAACCTTTTCGATGTGTTCGGCATAGGTACGCAGGAGGTCGCGCACCTGCACCACGGCGTTGTCCATATCGGAGGAAACCTGGGCCAGCGCAGCGCGCCCATCGCCCTTGAGCGCAGCTTCGATGCGGCCGTTGACGACCACATATTCAAGTTCTGCAACGACGCTCTCGAAGCGAGCTAGCGCTTGGCGCAAACGCATACCAGCACGTCTGCTTTGCTCGTTGCGAGCGAGCAGTTGTCGCTGATGTTGCTCGAGAGCGCGTTCCAGCCCAGAAGCCTTTTGCCGCACGGCATCCGGCAGGACACTGAGCTTTTCGATCTGTTGGGTGTCACGCAGTGTTTGCATGAAACCCAGCATCATCGGCTGGATGGCGTGCTGCACATCGGTTGCCGCGACTTGGAGTTGTTGCGCGCCTTCGCGAAACGATTGCGCAACCACGCCATAGCCGGCCAGCACCTTGCCATGGCGCTTGACCAGAACCTGGGCGTTCAGGGCTTTTCGATCAATTTCGCGCAGCCGACGCTGCAGCTGCCCCTGAAAGGCAAAGGTGGCATCGGCGACACCGACGAAGCCGTGACGCATTTGCGATAGAGTGGGTGATGTCATGCTGGTTCCTTCAAGCGGCCTGCGCCGTGCGCATGGCTCGGGTGAGTGACTGCATGTCGAGGATGAGCACGACGTCACCACTGCCGGATATGGTGGCGCCCTGGTACCACGACGACTGGGCGGAGATATCGAGTGGCTTGACCACCGAGTCCTCGGTACCCACTGCTTCGGAGACGATCAGCAATCCCTGTTCCGTGAGAATGCCTTCGCAGGGGTCACGCCCCAAACGCAATGGCACGCCCTGCAACTGCAGACCGAGGTCGACGTAAGGGACGATGCGGTCTTGTCCTACCTGCGCCATCAACCTTCCCGAGATGCTGTGGACTTGTTCGGGGTCGACTTCCATCAGGTTGTCGACCACGGACACCGGCAAGGCATAGGTTTCACGCCGCAACTTGAAGTACAGCACCGGCAGCACGGCCAGCGTCAAGGGCAACTCCAGCGTCATGGTGGTGCCTTGGTTGGGACGTGTCGCGATGTCCACACGGCCGCGCAGCTGCTGCACGGCCGAACGCACCACATCCATTCCAACACCGCGCCCGGAGAGTTCGCTGACCTGCTCTTTGGTGGAAAACCCGGGGAGGAAGATCAGGTCGAGCATCTCACGTTCAGACAGGCGCGCGGCGTCAGCCGCAGAGATGATGCCCTTGCCGAGGGCCGACTGCATGATCTTGTGCGGGCTCATGCCGCGCCCGTCGTCGACCACCAGAATTTGAACCTTGTCACCCAGGTGGATCGCGACAACTTTGAGTGTGCCCTCCTCGGATTTTCCGGCGGTCTGCCGAACTCGCGGTGTTTCCAGGCCGTGGTCCAGCGCATTGCGCACCAGGTGGATGAGCGGGCCGGATAGGGCGTCAATCACGGTCTTGTCGATTTCCACATCCTCGCCCTCGAGCTCCAGGCGCACCTTCTTGGAGAGATTGCGGCTGGCGTCACGCACGACGCGCGGCAGACTTTGGAACAGGCGTTTGCAGGGTTGCATACGCAGGCGCATGACGGTGCTTTGAAGGTCGTTAACTGCCAAGTCGGTCTCGCGCACCATGCGCACCAGGGCCTCGTCCCCCTGGTGTAGCCGCGCTACGGCGGCCGACAGGCGGTTGCGTAGAAGCACTAGTTCGCCAACTTGGTTCATCGCCTGATCCAGGCGCGCGGAATCGACGCGGATGGTCGTGTCCTCACGGCTCTGTGATTCGACGCTCTGGGTGGCTGGCGCGGGTGGCGTCGAGCTGGCGGCCGTGTGCTGCGCCGTGGCTGGGGCCATTGGCAAGGTGACGATACCTGGTGCGCCGCCCTTGCCATAAAGCGAGTCAAGTGTCTGGTCGAACAGGGCTTCCAGAGCGTCCGCGTCTTGGGTCTCTGCGACAGGAGCGGTACTTGCCTGTTTTTTCTCGACATACAGGCCAATCTGGCCGGTGACATCGGCCCGAGGTTCCAACCAAGTGTGCTCAGTTTCAGCCTGTTGAGGCGCCTCGTGTTCTACGAACTTTGGCTGGGACGAGGTCGTTTGCTCCCCGCGGGCGCAGGCCTGCACCAAAGCCCCAAGCTCGGCAGGTCCAGGTTGGGGATTTTCCCCTTGGGCCATTTCATCAAGCATGCGCTCGATTACGTCCGTGGAGCGCAGGATGGCGTCGATCATGCCGCTGTTGGCGGTCAACTGGTGCGCGCGTAGTTTGTCGAGCAGATCTTCAAGGTGGTGGCACCACTCCACCATATGTTGTGCTTCGAGGAAACCAGCGCCGCCCTTGAGCGTATGGAACGCACGGAAGATGGCGCCGAGCACGCCTGTGTCAGTGGGTGTGGCCTCCAGGCGCAGCAACTGGGCCTGAGCGTCAGCCAGCAGTTCGCGGGATTCGGCAATAAATTCCTGCAGAATGTCATTGTCCATGGCCATATGCGTCCTCAGATTCCAAGTTCGGCGAGCAGGTCGTCGACGTTGCTCTGGTCCATGCGTTGGCCGCAGAAAGTGTCGTCGGCAGCAGTCGCGTCGCCTTGCAAATAACCGAGTTGCAGCAAAGCGTCCTGGATGCGTTGCTCCACTGCTTGCAGCAGGGAGATGGTTTTTTTCAGTCTCTGGCCGGCCAAGTCCTGGCCCTGCTGACTGGTGAGAATGGCCTGTAGATGCGCGTCCAGAAGGTTGAGGCGGGTGTCGATGAAGTCGCCGTTGGTGGCACGAATTGCGGCCACTTCCGACTGTGCGGCTTCCACCGCTTCCAGCGTCGCCATGGCTTGTTGTTCGCTCAAGGCCAAAGCTTCCTGCAGTGGATGGCTGGCACCGGGAAGATCGTGGGAAGCGTGCATGATGCGCTGCACCCCTTCCGTCAGCAGCGCATCGGCCTCTCGCAGATTGTTAACGGCTGCAGAGGGCGGCGCTTGTTGGGCCACTAGGTCGTTCATGACGCCAGCCCTCCATGGAGTCGCTGAAGGATCACATCAATCTTGGCCTTCAGGGTGTCAGCCGGGAAAGGTTTGACGATATAGCCGTTCACCCCTGCCTGCGCTGCCGCCAGAATGTTCTCTTTCTTGGCTTCCGCTGTCACCATGAGTACAGGTAAAGCGCGGATGATCGCCTCGTCGGAGGCACGAATGTGGCGTAGCAGATCGATGCCCTGCATGTTGGGCATGTTCCAGTCGGTCACGACAAATTCAATGCCTCCGGCCTGAATACGCTTCAAAGCCTGGACGCCGTCCTCGGCCTCGTCGATGGTGCCGGTGACATGTCCGGTCTGCATCAGTAGACCCCTAACGATGCGCCGCATCGTAGGGAAATCGTCAACAACAAGGAATTTCAAGGACCACTCCAAGGCAAGTCGTGAAACAAGGGCTTACGAGTGATGACGGCACAACTCGGGCAGACTTGATGGCGGGTGTGACAGGAGTGATGATGGTGTTACGCAGTAAGTAGGTCAGTCAGAGGATTGCCTCACTACTATGGATGTTGCGTCAGCAATGCGAGATCGTCGTCACAGCTCACCGGCTGAATTCGATGGCACGTTCAGCGCAGCCCTAAAGATGCCATCCGCACTCAAGCCGTGGTGCGCCGTGTCGTTATCAGCGTTGAAGGTCGAGTAAGGCTGAAGCGGCCTGCGCGACCGGCCGCCAGACCTGTCAATCACAACTTTCCCAGCTCCTGCCGCCATGTATTTATTGATCGGTTATGTCCTGTCCCTTGGCGCGATTTTTGGCGGATATGTGCTGGAGGGCGGGCATATCGGTGCTTTGATTCAGCCTTTCGAACTGCTTATGATCGGGGGCGGAGCCTTCGGCGCATTCTTCGCGTCTACATTCCCGAAATCATTCAAGGCCACACTCAAAGCCCTACCCATGGCGATGAAGGGCACAACTTATTCCAAGGCGGCTTATCTGGAGTTGCTGTCGTTGCTGAATGAGTTATTCACCCGCATGAGGCAGAACGGATTGATGGCGATCGAAGGCGATGTGGAAGATCCGAAGAACAGCGAGATCTTCAAAAAATACCCACTGATCTCGGCTGATCACCATGTGCTCGAATTCATTACCGATTACCTGCGCTTGATGATCGGTGGCAATCTGGGCGTGATGGAAATGGAAAACCTGATGGACGTCAACATCGAAACACATCATCGTGAGATGGAAATCCCCATTCACGCCATGACACGTACCGCGGACAGCATGCCGGCCTTCGGTATCGTCGCGGCGGTGATGGGCGTGGTGCATACCATGGCTTCGGTCGACAAGCCGCCAGCAGTGTTGGGCGAGTTGGTAGGCGCTGCGCTGGTAGGAACTTTCCTAGGCATTTTGATCGGCTATGCCATCCTTGCGCCAGTTGCTTCGCGTATGGAGGATCGTGCCCATGAAGGTAGCAAAATGCTGGAATGCATCAAGGTTGCATTGCTCGCGACGATGAATGCTTACCCGCCACAGGTGGCCGTGGAATTCAGTCGCAAGGTTCTGTTCTCCGGTGAGCGGCCTAGCTTCAGCGAGCTCGAATCGCATCTGCGCGAAGCCAAGGGGAAATGAATCATGGCCGACGCAAAGCCGCAGCCAATCGTCATCAAGAAGATCAAAAAAATCAGTGGTGGCGGACACGGGGCCGCCTGGAAAATCGCCTATGCCGACTTCGTCACGGCAATGATGGCGTTTTTCTTGTTGATGTGGCTGCTGGGCTCGACCACCAAAGCGCAACTGCAGGGTATTGCTGAGTATTTTCAGAATCCGGAAAAGGTTTCGCTCGAAGGCGGCTCTGGCGCTGGAGCAGCAACCTCGGTGATCCAGGGTGGCGGTACTGATTTGACACGCACAGCTGGCCAAGTCCGCAATGGCGCGACGCCGGGAAAAACCGTGGCGCCGAATGCGACGACCATGCGCGAGGAACAGATCGACAAGCAGAACCTCGAAGCGTTGAAAAAGGCTTTGGATTCACAAATTGAAGCTAATCCCCAACTCAATGCGTTTCGCTCGCAACTCTTGATCGACATCACCCGCGAGGGCTTGCGTATCCAGGTTGTTGACAGTGACAAGCGACCGATGTTCGGCCTTGGAGGGGCCGGGCTGGAAAGCTACGCCCGAACGATCTTCCAGGATATTGGGCCAACACTGAACCGTTTGCCCAACCACATCAGCATCACCGGACATACCGATGCGCTCAGCTACCAGAATCAGGGCAAGGGCTACAGCAATTACAACCTGTCGGCAGATCGGGCGAATGCGGTGCGGCAGGTGTTGGTGCAAGCCGGCCTGGATGAGGCCAAAGTTCTTCGAGTCGTCGGCATGGGCACGGCTGCTCCCTACGATCCGAGGAACCCGAATTCACCGCTCAATCGGCGGGTGAGCATTGTGGTCTTGTCCAAGCAGGCTTACGCTCGTATCCTTGCAGATCAGGGCGCTGAGCAGACGGCTGGCACTTCGGCATATGCGCAGGAACAAATCCGGCATGTAGGTCAAACTACCGGATTCGCGGCAGCTGCTCCTGCGACTGCGCCAGTTTCAGTAGGAGGGATGGTGCGGTTGCCGATTTCGCAGGGCGCAGTTGCCGTACCACTGGCCGCGGCACATTGAAGTGCGGCCACGGTCTGCCAAGTACATGATGTTCAAGTCCCGCCGGATTGTGCCGTCACGTCGAATATCAGGAGTATGTCAGCGATGAACCCTATTCAGAATTCCATCACGAACCCGACGAGTGGAAGCGCCCGGAAAGTCGAACTTGGTACCAAACATGGCCGTGGTGCCGCCAAGTCGCCGGGCGCCAGTACAGTTGGGGTCCCGGCCGGAGGCGATATGGTTTCGATTTCGAACTCTGCCCGCTTGCTCAATACTGCGTCGTCAGCCCCGGTTGCAAGCGTCTCCGTGCAACGCATCTCCGAATTGAAGGCGGCCGTTGCCTCAGGCCAGTACACGGCCAATACTCAGAAAATTGCTCAAGGACTGCTGCGCGATAGTCTGGCACTGCAAAAGGCCACACGCCAATAAATTCCTCATCGTCTCCAGACTGTGAACAGATTCGCTGCAGCGAGAACGCGAGTAACACGCAAGGGTCATGATGCGGCGTGAACAACTCGATATCATCATGCAATCGCAAATTCGGTTGCTTGAGACCATTGGGCAGGTTTTGCAAGTGGAGTTGGAGTCGCTGCTCGCTGGTAATACGGTCGAGTTACCGGTGCTGAGTGCGCGCAAGCTAGCCATTTGCGGCGAGTTGCAACAGCTTGAACTGGCGAGACTACGATGCAGAGATGAGGCCGGGCCAGGGCTATTACCCAATCCTCCAGCATCCATGGAACTGGACCATGCCGTTCGAGCCAGCAAGATCCGCGAGTTGGTTCAGACGGTTACTGCCGCTAACCAGCGTAATGGGCTGGTCGTTTCTGCGCTTATCCGCAACGCCCAGGGCGCACTCGATATTTTGCGTGGCATTCCCATCGCCGAGGCTGCAGGCATGTATGGACCATATGGTCAGGCGCTTGGCGGCCATCAGACCGGCCAGCGCTTGGCCAGCGCCTGATCACTGCTAGCCGGCATGCTCATTCTCAGTCGTCATGCCGGCGAGGCGATTCGCATCGGGGAGGATGTCCGTATCGTAGTCGTCCATGTTGGCGGTGGCAAAGTACGGTTGGGCATCGAAGGGCCGAAACAATTGCGCATCCTGCGCGAAGAGCTCTACACCTTGGTCAGCGAACTCAATCAACAGGCGCGGGCGCCAGACCAGGGCGCTCTCGATGCGTGGCTGGAAAGCACCAAGACACGGCGTTGAAAAAGCCTGCGGCGATTATTCCGGGATCCTTGACGTGACGATTTATTCCACCCGATTCGGCCCTCAGGATATTGCACCCGAGCAACGCTGGGTTTGTGCCCAGCCGATGCCGGGTTTCGAGGCTATGCGTGAATTTGCGCTGTTACGGCAGACAGGTCAGGAGCCATTCATCTGGCTGCAATCATTGGAAGCCCTCGAACTGGCTTTCTTGATTGTGGATGCATCTTGCTTCGGGCTGCGTTTCCAACCCCCGACTGATGCCGAGTTTTCCGGTTTCGATGCACCGCCAAGCGTGCTCGTCATCCTTCCGTACAAACCGGGCGATGTGCTGCGCGTACACCGCTTGGCGCCACTTTTGTTCGACGTTGCGCATGCAAGGTTCGTGCAACATGTGTACGAGCCCGAACAAGTGTCTGGAGAGGGCCTGTGGGCAGGGTCGTCCGGCGCGTGGCCGGATGCTGCGGTTCAGGCCCGCATCGTGCAGGTGCCGTATTTGGTCAAGCCTGCGGCCAGGGTTGGCTCTAGGAAAATCGGATGCGAATCAGGTTCGACTTTCCCGTAACAGTTGACGGTCACGGTGCTGCACATAGTTCATGATGCGCTGCTCGAACGCTGGGGTCATGTTCAGGAACTGGATGCCGACGGGGCGCACTGGCTGCCTTACTTTGTTGCTGCGAATTGCACCTATAAATCGGACTTGTGCCTCGCTGGCCAACTCTATACCGTCCAGGTCGAAGCGCACCAGAGGAATGTATTCGCCTTGGGTCAGCGCAAAATCCATGGGTGAGGTCAGCAGAATGCGCATGCCGCTGCCGCTGAGATCGTGACATTGCCCCTGGACGGGGCGGGCGCCGCGGCGTTGCAATTCAATCTGTCCGATATCACCCGCATTCACCAACACACGGTAGTAGCTGCGCCGCTGCAGGTAATAAGTGGTTTCGGGATAGGCGATGCGTAGAGCACCATAGCCTTCCCAGTCGACCGACTGAATCAAGCGACTCTGAAATCCAACGTAAACCCCTTCTGAGCGACCCAAACAAAAAAAAGGTTGACCTTCGGCCATGCGCCTATTGCCGTGCGCGGGGCTGAGTTCGTCAATGATGACTACTTCATTCTTACGGTCGATGTGCAGCAGCAGCGAGGTGAATTCTTCGGCGTGCTCGCTCGGAATCACGGCTAGTGCCTCGCGGGTTCGGACAATCTTGCCCAGAACATGTTCGGCTTTCTGGTGTGTGGTCAGGCGGAACTCGTCTTTAAACAGATTGTTGGCAACTTCACGCATCTTCGCACATAAAAATGGATTTAGATCCCTAAGCTCTCAGCCCAAGCTAGAGCTTCCAGGTGAGAAGAGATGACGCGCTGGCGGCTCAGCCCCAACAAGCTGATGTACAAATCGACATCCATCCAGCTCTGTTGTTCGCAGGCTTTAACAATCTGCAGGTACGGGCCGAAGGTGCCTTGATGGCTCTTCAGGGCCACGGTGATGGACTCTGACAGGGAGATTTCCTCGAGTGCCTTGTCTAGCGACACGCCGAGCATGGCGTCGAGCATGGAGAACACGCCAACGACAAATGCGTTGTCGGCATCTTCGGCCGAAAGTGAGCCTTGCACCAGGAGTTCCATCATGCGGCCACGTGTGATGGCGTTGCCTGAGATGGCGGATGCGGCGCTGTTGCCAGGAGTTGTCGCCATCAACAGCACCAGCCAGCGGAACAGCTTTTTGTAGCCCAGGATCATCACCGCATGGCGGAACGAGGTGATTTCCGTCATCAGTCCAAATCCTGAGGAGTTGATATAACGCAGTAGCTTGAATGACAGAGCCGGGTCGCGCTTGAGTACTTCTTCGATACGCGGAATTTCGGTTTGTTGATTCACCAGATTGATGAGATGCAGGACCGTGGAGTAAGCCGGATTGAAGACCTTGGCACTCACGGTCTGCGGTCGGGCGAAGTAATAGCCCTGAAACAAATGGAAGCCCGCGTCGAAGAATTCACGGAAAGCCTGAACCGTTTCCACCTTTTCGGCGATGAGTTTGAGGTTGCGCAGGTGCTCGACCTTGCGCATCAGTGCGGGAACGACGCCAACCGGCAATGCTCTGACATCCACTTCCAGGAAACTCAGAGTCGGTAGCCATGCCGCATAGGGGGCCGTTGCTGCAAAAGTGCCCGCTGCTAGTCGAAAACCGCGTTCGCGCAGCACCAGCATGCTTGGCAGTGCCTCCGCTATCAACTGCGCATCATCACTTGTCGCGCGCGGCAACTCGAGCACGATGCGTTCAGGATGCACGATATCGAAATGCTCACCAGTCAAGTCTTCCAGCCGTACGTTGATGAATGCAAGTTTGTCGCCAAACAAGTTTTCCGAGGAGATGTTCGACAGCGCGTTGAACAGAAAAGCCGCGTCAGAGGCACGCGTGTGGATGGTGGGCGCGTCCGCACTGGTGGCCGTGGCGCGCGACAGTAACTCGTAGCCCGCGATATGTTGCTGCCGGTCAACGATCGGCTGGCGTGCAATGTAGGTGTAACTATCGTCGTTGCTGACCGCCACCGCCTTGCTGATGATGTTCGGTGATGACGATTGGGTAGATGATTCGGTAGGTGATTGCATGCTGAAATGGCGTTGAGATAGTGGCGATGTGAGGAGGTTTCAGTTTGATTCCGATGCTATCAGCCCGCAGTCCTGCCGCCTTGGCCAGACTCGATCGGGTGTTCGGGTGGCTCAGGCTGTCCAGGTCTTGAGCCAGGTATCCAGGTGGTCTTCCATCATCCAGTTCGCCCGGACCTTGGCGCATAGCGCATCGCCCTGGGCGCGCAGCGCCGTGCGGTCGGCCACGGCGTCGCGAATGGCGCGCAGCCAGTCGCGGTAGCGGTTCGCCACACGCGTGACGGGAAAATCGCCCTGGTAGGGCAGGAGGTCCGAGCAGATCACCGGATAGCCGAGGACGCCGTACTCGAGCAGGCGCAGATGGCTCTTGGCCTCGTTGAAGGCGTTGTCCTCCAGCGGGGCCACGGCCAGGTCCAGATCCAGGCTGGCCAGCTTGGCCGCGTACTGGTCCAGCGGGATGCCGGGATGGAATTCCTTGACCAAAGGTTTGAGCGCTTCCGGGCACATGCCGAAAAAGATCCAGTCCACTTCGGACGCGGTATCGCGTACCACGTCGACGATGATGTCCAGATCGCCAGTGTGGCCGATGCCTCCGGCCCAGCCCACGCGGGGTCTGGCGCGTTCGGCGCGGGCGGGCTGAAGCTGTCCCCAGCGCGCGGCCTCCAGGTAGTTCGGCTGCACCACGACCTCGTCGCTGAAGCCTGCGTAGGCCTTGGCCAGCGGCCCGGTGGCCACCACCAGCCGGTGGCACAGGCTGGCGGCCTTGCGGAAACGCTTGGCGATGTCTTTGTGGATGGTGCTCTTGTGCACGCTCTTGAGCGGCAGGTTGGTGATGAGGTCGTCGATCTCGAACACGCGGAAGGCGCGGCTGGTGCGGGCATGCCGTTCCAGCGCCTCGATCTGCGGCCATTCCATCTGGCGCTGCACGACCAGGCTGTCGGGCTGCATGCGCTCCATTTCGGCCGGTTCGTACAGGCGCATGGTTTCCCAGCCCTGGGTCAATCCGGCGCGGTTGAGCGCGCGCATCGGCGCGATGATGCGGTATTCGCCGCAGCCTTCGCGGTCGGCCGGGTGCACAAGGATGCGCGGGCGCGGCCGCCAGGCCGGATCCCACGACAGCGGCGGCTGGTCTTCGAGCAGAAACTCCGTGCTGGCCAGGCTCAGGTGCCGGTTATACGCGGGATCAAACGCAAGTTTGGGTAGCCACTTGGCGTACATCGCGTCCTTTTCGGCGGCGAAGCGCTTGAGCTTGGATTCGTCAGGCTTGCCTTCAACCTGGCCCTTCTGGCTGGCTGAGCCTTCATGCATCAGCAGGGCGTAAGGCGTCCAGACAATGCGCAGGCCCGCCTCGCGCACCTTCAGGCACAAGTCGATGTCGTTGTACGACACCTTGAAGTCGCCGTCGTCCAGTCCGCCAACCTGTTCAAACACGCTCTTGCGCACCAGCAGGCAGGCGCCCGTGACGGCGGAATAATTCTGCGTCAGTTGCGCGCGGCCGAAATAGCCGCGGTCTTCCGGGGGACGGGCGATGAAGGGGTGCTCGGCCGGGCCACGCATGCCGAGGACGACGCCTGCGTGCTGGATCTTGCCGTCCGGGTACAGCAGCTTGGCGCCGACGATACCCACGTCCGGGCGCAGGGCATGACCCATCATCTCGTCGAGCCAGTCCTCGTGCAGCACCGCCGTGTCGTTGTTCAGCAGCAGCAGATAGTCGCCGCGCGCCGCGCGCGCCGCGGCGTTGTTCATCGCCGAGAAATTGAATGGGCCGGGCTGGCGGATCACGCGCAGACGGTCGCCGAGTTCGGCCTCCTTGGTTTCGATCGCGGCCAGGTATTTGCAGGCATCGTCGGCCTGGCTGTCGTTGTCGATGATGAGAATTTCATACCGTGGCCAGCGCGTCTTCTCGATCAAGGTCTCGATGCAGCGTTGCAGCATGGGCAACTGGTCGCGCGTCGGCACCAGGATGGACACCAGCGGCCTGTCTTGCGGCAAGGGCCAGTGGACGCGGAACGCGGGCGGAAACGGCCCTGGTTGCACTTTCGCGGCGATGCCCAGACGCTCGAAGTGCCGCTCCAGCGCCGACTGCCCGGCGGCCAGAATCTCCGGCACGGACTTGTGGGTGTGTCCGGATCCCTGCAGGCGGTGGTAGAGCACCTCGGGCACATGGCCGATCGCAGCATCCCCCGCTCCGGTCGCGTGCAGATGCTCCCAGGCGCGCAGGACGAGGTCGTAATCCTCGGCGCCTTCGTGCGCGGCATCAAAGCCTCCCAGCGCCTCGAACAAGTCGCGCCGCACCAGCATCAGACCGCCGATATAGGGCAGGCTGCGCAGGTAGTCCAGATTGAAGTCCGGCTTGCAATGCGGGTTCACATGCTGGCCGTCGGGCGTGAGGTTGTCCTCGTCGGTATAGACCAACTGCCACTCGGGGTGCTCGCGTACGGCATGGGCGATGCGGAACAGCGCGTCGGGCGCGAGTTGGTCGCCAGCGTCGACCAGGCCGAGCCAATCCGCACCGCTGTCTTTCAGCGCTTGGTTGGCCGCATGCAGCAATGCAACGGCCGATTCCGCTTGCGGAAGGTTCAGAGCCTGCCCACCGAGCCATTGGGTGTCGAAGCTGGCCGCCGTGGCCTGGGCAGGCAGCGTGGCATGCGGGAGCAAGGCGAGGGCGAATCGCGGCAGCGATGGCTGGGCGCTGGCCCAATTGCCGATGGCCTGCAGCGCCCAGTCTTTTTCCCGCGGCAGCCAACGGCCTTCGGACAACCAGGGCTGGATGGCCCGTGGGGGTTCGGCCAGGATGTTGCCAGCGGTATCGGCAATCTGAAAACCGGCCTTCTCGGCACTCAGCGCGAACAAGCGCTCCACGGCATGCGCCAAGGTCGCATCGGTTTGGCCTTCCTCCACGTCGAAATCGGCTTCGCCCAGATTCAGCGCCAGCAGGGGATCCAGCGCCTGAGGGCGGCACCAGAACATGGACCCGGCGAAATAGCCATGACGCGAAACATCGGGGGCGATGCCCATGCGATGGGTCAGCCCGGCCAGGCGTGGCAGATTGGGGTCGCCGCGCAGGCCGAGCCAGAAACCCGAAGGCCCGATCAATCCAAGCCTGGGGTTGCGCGCGAAAGCGGACTGGACTTGTTGTGGCGTTTCCAGCAGCGCGGCCATCAGTTCCTGGCGCCAGCGATCACCGTCCCGATGCTGGAGGAAGGGGATCTGAATGTTCTGGACTTCGCGTAGATGGGGAGACCTTTTGCCGTGAAGAAACAGCAACTGGTCATAACGCTGCATGCGTGCATGGCGCAACAAGGCCAAGCGCGGCGCGATGTCGCGGCCCCGGTTGGGGTGGCTGAGAACAAAAGCCTGCGGTGTGTCGCGCGCGATGTCGGCGAGAACATCCTCGCGCCCCGCGCTGAGCGAGATATAGAGATCCTTGGGCTCGGGCAGGGCGGCCAGCATCCGGGCGAATTCGGGCCAGAGATCGGGGTAGTAGAGGTGCAGCAGGACGGCCGTTCCCGCGCCTTGCTGCTGGCC
>JABEVE010000078.1 GCA_013044035.1 Burkholderiales bacterium
ACCAGGGCCAGCGGGCGTGAACGTCGGCAGCGCACACCGCCACGGGCAAACAACCCGCAGGCACCTCGCCCAGCGACCAGGGATGGACCAGCCAGACGTCACGCCCGGCGATGGCGTGCGCATCGGGCCTGCTGAACCCATGCGCGGGCGGGCTGCGCAACAAGACAGGCTCGGTGATGCCGCGGTGCTCACCGGGTTCGGCCCCGCCATCGCGCGGCTGTTGCGCCAGGCCATGCAGCGCGTCATAGCTGGCGTCGATGACCGTCCCGCGGCTGTGCCAACCCGTGGGCGCGTACTTGGCGACGTTGTCGGCGTTGAACAGATACGGTTTGCTGCTGGCGGTGCCAGCCACCCATTGCCACGACAGATGGTTGCTGGCCAGGTCGCCGTCGAGCAAGTGGCCGAGCATCCAGTCGGCCCCGACGCGCCAGTGCACCTTGCGCACATGCACGCAGTACGACGCCAGCCACATGCGCGCGTGGTTGTGCACATAACCGGTGGCATACAGCGCCCGGATAGCCTGGTCGATGGCGGGTACGCCACTGCGGCCCTGGCGGATGTCGGCGGGCAGTTCCGGGGCATAGGCGGCTTCGGGCAACGGGCCGGGGTGAATCGAACGGAAGATCGCCTCGCCGTCATGCCGCCATGCGTGCTGAAAAAAGGCCCGCCAGCCCAGCTCCTGCACCAGCTTGTGGTCGGTGCCGAGGCCATGCCGGTCATGCAGCCATGCCACCACTTGCGGCAAGCTCAGGAAGCCGTGGGTGATGTAGGGTGACAGCCGCGTGACCGCGCCGTCGAGGTGGTTGCGGCTGCGGGCATAGTCGCCCGGCCGCAGCGCGGCCAGCCGCGCTGCGGCCGCCTGCAGTGTGGGCGGGAACTCGCCCGGCGTCATGTCGACTCCTTGCGGATGGACTCGGCCTGGGCGCGGATGCGCGTGCGCTCCTCCGCGTTCACGCGGGCGAGGTTGCGCACCTGCATCACCGTGCGCGGGTTGGCGGCCAGACGCTGTTCGTGCCGCAGCAAGAAGTCCCAGTAGAGCGTGGTGTAGGGACAGGCGCGCTCGCCCACGCGTTGCGCCGGGTCGAAGCGGCAGGCGGCGCACAGGCTGCCCGCGCTCATGCGCTGGATGTATTTGCCGCTGGCGACATAGGGCTTGCTCGCCATCAAGCCATCGTCGGCGGCCTGGCTCATGCCCAGGGTGTTGGGCAATTCCACCCACTCCACCGCATCCACATACACCGCCAGAAACCACTGGTGCACCTGCTGCGGCTGCACGCCATGCAGCAGGGCGTACAGGCCGATGACCATCAGCCGCTGGATGTGGTGGGCGTAGCCGAACTGCAGGGTCTGTCGCAATGCGTCGGACAGGCAGACCATGGGGGTGTCGCCAGTCCAGAACAACGCGGGTAACGGCTCGTGAGCGTCCAGCGCATTGCGGTCAAGGTAGCCGGGCATCTGCGTCCAGTAGATGCCGCGCACGTATTCGCGCCAACCCAGGATCTGGCGGATGAAGCCTTCGACGCTGGCCAGTGGCGCCGCGCCCGCGCGCCACGCCGCTTCGGCGGCCTGCACCACCTCGCGCGCATTGAGCAGCTTGAGGTTGAGCGCCGCCGACAGATGCGCATGCCACAGCCACGGCTGACCCGGCCACAGCGCGTCCTGCCAGCGGCCAAACTGCGGCAGGCGCTCGCGGATGAACAACTCCAGCGCCTGCTGCGCCTGCTGCCGTGTCACCGGCCAGCCGAAGTGATCGAGACTGCCGGGGTGATCGGGAAAGCGCGCCTGCACCAGCGCGATGACTTCGCGGGTGATGGCGTCGGGGGCAAAGTGGGCCGGTGGCGGCACCGCGCCAGGCCCGGCCTTGGCAAAGGCCTCGCGGTTGTCGGCGTCGAAATTCCACTGTCCACCCACCGGCTTGTCGCCATCCATCAACACACCATGCTGCCGGCGCATGGCGCGATAAAAATACTCCATGCGCAATTGTTTGCGCTCGTGCGCATGGGCGGCGAACTCGCGCACGGTGGCATAAAAGTGCCGATCGTCGCACAGCGTCAACACCAGGCCCTGCGCGGCTGCGGTGGCCTTGATCGCCTGCAGCACGCGCCAGTCGCCCGGCGCGGTCATCACCAGTTGCGCGGGCCGCAGCGTGTGCAGCGCGCGGCTCAGTTCGGCCGCCAGGTTGCCCGCGTTCTCGGCGTCATCCAGCCGGGTGTGATGCACCATGCGGCCCGCGGCGCGCAGGTCGGCGGCGAAGTGGCGCATGACGGCGAGGAAGAGCGCGATGCGCGGCTTGCTCGACCAGACATGGGTGGATTCCTCCGCCACTTCCGCCATCCACACGGCGTCCAGCGCGGGATCGAAATCGTCGAAGGCAGCAGCGTGCCGATCGAGCTGATCGCCCAACACCACAACCAGCTTGCGCAGCGACCGTGGCGGGCTAGGGGCCGTCATGCGCATCCCCGTTCGGCTTGCGTTTGCCCTTGTCCCGGCGGCAGGCCGCGGAGCAATAGCGCACCTCGCTCCAGTTTTTTGCCCAGGCGCGGCGCCAGCTCATGGCACGGCCGCAAACAGCGCAGGGCTTGCTCGGCAGCGCGGCCTTGTTGCCCTTGTAGCCGGGATCGGCGCTCATTCGAACAACTCCTGTTGCCGGGGCTCGGCGGCGGCAGCCGCGGGCTTGCGCTCGGCAGCGGTGCCGGCCTTGCCCCGCCCTTGCCCCATGGACGGAAGGCCGCTTTTGCGCGAGCCGTGGCGCGCCTGCACCGCGCCGGCCTGAACCCGTGCTTCCTGGCTGCGACGTACGGCAAAGACGCGGTCCTTGGCCAGCTTCACCGCACTGCGTTCCTCAACGATGGGCGACGGGTAGGCGGGCGTGCCCCATTCCGGCACCCAGCGGCGGACGAACTCGCCTTGCGGATCGTGGTCGGCCTGCTGTTTGACGGGCGAATACACCCGCAGCGTGTTGATGCCGGTGGTGCCCGACTGCATCTGCATCTGGCTCCAGTGGATGCCGGGCTCGAAGTCGAGAAACTGTCGCGCCAGGTGCAGCCCAGGCTCGCGCCAGTGCAGCCACAGGTGATAGGCGGCGAAGCTCACCAGCATGGCGCGCATGCGGAAATTGAGCCAACCCGTGGCATGGAGGCTGCGCATGCAGGCATCCACCATGGGAAAGCCGGTGCGGCCTTCGCGCCAGGCGTCGAAGTGCTCGCGGTTGAATTCGGCCTCGCGCAAGCCGTCATACACGCGGGCGAAGTTGCGGGTTTCGATGGCCGGCTCGTCTTCGAGTTTTTGCATGAAGTGGCAGTGCCAGCGTAGCCGCCCGGCAAAGCCGCGCAAGTGGTACGCGAAGCTGCGCTCCTGCGGGTCAGCGCTTTGTTTGAGCGCGGCGATGCGCGCCTCAGTCGCCAGATGCACCTGCCGCACGGACAAGGCGCCGAAAGCCAGATGCGCGCTCAGGCGCGAGCATCCGGTCTCGGCGCTCAACGGGCTCGACAAGTCCTTGCGGTAGTGCGCGCCGCGCTGCTGCAAAAAACTGTGCAGCGTGTCCAGCGCGGCGTGCGCACCGCCCGGCGGCGTGGGCCGCGAGGTGGCCTGCAGCGCCGGCCGCTGGCGCACCTGCGCCTGCGGCCATGCGCCAGCATCCATGCCGCTGGCCGCGCGAAACCCGGCGGGAGCCGGCAGCAAGGGGGCGTCCATGCGCCGCTGCCAGCGCGCAGCCCAGCCGGCACGGTTGCCCAGCCTTCGCACCACGCCGGTCTGCGGCCATTCCTGCCATTGCACCCCGTGCTGGCGGCACCACGCCGCCACGCGCAGGTCACGCGCATAGCTCCAGCCGGGGCCGGTTTCTTCGTGACTGAACAGGTGGGTGAAGGCGTAGCTGCGGCGCAGCGCGTCGAACACCTCGGGCAGGGCGCCGTAGCGCAGCAGCAGCGGCAGGCCGAGCGTGGCCAGCTCGGCGCGCAGCGCGGCGACGCTGGCGGCGGCGAAAGCCAGATGCTGCGCATCGCACTCCGGGCTGTCGAGCCACTGCGGCTCGACCACGTACACCGCGGCCGCGGCATCGCAGGCGCTGGCGGCGTGCAGCGCAGCGTGATCGACCACGCGCAGATCGCGCTTGAACCAGACGAGGGCGGAACTTGGCATGGCTGCGATCTTGCCAGCACGGCGGTGATCGCGACGCCAGCCCACGCAGTTCTCTGGCGCCGTCCGGGGGTTTGCGGGGGAATGGTCTGCGCCGATCGCCCGGGCCCTTGCACCCTGGATGCGGGCTCGCTTCCAAGGCTGGTTCGATCCGCATCAATGCACATGCCCGGCCGGCTCGGGCGTATGCCCGCACGCGCGGTGCGGGAGGGTATGGACAGCGCGGCTGCAGCGACGCCGCGCGCAGGGCAAAATCGGGCTGTCGACCACAAACACGGAGATGACGATGGATCTGGGCTTGCAAGGCAAGATTGTCCTGGTGACCGGCGGCAGCAAGGGCATCGGTCTGGCGTGCGCGCAGCGCTTTGCCGCCGAGGGCGCGCGCGTGGCCATCGCCTCGCGCGACGCCGCGCATCTGCAACAGGCCGTCGCCACGCTGCGGGCTGATGGCGTCGCGGTGCTCGCGGTGGTGGCCGATCTGTGCGACGCCGCCCAGGCCGCACGGATGGCGCGGGAGGTGGAGGCCGGGCTCGGCCCCATCGACGTGCTGGTGAATTCGGCCGGCGCGGCCAGGCGCACGCCGCCGGCGGAACTCACGGCGGCGCACTGGCATGCGGCAATGGACGCGAAGTACTTCACGACCATCCACGCCATCGATGCGGTGCTGCCGGGCATGGCGCAGCGCGGCCGTGGCGTCATCGTCAACGTCGTCGGCATGGGCGGCAAACTCGCAACCCCGGTGCACCTGGCTGGCGGTGCCGCCAACGCCGCGCTGATGCTGGCCAGCGCCGGCCTGGCGCAGGCCTTCGCCGCGCAGGGGGTGCGGGTGAATGCGGTCAACCCCGGCATCACCGCCACCGGGCGCATGCAGGAAGGCCTGGAGGCCGAGGCGCGACTGAGCGGCAAGCCTGTGGCCGAGTTGCTGGCACAGCGCGAGCGCGCCTTGCCGCTGGGGCGCATCTGCACGCCCCAGGAGGTGGCCGACGTGGTGGTGTTCCTGGCCTCGGCGCGCGCCGGCTATGTCAGCGGCGCGGTGCTGTCGCTCGACGGCGCCGCCACGCCCATGGTGGTGTGAGCATGGCCGAAGCCACGGCCCTCGTCGCGCTGCGCGAGGAGGAGATGCAATTCAGCGCCATCCGCGCCCAGGGCGCCGGAGGGCAGAACGTGAACAAGGTGTCGAACGCGGTGCACCTGCGCTTTTGCATCCCCGATTCATCGCTGCCCGAGGCGATCAAGCTGCGCTTGCTGGCGCTGAGCGACCAGCGCATCACCGAAGACGGCGTGGTGGTGATCAAGGCCCAGACCAGTCGCAGCCTGGAGCAGAACCGCGCCGAGGCCATCGCCCGGCTGCAAGCCCTGGTGGACAGCGTGGCCACCCTGCCGAAGGCGCGCAAACCCACCCGCCCCACGCGCAGTTCGCAGCGCAAACGGGTGGACAGCAAGGTGGGGCGCGGCGAGGTCAAGCGGCTGCGCGGGCGGGTGTCAGGCGGCGAGTGAGCCGCGCTGCGCCCGGGCGCGCAAGTCGGCCGTCCCCAGGGTGCGGCATCAGGCGGCGCGGCGCAGCGGCATTTGGGCGACGAAAAAGCGCTCGTCCACGGCGGCCTCCACGGCGCTGATGTCGGCCTGGCGTGCAGCGCCGAACGCGAACATGCCGGTGGCGCCCGCCTCCGGTTCAAGATACGAGACGCCGGCCAGGGCTCTGCCGAGTTGGCGCATGACGGGTTCGCACACGTCCACCTGCAGCGCCGCCAGGTTGCTCTGGGCCTCGCCCAGGCAGAAGCTGGCCGAGCGTGGGAAGTCGGGCCGGCGCAGCAGCATCTCGGTCACACCCTGGCGATTGGGCTCGCCGTGCAGGCGGCGCAGCGGCATGAGGGCCGAGGCGGCCTCCAGCAGGGCGACGCGGTGAAAGCCGGCGTGCGGGCTGTCGGGGCCGTCGCGTACCAGCGAAAACTCGGGGTCGGCCTGAGTCGTCCACAGCCGCACGGCACTGTCGGCGCGCTCGAGAAAGTTGCCCAGGCGCAGGAAATGCCAGGCCTCGTTGCGCATCATGTTGGCGATGATGACGCCGCGAAAGGCATCGGTGAAGGCCATGATCTCGCCGATCACCTGCCCCAGGCCGCCGCTCACCAGATGCTGGGCTTTGAGCGCGCGCAGCTTGCCGAGCATGAGTTGCAGCGGGGCCACGACCTCGGCGGGGACCACCGAGCGCTGGTTGCGCGCGGCGTCGCGCGCGAGCTGCACGCAGGTGAGTACGGACGAGGGGTTGTCGCGGTCGATGATGCAGCGCCCGAGCATGTCCAGCGGGCTCATGTCCTGCAGTCTTGCACCCGTCGGAATGCCCCCGGTGGACAGCAGGGGCAAGGCCCAGACCGAGTGCGCCGCATGATCGCCGTGCGAGGACGGCAAAGCGGCCAGGCGGCGTGCCAGATCGAGCATGCGCGCCATGGATTCGGCGCGCTCGGCGGAGCGCCCCATCCAGAACAGATCGGAGGCAGTGCGGCACAGCATGGGGCTCTCCTGAATTCGGTTCAAGCCATTCGAACGTTTCGCCAGCGCTCGGGGGAAGTGGACACACCGCTCAATCCTGCAGCACCCAGGTGTCCTTGGTGCCGCCGCCCTGGCTGCTGTTGACCACGAGCGAGCCGTCCACCAGGGCCACGCGGGTGAGGCCTCCAGGCACCATGCGGATGCTGGAGCCCTGCAGCACGTAGGGGCGCAGGTCCACATGGCGCGGCGCCACGCCCTCGTCCACCAGCGTGGGGCAGGTGGACAGCGCCAGGGTGGGTTGGGCGATGTATTGGTCCGGACGGGCGCGGATGCGATCGGCGAAGGCCTCACGCTCCTTCTGGCTGGCCTTGGGGCCGATGAGCATGCCGTAACCGCCCGCGCCCTGCGCCTCTTTCACGACCAACTCGGCCAGGTTGGCCAGCACATGGGCGCATTGCTTCGGGTCGCTCAGGGTGTAGGTGGGCACGTTGGGCAGGATGGCGTCTTCGTCCAGGTAGTAACGGATCATGGCCGGCACGTAGGGGTAGACCGATTTGTCGTCGGCCACACCCGTGCCGACGGCGTTGGCCAGGGCCACGTTGCCGGCGCGGATGACCTCGAACAATCCCGGCACGCCCAGCATGGAGTCGGGGCGGAAGACGCGCGGGTCGAGGAAGTCGTCGTCGATGCGGCGGTAGATCACGTCCACCCGCTGCGGGCCGCGGATGGTCTTCATGTAGAGGAAGCCGTCGTCGACGAACAGGTCCTGCCCCTCCACCAGTTCGGCGCCGATGCTCTGCGCCAGGAAGGCATGTTCGAAATAGGCGCTGTTGAACGGCCCGGGCGTGAGCACGACCACGGTCGGGTCGTCGGTGTGGCTCGGCGCCAGCTCGCGCAGCGTCAGATCGAGCAGGTCGGGGTAGTTGCCGATGGGCGCGACGCGGTGGTGCTCGAACAGATCAGGCGCTAGCCACGACAGGATGCGCCGGTTCTCCAGCATGTAGCTCACGCCCGAAGGCACACGCAGGTTGTCCTCCAGCACGTGAAACTCCTGCTCGCCGGTGCGCACCAGGTCGATGCCGCAAATGGCACCGTACACCCCGCGCGGCACCTTCACGCCCCTCATGCCCGCGCGGTACTGCGAGTTGTCGAGCACACCCTCGGCCGGCACCACCTGGTCGTGGATGATGCGTTGCGGCCCGTAGATGTCGGCCAGAAACAGGTTCAGCGCCTGCACCCGCTGTGCCAGCCCGCGTTGCAGATACGCCCACTCGGCCGCGGTGATGATGCGCGGAATGATGTCGAAGGGAATGGCGCGCTCGGTGCCGCCGCTCTCGCCGTACACCGCGAAGGTGATGCCCTCGCGGTAAAACGCCAGCCTTGCCTCCTCCTGCTTGGCGGCCAGCGCCGGCAGGCCGGTGTCGCGCATCCAGCGCGTGAGACGGGCCCACGCCGGGCGGGCTGCATCGTCTGCGGCCGGGTCCTCGAAGCCGTTGCACTCGGAATAGGCCCGCATCATCGTCTCGCTCGCACAGTCTCCATGCTGGCAACCAGCAAGCCCCATGCCAGGCCAGCGGGATCTGCCAGCACCGCATTGGTGCGGTCAGGGTCCGGGCTGCCGGGGCAACCCTGGTGCATGCACCGTCGTGGCGATTGTGCTCGCAGGTCGCCGGCTTGCAGGCCGGCAGACCCTTCGCGCGGCGCGCCAACGTGCTCAAGCACGTTGGCTGGTCCGCGCTCAGCGTTGGCCGATTTGGGCGTTGGCGAACACGCCGCGTGCCTCGCGCGGCTCGCTGCGCCAATACTGTGCAGGGGCATGGACGCTGGCACCGAAGGATGCGGCGGCGTGCCAGGGCCAGCGCGGGTTCCACAGCATGGCACGCGCCAGGGCGACGAGATCGGCGCTGCCGTCCTGCAACAACGCCTCGGCCTGCTGTGCCTCGGTGATGAGGCCCACGGCCATGGTGGCAAGTCCGGTGGCCTGGCGGATGGCGCGCGCCAGCGGCACCTGATAGCCGGGGCCGACCGGAATGCGCTGCAACGGCGAGATGCCACCGGACGAGACGTCGATCCAGTCGCAGTCGCGCTGCTTCAGGAGTGCAGCGAAGCGCAGGCTCTGCTCCAGGTCCCAGCCGCCCTCCACCCAGTCGGTGGCAGACAGGCGCACGCCGAGTGCCACGGTTGGCGGCAGCACGGCGCGCACGGCGTCGAACACCTGCAGTGGAAAACGCATGCGGTTGTCCAGGCTGCCGCCGTAGGCATCGTCGCGCTGGTTGGCCAGCGGCGAGAGAAATTCGTGCAACAGGTAGCCATGCGCGGCATGCAGTTCCACCGCCTGCAGGCCCAGGCGGACCGCACGCCGCGCAGCGTCGACAAAGGCCTGGCGGATGCGTGCCAGGCCGGCCTCGTCCAGCGCCGCCGGGGGCGTTTCATGCGCGCCATGGGGGATGGCCGAAGGCGCCGCCGCGACCCAGCCGCCTTCGCCCAGCGCCAGTTGTTGACCACCTTCCCAGGGCCGCGCGCTGGATGCCTTGCGCCCGGCGTGGGCGAGCTGGATGGCGATGGGCATGGCGCTGAAACCGCGCACGTCGGCCAGCACGCCGGCCAGCGCGCGCTCGTTGGCATCCGAGTACAAGCCCAGGCAGCCGGGCGTGATGCGGCCGATGGCCTCGACCGCCGTGGCTTCGATGCACAGCAGCCCGGCCCCGCTTTGCGCCATCTGCCCCAGATGCACGCGGTGCCAGGCGGTGGCGCAGCCATCATCGGCGCTGTACTGGCACATGGGGCTGACGACGATGCGGTTGGCAAGCCCGAGGGGGCCGAGTCGGAAGGGCGAGAACAGTAGGCTGGACATGGGGCTGGAGCGTGATGGAAAAGGGGTTGTGAATGGACGTTGCAGACGTCGCATCGCGGGGGATTGAGGAACTGGACGCTGAATTCGTGATTCGTGATGGCGAACGGACTGCGGCAGACACCGCCGTCATGCTGGCACAGATATTGTCTACATCCAGCGCAGGGTCTGCAGGTCTGTGCAGCAGTTACAAAATTCAGGTACATTTTTTGCGCGACAAGTATTATATTGATCAAGTCAAAAATTCTTTGTATATCTATACTGAATATTAAAATTTTTTGGCATGAAATTGCATGAAAGTGACAACA
>JABEVE010000079.1 GCA_013044035.1 Burkholderiales bacterium
CCATCTTCCCCGACAAGAAGATCCACCTGCAGTACACCACCACCAGCCCCAAACTGCACCAGGTCCTCGGCGTGGAATCGCCGGTCTTCGACTGAGCTTGATGCCAACTGCGAATGCGCCAACCCCAGGCCCTGGACACAAGCAGGGTTGTGTCTGGTCTGACTGTCCCTGCGCGCGCCTGGTCAAGACTTGCGCAGGTACTCGACCAGGACGACGGCGTTGTTGTGGGCCTCGTCCTTCGCGGCGTACAGCAGCGTGGCCCGCTCGTGCTCCTGCAGCAGGCGGCGCAACAGGCTCACGGTTTCGGGCATGGCGTCCAGCTCGGCCACGTAGCGGCGTCGGAATTCGCCCCACCGTGTCGCATCGTGGCCGAACCACTGCCGCAGCGCCGGGCTCGGTGCGATCTCGCGGACCCAGCGGTCCGCCGCAGCCTCGTCCTTGCCCAGACCTCGCGGCCATAGCCGATCGACCAGAATGCGCAGGCCGTCGCCTGCGGCGGCGGGCTCGTAGACCCGCTTGATGTCGATTCGTGTCATCGTCCCTCTCCTCTGTGCCTGGAGTGTTCGATGGCTGCATGCTAAGACGCCATCGGAGCGCCGTGTCGCGCGGGTGAGGTGATGGCCGTGCGCGGAGCAGGGTCGGTTTGCCGCACGCGTTCCCTGCGGCGCCACAGTGTGATGCGGCTCAGCGCAGCAGGCGCGCGATCACCCAGGCAACGACGGACAGCAGCAGGGTGGAGCCGATGGGGAACAGCCAGGTGCGGCCGAAGGCCTGAAAGCGCAGATCCAGCGGCAGGCGACCGAAGCCGAAGCGCTCCAGCTCCGGCAGCAGCGCCGAAACCACGATGGACGCGAGAATGAAGACGAACAGCCACATCAACGGCGCCCCTCGGCGGTATCGTGCAGGGTGAGCGCGGCGCGGCGGTCGCCTTGGGCAAAGCCCATGAGCGGTGCATGCAATCCACGCCCGAGGGCGATGACCTTGAACAACTCGCCCATCTCGGCCTCCGACAGCAGTTTCTGCACCGCTGCGGTCTGGGCGAGACCGGCGCGGTTGCGCGGCGCACCGGTCTCACCTTGCTGCCCGGCTGCGACGGCGGCGCCAAGCAAGTCCAGCAGGCCGCAGTTGAGCAGGAAACGCGCCTGTGAGGTGTAGCCCAGCAGTTCCAGCCCCGCTTGTGCGGCGACTTGGGCAATGCCGCTGAAGTTCACATGCGCGGTGATGTCCGAGGCGCCCGGCTGCCACAGCGGGTCATCGTGGGCGCGGTGGGCGCGGTGGCAGCGCAGGGTGCCTGCACTGCGCTGCGGATGGTCGTACTCGTGGGCGGGAAAGCCGTAGTCGATGAACAGCAGCAGCCCACGCCCGAGATGCCCGGCCAGCGTGCTGATGAACGCTTCGGCGGCCTGGTGGATCTCCGTCACGGCGCCCAGCGGCAGCGCCTCCATGCTGGGACGCGGTGCAATGCCGCTGGCCCGCTCGGCCCATGCGAGACGCTGCGACACGTCGTGATTCTCCAGAATACCCTGACGCGCCGCGGCGGGTTCGGGGGCGCTCTCAAGAAAACGCTGGGCCGCTCCCGAGTGTTCTCGACCCCCTTGGGGGGCCTGACGCGCCGCGGCAGGTTCGGGGGCGCTCTCAAGAAAACGCTGGGCCGCTCCCGAGTTTTCTTGACCCCCTTGGGGGGCCTGACGCGCCGCGGCAGGTTCGGGGGCGCTTATCACAACGACGCCACGCTCGACCCAGCCCTGCTGCGTGCGCCGTGCGAGTTTCACCGGCATGGCGTCCAGCACCTCGTTGCCGAGGACCACGGCGTCGAAGCGCGCGGGCAGGGTGTCCCACCAGACGATGCGCTCGTGCAAGCGGGCAGGCAATGCGGTAACGGCTTGCCGCTGGCGCGCGCGCATGGTGGCAGAGACTTCGACAATGGCGTATTGCGCCGGCAGCCAGCCTGCCGCGTCGAGCGCAGCCAGCAGGTCGCAGGCCAGGCGTCCACTGCCGGCGCCGAACTCCACCACGGTGGCGAGTCCCTCGGCCCGCGCGACCGCCGCCACCTGTCGCGCCAGCGTCGCGGCGAACAGCGGCGTGAGTTCCGGGGCGGTGACAAAATCGCTGCTGCCCCCCCAGGCTCCGAGCACTCCGGGCGCGGCGGCGTAATAGCCCAGGCCCGGGGCATACAAGGCCAGTTCCATGTAGCGGTCGAAAGGCAGCCAGCCGCCGGCTTCGGCAATGGCTTGTCCAATGCATGCGAGCAAGGCGGGCAGATGGTTCCAGGCGGGCTCCACCAGGCCATCGTCGGAGGCCGGCAGCGCGGCTTCGGGCATGCCCCCGCTCTCGGGTTGCGGGGTGCCGGACGGTAGACTCTGCATGCTTTTCATCGCCCCGATTCTAGGTTTCATGTCTCCTGCCAACTCTCTCGCCCCCAGCACGCACGCCGTCCCTCGGCCCGTGGTGCTGGTCACGGGCGCCGCGCGGCGCGTGGGCCGGGTGATCGCGCTGGAACTGGCCGCGGCCGGTTGGGACGTGGCCGTGCACCACCGCGATTCCGCCGATGAAGCCCGGCAAACCTGCGCCGACCTGGCTGCTGCCGGGGCTCGTGCCCTGGCCTTCGTTGTCGACCTTGCCGAGGCTGCTGCGGTCCGAGCGCTCGTGCCGCGAGTGGTGGCCGCATTCGGCCGCCTGGACGCCCTGGTGAACAACGCCTCGCTGTTCGCGCATGACGACGCCGCCAGTTTCAGCGCCGATGCGGCAGGGCAGCATTACCAGGTCAACGCCGTGGCGCCGGTGCTGCTGGCGCAGGCGCTGCACGCGCATGTGCAGGCCCGCGACGCGCGGGGTTGCGTGGTGAATCTGCTCGACCAGAAATTGTGGAATCCCAACCCCGACTACTTGTCTTACACCTTGAGCAAGGCGGCGCTGCGCGAGGCCACCACGCTGCTGGCGCAGGCACTGGCACCCAGTGTGCGCGTGGTTGGCGTGGCGCCCGGCGTGACCCTGCCGTCGGGGCCGATGAGCGCCGCCGAATTCGCCGCTGCTCATGGGCTCACGCCGCTGGGCCGATCGTCCACGCCGCAAGACGTGGCCGAGGCGGTGCGCTATGTGCTCGCGGCCCAGGCCATCACCGGCACGACATTGCTGGTGGACGGCGGCCAGCATCTCGCGGCGCAGGCGCGCGACGTCTTGTACCTGGCGCGTGCGCAAGCCGGCTGAGCCGCACGCCGACCCACCCTCCTCGAAAGCGATCCATGACGAGTGCCCTGAGCCTTCCCGCCCTCAGCGATTGCCGCCGGCTGTTCCTGAGGAATTACGAGGTGTGGATCAACATCGGCGTGCACGACTTCGAGAAGCGCGGCGAGCAGCGCGTGGTCATCAATGTCGACCTTTACGTGCCCTACGCCGACTCCACACCGACGCAGGACAAGCTCGACGAAGTGGTGGATTACGACTTCATCCGCCGCACCATCGCTCAGCGCCTGGCGCGCGGCCACATTCATCTGCAGGAAACCCTGTGCGACGACGTGGCCGCGCTCATGCTGCAGCACCCCAGCGTGCGCGCCGTGCTCGTGTCCACCGAAAAACCCGACGTCTATCCCGATTGCGAGGCGGTGGGCGTGGAGGTCTTCCGCATCAAGGAATCAGCGCCATGAACGACCCGTTGCCGCACGGGTATGCCGCGACTGTCAGCCACGCCCAGGCCGTGCGCGCGGCGCGCGACCTCAACAAGCTGTCCAAGCGTCTGCACCGACTGGTGGGTCAGGCGGTCGCCGACTTCGGCATGATCGAGGCCGGCGACCGGGTGATGGTCTGCATGTCGGGCGGCAAGGACAGCTACGCCATGCTCGACATCCTGCTGGGCCTGCGTGAACGCGCCCCGGTGGACTTCGACATCGTCGCCGTCAATCTCGACCAGAAGCAGCCGGGCTTTCCCGAGCATGTCCTGCCGGAGTACCTGCGGCGCCGGGGCGTGGCCTTCCACATCGAGCAGCAGGACACTTACTCCATCGTCAAGCGCCTCATTCCCGAAGGCAAGACGCTGTGCAGCCTGTGCTCGCGCCTTCGCCGCGGCATTCTCTATCGCGTGGCCGGCGAACTCGGGGCCACCAAAATCGCCCTTGGTCACCATCGCGACGACATCTTGCAGACCTTTTTTCTCAACCTTTTCCACGCTGGCCAACTCAAGGCCATGCCCCCGAAGCTGGTGAGCGATGATGGTCGCCACATCGTCATTCGTCCGCTGGCCTACGTGGAAGAGGCCGACCTCGTTCGCTGGGCTGCACATCGCCAGTTTCCCATCATCCCCTGTACCCTGTGCGGCAGCCAGGACAACTTGCAGCGCAAGCAGGTGGCTGCCATGCTGCGCGAGTGGGACAAGCGCTTTCCAGGCCGGCTCGAAACCCTGTTTTCCGCACTCGGGAAAGTGACCCCATCGCATCTGCTGGACCGCAATGCCTACCCTTTCGCCACCCTGCAGGCCAGCGGCCAGCCGGATGCGAACGGGGACATCGCCTTCGACGACGAGCCTTGCACACCGCCCACGCAAGACCCTGTCGGGGAACGGGATGGCGCTGCTGTCGTCCAATGGATTTCGGAGCCTTTAGGCCACCGCCTTGCGGCAGTCGCTCCCGGAGGGCAATGAGAACACTCCGGGGCTGGCGCTTTCTCATGCAGCTCCGCCTGGCGGGTGCTGGGAATCGTCGCCCGCCAGGCGGAGCCGGAACCATCGAGGTGATCATGCGTCCACTTGCGAATTCTTCCCAGGCCGGGACAATCCTGGCTTCGGCGCAGTCTCAGATCCGCCAACACCATCCGGAGCCTTCAACGCATGCCCTGCGCCGCCTGGGCCACCGGCTCGCCGGGCTTGTCGCACTCTCGGCCATGCTGCTTCTGGGTGGCTGCGCCACGCTCACCGCCGTACGGGCGGATGTGACCACACCCAAAGCCGCCCCGCAGGCCCTGGTTGGCGCCAAGGTTCAATTGCAGGCTGCTCCCTCGACTGCCGCGGCACCCGACGCCGATGTGTTCCAGTCCGCCGTGGTGCAGGCCATGACCCATGCCGGCATGGTGCCCCTGCTGGGCCAGCCCGCTCCCTACACCGCGCGTTACAGCTTCCACAGCTATCTGGACTTTGAGGCCAGTTTCCCCAGTGCATGGCCACCGCCGGGCGCGCCCATTCTGCTGCCCAACGGCGCCTGGATCTACAGCGGCTACCCCTTGTGGTGGAGCGGTTTTTCCTGGCCGCCACCGTGGTACGACCGCGTCTTCAAGCTGGAAATTCGCGACACGGCGACCGGTGCCTTGGTCTACAGCACCAGCGCCGTCACCGGTTCCTACCAACCACGTCTGGGGCCCGTTGCGCAAAAACTGGCGGATTCCGCGCTGGCGGGTTTCCCGCTGCGAAGCGGCATGCACCGGGTGATGATCCCGGGCGGATGAGTTTCGCTCGCGCCGTCCACCGCCGCGTCTCGGCTTCGCGCGGTGGTGGACGGCGCGGTGTCTGCGGGTGCTGCTTTTATAATCAGCATCAATCTTGCTTTCACCCTCTCCACGCGGCACCAGTCTTGAAGACCGGCGCCGTGTCCTCATCTGCACCTTGTCCCATCGTCTTTCCCTGCGGAGTCAGCCATGCCGATTTACGCCTACAAATGCGCCTCGTGCGGACACAGCCTGGACGCGCTGCAAAAATTATCCGACGCACCGCTTTCCGTCTGCCCGGCTTGTGGCCAAGCGGCATTGAGCAAGCAGGTCACGGCCGCTGGGTTTCAACTCAAGGGTTCAGGCTGGTACGCCACCGACTTCAAGGGCGGCGGGGCTGCAGCGGCAGCAGCCACGGCCAAGCCGGAAGCCGTGACCGAATCCAAGCCCGAGCACAAGCCCGAAGCAGTGCCTGCGGCCGCTGCGTGCGGCAGCTCTTGTGCCTGCCACTGACCTGGGGATTCGCCGCACCACCCCGCCAGCGCTGTCATGGCCGGGCGGTTTCGATGGCCCACGGTCGATGCCCGTCCTTCGCTCTCGAGAAAGCGCTGGGCCGCCCCAAGCTGTCCTGACCTCCGCGGGGGGCAGGTCGGTGAGCCGACCCTGGGGGCGCTCAGAAACAAACGGGATTCGCTCATGCGTCTGAAAAACTTCTTCATGGCCGGACTGCTGGTGTGGTTGCCGCTCACCATCACCATCTGGGTACTGTGGCAATTGCTGTCGGTGTTCGACGGCATTTTCCGCGCCATGGTCGGCGCCCTGAGCGCGGTGGCCCCAGGCCTGGCGCCAGCGCTCGACCGCCTGATGCACATTCCCGGCCTGGGCGTGCTGCTGGTGCTGGCGGCCATCCTGCTCACTGGCGTGCTGGTGGCCAATATCGTCGGCCAATGGTGGCTGGCGCGCTGGGATGGCCTGCTGGCGCGCATCCCCATCGTCAAGAGCATCTACAGCAGCGTCAAGCAGGTGTCGGACACGTTGTTCTCCAGCAGCGGCCAGGCCTTCCGCCAGGCAGTGATGGTGCAGTATCCGCGCGCTGACTCCTGGACCATCGCCTTCGTCACCGGAACGCCTGCCGGCGAGGTGGCAGAGCACTTGCCCGGCGAGCACATCAGCGTTTACGTCCCGACGACGCCCAACCCCACCTCGGGTTTTTTCCTGATGGTGCCGCGCGCCGAAGTGATGGAGTTGGCGATGAGCGTGGATGAAGCGCTCAAATATGTCATTTCCATGGGTGTGGTGGTGCCGCACGCGCCGGCGCACCCGCAAACCCACGAGCTGGCCCACGCTGCCCCGCAGCCGACCAACGAGCATTGAGCCTCCACGGCCAAGCCGGGGTGCTTGTCCGAAGGCTGGCCATGCTCCGCGCTCCGCCCTTTTCGATTCCCATCTTGCTTACAGCCATCACACCATGAGCCTTCGCAGCCATACCCTCGGCGCCGTCACCGAATCCCTGCTCGGACAAAGCATCAGCCTGTGCGGCTGGGTCCAGCGTCGGCGTGACCATGGCGGCGTCATCTTCATCGACCTGCGCGACCGCGAGAGCCTGGTGCAGGTGGTGTGCGATCCCGACCGCGCCGCCATGTTCGCCACCGCCGAAACCCTTCGCAACGAGTTCTGCGTGCAGGTGCAGGGTTTGGTGCGCAGCCGCCCTGCCGGCACCGAGAACGCCAACCTGGCTTCGGGCAAAGTGGAGGTGCTGTGCCACGCGTTGCAGGTGCTGAATGCATCGGCCGCGCTGCCCTTCCAGCTCGACGACGACAACCTCTCGGAAACCACGCGCCTGACGCACCGCGTGCTCGACCTGCGCCGGCCCCAGATGCAGCACAACCTCAAACTGCGCTACCGTGTCGGCATGGCGGTGCGCCAG
Organism: Burkholderiales bacterium; assembly: GCA_013044035.1. Lineage (GTDB taxonomy): Bacteria > Pseudomonadota > Gammaproteobacteria > Burkholderiales > Burkholderiaceae_C > Thiomonas_A. The sequence goes on from JABEVE010000079.1 coordinate 7,337, forward strand.
TACCTGGACGCGCAGGGTTTCATCGACATCGAAACCCCTATGCTGACCAAGAGCACGCCCGAGGGCGCGCGCGATTACCTCGTGCCCAGCCGCGTCAACGCAGGCCAGTTTTTCGCCCTGCCGCAGTCGCCGCAGTTGTTCAAGCAGATGCTCATGGTGGCCGGTTTCGACCGCTATTACCAGATCACCAAATGTTTTCGCGACGAAGACCTGCGCGCGGACCGCCAGCCCGAGTTCACCCAGATCGACTGCGAGACGTCGTTCCTCGGCGAAGATGAAATCCGTCCGCTGTTCGAGGCCATGATTCGCACCGTGTTCAAGCAGGCACTGGGCGTGCAACTGGCCGATCCCTTCCCGGTCATGTCCTATGCCGAAGGCATGGCCCGCTTCGGCTCCGACAAGCCCGACCTGCGGGTGAAGCTGGAGTTCACCGAACTCACCGATGTGATGAAGGATGTGGACTTCAAGGTGTTTTCCGGTGCTGCCGAATTGCCGGACGGCCGCGTCGTGGCGCTGCGCGTGCCGGGCGGCGGCGACATCAGCCGCAGCGAGATCGACGCCTACACCGAATTCGTCAAGATCTACGGCGCCAAGGGACTGGCGTGGATCAAGGTCAACGACGTGGCCAGGGGTCCGAGCCAGGATGGCCCCTCACGATGGCCCGGCTTGCAGTCTCCCATCGTCAAGAATCTGCATGACGCCGCCATCGCCGCCATTCTCGCGCGCAGCGGTGCGCAGAACGGCGACATCCTGTTCTTCGGCGCCGACCGCGCCAAGGTCACCAACGCCGCCATCGGCGCGCTGCGCCTGAAGATCGGTCATGGCGAATGGGCCCGAGCTCGCGGCCTGTTCGAAGATGCCTGGAAACCGCTTTGGGTGGTGGACTTCCCGATGTTCGAGTTCGACGACGACGAACAGCGCTTCGTGGCCTGTCACCACCCGTTTACCGCGCCGAAGGACGAACATGTCGACTACCTCGCCACCGATCCGGGCCGCTGCATCGCCAAGGCCTACGACATGGTGCTCAACGGCTGGGAAATCGGCGGTGGCTCGGTGCGTATCCACCGTGCCGACATGCAGAGCAAGGTGTTCGCCGCGCTGGGCATCGGCCCGGAAGAAGCCCGCGCCAAGTTCGGTTTCCTGCTCGACGCGCTGCAATACGGTGCACCGCCCCACGGCGGCATTGCCTTCGGCCTGGACCGCATCGTGACGATGATGACCGGCGCCCAGAGCATCCGCGACGTCATCGCCTTCCCCAAGACTCAGCGCGCCCAGTGCCTGCTGACCAGCGCCCCGAGCCCGGTGGACGAGAAACAGTTAAAGGAGTTGCACATCCGCTTGCGCCAGGCGCAGCCGGAGGTGTGAGCGGCGCGGATCCGTCGCCTCAAATCCAGCAAAAAGGGCGCGGTCGCGCCCTTTTTGACGTCTGCACGCAGCGGCCATGCGCATACAAAGTGTTTCAATTTTGTTCACGGGGAACAGCTTCGCCTCGATGCCCGCATCCCGGCTGATGCCGTTCGAATGGATGCCCCTTGGGCATCCGCATGCGCAGCACTGATTGCATACAATATGTCAGCATTATTGTGTGCAAAAATGCTTGACGTTGCGGAAGGGCGCGCCTAGCCTGCACAGCGTGGTTTGTCCCTTGACCTTCTGGAGGCCGCGATGCGCAACATCCGCTATCTGGGTTGGATTCCACCGATCGGTACGCTGCTCGGGCCGCTGGTGCACAACGACGTGCATCCCTTCATCCTCGGCATGCCCTTCATCCTGGGCTGGATCGTGGTTTGGCTCGTGCTCACCACGCCGATCATGGCGCTGGTGTACTGGCTCGACCCCGCCAACCGCGGTGGCAGCGACGCGGAGGGCCGGCCATGAATGTTGCTCTCGTCCTGATCGGCTTGATGACGGCCTTCGCGCTGTGGTTGGGCATCCGCGCACGCAGCGGCCACACCATGCACCTGGAGCAGTGGACGGTGGCCGGGCGCGGCTTCGGCCCAGTGTTCGTGTTCCTGCTGCTGGCCGGTGAGATCTACACCACCTTCACCTTCCTCGGCGCCTCCGGTTTCGCCTACGGTCTCGGCGGCCCTGCGTTTTACATCATCGCCTACGGCGCGCTGGCGTACACGCTGTCCTACTACGTCATGCCGCCGGTGTGGCGCTACGCCAGCGAGCACAAGCTCATCAGCCAGCCCGACTATTTCCGCACCCGCTACGCCAGTCCGTCGCTCGGCGTGCTGGTGGCTGTGGTGGACATCGTCGCACTCATTCCCTATCTGGTGCTGCAGTTCAAGGGACTGGGCATCATCGTGCATGCGGCCAGTTACGGGGCCATCGACAACGCCGTGGCGATCTGGATCGGTGCCGTGGTCGTCACCATTTATGTGATGGTGTCCGGCGTGCGCGGCTCGGCCTGGACCTCGGTGGTGAAGGACGTCGGCATCCTGGCCGTGGTCATCTTCCTCGGGGTGTACCTGCCGACCCACTATTTCGGCGGCATCGAGGCCATGTTCCATGCCATCGACGTCGCCAAGCCCGGCTTCCTGGCGTTGCCGGCGCATGGGCAGAGCGTGTCGTGGTTCATCTCCACCGTGGGCCTGAGCGCCTTGGGGTTTTTCATGTGGCCGCACTCCTTCGCCGCCACCTACACCGCGCGCAGCGAACGCACCCTGCGCAAGAACGCGGTGCTGTTGCCGCTCTACCAGTTGGTGCTGCTGTTCGTCTATTTCGTCGGCTTCGCCGCGTTGCTCAAGGTCCCCGGACTGAAGGGGCCGGACATCGATCTGGCGCTGTTCCACATCGCCACCGTCACGTTCTCGCCGGCGGTGGTGGGCCTCATCGGCGCCATCGGCGTGCTCACCGCGCTGGTGCCCGGCTCGCTCATCCTGATGAACGCTGCCACGCTGCTGGCGCACAACCTCTACCGCCTGATGCACAAGGGCTGCAACGACGCCCAGGTGACGCGCACGGCCAAGGGTCTGGTTCCGGTGGTGGCCCTCGTGGCCGTGGGCTTCACTCTGCATGGCGGCTCCACCATCGTCGCGCTGCTGCTGATGGGCTACAGCTTCGTCACGCAGCTCTTTCCCTCGCTGTTGCTGAGCTTGTCGGTCCGCAACCGTGTGACGGCGGCGGGCGCCTTCGCCGGCATCGCCGTGGGCGTGGCCACCGTGGCGCTGTTCAGTCTGGCGCACCTGTCACTCGGCAAGCTGGTTCCCGCGCTGCCGCCAGTCGTGGCCGACCTGAATGTGGGCATCGTTGCCCTGGTGCTCAACATCGTGGTCATGCTCGTGGTCAGTGCCTGGACGCGCAAGCAACTGCCCCTGCAGGCCGGTGCGCAACTGGCGGGTTGAGGCGCGGCAGAGGTGGTGCGGCCGGGTTGCTGGTCGTCCCGCCGCCGTGCCGGTTCCACGTGTGGACGGGGCTGTGGCCGGATCGCTGCCCGGCTTGCACGCCCCAAGCGCAAGGCCCCGAACCCGACTCGGCAACCCGCGGTGAGCCCACTGGCGGCGTGTCCGGCGCCTAAGATGCATGCAGCGCCCGGCATGGTGTTCGAGCGTATCGGAGTCACTGCCGCATGTCGTCCCTCAGCCCAGCTTCTCCTGCCCGGACCCTGACCCAACCCCCGTCCGCCGTCCCGGCCACGGCCCACAAGTTGCCCCTGTCGGTCCTGGTGGTGATTCACAGTCCGGAGCTGGACGTGCTGCTGATCGAGCGTGCCAAGCAGCCCGGTTTCTGGCAGAGCGTCACCGGCAGCCTGGACGCGGCCGATGAGCCCCTGGCCGCTGCCGCCATGCGCGAAGTGGCGGAGGAAACCGGCATTCGCGTCGGCACGGCCGCAGTGCCGGTCGCGGCGCTGCGGGACTGGCACCTGGCGAATGTGTACGACATCTACCCCGTCTGGCGCCATCGCTACGCCCCCGGCGTGTGCACCAACACCGAACATGTCTTCAGCCTCGAAGTGCCGCGCGACACGCCCGTGACTCTGGCGCCGCGCGAGCACCGCGCGCAGCAGTGGCTGCCCTGGCGCGAGGCGGCTGCACGGTGTTTTTCCGCGTCCAACGCCGAGGCCATTCGGCAACTGCCACATCGGTTGGGTCGGCGGACATGAAGATGCCGTACCGTCGACTGCAAAAGGCTGCGCGCCTGAGCGCAGCCCTGCGTAGCGCTGGCGGGCTGGCAGCGGCCGTCACCGGCCACGCCATCGCTCGCAGCCCGGGTGATGCCAACGCAACACGCGCGGCGCCATCGGTCGCGGCCGCGGCACCCGGGCTTGCGGGTGCGCTGCGGGTGGCGTCCTACAACATCCACAAGGGGGTGGTGGGTCTGGGACCAGTCAAGCGCCTGAGCATTCACGCGCTGCAGGAAGGTTTGCGCGAACTCGACGCTGACCTCGTCTTCCTGCAGGAGGTGCAGTTCACCCATCCACGCCACGCCCGCCGTTTTTCCCACTGGCCCGAGCTGCCGCAGCACGAGGTGCTGGGACAGGGCCTGGGCATGCACACGGCCTATCACACCAATGCAACCACGCGGCATGGCGAGCATGGCAATGCGCTGTTGGCGCGTCTGCCCATTCTCAGCGTGGCCCACCACGATGTCTCCGACCACCGCTTCGAGCAGCGCGGTCTGCTGCATGTACGCCTGCAATGCGCGGCTCCGCGCGTTCGGCAAGGAAGCGACGGCGCCGCAGCCGACGGCCTTGACGTGCTGCATGCCATCGTTGTGCATTTCGGACTGTTCAGCGCCGGGCGCAAGCGTCAGATCGCGCGGCTGGTGCATTACATCGCCACCCATGTCCCGGGCGACGAGGCGGTGATCGTTGCCGGCGACTTCAACGACTGGCGCGGCCAGCTCGGCGCCGAACTGGCCGCGGTGGGCCTGATCGATGTCTCCGCGCGCCAATCGCCGCATGCGGACGGGGGTCAACCCCGCTGGCGTCACCGCATGCGCACCTTCCCGGCGCGCCTGCCGCTCATACCGCTGGATCGCATTTACGCGCGGGGTTACACCATGCGTGCGCTGGGCCTGGGCTGGGGCGCTGGCTGGGCGCGCCTGTCGGACCATGCTCTGCTGTTCGTGGACCTGGAAACCGTGACCGCTGCGGTGGCTGGCACGGCGCCGCTGACCTGCACAGGGCCTGGAGTTGGCGTGCGGAGTTGACATGGACGGCACAATGCGGCGACCGACCGCAGGCCAGCAGCGACATCAGCCGACTCATCATCCGCATGCCCGAACCCGCAGATCCCAAAAGCCGACACCGACGCATCTCCCGCCCGGGCCGGGCACGTGCCTGGCTGTGCGCAGGCTGGCAAGCCGCACGCTGGTCGCGCATCGCGCGGGGCGGTGCGGGGGAGGGCGGTGTTGCGGGCGCCTCCGGCGTCAACCCGCTGGACGCCGACGGCGAGACGTCGCCCGCCCCAGCCTGGTCACGCGGCAATTGCGTCGAGCTTCTGCCGCTGGGTGAAACGCTGTTTCCGGCGCTGGAGCAGGCTTGGTCGGAGGCGCGCACCAGCATCTGGCTGGAAACCTACATCTTCCACGACGACCCCATCGGCCTGCACCTCGCCACGCTGCTGGCCGACGCTGCACGGCGCGGCGTGCATGTGCGCGTGATGGTCGACGGTCTCGGTTCCGGCCGCAGCATCCCCACGCTGGCAGCGCTGTTCGCCGGCAGTGGCGTGGAGTTCATGGTCTATCGCCCGTGGCGCCCCTGGCTCGACCTGGTGCAGCGTGGCCATTGGCGCCGGCTGCACCGCAAGCTGTGCGTGGTCGACGGCGTCACCGCGTTCATCGGCGGCATCAACCTGATCGACGACCGGCTCGACATCCACCATGGCTGGAGCGCCCAGCCGAGGCTGGACTACGCCGTGCGGGTGCAGGGCCTGGTGGCGCAGCAGGCGATGTGGAGCATGCGGCGCCTGTGGCTGCGTACCGTGGCCACCGGCAGCTTGCAGCGGCAGTTGCGCAGCATGCCGGGGCCCGAGGTGCTGAAGTCGCGCCAGGCGCGCCAACACTATCTGGATGAATTGCGCACCTGGGCCGGCGAACTGCCGCCACGCGAGGACGTGCGGCAGGACAGCCGCGAGCGCCAGGGCCGTTTGCCGGCCGAGGAGCGGCCGACGCATCCCGTCTGCCCCGATGGCCAGCCCGGCATGCGTGCTGCGTTGGTGGTGCGCGACAACCTGCTGCAGCGCCGTGCCATCGAGCACAGCTACATCCAGGCCATCGACCAGGCGCGCAGCCATGTGCTGCTGGTGTCGCCCTATTTCTATCCGGGGCAGGCCTTTCGCTCCAGTCTGAAACGCGCCGCTGCGCGTGGGGTGCAGGTCACCTTGCTGCTGCAGGGTCGCGTCGACTACCGCGCCGCCGCCTGGGCTGCGCACGCCCTGTACCGTGAGCTGCTTCAGGCCGGCGTGCACATCTGCGAATACCAGCGCGCCTATCTGCACGGCAAGGTGGCCGTGGTGGACGAGTCCTGGGCCACGGTGGGCAGCTCCAACATCGACCCGCTCTCGCTGTTGGTCAACCGCGAGGCCAACATCCTCGTGCGCGACGCACGCTTCGCACGCGACCTGGCGGCGCATATCCGTGCCGAACTCGTCTACGCGCTGCCCATCGACCATGCCCGGCTGCAAAAGCGCGTCTCCTGGTGGACCCGCCCGCTGGTGGCCCTGGCGGCGCGGCTGTTCATCGCCATGGCCGGCGGTGCGCGCAATTACTGAGCCGCAGCACTGCGGAGTGCAGAGTGCTGCCGGAATGCCGCACCGGCCCTCGGCCGCGAGGGGCGAGACAAGTCGCGTGCTTCGGGAATAAACCAGGCCACCTGGCGCTTGAGTGGGTGCGAGCAAGCCATGCTCGCCAGCCGATCACGCATACCCACTGAACCCATGGAGATTCCGGACATGCGACAAGCCCAACATGAAACCACCGCGGAAACCACCCCCATCAACGCCAGCAGACAGGCGCTCAAATGCATGCTGTGGGCGCGAAGCTGGGTGTTGTGGGCGGTGGCAGGCGGTGTGCCGCGTTCAAGCATCATCGGCAGCGCGCAAGCTGCCGACATCCCTACAGCGGACTTCATGTTCGCGCAGGTCAGCGACAGCCAGATCGGTTTCCACGCGCCGGCGAATCCCGATGTGAAGCAAACCTTCCAGCACGCCGTGCGGCAGGTCGCCGCCCTCAACCGGTGTACCGCCATGCTGATCCATAGCGGGGACGTCAGCTACTTGGGCAAGGATGAGGAGCTCGACACGGCTCAGCGCATCCTGCATGGCGCCGGCATGGACGCGCATGTCATTCCCAGCGAGCACGACATGCTCTTGAACCATGGCCAGGGTTTCTATCGGCGCTTCAGCCCCAAGGACGCGGAGCCGCTGGGCGCCTACACCTTCGACGACCACGGTGCGCATCTCATCGCCCTCAACAATGTGTCGGACTTCCGGCCGGCCGGCCGG
>JABEVE010000080.1 GCA_013044035.1 Burkholderiales bacterium
CGGCATTATTGACCTGTTGCTGAGCTGCCTTAATCTCCTTTGACTTGCTCTCGAGTTCTGCCACCCGCACCGTGCGGCCCTGGCACTTGCTTTCGAACACATATCTGCCCGAAAACGACTGGCCGTGCATGTGCCGGTCGACGCGTTTGCGACAATCGTCTGTCCCCGTATCTGACCATGCAGGCCACCCGCACATCCCCTCCCGGGAACCGCGGCGCCATCGACGCGCTAGGCCAGCGTTTTGCTCCGGCGGGCGCCGATGCGCGCATCGCCAGCCTGGTTCCCAGCCTGACCGAGACCCTGTTCGATCTCGGCCTGGGGGCGCAGGTCGTGGCGCGCACCGGCTTTTGCATCCACCCAGCCGAAGCTGTTCGCGCCATCCCCAAGGTGGGTGGCACCAAGGACGTGAACCTCGCGCGCCTGCGTGCGCTGGCCCCCAGCCATGTGCTGGTGAATGTGGACGAGAACACGCGCGAAACCGTGGCGGCGCTGCGCAGCTTCGTGCCGCACGTGGTAGTGACACATCCACAAGTGCCGGCTGACAACCTCGCTCTACTGCAGTTCTTGGGTGAACTCTTTGGGAGTGTGCCAGAGGTGAATGCTCGTGCACGGGTGCTGGCCGCTGCGCTGCGGGTGCAACTCACCGACCTGGCTGCCCAGTTCTGGCCGGCACGCCGCGTGCTCTACCTCATCTGGCGCGAGCCGTGGATGACCGTGGCGCGCGACACCTATATCGCGCGCACCCTGGCCTGCGTTGGCTGGAGCACGTTGCCGGAGGTGGCGGGTGGTGACGGCATGGCCACACCCGGTGCGGCGCGCTACCCGGTGTTCGACTGGGATGCGCCCTGGTTGCGCGAAGTGGATCTGGTGCTGCTCTCGACCGAGCCTTACCGCTTTCAACCTCGCCACATGGACGCGGTTCGCGACCTGCTCGCGGTCCGCGGCCTACGCCCTGAGGCGCGCTTGATCGACGGCGAATGGTGCTCCTGGTACGGCAGTCGCGCGGCGCGAAGCCTGCCGCGACTGGCGGCGCTGGCCGCTTCGGTCAACACCGCCTAGAGCCGCGAACGCGCGAACACGCTGCGTCGGCTTTGCGCCTTGGCTTGCCAGGCGAGCAGGGCGAAGCCAACGAGGGGGACGAGGATGTCGGTGCCGAGCATGGCACCGACATTACCCAGTGCATCGTCATGCACTGGGTGCGGCTGCACCCCATGGCCGATGGCCGCGCCCCAAAGGAAGGCCGTGGGCCCGAGCACGGCGGCGAGGCGCAAACCCAGGCCACCGAAGGCCGCGAAAACCCCCACCAGCGCGAAGCCCAGGCAGGCCGTCCCCACCTCGTACTGGAAGGGGCTGGGTGCCCAGCCGATCCAACGCGCGGCCAGGTCGCCATACAAGCTGTGGAACACGAAGTTGACGAAAAAACTCAGGCCCACCGAGCACAGCAGGAACCAGCGCAGGAAGGTGGAGGCGATGCGTTCGGAGGTGCGCTCGCGCCGCGTGAGCGCGAGTGACACCATGGCCAGCAACACGCCGAGCAGCAGCAGGCTGAGCGGGAAATGCTCGAGCGCGAGACGGATCAACGAGGCCATGGGCAGCACTCCGGTTCAGTCGGTGATGGCGCCGCACCCGGCAAGATGGAGCGTTGCAGATGCGGCAGCCGATGCAGTTTCGGGCCCTGGCGCTTGCGCAGGCTCACGCACTGCCCCTGGGCGGCAGTGCGGCGAGATCATCGAGCGAGATGCCGATGGCCGTTTCGAACACCCCGGCCTCGGATGTCTGCGCCGGGGTCTCGATGTCGACCCCGAGCGCCACGAGAAAACGCGACACCATGTTGTAGGTGGCAATCACGCCCACCAGTTCCACCACCTGCTGTGGCGGCATGGCGGCGCGCGCGGCAGCGAAATAGGCTTCGTTGACTTTCACCCGCCGGGTCATCTCGTACGCAATCGCCAGGGTCACACGCTGCGCCGGGGAGAACAGCACGGCGTCGTCCACCGCATGCGGCACATTCGCCAGGGCGGCGAGTTGTGTCGCGGTGCCGCCGGCGGCGAGAAACTCGGGCGCGTGATGGGCGAATTCGTACTGCGCATGATTGAGCAGGGCAACGGTGCAGATGGCGAGTTCGCGCAGCAGCGGATCGAGGTCGAGTTGTGTGCGCACGGCACCGAGAAAGCCGTTCCAGCCGCGCGCGAAAGCCGGGCTGTGCAGCAACATGCGATCGAGGTTGAGGAGCTTGCCGCCGCGACGGGCGCGAATGGCGTCCACCAGATCGGCCGGCTCGTCCAGGTCGACAGGGGTGTAGGCAATACGTGGCATGTCTAGGTCGCTCCTCGGGTTTGCAGGCGTCAGGTTCGCACGACAGCACTACTGTAACGGCAGGTGCGCGCGCTACCAAGCGGCAGCGCTGCCGTCGGCCTTTCGGGGCCCTGGTGGCTACCCCCTCGGATTGAACTTCGTGACGCCGCCCTCAAGTGGCTTGACTCAAAGCTCGGGCCTAGCTGCACATGGGCGATACCACCTGGAGTTGTCATGCTGATCGTCTGCCCACATTGCCACAGCCTCAACCGCGTCCCACCCGAGCGCGTGGCGAACGATCCGCAATGCGGAAGCTGCCATCGCGCTCTCCTGAGCGGCGAGCCGCTGGAGTTGAGCGATGCCGACTTCGAGCGCTTCGTCAGCAAGAACGAACTGCCGGCGATCGCCGATTTCTGGGCGCCCCGGGTGCGGACCCTGCCGCCAGATGGGGCCGCAGTTCGAGCAAGCCGCCAGACTGCTCAAGGGCCGTGCCTTGCTGGTGAAAGTCAACTCCACGATCAACCGCGCGCCACGGCGCGTCACCGCATCCGTAGCATCCCCACGCTGCTGCTGTACCGGGGCGGGCATGAGGCCAAACGCCAACCAGGCGTGATCCCCGCGCAGGAACTGGTGCGTTGGGCCGGCGCCTAGAACAACCGGCATAACAAGCGCGGTGGCACCCGCCGAACTGGTCGCGAGTCGTCATCGCCCCTTGCGCGATGCTGCATGTTGCTTGCACAAGACGAATTGTGCGAATTGTGCGCTCGCAACATTCAATATTGTGACTGTTTGATACAGATCAATTTCCGCCGATCGAGCCGCTCGACAATGGTTCCAGGGCAGGTCTTCGCCTGCTCGAACTTAGGGAAAGGAACCATCATGAAATCCTCAGCACTTGGCGTCGCGCCTTGCGTCTCGCGCGCGCCAGGGTCCGTTTGGCGCCAGGCATGGCAATCCATCACGTTGGCTCTTCTCGCCCTGCTGGGCATAGGGCTGCTGAGCACCCCCGCGCAGGCTGTGCCGGCCTTTGCCCGCCAGACCGGCCAGGCTTGCATTGCCTGCCACGTCGGTGGCTTCGGCCCGCAACTCACGCCGTTTGGCAGAGCCTTCAAGCTCAGCGGCTATACCCTGAGCAACGGCAAGAAGCACATCCCCCTGTCGGCGATGCTCGTGTCCTCGTTCACGCACACGACCGAGGATCAGACCCCCTTCTACAACGGCATGCATGGCAACGATAACTTTGTGGCCTTGCAACAAGCCTCCATTTTTCTCGCCGGGCGGCTGACCGACCACATCGGGATGCTCGGGCAGGCCACTTACGCGCAGACGGCCGAGCCGGCCAACCTGGCGTGGGACAACACCGACATCCGTTACGCCCACAACTACGCCTTCGGCAACACCTCGGGGATCTTTGGCATCTCCGTGAACAACAACCCGACCGTCTCGGATGTCTGGAACACCGTGCCCGCATGGCAATACGGTTTCATGACCAGCCCGATCAGCCGCGGGGTTCCGTTCACGCCGCTGATGGCGAGCCTGGGCGGTACCGTGATGGGAACGACGGCCTACACGCTCATCGACAACCATTGGTATCTCGAGGGCGGCGCCTACCACGCACTGTCGAACCGATGGGGAAACCTGCTGCATACCGGGTCATGGGGCATCACCGGGTACGCGCCCTACCTGCGCGCGAACTACTCGACCACCGTGGGCCAAAGCACCTATGAGGGTGGCATCATCGGCATGAGCCTGAAACCCCCATTCTTGACCGGAAGCTCCGGCACGGACCAGGTGAACGACATCGGCATCGACGGGACTTACCAGTTCATCAACGGCGATACCCACAGCGTCACGGTCAATGGCCTGTATATGCAGGAGAAAACCAGCTACGACCAGTCCCTAGGCTCCGTGCCGAGCGACACCGCGAAGACGCTGAACATGAATGTCGCGTATTGGATTCACAACACCTATGGCGCGACCATCCAATATTTCAACGTGAACGGCACCGCAGCCCTCGGCTCGAACGTCCAGAGCAACGGCGTGGTCTGGGAACTCGATTGGAACCCCTACGGACAAAGCTGGGCCAACCAGGAAAAAAATCTTCGGCTGGGGCTTCAGTACACCACCTACAACAAGCTCAACGGCAGCAGCCTTGGCGCCAGCGCCAACAACAGCTTGTACATGTATATGTGGTTTGCCATCTGAAGCAATAGGCTGCAAGATCCGGGACGGCTTCGACCATGAAACAGACTCCATGCCAGAGTTCTGGTCGAAGCGGTTGCAAAAACGACACGTCCCGGGTGTCAAAAGTTTTGTTGCGCCGCACAATTTTACTTGAGGCGGTGTCCAAGCCAACGACATCGGCACGCTGGGCAGCGATGTCTGGACTGTGATTCGAGGGTCGCTCAAGCCACCACGTCACACCGCAAACAAGGAAACCATCATGTCCTCCACCCCAAGCGACCTGTATTGCGCCCAGGCTTTCCACCACGGTGAGCGCGAGCACCACAGCTACGTTGTGGTCATCGGCCACAAGGAGCAGGTTCAAGCACTGGCTCGTACCGAGCACGCCAGACAATTCGGCGAATATGGCATCGCGCTGTACCGGGTTGAACTCGATGCACCGATGCAGGAGCACCTTCATCTGGTGAGCTATCTGGGCTCGAACATGGGTGAACGCTGGATCGACAGCCAGCCATCCAGCAGGCAGGCGGCCTGAAAGCCGGTCGTTGAACCTCTGGACGGCGCGAGCGCCGCCCAGAGGTTCAACGCATCATGGCCAGCGCGCGCGGCAATGCCAGCGACAAAGCCGGCCAGTAGGTCACCAGGCCCAGGAAGCCCAGCATGGTGAGCAGCCACGGCCAGACCGCGATGGTCAGCTCGGTGATGCCCATTTTGGCGATGCCGCTGGCCACATACAGGTTCAGCCCCACGGGCGGGTGGCACATGCCCACCTCCATGTTCACCACCATGATGATGCCGAAGTGAATGGGATCGATGCACAGCTTCATCGCCACCGGAAACAGGATGGGCGCCATGATCAGGGTGATGGATGAAGGCTCCATCACATTGCCCGCCACCAGCAGCAGCACGTTCACCAGCAACAGGAAGGCAATGGGGCCGACGCCGGCGTCCAGCAGCCATTGGGCCATGGTCTGCGGAATGTGCTCCGAGGTCATCAGGAACGAGAACAGGATGGCGTTGGTGATGATGTAGAGCAGCATTGCGCTCATATTCGCCGAGGCCAGCAGCACCCGTGGCACGTCCCTCAGGCGCATGTCCTTGTAGACGAACACGGCGACGATGAAGGCATACACCGCGCTCACCGCCGCTGCTTCGGTCGGCGTGAACAGCCCGGTGTAGATGCCGCCCAGTACCAGCACGATCAGCAGCAGGCCCCACAGGCTTTCGCGCAGAGCCCGGCCGCGTTCGGCCCAGGTTGCGCGCGGATTGCGCGGAAAGCCGCCGCGCCACGCCCGCCACCAGGTGGTGAGGCCGAGCAGGAAAGCCAACACCAAGCCCGGCACCACGCCGGCCATGAACAGCGCGCCCACCGAGGAGTTGGTGGAAACGGCGTACAGCACCATGACGATGGACGGCGGAATCAGGATGCCCAGCGCTCCCGAAGTCGTCACCACGCCGGCGCCGAAGCGCGGCGGGTAGCCGGCCTTGAGCATGGCCGGGATCAGGATGGAGCCGATCGCCACCACCGTGGCCGGGCTCGATCCCGAGACGGCGGCGAACAGCGCGCAGGCCACCACCGCAGCCAGCCCCAGCCCGCCCGGCCAGTGGCCCACCATGCTGGTGGCAAAGGCGATCATGCGGCGCGCCACGCCGCCGTGGGTGAGAAAGTTGCCGGCGAGGATGAAAAACGGGATCGCCATGATCTCGAAGCTCTCGATCCCGGTGAACAGCTTCATTGCCACCGCCTGAATCGGCACTTCCGTCATGGTGAACAGGAAGGTCAGGACCGTCAGACCCAGCGCGATGGAGATGGGCATGCCCGTGAGCATGAGGGCAAGCAACAGCCCGAAAATGATGGCGGCGCTCACTTGGTACCTCCGGCCAACGGATGGATGTTGTCAGCCCCGGGCGCAATGTCCATCGGCTCATCCAGGCCCTCCACCTGTCCAGGGTCGTGGTGGGGCAATTCGCCGTCGCGGTTGAAACACCGGGCCACTTGCAGAAAGCGAAAGCACATCAGTCCCGAGCCGAGAGGAATCGCGAGATAGACGATCCACATCGGCCATTCCAGGTCGGACGAGACCTGCGAGGTGTGACCGATCTTCCACACCATGATGCCGCCCAGTGTGGCGATGATGCCAGTGAACAAGGCGCCAGCCAGCAGGCCAAACAGAATCATCACCTTGCGTCGCGCGGGCGCCAGGCGGTTGACCAGCACGTCGACGCCGACGTGGATGCCGGTGCGCACGCCGTAGGCGGCACCGAACTTGGCCATCCACACGAACATGAAAATGCACAACTCCTGCGCCCAGCTCAGGTGGATGCGCAGCAGCCAGTCCTGCAGGCCGGGGAGGGGCATGCCGGCAAGGTAGCGATGCACGACGGCGACGAAGATCAGCAGCGTGGCAGCAGCCATCAGTGTGGCGATCAGCGTTTCTTCAAGCCGGTCGAGCACGCGTCCGGCAAGATTCAGGGGATTCATCGAAAGACTCCACAGGGATCGGAAAAGCGATGAGGCCCGCACGCCTAGAACGGCGCCACGGGCCTCATCGCGCCATCAGGCGATCACAACTTGGCCGGATCGAACCCAGTGGCCTTGAACACCTCCTCCATCAGTGCCTTGGGCACGCGCGCCTGGGCCTCGGCATAGACCGGGGCCATGGCCTTTTTCCACGCCAGCCGCTCCGCCGGGGTGAGTGCCACCACCTGGCATCTGCCGGACTTGCGTACGGCTTCGGTGGCTTCCTCGTTGTCTTTGCGTGCCACGCCGTTGGCGAAGTCGGTGGATTCCTTCATCGCCTGATCCAGCGTCTTGCGGATGTCAGCCGGCAGGCCCTCCCAGAACGGCTTGTTGACGATCACCGCATAGCCCAGATAACCATGCTGGGTCTGGGTCATGAACTTCTGCACCTCGAAGAATTTCTGGGTGTAGAAATTCGACGGCGGGTTCTCGGTGCCGTCGACCACCCCGGTCTGCAGGGCCTGGTACACCTCGGAGAAGGCCAGCACCTGTGGAATACCGCCGATGGCGCGCATTTCCATTTCCAGAATCTTGCTCGATTGGATGCGCATCTTCAGGCCCTTGGCATCCGCCGGGCTGCGCAGAGCGCGGTTGGCGCTCATGTCCTTGAACCCGTTGTCCCAGTAGGCCAGACCGAGGATGCCCTTGCTGTCGAGTTTTTTCAGCAGCCCCTGACCAATCGGGCCTTGGGTGATCTTGTGCAACTCCTCGTAGCTATCGAAGATGTAAGGCAGATCGAACAATTCGAATTCCTTCGCTCCCAGCGGCCCGAACTTCGCCAAGGATGGCGCGAGCATCTGCACCGAACCGAGTTGAAGCGCCTCCAGTTCTTCTTTGTCCTTGTAAAGTTGACTGTTGGGGTACACCTCGACCTTGACTCGCCCTTGCGTGCGCTCCTCGGCGAGCTTCTTGAAATGCTCGGCCGCCGCGCCCTTGGGCGTGTTCGGCGCAACCACGTGGCTGAATTTGATGACAATGGGTTGCTGCGCCCGCAGGATGGCGGGGGCCAGGAGCAAAGGGGCGGCGGTGATGAGTCGACGGCGTGAAATGGGCATGATGGGTGTTGTGAACGAAGTGTTTCGGATAGCGACAAATTGTTGCAATTGAAACTATACCGCCTCACACGGAGGCTCTCAGCAGCACATGACCCCGAGCTTTCCTACAGTAGGGAGTATGTGGAGCGCCACTGAAAAAGATGTCGCCGCGCCGAGAGGGCAGAGCGTCATGGCCCGTCTGCAGCGACATCGCGACGGTCGCGGCACAATCGTGTCGCATTCATTCAGCTCCCTGCGTTGTCTCCACGGACTGTTTCCACCCCTCGTACGCCGTCATGTCCTCGCCTGCCGACACCGTCAACCAAGCCCATGCAGATGCGCCGCTTTCCGCGTGGATCGTGGCCCTGGGCTGGGCCGGAATCATTCCCTTTGCCGTCCTCGCTGCGACATCCTGGGCCAGCGCGGCCGATGCCTTGATGCAGCCCTTCGCCCTCGGCATGCTCAGCGCCTATGCGGCGCTGGTGCTGAGCTTCCTCGGCGCCGTGCATTGGGGTGTGGTGTTGGCACGGCCGCTGCATGACCTGCCTCTGCAACGCCTCGCGTTGCTCTGGGGCGTGGCTCCCGGCCTGATGGCGCTGGGCTGCCTGTTGATGCCGCGTGCCTGGGGCCTGCTGGCCCTGGCTTTGGTGATGTTGCTGGCACGCGCCCTGGACGGCCTGCTCTGGCCCGGCTACGCCCGCGCGGCACAGGCCGCAGGCTGGCCGGATGCCTCACGCTGGACTGGGCTTGCGGTCGGTTGGCTGCGCTTGCGCACGCGCCTGACCGCGGTCGTCGTGCTGTGCCTGGCGACGGGCTGGGCGTCGGCCTATTTCCGTGCGTAAACCCTGCGGGTGTCGAGGCGCCAAGGCCGAGTCTGGCGCGATGAACCAAGGCAACTCGCTGCCCTGATGGTTGCGCGGTCACCGGGCCGTTTGAAGATGCGACGGCGCGGACGGCCCGCTGAGCGCAGCGGATAGCGCGTAGCAGCGGGTCACGCGCGCAACTCGGTCACTGCCGAGGCGTAGGCCTTCCAGAACGCGACATCCAGCGCATGGGCGAAATTCAGACGCATGCGGCTACTGGGTTCGGCCTGCGGGTCGAACAAGCGGCCCGGCGCGAGCAAATAACCTCGATCCAACAGGCGCTGGGCCAGACGATCGGCGTCCACGCCCGTGTCCACCCAGCCGAACATGCCTTGCGCCGGAGCCTCGAAGCGGCAGCCCTGTGCCAGCGCCTGACGCACAGCCTGTTTGCGCGCAACGCCCAGGCGTTCGCGCAGTTGCTGCGCCTGCCGCCGCAGCACGCCTTGCTGCAGCAGCATCGCCAAGCTGCGCTCGGTCAAGGCCGGTGAAGTGAGGTTGCTCAGCAGCTTCTGGTCGGTCAGGCGCGCGATGCGCTCGCGCGAGGCTGCCACATAGCCCACCCGCCAGCCCGGAGCCAGCAGTTTGGAAAAACCGCTGATGAAGAGGGTGTGATCGAGCGCATCCATTGCCGTCAGCAACGGTGAGGGCTGCTCGCTCAGAGGGCCGTAGACATCGTCTTCGACGATCAGAAAGCCATGCTCGCGCGCCAGTTGCAGCAAGCGGTGCGCATTGGCCGCGCTCAGGCCATGGCCGGTGGGGTTGTGCAGCCGGCTGACGACCACCATGAGCTTGGGGCGGCGCGTGCGCGCCCAATGCGCCACACGATCCAGATCGGGCCCGTCGGCGCCACGCGGCACCGGCAGCGGGTCGAGGCCGCATTGGTCGAGCTGGGCGAACTGCGCCGACCAGCCCGGCTGCTCCACCAGCACCGCGTCGCCCGGCCGGGTGAAGGCACGCGCGATCAGGTCCAGCGCCTGCGTCGCACCCAGGCAGGTGAGCAGTTGCTCAGGCCGGGCGCGAATGTCCATCTGCGCCAATTGCTGCGCCAGCGCGTTGCGCAGCGCCGGGTCACCCTGCGGGTCGCCGTAGTGCAGGCTGACGTTCTCCAGTTCGCCCTCCCGCAGCACGCGGCGAACGGCCTGGGCCAGTGCCGGGGTGTGCAACCAATCCGCGGGTAAGGTGCCGGAACCGGGCATGCCACGCAGGCCGGGTGAGCCCGCGGCATGCATTTGCGCAAACATGCCGCGCATCAGCGCGGTGGCGTGGGTGGGAAGGGGCGCCGCGGCAGCCGACAAGGCGGACTGTCGCAGTGCCTGTTGCGTGGCGCGGACGAAAAAACCACGCTTCGGCCTGGCCTCGACCAAGCCTCGGGCCTGCAGCAAGTCGTAGGCCGCAACCACCGTCTGAGGACTCACACGGTGTTGCCGAGCGCAGGCGCGCACCGAGGGCAGACGGCTGCCCGCCGCCAGCAATTGCGCCTGGATTTGCTGGGCGAAGCGGGCGGCGATGCGCGTCTGCAGGTTCTCTCCGGCCTGCAAAGTGTTGGCCGCAAGGAACGGAAAAGAGGTTTCTGTCATGCTCATAGGACCAATACAGATTCATGATCTGAAGGTTGAAGTGTATGGTTTCTGTATGGGCGGCTCGCTTAGGCTATTGGGGTGATCCAACCCCTCGACCCATCGCCCGACAAGGCAGCAAAATCGGCTCACGCAGATCCGGGCATCACCCAGCTGCCCGTCTCGCTGACGCATGCTGCGTGCGCGCAGACAGTCACGCCACATGACCGCCAGGAGGTGCCCGTTCCCGGTCGAGCCTGGCTCCTGGGACTGCTTGGGACGGCGCTCTTCGCCCTCAGCTTGCCGGCAACGCGTCTGGCGGTGGGCTCGTCGGCGGCACCAGAGCTCGCGCCGCTGTTTGTGGCGCTGGCGCGTGCAGCCTTGGCCGGTTTGCTGGCCGCAGCCTGGCTGGCATGGCGCCGAACACCTTGGCCACCGCGCCGGCTGTGGCTGACCATCGTTTCGGTGGCGGCGGGCGTGGTGTTCGGTTTTCCGCTGTTCACCAGTTTGGCGTTGCGCCAGGTCGATGCGGTGCACGCCTCCCTGATGCTGGGTCTGCTGCCCTTGGCAACGGCAGCGATCGGCGCCAGGCTGGCGCGACAGCGGCCGAGCACCGCCTTCTGGCTCTGGGCGGCAGCCGGCAGTGCGCTCGTCTGTGTCTACGCCCTGCGCCAGGGCGGCCAGGTGGCGCATCCCGGTCCGTCGGGTCTGGGCCTGCACCTTCAAGCAGCCGATGCCTTGCTCGGGCTGGCGATGCTGGCAGGTGGCTGGGGCTACGCGCGCGGCGCGCTGCTGGCGCGGCAGTTGCCGTCCGAGCAAGTCATCAGCTGGGCCGTGGTGTTCAGTCTGCCCATCACGCTGCCCGCCGCGTACTGGCTGTGGCCGCAGCATCCGGCGGCAATCACGCCGACAGCCTGGGGCGCGCTGGGCTATCTCGGCATCGTCTCGATGTGGCTGGGTTTTTTCGCCTGGTACCGAGCCCTGGCCCTTGGTGGCACGGTACGCGTGTCGCAGGTGCAGTTGCTGCAGCCGTTTTTGTCCATGCTCGCCGCCGGCCTGTTGCTCGGTGAACGGCTGGACGCCACCACCCTGCTGTTCGCCCTGGCCGTGATGGCCACGGTGCTGGCGGGGCGGCGGGCGCGGGTGCATCCCGCAGCGGCTGCAGTGGCCACAGCGGATGAGGCCACAGCAACGTTCGCCACGCCAGCTACCCCGGGGGCTGCGGCGCCCATGCCTCCAACCCTCGCCAAGCCCAACTCCATCCTCAACACCAAGGACGCCGTTCGATGACCTTCCCCTCTACCCAATCCAAGCTTCCGCCCCTGGCGCAGCGTGCCGAGCGGTTGCGTTCCTCGGCCATCCGCGACCTGTTGCATCTGGCTGAGCGCGCCGATGTGGTGTCGCTGGCCGGCGGCTTGCCCGACGCCGCCAGCTTCCCTGCCGAGGCCTTGCGCGAAGCCGCCGACCGCGTGCTGCGCGAGCGCCCGCGGGCCGCACTGCAGTACGGCCCCACCGAGGGCATCGCACCGCTACGCGAATGGGTGGCGACGTCATTGCGCACCCAGGGCATGGACTTCACCCCGGCGCAAGTGCTCATCACCAGCGGCTCGCAGCAGGGCCTGGACTTGCTTGGCAAGGTGCTGATCGACCCCGGCAGCCCGGTACTGGTCGAGCGCCCCAGCTACCTGGGGGCGTTGCAAGCCTTCGCGTTGTACGGCCCTCACCTGGTGGGTATCGAGGCGGACGACGACGGCCCCTTGCCCGAGCAACTCGCCGCTGCCTTGCCCAGGGCGCGCATGGCGTATCTGCAGCCGCGCTTCTCCAACCCTGCCGGACGCAGCATCGCCACCGCGCGCGCCGACGCCCTGGCTGCGCAACTCGCCGCATCCGACGCCTGGCTGGTGGAGGACGATCCCTATGGCGAGTTGTGGTTCGACACCCCGCCCGCGCCCGGCCTGATCGCGCGCGGCGTGGCGCAGGGCGCGCACCTCGGCACCTTCTCCAAGGTGCTCGCGCCCGGCCTGCGCCTGGGCTGGATCGCCGGGCCACAAGTGCTGATCGACAAGCTCGCGCAAGCCAAGCAGGCGGCTGACCTGCAGACTGCCAGCTTCAACCAATGGGTGCTACTCCAAGCACTGCAAGCCGGCGTGATCGAGCGCGGCCTGCCAGGGCTGCGCTCGATCTACCGCACACGGCGCGACGCCATGTTGCAAGCCCTGGCCGACCACATGCCAGCGGGCGTGAGCTGGACCCGGCCCGCAGGCGGCCTGTTCGTCTGGCTCACCCTGCCCACCGGCATGGACGCAGCGAGCCTGCTGCCGCAGGCCGTGGCGCGCGGCGTGGCCTATGTGCCGGGCGACACCTTCAACGTCGGCGCCGCCGCGCCCAACACCTTGCGCCTGTCGTTCTCCAACGTCGAGGCGGGCATCCTTCGAGACGCCATCGCCCGGCTCGGCCTCCTGTTGCGCCAGGCCTTGGAGCTCGAACAGACCCGCCCAGTCCCTGCCCCGTCGCTGACGCCAACAGCCTGAAAGTCACGCCATGAACCTGCCCTTCATGCAACTCGATGTGTTCGCTCCCCGGTCCTTCTGCGGCAACCCGCTGGCAGTGGTGTTGGATGCCGACGCGCTGGACGGCGCCTGCATGCAGACCGTCGCCACATGGCTGGGCTTGTCGGAAACCACGTTCGTGCTCCGCCCCACCGAGCCCGGCGCCGACTACCGGCTGCGCATCTTCACCCCCGGTGGCGAGTTGCCCTTCGCGGGTCATCCGACGCTGGGCACTTGCTCCGCCTGGCTGCAGCACGGCGGCGTGCCGGCCCGGGCCGACACAGTGATGCAGCAATCCGCCATCGGTCTGGTGCCGGTGAAGCGCAGCGACGCGACGAACGCCGTGGCGGCCCAGCGCCTGGCTTTCGCGGCGCCACCGATGCGCCCCGAGGCGGTGAAACCGGATCTGCTCCACCAGGTCTGCACTGCCCTCGGCCTGACGCCCGCCGACGTGCGCGCCAGTGCCTGGCTGGACAACGGCCCGCGCTGGCTTACGCTCTGGCTGGGCACGGCGGACACCGTGCTGCAACTCGAACCCGACCATGTCGCGCTCAAGCGCCTGCGCGTCAAGGTCGGCGTGGCCGCGCCGCAGGCGCCAGGCCATGAAACGGCCATCGAAGTGCGCGCCTTCGTCTCGCCTGCAGGCGTGCTCGAAGACCCCGTCACCGGCAGCCTCAACGCCAGCCTGGCGCAGTGGCTGATCGGCAACGGCGAACAACCGGCGCACTACGTCGCCGCTCAGGGCACGCGCCTGGGCCGCAGCGGCCGCGTGCACATCGCGCAGGACACGCAGGGCCAGGTCTGGGTCGGCGGCGATGTGCGCATGGTGCTGCAGGGTCAGATCGACGTCCATGCGCTCTGAAATCCGCTGCACCAAAAGCCACGCGCCCCGCGCGGTGATCGACTGTGAAGGCATTTCGCAGCGCGCTCGAGCGGTTGTGCAAGACGCTGGATCCAGGCCATGCGGCGCGGCGGCCTGGCCCCTGACGCCCAAGGCGGCGCGGTTTGCCGCTCCCGGGCGCGCTGGGCTATAAGATGCGGGGTCGGAGCTTTCATGGCACCGCTGTGCCGACCAGCACACAGAACGCGCGCCTGCCGCCGCAAGCCGGGTGCGCCCCCTCAAGCAATCGATGGAGTTTGAAACATGGCAACTGCAAAACCAGCCGCAGCCAAGACGGCGGCCCCCGCCAAACGCGCGCCGAACCCCGCGTTCATGAAGCCCCTGACCCCCAGTCCGCAACTGGCCGCCGTGGTGGGTGCCGCGCCGCTGCCGCGCACCGAGGTGGTGAAGAAGGTCTGGGCGCACATCAAGGCCGCCAATCTGCAGGATCCGACCAATAAGCGCATGATCAATGCAGACGCCAAGCTCAAGGCCGTGTTCGGCAAGCCCCAGGTCACGATGTTCGAAATGACCAAGCTGCTCAATACGCATCTGAAGTAAACGCACCTCGCAAGCCGGCGCGAGCGTGTCATCGCCGGAGCGCCGGCGATGACACGCTGCCAGCGACGTTGTCCGCGGTGCGTGCAAAGCAAACAGCCGGTGCCGGCCTCGCTCGGCACCGGCTGTTTGCTTTACGCGCCACCTGCTCACCTCAGCCCCTCTTTGCTGCCTGAACTGCACCCCATGACCGCCTGTTGCAAGCTCCGGCTTCGCTGCATCCCTTGGTTCTTCATCGCCCTGCTGCTGGCCGCCACGGGGCCGGCACAAGCTGACGACAGGGCTCGGTTCCAGGAGCCGCGGCCCGGATCGCAGGACCTGCGCGCCACCGTCTCGGCGGGCTTCTCGCCCGACGGCAGCGCCGAGCGCCTGGTGCTCTCCACGATTGCCGGTGCGCGCCACAGCATCCAGCTTGCAGCCTACAGTTTCACGGCGTCGGCGGTGGCCAAGGCGCTGATCGCGGCCCACAAGCGCGGCGTGAACGTGCGCGTGCTGCTGGACTGGAAAACCAACTTCGAGGACGACCGGCGCTACGCCCGTCATGCCGTCAACGCCCTGCTTCTGGCAGGCGTCGCGGTGCGCTCGATCGACGTCTATCCCATCTTCCACGACAAGTTCATGGTGATCGACGGCCGCAGCGTGCAGACCGGCAGCTACAACTACAGCGTGTCCGCGGCGCGCTACAACGCCGAGAACGTGCTTGTGGTGCGAAACGACCCGGCGGTGGCCGAAGCCTACGCCCACCACTGGGAAACCAACTGGCAACTGGGGCGCGTGGTCAAGCCGAGCCCTTGAACGCTCCGTGGACGGCGCGCTCTCACGGCAACGCAGGCAGGGCCGCCCCCAAGTTTCCCTGACCCCATGCGGGACGGGTCAGCGAGCAGGCCCTGGGACCCCAGGACTTGCAGCAGTTCAATGTGGGCGAACTTTTCGCTGGTTTGATCTTCAAACAGCCAGCGCCCGCCAGCCTGAGCAAAACTTCCCGTGGCGCCTAAAATTGCATGATCAAAGGCGCAGGTGCGCCATGTGAGCCCGTGATGCAAGCATCGTTGAAAAAATGGACAGCTTTGATGGTGTTGGTTGCCGTGGTCCTGGCCGGCTATCTGGCCTGGAATGCGATAGGTCGCGACCCGAAAGCCCCGGAGGTGCGTTACACCCTGCTCGACGGCAAAACCCTCACCTCGCAAAACCTGCTGGGTAAAGTGGTGCTGGTGAACTTTTGGGCCACGAGTTGCACCACTTGCATCAGCGAAATGCCCCACATGGTGCAGACCTATGATCGGTTTGCACCCAAGGGCTTCGAGTTGGTCGCCGTCTCGATGAATTACGACCGACCCGATTATGTGAAAACCTTCGCCACGGCCGGCCCCCTGGGCTCGCTGCCATTCCCGGTGGCGATGGACACCAGCGGCAGCATCGCCAAAGCCTTCCACGATGTGCGCCTCACGCCCACCAGCTTCCTGATCGACAAGTCTGGCCACATCGTGAAGCAGTATGTCGGGCCGCCGAATTTCGCCGAGTTGCACGGCCTGATCAGCCAGTTGCTGGCGCAGCAGGCCTAAGGTCGACGGGCCGTTCGATGCGGTGACTGGGCCCGAGTCAAGCCGCAGTCACTCGGGAAAACCCCGAGATGGCGCTACGATAGATGGATGGACCGTTCCGTTCCCTACCGCGATGCTGCAGCGTCCGCTGCAGCATCGCGGTATTTGGCGGAGCGTACGGCCATCGAGGGTTTGACCCGACTTCATCCCGGCCTCAAAGCCGACCAGCAGACGCTGGAGCGAGCCATGGCGCGTGCACCGCAGGCGCTGCCCGGCGGGATCGGTCTGCGCCAACTTGGCCTGCAGGCTTATGTGCCCGTCTGGGACGCGATGCGCGCCTTCACGGCCGCGCGCCTGCCCACCACGCCCGATGAAATCTGGCTGCTCGAACACCTGCCTGTCTACACCCTGGGACAAGCTGGCCAAGCCCAGCATGTGCTGGATGCGCAAGGCATCGACGTGGTGCAAACCGACCGTGGTGGACAAGTCACCTACCACGGCCCGGGACAGGCGGTGGTCTATGTGCTGATGGATCTGCGCCGTCGGCACTGGATGGTGCGCGAGACCGTGCATCGTCTGGAGGAGGCGGTGATTCGCACCCTCACACGCCTGGGCGTGGTGGGCGTGAGGCGCCCCGGCGCACCCGGCATCTACCTGGGCGCCCCCCACCCACGCGCGGGTGCCAAGATTTCCGCGCTCGGCCTGAAGGTGCGTCAGGGCTGCACCTATCATGGCGTCGCCATCAACGTCGACATGGATCTCTCCCCCTTCGCCGGCATCAACCCCTGCGGATTCTCCGGGCTCGACGTGGTGGATCTGGCCCAACTCGGCGTGCACACCCGGGCCGACGCGGTGGGCATGTGCTTCGCCACCGAGTTGGCGATGCTGGCTGACACCACATCCGACATCGTGCCGGTCGCCAAGCCCAACACCCCATCGCAGGCATGAACCTCACACCCCATTGCCCATGAACGCTCAGCTCGACGCAAACCCCGAAGCCACACCGGGCAACATCCACATGGCCAAGCCACTGTCGGCGGATGCCTCGGTCAAACAGAAGGGTCAGTCCAAAACCGCGCGCATCCCGATCAAGATCGTGGCCGAAGGCCCGGCGCTGAAAAAGCCGGACTGGATTCGTGTCAAGGCTGCCGCGCCTTCGTCGCGTTTCTACGAAATCAAGGGCCTGCTGCGCGAGCGCAAGCTGGTCACAGTGTGCGAGGAGGCATCGTGCCCGAACATCGGCGAATGCTTCGGTCACGGTACAGCCACCTTCATGATCATGGGCGACAAGTGCACCCGCCGCTGCCCGTTCTGCGATGTCGGACACGGCCGGCCCGATCCGCTCGATGCCGACGAGCCGCGCAACCTGGCCCAGGCCATCGCCGCACTCAAACTGCGTTATGTGGTGGTCACCAGTGTCGACCGTGACGACTTGCGCGACGGCGGGGCGCAGCATTTCGTCGACTGCATCCGCGCCACGCGCGAGCTGTCGCCCGCCACACAGATCGAAGTGCTGGTGCCCGACTTCCGCGGTCGACTCGACAAAGCGCTCGATGTGTTTGCCACTGGCCTGCCGGACGTGATGAACCACAATCTGGAAACCGTGCCGCGCCTCTACAAGCAGGCCCGCCCCGGTGCCGACTACGCCCACTCGCTCAAGCTGCTGGCTGATTTCAAACTCCGCCACCCCGGCATCCCCACCAAGAGCGGGCTGATGGTGGGCCTGGGCGAAACCGACGATGAAATCCTGGAGGTGATGCGCGATATGCGTGCCCACCACATCGACCTGCTCACCATTGGCCAGTACCTCGCCCCCAGCGGCCACCATCTGCCGGTGGCGCGCTATGTGCCGCCCGAAACTTTTGCTATGTTCGAGCGCGAAGCCCGCGCCATGGGCTTCACCCACGCCGCCGTCGGCCCGCTGGTACGCTCGAGCTATCACGCCGACCAACAAGCCCGCGACGGCGGCTTCTTCAGCGGCTGATTTTCACAACCCCACCAGGACTCACATTGGCCAAGCCGAATTACTCCTACGAGAAACGCCAGAAGGAACTCGCCAAGCAACGCAAGAAGCAAGAGAAGCTGCAGCGCAAGCAGCACAAGCCCGATGGCTCGCCGCACGCCCCCGAGGGGCAGGACGCCGAATCGAGCAGCGGCGCTGCTGCCGGCAACGGCTCGATCTCCGGTCCTTCGGACTCCGGGCCTTCGGCCTGAAGCCGTTGCCTGGCAGACGGCGCCTGGCGCGTTGCCGCAGTGTTCAGCCGAGTTCCTCGTACAGCGGCAGGGTGAGGAATTCCATGAAATCCTTGCCCGTGGCCATACGCTCGAAAATCAGAGCGGCCTTGTCGAACCGACCTTCAGCGCCGCTGGCCTTGATCTTGGCCAATTCTTCAGGAATCAACCCGCGTACCAACTCCGCCGTGACCTTGCGGCCATCGGTCAACACGCCCTTGGGGCTTTGAATCCACTGCCACACCTGGCTGCGGGAGATTTCGGCTGTCGCTGCGTCTTCCATCAGGTTGTGGATGGGCACGGCGCCACTGCCTGACAGCCACGCGCCGAGGTAATGGATGCCGACGTTGATGTTGTTGCGCAGACCCGTTTCGGTGATGGGCGTCTCGGGCCGGAAGTCCAGCAGGTCGGCGGCGGCCACCGCCACGTCGTCGCGGGTCTTGTCGATCTGGTTCGGCCTGTCGCCGAGCACGGCGACGAATTCTTCCATGGCCGACGCCACCAGTCCGGGATGGGCGACCCAGCCACCGTCGTAGCCATCGGTGGCGTCGCGTCGTTTGTCCAGGCGTATGCCTTCCATCGCCTTGGCGTTTTTCTCCGGGTCGTTCTTGATGGGAATGAGCGCGCTCATGCCGCCGATGGCGGGAGCGTGCCGCTTGTGACAAGTCTTGAGCAGCAGCAGGGCGTAGGCGCGCATGAACGGCACATTCATGGTGATCTGGCCGCGTTCAGCGAGGCAGAAGTCACGGTTCACCTTGAATTTCTTGATGGCACTGAAGATGTAATCCCAGCGCCCGGCGTTCAAGCCGGCGCTGTGCTCGCGTAGTTCGTACAGAATTTCGTCCATCTCGAAGGCCGCGAGGATGGTTTCCACCAGCACCGTGGCCTTGATCGTGCCTTGCGCCAGGCCCAAGGCGTCTTGCGCCAGTACGAAGACGTCGTTCCACAGCCGCGCCTCCAGATGGCTTTCCATCTTCGGCAGATACAGAAACGGGCCGGCGCCGCGCGCGATCAGTTCTTTCGCGTTGTGGAACAGGAACAGGCCGCAGTCAAACAGGCCGCCGCTCACCCGCTGGCCGTCCACCAGCATGTGTTTTTCGTCCAGATGCCAGCCCCGCGGGCGGACCTGCAGCGTGGCCACGGTGTCGTTCAGCCGGTAGGTCTTGCCGTTCTGCTCCAGCACGATGCGACGGCGGATGGCCTCGCTCAGGTTGATCTGCCCCTGGATCTGGTTATCCCAGTTCGGTGTGTTGGCATCTTCGAAATCGGCCATGTAGCTGTCGGCGCCTGAATTGAAGGCGTTGATGACCATCTTGCGATCCACCGGACCGGTGATTTCCACGCGGCGGCGCTGCAAGGTGGGGGGCAGGGGCGCGATGGTCCAGTCACCCTCGCGGATGGAGCGGGTTTCGGGCAGAAAATCGGGTTTCTCACCGGCATCCAGACGGGCCGTCTGTATCTTGCGCGCGTTCAGCAATGCCTGGCGCCGTGGCTCGAAGGCCCGGTGCAAGGTGGCGACGAAAGCCAGCGCCTCGGGGCTGAGCACGGCGTCGAAGGCCGGGTTGTGCGGGGCGACGATGCGGATGCCCTGGGGCAGATCATTGGCTTTCATGCGAATCTCCTGAGTTGGGTGATGTGTTTTATGTTGCGGCGCGCAAGGCGGTGATGCAGGCCATCTCGCTTGATCCGAAGGGGCAAAACTTCTCGAACAGCGAGCAAGACGGGGAGTGGCTGTCGCGTTGCGGCACTGCGATGTTGCATTGCAAAGTGTAAGTTGATTTGGCGCAATCGCCAGAACCATGGCGTAAGTCACTATTGACTTTGATGGTGGTAATGATGCCGAATATTGGCGCGAGTACCTAACTGATGCACAATGCCAGCCAGAGTTGGCGGGCTCAAGAGAGCGATATGGACCGACTCAAGCAGATTGAAACGTTCGTCGCCGTGGCGGGCCGCGGCAGTCTGACGGCAGCAGCCAACGCCGAGGGCGTGGCACCGGCCATCATCGGGCGACGCATCGACGCGCTGGAAACGCGTCTCGGAGTCAAGCTCCTCGTGCGGACCACGCGGCGCATCAGCCTCACGCATGAGGGTGTGGCCTTTCTGGAAGATTGCCAACGCCTGCTGGCCGATCTGCAAAGCGCCGAAGCCAGTGTCACAGCGGGCGGGGTCAAAGCCAGTGGACATCTGCGCATCACCGCCCCAGCCGGGTTCGGCCGCAAGCATGTGGCGCCGCTCGTGCCCGAATTCCGGCAGCGCAACCCCGACGTCACCCTGTCTCTGGACCTCACCGACCGCCTGGTCGATCTGGTCAACGAAGGCTACGACTGCGCCATACGCGTTGGCGCGCTGGCCGACTCAAGCCTGGTGAGCGTGCGACTGGGGGAAAGCCGCCGCGCCTGCGTCGCGTCGCCGGATTACATTCGCCGCTTCGGTGCTCCGCAAGCGCCGCAGGACCTGCAGCGGCACTGCTGCCTGGCCTATTCCAGCGTGGCCAGCCAGCCGCGCGGCTGGGTGTTCCAGCAGGCTGGCGAGTCTTTGCACCTGCGCCTGAGCGGGCCCCTCGATTGCACCGACGGCGCCGTCTTGCACCAATGGTGCATCCAAGGCCACGGCCTGGCCTGGCGCTCGATGTGGGAGGTCGGCGACGACTTGGCCACGGGCGGCCTGGTCGAGGTGCTGGCCGACTACGCCGCGCCACCGGTCGGCATCCACATCGTGTTCGCCCAGCGCAAGCACATGCCCTTGCGCCAGCGGCTGTGGATCGATTACCTGAAGCGGTGCTTCGCCGACCCTGCGCTCTGGCCCTGGTCGCAGACGGACTCGAACAGGGCGTCGGCCGAGCCGGTTTGAGGAGCCGGCCGCCAGCCGTTACAGCCGCACACAGCCGGGCGCTCCGACGTTGCCGATAATCCCTGCGTCATCAACGCGACTTTCCTGCTCCGTTCTGCACCATGTTGGGTCTGGCTGTCTCCTTCGTGTCCTATCCTTTTGCAGTCTGGTGGCTCAAGCGCCTGTTCGAGAACATCGGCCTGGAAACCAACACCAAATTCCTCATTTTTTTGCTGGCCAGCGTGGTGTCCTGGGTGGCGGGTACGGCGGCTGCGCATCTCTGAGCCCGGCCTGCCGCAGCCCCTCGGTTTGCCCACGCGGGCGATCCAGGTTCGTCTCCGATGCCACCACGGCGGACTTAGCCAGCGGCACGCGCAGCCCAGTGTGGCCGCACGGCTTGGGCCGCGAGGTACAGGGCAAAGCTGAACGAGGCGATCCAGGTGCTGGCCGGATAGCCGATGTAGTACGCAGCCGCCAGGCCTGCCCAGGTGAGCAGCAGCCCGAACACCATGGCCAGCAGCACGCCCCGCGCCATGCCCCGCGCCATCGCCTGCGCCGCGGCTGCGGGGCCGATGAGGAAGGCAAAGATGAGCAGCGCGCCGATGACCGGGACGGCGATGGCCACCACCGCCGCCACCAGGGCGACGAACAGCAGGTCGAGCGCCCGTACCGGCACGCCACGCGCTCGCGCCGCTTCAGGGTTGAGACTGGCGAAGGCCAATGGCCGGTAGATGGCCGCCAGCGCCAGCAGGCACGCCAGCGCCACTCCCAGCGACAGCCCGGCTTGAGCCGCCGTGATGCCGACGATGCTGCCGAACAGGATGCTCATGGCCGCCTGGGCATTGGCGGTGTAGAGGTTGAGGAACAGCACGCCCAGGCCGAGGGCGAACATCAAGACCATGCCGATGCCGATGTCGCGCTCACGCAGCCGGCTGCCAGCGAGTGCCAGGGCGAAGCCCGCCGCCAGGGTGAAGCCGAACAGGCCGAGGTAGGGGCTGACACCCAGCAGAATGGCCCCCGCCGCGCCGGTGAAGCCGACATGCGACAGCGCGTGTGCCGCAAACGCCTGGCGCCGCAAGGTGACGAAATAGCCCACCGCGGCGCAAGCCACGGCAATGCTGCTGCCGGCCAGCAGGGCGTGGCGCATGAACCCATATTCCAGACCGAGGATCATGGACGTCCACCCGTGGTTTCCACGGCGCCCGGCCGTTTGCTTCGCACCCCGCCCTCCTCTGTTGGCGCAGGGGCGGCGACGGAGCCTCGAGGCGCCTGACCCTGTGACTCTGCGCGACTTTGACTGAGGGCGTGGCCGCCATGCGGTGACTCTTCGGACATGAAGCCGCGTGCCGGGTTGATGAACACATAGCCGTCATGCCGCGCCACCGCCATCGGCAGGCCGTAAAGCTCGGTGAGCGATGCAGCGTTGACCACCGCGTCCACCGTGCCGATGCGCCCGCGGCCGGCGGCGAGATACAACACCTGATCCATCACCGGCAGCAGCGGGTTGATGTCGTGCGCGCTGAGCATCACCGCCAGTTGCTGCGCATCGCACAACCGCCGCACCAGCGCCAGAACGCCTTGCTGCGAACGCGGGTCGAGGTTGGACAGCGGCTCGTCCAGCAACAACAGGCTCACCGGGTTGACCAGCGCCTGGGCGATGCACACGCGCTGGCGCTCGCCGCCCGAGAGCGCATCCATCGGTCGCGCCGCCAGATGCTGCGCCTCCACGCGGCGCAGCGCTTGTTGCGTCGCCTGCCGCCGCTCGGCGGCGTGGCGCAGGCCCAGTCCCCAGCGCTCGCCCTGCCAGGCAGCGGCGACGAAGCTGGCCGCGTCGATGCGGCCGAATGCGCCTTCCGGCACCGTCTGCGCCACATAGCCGATGCGGGTGCGCGCTGTCGCCAGGGGTTGGCCAAGCAGCTCCAGGCTGCCGCCACCCACAGGCAGGATGCCGGCCAGGGTTTGCAGGAGCGTGGTCTTGCCCGAGCCGTTGGTGCCGAACACGCCCACGAGCTGGCCGGGGGCCAGTGCCAGGTCCAGTGCGGTGATCACGGCCTGCTCGCCGTGCCGGCAGCTCAGGCCGCGCGCTTGCACGGCCCAAACGGCCGACGCACCCCTGTTCGCGCCCACTTGGTTGTCGCCGATTTCTGTGGTGTCTGCCGCCATTCCAGCATGCGTGTGGGCTGGTGCGTTCATCGCCCACCCTCGGCCAGTGTTTGCCGCACGGCGTGCAGGCTGCTCAGCAACCAGCCCGGGTAGTCCATGCCAGGCGGCGCGAATTCGCTCACGCCGACCCTGGGGATGCCACTTTGGCGCGCGATGTCGCGCATGCGCACGGTCAGCGGGTCGCTCACCTGGCTGTTGTAGACCAGCAGGGCGACGCGGTGCAGCCGCAGTTCGTCTTCATAGCGGGCCACCACGCGCGGCGCCGGTTCGGTGCCATTCATCACATTGAATTGGAACGTCTCACCCAGGCTGCGCCAGCCGAGCTGCCGCAGCATGTAGCCATACACCGGCTCGGTCGCCAGCACCGCCAGGCCGGGATGCAGTGCGGCGAGTCGGCGCACCACGCCGTCCACCTGCTGCAGGCGCTGCTCGAAGGCCTGCAGATTGCGCTTGAAGTCGGCCGCATGGGTCGGGTCGGCCTGCTGCAGCAGCGCGGCCAGTCGCTGGGCCACCAGAGCGCCTAAGTGCGGGTCGTAGAACACATGCGGGTTCTGGTCGGGCATCACCAGCGCGGGATCGAGCGCTGAGGCGACGATCACCACCCGCCCGGGCGCCGGGTTGGCGGCGAGCAACTTGCGCATCCAGTCGTCGTAGCCCAGCCCGTTCATCACCACGATGGCGGCGTGTGCCACGTGGCGCGCCGTCTGCGGCGTGGCCTCGAACTGGTGCGGGTCGACATTGGGGTTCTGAATGATGCTGCTGACCTGCACATACGGCCCGCCGATGGCTTGGGCAATCGCTCCATATGTGCTCTCGGCTGCCACCACCGTGATCGGCGCAGCATGCACGCCGGTGAGCGGCCACAGCGCAACAACCAGGGCGAGGCCAACATAGCCACGGAGACGCCGGTGTATGGCACGCAGGGTTCGGGCAGGTATGGGGGGAAGCCAGTTCATGTTGATTGTGGATGGAATGGATGCACGCGCTGACGGGCATATGCCGCTACGTGCTCGACGGTGTTGCAGCCGTCGGCGCCGTTGGAAATCCGCCGGAGCGCGAGCGGCTGCATCAGCCCTGGTCTTGCAGCCGGCATTGTGGGCACAGCCCCTCCAGCACGATCTCGTGGTCGGTCACGCGGTAGCCGGTGCTTTGCTCCAGCGCCCCCAGACCCAGGCCTGTCGCCAGGCAGGGCACCGGTGTCATGGCGTCACAGGTGGTGCAATGCAAATGGTCGTGATGCGGACCGTACAGCTCGTAGCGCGCCGCCGCCGCGTGCAATTGCACCTTGCGCAGCGCCTTGTCGGCCAGCAAACGCTCGACGGCACGAAACACCGACGAGAAGTCGACCCGCAAGCCCTGGGCGGCAAGGTCGGCATGGATCTGCTCCAGCGTCCAGGCGTGGCGCGACGCAGCGCGCATGAGCGTGAGAATCGCCGTGGATAGGTGCGAAGGGCGTGCCATGGCCACATGATGCCGCCGACCAGCCCAATAACGCAAGTTATTTGCGTAATGATCGGGGCACGCCGAGTTCCGATCTCAGCGTCCGCGCTGATGCTGGTCGAGCAGATGTTCGCGCCACACGGCCAGGATGTCGCTGCGGGTCAGCATGCCGACCAGGCGACCTGAGCCGTCTTGCGCCGTCACAGGCAGGCGGCCAATGTCGTGAACCGCGAGCTTGCGCATGGCCTCGGCCAGGCTGGCGTCCTCGCGCACGATCACGGCCGGCTGCCGCACCAGGCTGCCCATGACTTGACTGGGGTCGACCTCGGCTTTGAACACATCCTTGCGCGTGAGCACACCCAGCAACGCACCCCCAGCGCCGAGCACCGGATAACCAAGATGGCGGCTACCAGGTGCATCGGTATCCAGCCAGGCGCGCACCTCGCCGACTTGCTGCGTCGCCTGCAGGACCACCGGGGCGCGGCTGGCATAGTCGCGCACGCGGGCTTGGGCCAGTGGGTCGGCCTGGTAGGTGTCGGGCACCTGCACACCGCGGCGGATGATTTTCTCGGTCATGATGGTCTGGCGCATCAACAGGCTGGACACCAGGAAGGCGGTGCCGCAGCCGATGAGCAGCGGCAGCAGCCCCGGGAGTTGCCAGGTGGTTTCCAGCGCGAACACCACCGACATGAACAGCGCCCGCGACGCCCCGGCGAATATGGCCGCCATGCCGACCAGAGCGGCCAGATTCGGGCTCAGTCCGAGTTGCGGAAAGATCAGGGCTGTGGCATGGCCGAGTGCGGCGCCCAGACAGGCGCCCACGGTCATGAGCGGTGCCAGCGTGCCGCCTGACGTGCCGCTGCCCAGCGCAAGCGTCCACGACACGAGCTTGGATATGCCCAGCAACCACAACGCCGGGCCGATCAGACCGCCGGATAAGCCACCCGACAGGGCGTCCGTGATGTTGTCGTAACCCACCCCCAGCGTGCGCGGCTGCCACCAGCCGATCAGGCCCACAGCCACGGCGCCGAGTGCTGGCCACCACATCCAGTGCATGGGCAAATGGTCGAAGGCATCCTCCACCGCATACACCGCACGGGTGACGAGCACCGCCACCAGCCCCACCACCGCACCCAGCGGGATGCAGGCCAGCAAAGCCGGCCCATGCGGCCAGGCCAGTGCCGGCATGGGAAAAAAGGGCACAAAGCCGACGAACAGCGTGCGAACACCAGCAGCCGTGGCACAGGCGGCCAGCACCGGCAACAGGGATGCGGGGCGGAACTCGAACAAGAGCAGTTCGAGAGCCAGCATCACCGCGGCCAGCGGCGTGCCGAACACGGCGCTCATGCCAGCCGCGGCCCCGGCAGCCAGCAGCGTCTTGCGCTCGTCAGGGGTGATGTGGACCCATTGCCCGACCACCGAACCGAGCGCGCCGCCCGTGGCGATGATGGGTCCTTCCGCGCCGAAGGGCCCACCGGTGCCGATGGAGATGGCAGCCGACAGCGGCTTGAGAAACAACACCCGCAGCGGGATGCGGCTGCGGTTGGTGAGAATTTGCTCCATCGCTTCGGGAATGCCGTGTCCGCGGATGGCCGGCGAGCCGTAGCGCGCCATGACGCCGATGATGAGTGCGCCGATCACCGGCACCGCAATCACCCAGGCCCCCAGCGCGTTGTGCGCCGGATCCGCCAGCGTCCAGCCGATGCGGCCCTGAAAGCTGAGATGGGTGATGAGCCCGATGAGGGCCAGCAGTCCCTGCGCGACGAAGGCGGCAGCCACACCAATCCCCAGCGCCAGCAGACCGATGAACAGGGTGCGACGGTTGATACCGCCAGGGTCAGGGCCCGCGTGCGCTGCCTGCAACAACGGCCCCAGCGAGGGAGCCAGGGGCAGGGATTGCGGCGGCTGGGGCGGTGAAGTGGGCATGGGACGCGCGGAGAGGCGGGCTGGGCGATGGGCCATGGCGCGCGCCGCCCTGCTTTCGTCCATCGAGCCTTGCTCGGGCCGTGGATCGGGATGCGGCCGGATGCAGCTTGCCGGATCGCGCACCATAACGATGCACAGAATACGCAATGCCGCGGCATGGTGATGTATCGGAATGCTGCAACAGCATTCGGGGCGGGCTGGAAAGCGGCCTGGACGCGAGCCATCCTGGTGAGTTGCTGTGCAGTCTTGTCGCCCACTATGCTTGGTCCATGCGACCAGCCCCCGAGGCACCACTCCCATGCCCATGTCCCCACCCGCCAGCGCCGGCTCATCCTTGAGCCAACTGCCCCACCCCGACATCCGCGTCGGCGATGAATGGCTGTTTCTGACCCGGACCCTGGACGACAGCGACAAGCAGGACGCGGGGTTGTTGATCCGCAGCCGTGTGGTGGATTTGCTGCCCGACGGACAGATCCACATGAACGTGAACAATGGTGACAAGGCCGATGCCACCTGGCTCAAAAGCATCTACGACAACCAGTTCGACCTGCTCTCGCGCGAAATCACCCCCGGTGAACCCATTCTCTACAAACCTGCGTTTCCGCAATTCAAGTTCCCCATGTCCAGCGGCGAGGCATGGGATGAGGTTATCGTCCAGAGCCAGCCCGAGTGGTGGCAGGAGTCGCACATCGGCGTGCGGGTGCAGGTGCAGGCCAGCGAGGAGGTCAGCGTGCCTGCCGGCCACTTTGTCGCCATCCGCCTGCACGGGGTCTACACCACGCCCAACGCCACGGTCACCAGCCGGTATTGGTATGCGCCTGCGGCCGGCCGCTCGGTCAAGGGCATCGAGACCACGGTGGACAAGGCGACCCAGTCCAGCGTGAGCACCCAGTACGAACTGCAGCAACTCAACCGCTTGCGTCAGGTGTGAGGCCAGGCCCGGCGCCGGGCTGGCGCGCCGCGGGGGTTTGCGACAATACCCCCATGACCGCCATCGCCAACGACACCTTCCTGCGCGCCCTGCTGCGCCAACCCACCGACTACACCCCCATCTGGCTGATGCGCCAAGCCGGGCGCTACCTGCCGGAGTACAACGCCACCCGCGCGCGCGCCGGCAGTTTCCTGGGACTGGCGCAGAACCCCGATTTCGCCACCGAGGTCACGCTGCAGCCGCTGGACCGCTTCCCGCTGGACGCGGCCATCCTGTTCTCGGACATCCTCACCGTGCCCGACGCCATGGGCCTGGAGCTGCGCTTCGAGGCTGGCGAAGGGCCCCGCTTCGAGCGCCCGCTGCGCACCGAGGCCGACATCCTCGCCCTGCGCACCCCTGACCTGAACCAGCTGCGCTACGTGTTCGACGCCGTGGCGCAGATTCGCCACGCCCTGGTGCAAAACGGCACCCAGCGCGTGCCGCTGATCGGTTTTTCCGGCAGCCCCTGGACCCTGGCCTGCTACATGGTGGAAGGCCGCGGCAGCGACGACTGGCGCGCCACCAAGACCCTGCTGTATGCGCGCCCCGACCTGATGCACCACATCCTGGCGGTGAACGCCGACGCCGTGGCGGCCTACCTTAACGCCCAGATCGACGCCGGGGCGCAAGCCGCGATGGTCTTCGACTCCTGGGGCGGGGCGTTAGCCGACGGGGCCTTCCAGGAGTTCTCGCTGGCCTACAGCCAGCGCGTCATCAGCCAGCTCCAACGCGAGCACGAAAGCCGCAAGGTTCCCATCATCCTGTTCACCAAGGGCGGTGGCCCCTGGTTGCAGGCCATGAGCCACAGCGGCGCCGACGCCCTGGGACTGGACTGGACCGTGAGCCTCGGCGCTGCGCGAGCGCAGATCGGTCACCGCGTCGCGCTGCAAGGCAACCTCGACCCCAACATCCTGTTCGCACCCCCGCAAAAAGTGGCCGAGCAGGCGCGCGCCGTGCTCGACAGCTTCGGCACCATAGGCCCGGGCGAAGCCGTGGGCCATGTGTTCAACCTGGGCCACGGCATTTCGCAGTTCACGCCACCCGAGCATGTCAGCGCCCTCGTCGAAGCCGTGCACCGCCACAGCCGCACCTTGCGCCGTTGAGCCGGTGGCTGCTCGGCGGCACCGTTAGCAGGACATGCCGGTCCATTGGCAGCCAGGCCAAGTGGTCAATGTCGCGCTGATTGAAGCCAGGATGTCAAGATCGGTGTGCCCTTATGCACAATTTTCGATACCATGCAGCGCAGCAAACAAATCACAAGTACAACATGAAGTTACATAGTTTAAGTATTTGATTATTCAGGATTATTATGAGTGTGATTGTCGTGGCCTGAATTTGCGCACAAACTTATCCACAGCCCGGAAGTGCAGCAGAGCACGGACTATTCACAAAGTTATTCACAGCATGGCTTGACCATTTCTCAAACGTCCTGGACCTCGAAAAGGCTGTGCGCCGCAAGCGAGTCGACACTCACTTAGCCAAGACCGATGGCATCGAATTTCGTGGTAAACCCGGATGCTGACCCGCCCGCCGACACCTCGCCATCCACCTCGCCATGACCCTGCATCGCATTGCGGTGGACGCCCCACTTTGGGATGCCCTGGACTACCTCCATGCGGGGACGTTGCCGCGCGGCTGCCTGGTGCGGGTGCCGCTCGGGCGGCAAAACGTCTTGGGCGTGGTGCTGGGCCCGGCCGACAACAGCGCCACGCCGGAGGCGTCGCTGCGCGCGGTGAGTGAGGTGGTGTCAGCCTTGCCTGCGCTGGACGCCGACTGGCTGGATTTGCTGCAGTTCGCCGCGACCTATTACCAACGTCCTCTCGGCGAACTCATGGCTGCGGCCCTGCCCACCTGGCTGCGTAACCACGCTGCCGCTGCGGTCGCCAAGCGCGTGGCCGGCTTGCATCGGCGGCGCGAACCCCAGGCGTATCGCCTCACTCCGGCGGGCGGCACGGCCCTGGCGCAAGAACTGTCCCCACGCCATGCAGCGCTGTGGCGGCTGGCCACAGCGCTGGGGTTCACCCCCCCCCACGCCGCCAGCACCGCAACCCCCGACGCGGCAACAGCGCAAGCCCTCATCCACCATGATGCCGCGCCACGGCTGCAACTCGACGTGGCGCGTAGGCTGCACCCCAAGGCCGCCGCCTTGCTACGTGACTGGGCCGCGCGGGGCTGGCTGGAAACAGTGCCGGATGTCGCCCAGGACAGTGGCCGAGACCATGTGCGCAACACGTTGCCGATGGCCATGCACGGCGTGGCGCCCGGCACTGTGCACGACGATGCTTCGCAGGCGCCTCAAACCAAACCAGACGCATCGCCCCCGACGCGACAAGCCGCTTTGCCCCCTGCACTGCAAGCAGCGCAGCAAGCCGCCGTCGATGCCGTCTGCGCGGCCCGGGGCTACGCGACTTTCCTGCTGTTCGGCGTCACCGGCAGCGGCAAGACCGAGGTGTATTTGCAACTCTCCGCGCACGTTCTGGCGCAAGACCCGCAGGCGCAGGTGCTGGTGCTCACGCCCGAAATCAATCTCACCCCGCAGTTGGTGCAGCGCTTCGCAGAACGTTTTCCCGGTGAAGCGCTTGCGGTGCTGCACAGTGGCCTGGCCGAGGCCGAGCGTTTTGACCACTGGTACGCCGCTCACAGCGGCGCGGCACGCATCGTGCTGGGCACGCGGCTGGCGGCACTGGCCTCGCTGCCGCAACTGGCGTTGATCGTGGTGGACGAGGAGCACGACGCCTCCTACAAGCAGCAAGAAGGGGCACGCTACTCGGCGCGCGACCTGGCGGTGTGGCGCGCGCGGCAACGCGGCATCGCCGTGGTGCTGGGATCGGCGACCCCCTCGCTGGAGAGTTGGCGCGCCGCGCAGCGTGGCCGATACCGTCTGTTGGAAATGCCTGAGCGCGCCAGCGGCAGCCTGCCGGCGGTACGTCTGCTGCACGCCGGCCAGGACCCGCTGCTGCGTCAGGGCGGACTCATCGGCCAGGTGCTGTTCGATGCGATCGAGCAGCGCCTGGCGCGCGGCGAGCAAAGCCTGTTGTTTCTCAACCGCCGTGGTTACGCGCCGGTGCTCCGCTGCCCGGATTGCGGCTGGCTCAGCGACTGTCCACATTGCGACGCCCACCTCGTCTACCACCGCACCGACCGCAGCCTGCGCTGCCACCACTGCGGCCACCGCGCCGCCGTGCCCCGCGCCTGCCCCGATTGCGGCAGCCTCGATCTGCAACCGCTGGGGCGCGGCACGCAGCGTGTGGAGGAGGCCCTGGCCGTGCTGTTCCCGCAAGCGCGCATTGCCCGCATCGACGCCGACACCGCCCGACGCAAGGGGGCGGCGCAGGCCGGCTTCGCGCAGATGCACGCGGGCGAAGTCGACATCCTGGTCGGCACACAGATGATCACCAAGGGCCACGACTTTCAGCGCGTCACCCTGGTGGCAGCGCTCAACCCCGACGCCGGCCTGTTCACCCACGATCTGCGCGGCCCCGAGCGCCTGTTCGCCCAACTGATGCAGGCCGCCGGCCGCGCCGGCCGGGTCGATGCCTTGCCGATCGATCGCAACCCAGGCCCTGCCGACGCGCTTGATTGCTGCGAGGCCAAACCCGACGCAGCCGATTTGCACCGTCCATCCTCCACCCCCGAAATGCTGGTGCAGACCGCCTACCCCGAGCACTCGCTGTACAGCGCCCTGGTGGCGTACGACTACCCAGGTTTCGCTGCGCGAGAGCTAGCAGAGCGCCGGAGCGCCGGCATGCCGCCCTTCAGCCACCAGGCGCTGCTGCGCGCCGAACATAAAAAGACCGAAGTGCTCGACGCCTTTCTGGCCCAAGCCAGCAAGCTCGCGGCGGACATCCTCGCCACCCCCGCAGACAGCTTGAGTGCGGCGCCCGGTCAAACGGACGGGAATGTCGGTGGCGCCGCCGGCGGCTTGATGGTCTACCCGCCCGTACCCGCCAGTCTGGCTCGCGTGGCCGATGTGCACCGCCAGCATGTGCTGGTGGAAGGCAATCACCGTATCGCATTGCACGGGTTCCTCGCGCAATGGCGCGCCGCGCTGCTGCATGCCAAGGCGCGCGTGCGCTGGGCCATCGACGTCGACCCGACCGAGTTTTGAGTGCCCCACAGGCGATCCGATGTTTGCTTGTGAGTGCCCGATGGACGGCACGCCTGCGATGCGACAAGCGTAGGAGAGGTCCGCGCTGGATCGACGACGACGTCATCAAAGTCAGCGCCACCAGGAGCGTGAGCAGAAGAAGGCGATGAAGCCGCGATGAGCCGTTGATGGCAGCAGGCTGGCCGGTTTTCCCGGCCCGATCGGCGTGGTTGTCCCATCGGAAGGCCCCCAGAGGACAGCAGCGGGCGCGTTGTGCGCGGTGACCTCTAGCGTATGTCCCGCTCAGGCGGGGATCAAGGTGGCCATTCGCCGCAGATTCAGTGCGGCGCAGACGAGTTTCCACTCGGCGCGTACACGCTCGATCGG
This sequence comes from Burkholderiales bacterium, assembly GCA_013044035.1. Classification (GTDB taxonomy): domain Bacteria; phylum Pseudomonadota; class Gammaproteobacteria; order Burkholderiales; family Burkholderiaceae_C; genus Thiomonas_A. The sequence goes on from JABEVE010000080.1 coordinate 32,019, forward strand.
CGCATCGCGCAGGTTGTCCTCGCTGCGATAGCCCGCGTCGGCCAGGCCCAGCGCGGGCAGCGCACCGAGGTTGCCGAATCGCGTCCAGCCTGGCCTCGCGTCGCGCGATCTCGGTCGGGATGTCGATCTCGGGCTCCTGCGCCTCGGCCTCGTCGCTGGCCTTTGCCCGTGCCAGCAGCGCGTCGATCTGCTTCTTCAACTCGGCCTCGGTGTGCTGCATGCGCCCGTGGCTATCGCCTTGTGGCGGCTCGCATGGGCCTTGACCTTGGTGCCGTCGATGGCCACCGTGCCCAGCTTGACCAGGCCCATCTCGCGCGCCAGACGCACCACCTGCACGAACAGGTTCGAGAACACCTTGAGGTGCAGCGCACGGAAATCCCGAATCGTGCGGTGCTTGGGGAAGTTGCCCGCCGCCAGCATCCGCAACGCCAGGTCCTCGTGCAGACGTCGCTCGATCTTGCGCGAACAGAACACCCCGGTGGCGTAGCCGTACACCAGCTCCTTGACCATCATCGCCGGATGGAAGGGCTGGTTGCGCGCTCCGCCGCCCTCATTGCGCGCGTAGAACGCGCTCAGGTCCAGCGTGTCGATCATGTCGTGGATGAAGTAGGCCAAGTGGCCCGGCGGCAGCCAGTCCTGCAGCGCCGCCGGCAGCAGCATCGCCTGGCCCGGCTCATAGGGGCGATCACTCGTGGGCATGCCGTATGCACGCACGCCCACCGTCCTACGTCGACTTCAACAACCTTCTGCCGCCCACGCTGCTAGGCCCTGCCTGCTGTTCAGCCGCCGGGATGGGTCAAATCGGCGCGGGTATAGGGCCGTGCCCGCCCGCTGAGCTGGCAGGCAATATTTTCCAGCAACTTGTAGGACGGGAAGACCTCCCCGTAGTTCAAGACCAGTGGCAGCAGAATGGCGATGGGAAGAAACCAAGCCCGCCTGTGCAGGTTGATGCGCTGCCGGGGCAGTCGCCACAAGGCCAAAACAGCCATGACCCCACCCCAGAGCGCGCCCGATACAGCTTCAATCGGGGTGTGGAAGTTGGTCTTCAGTCGCGACACCACGATGACAGCAGCCAGTAGCGCGCCCAGCAGCGGCAACGCCCAGCGTACGCTGGCTCGGCGGCCGGCGCCGAGCAACTGCCCAAGGGTCGGAAACACCAGCATGGACAAAGCGCTATGCCCGCTCAATCCGGTGAAATCGAACCCTTCGGGATGCAGGCCCCATCCCATGAAAAGTAGCTTGCTCAGGATGACTCCCGCCCCATCGGCGCAGAACAGCGCCGCCCAAAATGCAGCGGCGCGCCAGCACTGCGATCCCAGCCAGAGGACGATGACCAAGGCAAGCGGCAACAGCACGGCGCTGTCGCCCAGATCCGTCACGTGCACCCAGAGCGACTCGATACCCATGCAACGATCTTAAGCACAACCCGCAGCACTGAGTCCCGCACCTCAGCGATCGGGGTCAGCTCCAGGACTGGACGCAAGCGTGGGATGATGAGGCAGACCCTTCCCGTCAGTTCGGCTGGCCGTAGTTGTTCGGCATGAACTGCATTTTGTTCCAGGGGAAATTCTGCAGCACCTGCCAGGACGCCATGCCACCGAACAGCGCGGGATAGGGATCGGGCTTGCCTGCGAGGGTATAGGTATTGGGGTTGACCATGCGCAGTGACACTGCACCGGCCTTGTCCCAGATGACGAAGCCATAAGTCTGCGCTGCTTTGGCGATCATGCGGCCGACTGGAGTGAGATTAAGCGCATCGACGTTAACACTGGGGTCGAGCCTCAAACGCGTCCCTTCGGGGATCTGGTTTGGTGCGTTGGACGGGTTGTAGCCATCCGAGCGGTTGGCCGGCCAGGAGAACACATTCCAGGTCGCCGCATTGACCAGTGAGATTCCCATGACGTGATTGATTTGTCCTTTCGCCAAATCTTCGGCCGAAATCTCACCGCCGATGAAGGGCAGTCCGGTTGCCGTGGTGCCGTAGGGATTGGGGAACATGCCCGCGTTCTGCGTGGTGTTCTGGATCCGCCCGCCCCAGCAGGCTTGCCATTGCCCGTTGGTCTGACTCATCACCCAGAAATCCCACAGGGTATGGGTGCTGAGGTCGTAGATGGACATTTCACTATCTGTGCCGCTGGCCGGCTTTGCCCCGACTGGAATCGGCACGTTCTGCCATTGCGCAATTAGGTTTGGGTCGGTCCAACCCTTGTTCTGGCAATCGTTGAACCCGACGTTCACGGTCTTGGCGACCGGATAGACCGGCGTTCCGTCGACCCAGGTCACATCCTTTGCACCGCCATTCGTTTGCACAAAATAGATCGAGGCGGCATAGCTGGTGGTATTGAGGTTGACGTTGTTGTAATGGGTCTGGATCTGATCAACCAGATTCTGGGTGTAGGCCGCAGAATTCGGGTTCAACGGCGCATTGGCCGGAATCGGCTGGTACCAGAAACTCTGCGGTGAGAACACACGGTACAGCGAAATCGACGATGTCGTCACAGCAGGAGTGGCGCTGGCACTGTTCGTGGTTGGAGTCGTCGTGGCGGCGATCGCTTCGTTGCCACCTCCACCACCACAGCCGCCAAGGACTGTGACCAAAAGCAAGACGGCAAACACATTCAAGACTTGGCGCATGACGGATCCTTGGGGACACGCGCTGAATTGCCATCCTGCTGCGACAATATGCGCAGCGACCACCACAATCCAAGCAACACGACCGGTTGAAAAACTTCGGAAGTGCGGATGCTACAAGCTAGAACGCTCCAGATTGCGTAAGCAAATGATGATTTTAGTTTAAGAAAATTCCTACGTTATGTGGCGAAATCTTCATCATGACTTCTATTTTTGCACCCAATGAATGCATTTTTCGATATTGCCATTTAAGCAATGGCACCAAAAACACACGTCAGATTCAGCCCGTGAGTGACTCATGGGTCAAAGCCTCACGCCTTCGCAGGCGACGCCAGAGGACACGGGCGAGGAACTGAGGATTCCCCAGCACATAGCGTGCGAACAGGCGCCGCGGCTCGATTAAAAAACGAAACAACCATTCCATCCCCAGTCTGCGCAACATCCTTGGCGCTCTGGGAACCGCACCGGAGTAAAAATCGAACAAGGCTCCGACCCCCAAGCGCACTGTGGCGCCCAGTGCATCGCCATGTTGGTGGATGAACTGTTCTTGCCGGGGTACCCCCATGGCAACGAAAACCAGTTGTGCCTGTGACTCGCGCAGGGCCTGAAGCACAGCGTCGGTCTGCGCGGCCGGGAAGTATCCGTCCTGAACGTAGGCGACCTTCAACCCAGGGTGCGCCACGACCACATTGCGCGCGCAGGCCTGCGCGACGCCTGGTTTGCCGCCGATGAACGCCAACGCCAGCCCAGCCTGCGTTGCCCCGGCGCAAAGCAGGGGAAACAAGTCGGTGCCGTTGACGTTGTCCCGCACGCGGCCACCCGCCACGCGGGCGGCAATCCGCATGCCGATGCCGTCGGCAAAGAGAAGATCGCCCGCGCGCAGCGTGCCGTCAAAGTCGGCATTGGAGGCTGCGAGATTGACGCAATGTGCATTGACGAAATAGACGTTGCGGCACTGCCCCTGTGCAGCGGCCCGAAGTAGCACATCGGCGGCCAAGTCCAGAGTCGTGTTCTGCAAGGGCAGGCCGAAGAGATACAGCACCTCATCGCCCGCGCATGCCGTCAGACTGCCTGATAGGTCGGGTTTCATTTCTTGCCCTCCCTTGCCGACCGCACCCAGTTGCGTTCGCGCCGTAGTGCAAAGCGGAGATAGACCGGCACCTTCCAGAGCACATAGAGCGGGATGCCTGCCATTTCGGTGAAACTCAGCATGTCGCGGCCGAAGCGTGTCCATGCGACCAGGACGGCCGCCACAAACCCCAGACAGGAAACCCAGGCGATCACGGCCGGCGCAGTCCAGTGCAAAACCCACCAAGCGAGAGTGGACGTTGTGACTGCCGCCGTCATCAGCAAGACCAACAGGGCGAGCGGCGGAATGCACAGATCCACCGCCAAAGCCAGCAAGCCGAGGTTGGCGCTGCATAGCCCCTGCCACAGCAGGCGCGGCGCCACACCAAACAGCATGCCCAGATGCCCATGTTCCCAGCGCCTGCGCTGAGTCGCCACTCCCGCAGCGCTGGTGGGAAAGACACTGCTGACTTCGGCTTGCGGGACAAACCTGGGCGCGGTGCGGTTGCAGGCAAACTCAAGCCCGAGTTTGAGGTCTTCGACAAGATCGCCGTCAGCCAGATCGGCTTGCGCGATCAATGTCCACGGAAATGCCATCCCGCTGCCCATGAGTTGGCAAGGCAAACCCAGGCGGAGATAGCCCAGCGGACGAACCAGGTTCTTGACACGCCAGGCGAAGGCGGCGATCTTGATCTTCAGTCCGGCATCCGGCGGCAGCTCCATGCGGTAGTAGGCCTGCGCAGGCGCGCCGGTCTTCAGGGCAGCAACGGCAATGCAGGCGATGGACCCAGGTTGCACCGTGCAATCCGCATCGATGATGACTACGACATCTGGCGGGTTCAAGGCCAGATGTCGTATGCCGAAATCCAAGGCGTATCCCTTGCCACGACGCATCGGATCCTGCCGCTCGACCACCTCCGCGCCCACCGCGCGCGCCATGGCAGCGGTGTCATCGCCGCAGTTATCGGCCACCACCAGCAAGCGGTCCTGTGGGCGCAAATCAAGGCGCACACTCTTCACCACGGAGCGAATGTTCAGGGCTTCGTCATGCGCGGGCATCAGCACTGCAAAGCACCCTGTCGCATCGGGGCAAGGAGGCGCAGTCCGTCTCGGCAGCCACGCGCTCAAGACCTGCAACAGCAGCAGGCCAACCGGCAGCGCCAGCGCGATGCACGCCAGCAGCAAGAGGCCGTAGAGCAGCGCGCTCACTGGATGCCCCCCTCGTCACTGCGCGCCTTGTTCCCCAAGCGAGGTAGGACGCGCTCTTCGGGTGGCCGGGCGGTGGCGATCATGGCGTCTGCGCACACACTGTTGGCAGCCGCCCGGAACAAGCGCCCGAGTTGCTGCGCCTCCACATCGGCGTCATGGCGGGACAACACGACGGCGCGGGCATGCGCACCCATGACCGTGAGTTGCTCCGCGCTGGTGTGCAGGCAGCGCCGCATGGCTGCAGCCAGCGCGGCCACGTCTCCCGCCGGGCAGAGCCAGCCGCTGCGGCCATCGTCCACCAGCTCAGCCATTGCGGCGATTTGCGTGGCCACGACCGGGCGCCCCAAGGCCATCGCCTCCATCACGACCACCGGCAAGCCTTCGGCGAAACTCGACAGCACCAGGGCCCGCGCGCCGAGAAGCTGATTCCGGACCTCCGCACTGCCGATCCAGCCGGTGATCACGACGCGGTCGCCCAGGCCGCACCGGGCAATAGCCGCCTCGATCTGTGGGCGCAATTCGCCGTCGCCCGCCAGGGTCAGCGTGAACGCCTCACCTTCCGCAGCAAGCAAGGCGACCGCCTCGATGAGCAGCAGGTGGCCCTTCTGCTCGCTCAGGCGCCCGACGCAGACCAACTGCCTGTTGGGGTTGCTTTGCATCTCGACGCCACTGTGAAAACCCGGCTCAATGCCACAGCGCACCACCCGCACTTTGCCCCAATGCGCCGAACCCACCCAGCGGTACAACTGGCTGCGGCAAAACGAACTGATCGCCACAACGAAGGCGCTGTGTTCGATTTTTTCTCGGAGGTGGATGCCCAGCGGTTTGTCGAACTCCTCCGGCCCGTGGACCGTGAAGCTGTACGGCGGCCCGCCCAGCAGCCGCGCCAGCATCACGACCTCCGCCGAATTGGTGCCGAAGTGCGCATGCACATGGGCGGCACCTGCTGCCTGCACCCATTGCACGAGCTGGCAAGCCTCGGCGAGATAGATCCAGTGATAGGGAAGACTGCGCTCGTTGAGCCGTGCCAGCCGCCCCGCCCAGATCAACGCCCGAGCCATGCGCACAGGGTGGTGCAGTGCCATCTTGAGCACCGGACCCGACAAACCACGCGCCCCATGCCGCAGCACATAGTGCGTCTGCTCACGTTCGGCGAGGTCCGCCGCATCCACCAGTTCGGCATCCCAGCCGCGCAGTGCAATGCGCAGCACCGCAATGCCCTGACGCTCCAGCGCCTGGATCTCCCGCCGGATGAAGGTGTGGCTGACTTTGGGATATTGATTGATGAAGTAGGCAACCTGCATCAACGCCTGCGCCTCGGCAGGTTGGAATTCGACTGGATCGACCAAGGCGCGCATCTCAGGAGTCCGTCTGCCGACCTTGCGGCCTCTGCAGCAAAACCAACCCGGGCGCACGCGCATGCAAAGGCCGAGCTGGTGCGCCCGCCACGGTCACGCCAGCTTCGACATCATGGACGACGACGGACAAGGCACCCACACGGCAGCCGGAGCGAAGCACTACGCCGCCCAACACTTGCGCGTAGGCGCCCAATTCCACATCGTCCTCCAGGACGGGGGCCGGGCCCCCTTCGGTCTTGTTGCCGATGGTCACGCCTTGCCGAAGGGTGCAATTCATTCCGATCCGAGCCTCGGGATGCACGAAGATGCCGCCGAAGTGGAAGATGCGCAGCCCACCGCCGATCACCGCCTCCTTCGGCAGGCTGATGCCGATGCAGGTCTCTACGACACGGAACAGAAACCAGTACCAGCGCATCGCGAGGCGCTTGCGCAAGCCATCGGGCCGAGCCTGCACTCTTCGACCGTAACGGTAGACCCAGATGGCCCAAAGCGATTGCTCTTTGAACAGCGGCCGTGGCTGGTTCACGCGGCGCAGATCAGCCTGCCAATCGGGGTCGTCACGGCCGGGCATCAGAGTTCTTCTCGTCGCAATGGCATGGCGACGACTGGTGACCGGATCGCGGGGTGCCTCGGTACAGCGCCCGGAGTTTCGGGTCCGCCACGCCGTGCCAAGTGCAGACTGATACCCGCCCCTAGAACGAACCACAGATACCAGTTGTAGACCAGGTAGTCGAGCATGTTGTCGGACACCGAGACGAGCGCGAACTCCAGTACCAGCATCACGAGCAGAAAGCCCTCCATGCGGTCGGTCTTGCGCACGCCTGCGGCGAGCGCCCCCGTACCGATGAGCAGCCAGACGAAGCCGGCCAGGCCCATCACACCACCGTCGAAGAACACCTGCATATAAACGTTGTGCGCTGGCGGGCCTTCGCCATTGCCCAATGGGTAGAACAGTCGCGAATAGAACGCATAGGACTCCTTGCCGTAGCCAAACAGGTAATGTGAAGGTTCCATGAAGTGCAGCGCGGCCATCCACATGTCCTTGCGCCAGGCGAAGGAGTTGAGCTGCTGGTAGTACATGCCGCTGTTGCCGGTGGTCAGTTCGGTCATGCGCTCACGCACATCGGGCATGAGCAGCGAGGCCAGGCCAGCGAGAATTAACAGAGGAAGCAGTTTGCGCTCCATCACCAGGCTGTAGACGAGAAAGAAGACCGCCATCGCACCCCAGGCGCTGCGGGTCTTGGTGGTCATCAGCAGGAACAGCAGCAGCAGGATGTAAGGCGGCAGCAGCCTGCGCACGCGCGTGCTGACCGGCAGCAGGCCGCCGCGCCAGACAACAAACAGCAACGACACCATCAGCACCAGGTAGAACGCAAAGATGTTGGGGTGCGAGAAGGTGCTGTTGATGCGCATCCCCACCTGGGGGTCGTAAAAGCCCTGATGGGTCGCGATCTGATACCAGCCGTAGAGCAGAGGGCCGATGGTCGACAGCAGCACGGCGCGCATCCAAACGTCATGGCTGGCCTTGTCGCGCACGTACACGAAGGCCAGCAGGAAAATGCCCGCATTGGACAGCAGCGCAAGGTCATTCTTGATCCCGGGCACCAGCCGCGGGGTGATGACCAGGGTGCCGACCATGACCACCAGCAGTGGCAGCCAGGTCTGCAGCAGCAGACGGGCCACCGGGATGCGGTGGCGGTTGAACAGCTCGATGGCAATGAGGCCGAGGATCAGACCGTTGAGCAAACCGCCCAGGCCGATAGCCGCGCCGCCGCCACCGATCTTGGTCATGTTCAGCATGGGGTCGAGGTTGGCGCGGAACAGGATGATGAGAAGCAGCAGGGTCTGCCGCGCGTAGACGAACAACAGGCCGAGGGCCAAGGCGGCTGGCAAGGCAACGAGCAGCGCCAGATGGGTGCCATCGTCCAGTGCCAGCTTGCCGGCGCCGTAGCCCGCCAGGAGCGCCAGCGCCCCCCCCCCCAGAACCGTCAGCGCCATGCGCGCGCGTTGGCGGTTTTGCGATGGGGCGTCGAAGGGCAGTGCCATGGTCTGCCGGAGCCCTTCAGCGCTGGTTGAGCACGCTGCCCACCAGGGTCAGCCCGGCGTGCTGGATGGCGCCGGCGGTTGCTCGCACATCAGCAGCGGCGCTGTGATGCTGATCCACCAGGAGCAGTGCACCCTGCGTGACCGCGCAAACGGGGAGAATTTCGGCGAGGTGGGTCGGCGCCGTGTTGACGAGGATGACGTCAAACTGGTCTTCGCAACGCCCCAGCAGCGCCGCAAAGGCCGGCCGCGCCAGCAGTTCCGCTGGATTGGGCGGCTGAGTGCCCGCGCTCAGCACCGTGAGGCCAAGCAGCGGCTCGATGCGCACCGCCACATCGACGCCGGCACGGCCGATCAGCACGTCCGACAACCCCTGGCGCGCCGGCAGATTGAACATGCGCTGCAGCATCGGCCGACGCAGATTGGCATCGATCAGCAGGGTACGTTCGCCGAGCTGGGAGAACACCACGGCCAGGTTGGCCGCCAGATTGCTCATCGTGTCCGTTGGCCCGGTGCCAATCAGGGCGAGACTGCGTTGCCCGGCGCCGAACCAGCGCAGCATGAGCTGGCTGCGCAGCGCCCGCAACTGCTCGACCTGGGGCGTGAAGGGCTGGTAGGCCGCAACGAGTTCCTCGCTGAAGCCATTGGCCCTCGGGGCGAGATAGGGGTAGTCGAACTGCCGCGCCAAGGCGAGCAAGATGTCCTGCTCGCTCACCAGGCCCAGGCGCACGGCGGCATCGCCAAAACGCAGGTTTTCAGCCTTCTGCAGCCACAGCACGCGCTCCGAGTCTGCCGCGCTGAGCTTGCCAGAATCCAGCAGCAGCTGGCCAAGCTTGACATCCTTGTGCAGAGCCACAGGAATGGTGGAGTTGGATCGCGGTTCGACGGGGACGGCGCTCATGGGGGCCTCCAGGTTGTTTGCCGTGAGGCGGCGCGCGAAGCGCACCGGAAGCGGCTCTTGGGCAACAGGGGTGTCCATCATCGCAACAGCAGGGGGCGGATCTGCACGGTGCCCAGCAACGGCGCGCCGGTCAAGTCGATGACTTCCTGTACCGAGCGCACCTTGCGTTGCAACTGCTCCAGCACCAAGGCCAGTGACAAGCCAAGAATGAGGCCGAGTACCCCGCCCAGCGCCACGCTGACCAAGGCCCGCGGACCGACTGGCTCCATCGGTGCAACAGCGCGGCTGAGCACCGACATATCGGTCTGGTCCGACTTGGACTGCAATTCGCTGTCCTGATAGCTGCGCAGCGTGACGTCGTAAATCCGCTGGGCGTTGGCAACCTGCTGCACCAGAAACTGGCCCTCGGCTTTGAGCGTGTTGTCGGCCATCAGCCGCTGCTGCTGCACGCGTACGGCGGACTGCAGCTCGGCCATGCTCTGCTGCGACACCTGCGCCGAGTTCTGCACTGTGCGCTGCACCGAGGCGATCTGCTGGTTCAGCCGCTGCTGCAGGCTGCTCACCTCCGCCTGCGCGCTGAGGTATTGCGGGTTGTTGGCGCCCTCGGTCTGGGCGAGCTGGCTGAGCTTGGCCTGGGCCTGGGCAAGATTGGTCTTAAGCGCCTGCACCACCGGGTCGTTCATCACGTTGGCGTTGTGCTCGCCCAAGTGCTGCGCCTTGGACAGATCGCCATAGTTTTGCGCCGCAGCAAGGGCCTGCTGCGTGACCAGCGCCTGCAACGGCATCTCAGCCTGCAAGCCCTGGTCGGTGAGGATGACGCCATGCTCCTTCTGGTACGAGATGAGCCTGTACTGCGCCTGTTCCAGCTGGGTCTGCATGGTCTTGAGCTGGCCCGCGTACCACTGTGCCGTGTGCTGTGCTGGCCCGGTCTTGAGTGCCAGATTGGTTTGCACATAAGCATCGAGAAAAGCATTGGTGACGCGAGCAGCCAGCGCGGGGTCTTGCGCGGTGTAGCTGAAGCTGATGATGTTGTCGCGGTCCGAGGTGTTGACCTTGAATTTCGACAGCAGCTTCTGCGCGAGCCATTCCTGGAACGTCCCGGCATTTTTGGGCTGGGCGGCGTAGAGCGCCTGATACGCCGGGTCGTCTGTCAGGCGCAGCATATCCACCACTTTCAGCGCCGTGGTGCGGTTGGTCAGGATCATGCCCTGGGTGTTGAGATAGGCCGGCAGCAGCATGCCCTGCATCTGCGCACCGGTCACCGGGTTGACGTACTGGCTGTTGATCACCACCGAAGCGCTGGCCATGTAGTGCTTGGGCAGCAGCTTCGCGGTGATGCCGGCCGCCGTTGCGGCGAGCAGGGTCAGCGCCGCGATCGTGAGCCAGCGCGCGCGCAGAACGAACAAAAATCCCTGGAGGTCCATGGTCGCTCCTAGAACAGACTTTGGCCAATGTCGATCACGTCGTTGGCGCGGATCAAGGCATCCTTGCCCGCCGCGATCGCTTCGAGCTGGTTGCCGCTGCCGGGACGATGGATCTCCGCGCCACGGTCGGTTCCGCGCCGCGTGAGCCCACCACCCAGCGCAATCGCTTGCAATAACGTCATCCCAGGCTCCAGCCGATAGGCACCCGGTTTTTGCACCTCACCCTCGATGTAGAAGACTGAGGCCTGTGGCACGTAGATGACGTCGCCGCTGGCGATCGGCGGATCCGTCACAGGAGAAGTGCTTGCAAACAGTCCGTCGAGCCGGATCGACGTGTCGACCCGCTTGCCACCTTGATCGCGCTGCAGGATCACCGTGTTCGCGCCCGTGGGGCTCACGCCTCCGGCCTGCGCGAGCAGGTCAGTGAGGCGGCTGCCACGTTGCAGCACATATTGGCCGGGCTTGTTGACTTGGCCGAGCACCACGGCCTGTTGGCTGTCGTACTTGACCACTAACAGGTTGACGTAAGGCTTGAGGATGAATCCGCCTTCTTTGAGCTTGGCGGCAACGGCCTTGCCCGCGCCTGTAGGGCTCATGCCGCCGATGGCGACATAGCCCAGCAACGGCAGCACCACCTCACCCTTGGCGTCGACCTCAACGGCCTTCACCTCGAGTTCGGGATGGCCATAAACACTCACGCTGACGATGTCGCCAGTGCCCAGCATGTACTCCCCGGCGTTGGCCTGACCGAGCGTCAGGGCAAACACAAAACCGGTCAAAAGCAACAAATCACGGATAGACATGGCAGATCAGCCTCGGGTCAGTGGGTCAAAAAGCTTGTTGCAGGCTGACGCTCACGCTGTGACTGGCATAGCTGGCGTTGGCGGCGTTGGAACTGCGGTTCGTCCTTGCGTACTGCAAGGCAAGTTGCGTGCCCGGCAATGGCAGATAGGCCAGGGTGAAGGCACCACCCTGGATGCGGTCTCGCCGGACGGTGCCAGGAAAGATCGCCTGGTCGTGGGTGAAATCGGCCAGCAGTCGCACGGCGGTGTCGACATGCCAGGCGGCGCTCAGGCGTGCGCCGGTGACCACCTCGTAGTTGGTGGTGGCGGTGTTGTAGGCCGCGAATTCGCGATAAATCTGCATCCCCAGTGCCGTCTTGTCGGTCAGTGCGAGTTTGGTCTGCACATTGGCCACGGAGCCGCTGAAGTTCAGTGACGGCAGACTGGGCGCGGTGTATTGCAGGAAGCCCGCCGTGCCCGACACCTGCCAGAAAGCACCGTCCGACCAGTTGAACTGCGCACCGTTCTCGATCTGGCGGAAATCGGCCAGTGGCGCATTGCCCGTTTGCAGGGCTGCATTGGGATAGCGGCCCTGCAGCAGCGACAGCACGTAGCCGATGCTGTTGCCCGCCGCGCTGGTGTAACGCGGCCCCAGGCGCATCAGGTCAATGTCCATGTCGTAGGGACGCTGGCTGGCTGCGCCATTGGTAATGCGGATCAACGCTGTATCCGCGGTCATGTCCCACGGCCCGGCTATGCGACGTACGCCCCCGGCGGTCAGCACCTGCTTGCGCACAAGGTCGGGCAAAGGCGCTTGCAGGATGGCCAGATTCTGCTGCTTGGAGCGGTCGCTGGCCGATGTATACAAGCTCCATTGCGGCGCATGGTCAAGGTTGTAAGTCAGCGAGACATCGTGCCCGGTGAAATCCAGCGCGCGGTAGTGGCGGTACTGTGTACGCTCGATCAGCGCATGACCATGCAGACGGCCGATTTCGCCCTCGTTGTCGAAGCGCACACCGCCCTGCGCTGTGGTCCAGCAGTCTGCCAGAGTGGAATCGCCGAACAGCGCCTGCGCAGCCGCGCCGCTGCTCAGCCCAAAGAGATTGCCGCTGCAGGTGTGCTGGAATTGGGCCACTGGATGCAGGCCTGGCGACTCGGGCGGCAAAGGTGGCGGAAACTCCGCAGCTTGCGCACGAGGCGCAACCCAGAGCAGGGCCACGATTGCTGCCAGCCGCAGTCTGGGGCTGGCGATCGGCGGGAGTGCCGGGGAAAATCGGGCGAGAGAAATCATGTCGCGGTACCCGCCGCCGTCCGTCGCAGCAGCAGAAGTCGGAACAGGGAATCGACGAAAAAGCGGTTCGTCAGCAGGTTGAGCAGCAAATAAAGCGGCGCGGTGACCGCGGCGCCGACGACCAATTGCATGACAGGCTGGGCGAACGCGCGCGCCAGCAGCACAGCGGGCGCCATGCTCAGCGCCGCCAGCAGCACCGGGCGCAGCACCAGCAGAGCGAATTCGCCGATGCCGATGCCAGCCAGAGGATGAAAGATGCCAACCCAGGCCGGAGCCAGCAGCAGCACAGTAGCAACCAAGAGCAGCACGGCCAATGACAGCGGCCCATACAGCGAGCCGACGACGATGGCGGGCAAATAGGCCGCGAAGATGACCAGGTTCCAGCGCAACTCGAGCCCGGCGAGGCCGACACCCAGGATCAGATCGCGGATAGGGCTGAACATCGCTCGCACATAACCCACCACGGCGAGGATGGCCAGCAGATGCCCGGTGTCATGCCATTCCCTGCCGAACAGCACGCGCACCAGCGGGTCGGCGAACAACGCCATGCCCACATACACCGGCGCATTGAGCGCACCCACCAGATTGAGGGTCGATGCGGTGATGGTGCGCACTCGGGCACGGTCCGCCTGCACACTGGCGATCAGCGGAAAGCCAACCCGCGAAAGGATCGGGTTGACGAAAGTCTGCATCTGGTTCATGAAATTGCGTGGCACGCTGTAGAGCCCCAGATCAGCGGGCAGCACGAACTTGCCCAGCACCATGACGTCAAGGCTGCGATTGAGGTTGCCGATGAGCGCGCTGGACACCGCAGCCAGGCCGAAATGCACATAGGGCTTGAGCTCCCGCCAAGACAGGTGCCAGGCCGGCTTCCAGTCCGCCGACAGATAGATCCACGCCAGTCCACTATTGACCAGTGCGCCCGCAAGGCTGGCCCACACCAGGGTGTATGGCCCAGCGCCGGCCAGAGCCGTAAGCACCGCCACCGCCATGCTGAACGCAGCGGCGAGGGTTTCGATCACGGCCATGGCCTTGAAACGCAGATGCTTTTCCGCATTCATGCGGAACTGTGCGCCGACGCCGCTGACCAGAAATGTGGCCGAAGACAGGGCAAGCAATGGCAGCAGCCGGGCGTCGCCATAGGCCCAGGCGACGAGGGGTGCCAGCGCCAGCACCACAGCACCCAGAAGAATGGCAAAAATCACCCCGGCCCAGAACAGGCTGGAGCGCTCGCCTTCGGTGACGTTGCGGCGGTGGATGAAGGCGCTGTTGAGCCCCGTGCCGTTGAGTACCCAGGGAAAGGTGAGCACAGCAGCGACGATGGCCATCACCCCGTAGTTCGCCGGGGTGAGGATGCGAGTGAGCATCACCACCTGCAGCAGTTGCACGATGGCGCCGGTGGCAGCGGACACCGCAGTCCAGCGCACGGCAGAGAAGACCTGCTCCTTCAGGTTGGGAGACGGTGCATTGCTCATGACGTTGAGGCGGCGGCGCGTGCTCGATTGCCGGGCCGCGCTTGCAGGGCTAGGTACTGCATGAAGCCGCGTACCAGAAAAAAGAAGGGCCGGGTCGGCCGCCAGGTGTACTGAGCGCGCAGGGCTCGCAGCAGCATGGTGAAAATGGCCCATTTGAAGCGGCTGTGTAGTAGGGTCTTGGCGTACAGCGCGCCCTCTCCAATCAGATAGAAGCGCCACAGTGCGGGCACGTCGGGCGCCTTGCGGCCATGGTGATGCCAGACCAGCACGCTGGGCTCGTAGCGGCCGGCGCCGCCAGCGTCGCTGACGCGCATCGCGACCTCCCAGTCTTCTCCTGCAAAGCGCGTACCGGCGCCGAACACCGGGTCGAATCCGCCCTGCCGCAGCAGCGCATCGCGACGAAAGGCCATGTTGGCGCCCTGGATGAAGGCACCGGGCACGGGGCGGTGTGCGGGCACGTCACGCGGCACAGTGGACTCGGCGATGGTCACCGGCGCGTCGTCCGCGTCATACAGCAGGATGCGCCCGGCGATGTAGTCCACCGGGTGCTCGCGGAAGGTGCGGGCGAGCTGCTCCACATAGTCGGCGGCGACGTAGCAGTCATCGTCGGTGAAGCCGATGACAGCGCCGCGCGCCCAGGGCAGTGCGGCATTGCGCCCTGCGCCGTTGCCTCGGGCGCCCTCGAACAGGGTGCAGGCAGGCGCATCGAGATCGTCGATGAAGGCGTTGGCCACGGCGCGCGTGTCGTCGGTCGAGGCGTTGTCGACGATCAGCAGTTCCCAGCGCACCGTGGTGCGCTGGTTGTAAAAACGCTCCAGGCAGTCGGTGAGCCGCCGTGACCGGTTGCGGGTGCAGATCACCACACTGATTTCGATGCCACCGGGCTCGGCCCAGTGCGCGTTGAAAGAGGGGGCTGCAACAGGGCTCATGGCGGCTCCAGCGGGGCCGGGCGTTTGGGCGACCATCGTGTCAGACCCTTATGCGGCCGAGGCCTTCGCGCCGCACGAACCAATCGAGCTGGCAGCTCATACGCGAATGTGCCGTGTCCAGGTCGGTGTCACGGCTCAGACTGGGCACGGCGCTATCGGCCAATTTGCGCAATTGCTGCGCCGCACGCTCGACCCACCAGTCAGGCGTGTAATCGCGCAGGACTGCGGTGGCTCGCCGCCGCGCGGACAACGCGTTGGCCAGCACGCCCCCGCGTGGTGCGAGGCGCAGCGCCTGCTCGAGCAACGAACTGCGGGGCAGTTGCGCCCAATTGATGTGCAGATCCAGCGCCGAAGCCCAATCGTCCCACTTCATGCGATGCGGCATTGCGGGCGAGGTCGCAACCCAAGGCGTGCGCAGCACGTCCGCGATGATCGCGCCATGCATGGCCTCGGTGAGCAGCAGTTCCGTGCCGGCAATTGCGGCCAGAACGGTATCCACGGAAGCTGTCGGGTCGATGAACTGCACATCGGCCAGGCGGCAGGCCTGCGCCCATCGCCCCGGCCAGACGCTTTCCCAATGCGGCATGAAGGAAACCCTGCCCGGTGTAGCCTGGCGCTGAATTCCCAGACTGCGGATCAGGATGCCCGCATCGCCAATGGCCTTATCGTCGCCCAGGCCGAGGGCGCGGGAGCTGAGTTTGCCGCGCACGAAATACACGTCCCAGGATGCATCCAGCGCGGGCATTGCCGTGTAGCCGCCGTAACCTGCACCGAAGACCACCTTGCGTCGCCGCGGACTCAAGCCCGACAGAATGGTGGAGCCGATGCCGAGGAACAGATCGCCAGCACCATCGAACGCATCGCCGAGCAGGCGCGGCCAGAGCCAGTGGTTCAACTCGTCGCCGAAGTTCGGGCTGGCACCGCGGTATACAAAGAGTTCCATGGATTGATCCGGGTAGCGGCCGCGTCAGTCCTGCATCACGGGCACAGGCACGGCTACATGCTGGGGCGCGCTGCGCTGTGGCGTGGCGGATTCGCCGTCCAGCACTGCGTTGAGAAGCCTCAGCAGTTCACGCGACTCGGGGACGAATTTGCGTGCGAAGAGAAATGCGAGGGCGTCTGGATAAGCGTTGTTTGGCATGCGTGCGGGGGCGTGTGTCAAAAATTCGGCATGCGCCAGGGTCAGGGGCTCGGGGCGATGCCGGTGGGTGCTCCAGTCGGTATAGGTCAGGCAGGGGCGGATACCGGTTGCGTAAGACGAGTTGCCCAGAATGGTGTGAATGCAGGATTCGTCAGGACAGACGGTGTGCCGGAAAAATTCGGCGTAGTCGGGATGTGAGTCCAGAAAATCGATGACATGCGCCGCTGCCCCACGGCTGAGCGCCCACCAGGTGGAACCCGCATAGGGTTGTAGCCCGCCGAGCACGGGCACATAGTCGCGCTGCTGCGGCAGCAGGCCAACACGCTGCGCCACCTGCAGCAGGCGGTTGATCAGGGGCAAGGCGGTGTTGCGCGGCTGGTAGGTGGTCAGCAGAGAAAGCGGCTTGCTCCTTTCGATCGAGGGCATCTTTACGAGATCGATGAACTCCTGATCGTCATGGGCCCTGAAGTGAGCATGGATCTCGGCGTTGCTGCGTACGGGGTAGTCGGCGCCGCTCAGCAGCACCAGCCGGGCCGGGGTCAAGCCGGGGTTGGACAAGGCAGCGCGCATCAGCCGCAAGATGGCTTCGACCTGAGAGTAGTCGCCCCAGAACACGCGCACACGGTCCTGCATCACATGGATGCGTGGATCGACCGGCAGTTGAAAATCTTCCAGGCGCGACTTGCGGTCGATATGCACATAGAACTGGCTGTCGGGCGTGATCAGGCGTGCGATCATTTCGCGCAGATGCGCGGGCTGGTCGTGCGCCAGGATGAGGTAGGCGAGGTGCATGGGCTGTCCAGGGAGGTGGTCAGGCGGCGACCAGGGTCTGTGGGGCCTGGGTGCTGGGCCCCTTGCGGCCGATGAGGTGCAGCTTCACTGTGGTCTGCTCGTTCATCGCCGGCCGGTGGCGGCTGCGGAACAGGGCGTAGCGCGCCAACATGGCAGGGCGGCTGCGCTGGGCCAGAACCTGGCGATAGGCAAGCTCGCGGTGGATGTGCGCAGGCTCGCCGTCCAGCCGCAGCAGCGCGGCGCTCAGCGTGGCGTACTCGGCGCGGAAGTCGCTGCGCGCGCCCAGGTCGTAGAGCATGCCGCCGTGGTTGCAGAAGGGCGTCGGGTCGAACGCGGCGGCTCCAGTCATGGCGCTCACGCGCGCGGCCAGTTGCAGCGACACGGTGTGCGAGGCGGCCATTTGCGCAGCGAACTTCTGCCGCCCCACCCCGCCCGCATGCATGCGATAGCGAATGAGTCGTTGCGGCAGATTGGCCACCAGGCCAAGCAAGGCGAGCTGGCCGAACAGGAAGTAGTCCTCCACCAGGTTTTCGAACGCGGGAACAGGCTGCACTTGGCCGCCAGAGCCGAAGGCCACGCCGTAGCACGCGCCCAGAGCTTGCAGCCGGTCCAGCCGCAGCGCCACCGTGGGATGCGCCACCGGATTGCAGAACAGCATGGCCGCCTTGATGCGCGCGGGCGCCAGCGGCAGCGGATGCTGCGCCAGGGCGCGGCCCTGGGCGTCGAAATTGGTGAGCTGGCCACCGAGCACCACGATGTTCGGATACGCTGCGAAGCCCTCGGCGGTATGGCGCAGTCGCTCGGGCAGGGCGATGTCATCGGCATCGTGGCGCACCACGTACTTCGCGTCACACAACCCAAGCCCGGCGTTGAGCAGGCCAGACAGGCCCCGGGCATCGGGCAGGGAGTGGATGTGGATGCGGGCATCGAGCTGCGCACGGGACTGGGCGATGTCCAGGGTGTGGTCGCTGGAGCCGTGGTCAAGCACGAGAAGGCGCCAGTCGGTCAAGGTCTGGGCGCGGATGCTGTCCAGGGCCTCGGCCAGATAGGCTGCGCCATTTTTCACCGGCAGCAGGATGTCGAAACACGCCATGGTCAGTGCGACTCTGGTGGAGTGATGCTGGGCGGGGACTCAATAGGCATTCGCACTGCGAAAACCCTTGAAAATGGTCGCGGCAATGATGCGTACATCCATGACCAGCGACCAGTTGTGGATGTACTGCATGTCGTACTCCACCCGTTTGACCATCTTTTCCATACTGTCGGTCTCGCCACGCCAACCGTTGATCTGCGCCCATCCGGTGATGCCCGGCTTGACCTTGTGACGCAGCATGTAGCCGTGGATCAGCACGCGGTATTGCTCGTTGTGCGAGACAGCGTGGGGCCGCGGCCCCACGATGGACATATGCCCTTGCAGCACATTGAAGAACTGCGGCAGTTCATCCAGGGAAGTGCTGCGCAGAAAGGCGCCCACTGAGGTGATGCGGCGATCACCACGGGTGGCTTGCACCACGGTGTCGCCGTTCTCGGTGACGGTCATGCTGCGGAACTTCCACACCTCGACAATCTGTCCATTGAGGCCATAGCGGCGCTGCTTGAAGATCACCGGTCCAGGCGAGGTGAAGCGCACCGCCGCGGCAATGGCCAAAAGCAGCGGGCTGATGAGCAGCAGGATCAGGGAGGACACCGCCACGTCCTCGATGCGTTTGAGTATGCCGCTGACGCCGAAGAACGGCGAGTCGTAGACGCTGATGATGGGATGACCGGCGACCTCACGCCAGTTGGCATGGTTACGTTCGAGGATGTAGGAGGCGGGAACGATGAATACCGAGGCTGTGGTGTCGGCCAGATCGCGCACGAGGTGGCTGATGCGCTGCTCGGCGTCGATTGGCAGGGTGATGAAGACAGAGTCCAGGTGCCCCGCCCGGGCGTCGCGCACGAGGGCGGCGAAATCGCCGACCAGCGAGAGGTCGCTTATCTCCAGACGCTTCACGGCGCGATCGTCGTAGACGCCAGCAACACGCAGGCCCGACCAGATGCGATTGTTGAAGTGCTGGGCCATGAGATCCGCGGTGCGGTTCGCGCCGACGAAGGCCAGGATGCGGATGCCCACGCCGTGGCGCGCATTGTGCTCGATGCGGTAGCGCAGAAACACCCGCAGCGACACCATCAGGACGGGCACCGCCAACACCCAGACTCCCAGAGAGATCCGCGAGTACTGGGACGTGACGTGCAGCGCAAAGCCTATTGCCAGCAGCAAGGCCAGGACGGTCAACCAGACGATGGCAATCTGGCGGGCTTCTTCGGGAAAGGGCAGAAGTTGCCTTGTCCCGTACAAGTTCCAGAACCGGGCACTCAGCTGAAAGCACAAAAGCGCCGTGGTGACCAGCATGTAGAAACGGTCGCCAACCCGACCGTCGTTGATCAGGATGCTGAGCACCAACACGCCGACAATCAGCATGACGTCGAAGAGGCGGAGAAAAAGTTCCCCGTTGTCGTAGGACGATTGCACGGCTCCACGTTCCATGGTTCGATCCTCCCATGTGTTACCAAGCGCCCATTCGACGAGGGCAACTTCAAATGTGAACCGCAACGCCCAAAGCTTTCAAACCATCCTCAATGCAGCTGGTGGCGTCTGTGACAAGCCGATCAGTACGGATGATTGACCAACTGATGCGGCTTGAAACTCGTATCGGGTGATGTAGCAGTCGTCAGTATTAAAGTACGGCAGAAAACTTGTTCGCACTGTGCGCTGCCGCACATAAGACCGAAAATTTATGCTGCCGTCTTGAGCTTTACTCCCACAAAGTGATGCGTGGATGTGCTCTTCAAGCAATTTCCAGACCAGGCCGAAGCATGGCCAGACCTGGCTTCGTAGCCCTTGGATCTGCGGACGTTGATCGAGCTGCGGCTCGGGAACATGCCATCTTCGCAGCGGCACACCGATCGTGTGCATCGCACTGCTGCAGTGCAGCATGCACAAGAGCGATGCCGACGGCAGCCTTGTCCAGCTTGGATGTTTCATCCCAGGCCAGCGCGGTAGAGGTTTGACCGCCGTTGAAGCGGCCAGACCGGTCCGTGCAACCTGGTGATGGCTGGGGCTTTGAAGCCCGTCTCTGAGTGCTTCGCGCACGGTCGCCGTGCTGGGCTTCCTGCAGCCCGAACGGTGACGAGCGCCGGCGTGTCCGAGCGCGCCTTCACAAGCAAGGGCACTGAAGACCATGTCTTTTATCTCCGTGGTGGTGGGCATCGACGTGGCCAAGGCACACACGGATGTCTCGGCGCTGGGCGCCAAGTTTGATGCCCAGCGTTTCGACAACGAAGCCGAGGCGCACTCGGCGCTGGCGGCGGCGGTGTTGAAGCCGCTGGGCGTGACGCTGGTGGTGATGGAGGCCACCGGTGGCTAAGAGGCGGCACTGGTCTGTACGTTGCAGGTGCAGGGCCTGCCCGAGGTGGTGGTCAACCGGCGCCAGGCACGCGACTTGGCAAAGTCCATGACCGTCTGGCCAAGACCGACTGCATCGACGCCCGCATGCTGGTCGAGTTTGCGGGCGTGTTGGTGCGCCGCGACGATCTGGCCAGCTTCATCCGCCCTCTGGCCGATGCGCGACAACAGGTGCTGGCCACGATGGTCACACGCAGGCGCCGACTCGTGACGATGATGTTGTCGGAGCGACAACGGCCGCAACTGACCACTGCGGTCGTGCGCCCGGGCATCGAGACCATGATCGAGGCGATCCACAAGCAACTCGACGATATGGAGGCTCACATGACCAGCCACGTCCAGGCTCATGACGCCGAGTTGGACAAACTGCTGCGCCCGGCTAGCGGCATCGGCACGGTGGCCAGCGTCCCCCTGATTGCCGAACTGCCTGAACTCGGCAAACTCAATCGCCGCGAGATCGCAAGCCTGGTGGGCGTGGCACGCATGACCCACGATTCGGGCAACTCCAAGGGACGACGATGTGTGCAGGGCGAACGCTTCGAGATACGCTGCGCGCGCTCCACGGCCACACTATCGGCCGCTAACCCCGCTATCGAGACTTTCTACGACCGACAGTTGAACGCCGGCAAGCTGCCAAAGGTCACCTGGGTCGCCTGCATGCGCGAGCTCTTGAGCGCGCTCAACGCGATGGTCAAAACCAACAAACCTGGGATCAATCGCTTCACGGCGCCCGACTTCAAGGCCGTTACTCGGAGTTTTAGGAGCAGAATTTGCGTTGGATGGGTGGCCATTCCGGTTCCGGTTGGCGCCCTCTCCAGCGTTTGCATTCGATTCCGGAGGATTCATGCAACTAGACCCGACCCCGTCTCGGCAGCCGACCGCGGAAGAGCACTGCCGCTGGCGGCGCGACGGTTACCTGACGTTGCCTGGGTTGTTCTCCCGCGAGGCTTTGGCTGATGTGGAGCGGTTGCTCGATCCCCTATTCGCCGCCCACCAGGCCACCGCTCTCGACGACTGGACCCAACACCGCGAGGGTCAAGCCACGTCCGTGGAACTGCTGCGCACCATCGAGCGCGAACCCCGGTTGCTCCACACAGAGGTCTACCGGCGTTGCGAAAGCTATGCTGCGCAGTTGCTGGACATGCCGGTGGAATGTGTGTTCGAGCACGCCATTCGCAAACCCGGCGGGGTTGGAACAGCCACCTACTGGCATCAGGACTGCTACTACGAAAAGGTGGAGCCCTACCGTTGCAAGCATCGGGTGCATTTCTGGATTCCTATGGCCGACGTCGTACTACAAGGCGGCGCCATGCGCTACATCCCCGGCACGCATGGCGGCAAGCGTTATCCGCACACGATGATTCCTTCAGGCCACGATACCCATTACGTCATGGCCACCGGGTTCGACGAAGCCACGGCCGTAGACGCGCCTGTTGACGCAGGAGGGGCCATTGCGCACCACCCACGCCTGCTGCATGCCAGCGGCCCGAATGCGTCGTCTCAGGTGCGAACCGCCTGGATCCTGCAGTTCGCCCGGCCACGCACCTTCACGCAGAAACTGTATTTCCGCGCGCTGGGCTGGAAAACGCAGACCATCGCCCGGCTCAACCTCAAGCCTGCAGCCGATTGAGCGGCTGCAACGCACGGCGCAACCGAGGGGCGCACGCGGTTGATCGACACGCCGTCCCTGGTTCCTTCACGGCGAGTCCCGCCGTAGCTTTCGGATCAGCGATGTCGAACGAAGGGGCTCTGAGCGCCCCAGGGTAGCCGGCATCCTTCACCGGCGCCTCAAAGAACGCGATCAGGCGCTCATGGTTGAAGGCCCCGTCGATGATCATCCAGCGCGCCTTGCCCTGGTTGGTGACGCTGGCGATCATCGACAGCCCCTGACGTGTGCCGCCCGCGGCCATCGCCGCCGGCGTCTTACCCCTGGGCGCAAAGCTGCGGCCCCTGACGTCGGTGTTGACCAGCGCCGTCTCGTCACTTCAATGGATTTCACCCTTCTCGGCCTTGGCGCGTTCGGCAAGGGCTGGGTATTGCGCAGGCATCCAGGCCCGCACCGCAGCAGGGGACTGTTCATAGGCGCAGCGGATGGGCTTTTGCAGGGTGAGCCCCCAGCGCGCCAGATACTTGCCCACCGAGCGCACCTGCAAGGCCATGCCGCATTCGCGCTCGATGAGTTGCATCACGTCCGC
Organism: Burkholderiales bacterium; assembly: GCA_013044035.1. Lineage (GTDB taxonomy): Bacteria > Pseudomonadota > Gammaproteobacteria > Burkholderiales > Burkholderiaceae_C > Thiomonas_A. Next base: position 54,703 of record JABEVE010000080.1, read on the forward strand.
TCGGCTCCACAGGGCAAGGTCCATCTTGAGTTGCTCAGGGCGGTGATCACAGATCATGCGTTGGTGGGTGTGCGCTTTCTGTTCCGCGCTGAGCAACCGCTGCTCCCCCGCGCGGCGGCCTCTGCGCTGGGGGCCAACGCAGCCATGCCACCGGATTCATAGCGGTCAATCGTCTTGCTCACCGCCGTGTAGCTCAGTCCCGCATCGGCGGCAATCTGCGTGCGCGTGTGCCCACGTTTGTGCGCCCGTATGACCTGCCTGCGCCGCTCATGTTGTTCGGCTGGCGTCAGCCGTCTTGCATCGTTTTTGTCCACGCTATTTCGCACGCGCATTCATCCCTAAAGTTCTATCGATTTATGGGCCGAATCTATAAACGGCTGGTTTCCAGGTTTTTTATTCCTTTGGAGCGGCTGCCGCATTGCGGCAGCCTGGAGCGCACGGACCGCAGCGTCACGCGCGGCTGGCACAATCAGGCGGAAGGAACCGGTTTTGTTAGGTTCGGCGCCCGTGGCTCGCAGCATGAGTCCAACTGGCCTGATTTTTGCACGCAAGAACAAGCCATCCCAACTTCCCTCCAAGCTGGTCACAAACGAACCATGCGCCATTTCGACGAGATGCATGCGGCCGACGGTGCCGTGCGGCCCCATTACGCCAGCTACGACCAGTGGCTGGGGGCGCAGCCGCCTTTGGCGATGCAGGCCAAGCGCGAGGAGGCGGAGCTGATCTTTCGCCGCGTCGGCATCACCTTCGCGGTGTATGGCGACGACGCCGGCACCGAGCGCCTCATCCCCTTCGACCTGATTCCGCGCATCATCCCGGCGCACGAGTGGCGCCATCTGGAGGCCGGACTGAAGCAGCGCGTGGCGGCGCTCAACCGCTTTTTGCATGATATCTACCACGACCAGGACATCCTGCGCGCCGGCGTCATCCCCGCCGAGCAGGTGCTGGGCAACGCGCAGTACCGGCCGCAGATGCGGGGCATCACCCTGCCGCAGCAGGTCTATGCGCAGATTGCCGGGGTGGACATCGTGCGCGCCGCCAACGCCCAGGGCGAAGGCGAGTTCTATGTGCTGGAAGACAATCTGCGCGTGCCCTCGGGAGTGAGTTACATGCTGGAAAACCGGCGCATGATGATGCGCCTGTTCCCCGGCCTGTTCGCCCGCCACCCGGTGGCTCCGGTGGCCCATTACCCCGACCTGCTGCTGGAAAAACTGCGCGCCGTGGCGCCGCCCGCGGTCAACGACCCCACGGTGGTGGTACTCACCCCGGGCATGTACAACTCGGCCTACTTCGAGCATGCCTTTCTCGCGCAGCAAATGGGCATCGAGCTGGTGGAAGGCAAGGATCTGTACGTGGAGGACGACTTCGTCTACATGCGCACCACGCAGGGGCCGCAGCGGGTGGACGTGATCTACCGCCGCATCGACGATGACTTCCTCGACCCACAAGCCTTCCGCGCCGACTCCGCCATCGGCTGCACTGGGCTGATGGCGGCCTACCGCGCCGGCAACGTCAACCTGGCCAACGCCATCGGCACCGGCGTGGCCGACGACAAATCCATCTACCCCTACGTGCCGGCGATGATCGCGTTCTATCTCGGCGAAGAACCCCTGCTCAACAACGTGCCCACCCACCAGTGCCGCGAGGCCGACGGTCTGGGCTATGTGCTGGCACATCTGCCCGAGCTGGTGGTCAAGGAGGTGCATGGCGCCGGCGGCTACGGCATGCTGGTTGGCCCGGCGGCAAGCCAGGCCGAGTTGGCCGAGTTCGCCGCCAGGCTCAAGGCACACCCCGAGCGCTACATCGCCCAGCCGACGCTGGCGCTGTCCACCTGCCCCATCTTCGTCGAGGTCGGCATCGCGCCACGCCACATCGACCTGCGGCCGTTCGTGTTGTCGGGAAAAACGGTTTCGCTGGTGCCCGGCGGCCTCACCCGCGTGGCGCTGGCCGAAGGGTCTCTGGTGGTCAATTCTTCCCAGGGCGGTGGCACCAAAGACACCTGGGTCCTGGAGCGCTGAATGCTGAGCCGCACTGCCGATCATCTGTTCTGGATGGCCCGCTACACCGAGCGCGCCGAAAACACCGCGCGCATGCTCGACGTGCAGCACCAGGCCGCGCTCCTGCCCCAGCCCGACGCCGGCAGCGCCGCCGCGGCGCGCTCGGCGGAGCATCTCGACTGGCAAGGCCTGCTGGGCATCTCCGAGCTGACCGAGGCTTACACCGCGCGTCACGGTGACATCGAAGCCGGCAAGGTGCTGGACTTCATGGTCAGCGACATGGGCAACCTCTCGTCCATCCAGAGCTGTTTGCGCGCGGCGCGCGAAAACGCCCGCGCGGTGCGCGGCGCCATCACCACCGAGGTGTGGGAAACCATCAACCAGACCTGGCTGGAATCGTGGCGGCTGCTGGCCGACGGCCGCTTCGAGCGCGACCCGGGCGAGTACTTCGAGTGGGTGAAAAACCGCTCGCATCTCTCGCGCGGCGTCACCTCCGGCACCATGCTGCAGGACGAGGCGTTTCACTTCCTGCGCATCGGCACCTTTCTGGAGCGCGCCGACAACACCGCGCGCCTGCTGGATGTGAAGTTCCACGCGCTGCAAGCCGAATTCCACGGCTCGGCCAACGGCAGGCTGCAGGAATACGACTTCTATTACTGGTCCAGCGTGCTGCGCTCGGTCTCGGGTTTCGAGGTGTACCGCAAGGTCTACCGCGACGTCATCACCCCCGAGCGCGTGGCCGAGTTGCTCATTTTGCGGCCCGACATGCCGCGCTCACTCGCCGCCTGCCTGCTGGAGGGCACGGTGCATTTGCGCGCCGTGGCGAACCGCGGCTCGCAGGAAACCCTGCGCCGAGCCGGCCTGCTCAACGCCGAACTGCAATACGGCCAGGTGGCCGAAATCATGGCCACCGGACTGCACGCCTGGCTCACCCGGTTTCTCGAACGCATCAACGACCTGGGCAACAGCATCAGCCAGGACTTTCTGGTGGCCTCCTGAGCGCGCCCGATATCCCCACACATGCCGCTGCGATGATCCTCGACCCGACGTCGCCTCCAGTCGCACGCCCCCTGTCTCGCAACATCCCTTTCCGCCGCCTTCACGCGCTCGCCGCCCCAAGTCCACAGGTGCCTCCATGGCCATCCACGTCGCCTTAAGCCACATCACCACCTATCGCTTCGACCGGCCTGTCAACCTCTCCCCGCACGTGGTACGCCTGCGCCCGGCGCCGCATTGCCGCACCCCCATCCTGTCGTTCAGCCAGCGGGTCGAGCCGGGCGAGCATTTCGTCAACTGGCTGCAGGATCCGTTCGCCAACTACCAGGCGCGGCTGGTGTTCCCCGAGAAGACGCAACTGCTGCAGATCGCCGTCGACCTGGTGGCCGAGATGTCGGTCTACAACCCCTTCGACTTTTTTCTCGAACCTGAGGCCGCCGAATTCCCCTTCCGCTACGCGCCCGAACTGCAGGAGGAACTGGCGCCTTACCTGCAGGCCGGCCCCCGCACCCCCAGGCTGGCGGCGCTGCTCGACAGCATCGACCTGAGCCAGCCGCGGCGCACGCAGGACTTCATCGTCGACATCAACCGCCGTCTGCAGCGCGACATCAGCTACCTCATCCGCATGGAGCCCGGGGTGCAGACGCCCGAGCTGACCCTCGAACTCGCCTGCGGCTCCTGCCGCGACACCGGCTGGCTGCTGGTGCAGGTGCTGCGGCATCTGGGCCTGGCGGCACGCTTCGTCTCCGGCTATCTCATCCAGCTCACGCCCGACGTCAAGGCGCTCGACGGCCCCAGCGGCGCCACGTCCGACTTCACCGACCTGCACGCCTGGTGCGAGGTGTTCCTACCCGGTGCCGGCTGGATCGGCCTCGACCCCACCTCCGGCCTGCTCACCGGCGAAGGCCACATCCCGCTGGCCTGCAGCCCGTCGCCATCCAGCGCTGCGCCGGTGGAGGGGCTGGTGGACGCATGCGAGGTCGACTTCAGCCACCACATGACCGTGACGCGGGTGTACGAGTCGCCGCGCGTCACCAAGCCCTACACCGACGACCAGTGGCAGGCCGTGCTGACCCTGGGCGAAGTCGTCGACCAGCAACTCAGGAACGGCGACGTGCGCCTGACCCAGGGCGGCGAACCCACCTTCGTCGCCATCACCGACCGCGACGCGCCGGAGTGGAACACCGACGCGCAAGGCCCCACCAAACGTGGCTACGCCGGCGAGCTGATCCACAAACTCATCGCCCGCTACGGCCCCGGCGGCTTTTTGCACTTCGGCCAGGGCAAGTGGTACCCGGGCGAGCAACTGCCGCGCTGGGCGTTGTCGGCCGTGTGGCGGCGCGACGGCCAGCCCTGCTGGCACGACGCGTCGCTGTTCGCCGACGAGCGCCAGGGCGGCCAGGCCACCCTGGCGGACGCCAACACCTTCATGCTCGCCCTGGTGGATGCCCTCGGCGTAAACCCGTCGCATGTGCAGCCTGGCTATGAAGATGCCTGGTACTACCTGTGGCGCGAGCGTCGCCTGCCGGTGAACGTCGACCCCTTCGACGCGCGGGTGGAGGACGAACTGGAACGCAAGCGCCTGCACCGCGTGTTCGAGCAGGGCCTGCGCACGCCCACCGGCTACGCCTTGCCGCTGCGGCGCGACGTGGCCAGCATGGGAGTTTCCCCAGGCCTCGGGGCGGCCAACGGCGTCGCCCTGCGCGGGCCGCACTGGGTCTCCGGCCCCTGGTTTTTCCGCGACGAGCGCATGTATCTGTTCCCCGGCGACTCGGCCATGGGCTGGCGCCTGCCGCTGGACTCGCTGCCCTGGGCGACTGCCGGCGACCGCCAGGCCGACTTCACCCCCGACCCGTTCGCGCCGCGCCGGCCGCTGCCCGACGCCGCGCCGTTGCGCCGCCAATTCGGCCCCGGCAGCGGTTGGGACGCGCACCGCACCGGGGACGGTTTCGCCCCAGACGGCACGGTCGCGGTGCAGAACCAGGAGCGTGGCGCACCAGCAGGGGGCGCAGGCAGGCCGGCGGCGGCGCCCACCGGCACGGCCGCCGCGGTCGAACTGCCGCCGGCCCGGTTCACCTCCGCCGCCAGCACCGTGCGCACCGCGCTGTGCGTGCAGGCGCGCGGGGGCATTCTCTATGTGTTCATGCCGCCGTTGGCCGAGGTGGAAGACTATCTCGAACTGCTCGCCGCCATCGAGTCCACGGCGCAGCGTCTGCAGGTCAAGCTGGTGCTCGAAGGCTACCCGCCGCCGCGCGACCCGCGCCTGGTACTGCTGCAGGTCACGCCCGACCCCGGAGTCATCGAAGTCAACATCCATCCGGCGCACAACTGGGCCGAAATCGTCGATCACACCGAGTTCCTGTACCAAGCGGCGTTCGAAACCCGCCTGGGGGCCGAGAAATTCATGCTCGACGGCCGCCACACCGGAACCGGTGGCGGCAACCATGTGGTGCTGGGCGGCGCCACCCCGGCCGACAGCCCCTTCCTGCGCCGACCCGACCTGCTCGCCAGCCTGGTGGCCTACTGGCACAACCATCCATCCCTGAGCTATCTCTTCAGCGGCATGTTCATCGGCCCCACGAGCCAGGCGCCACGGGTGGACGAGGCGCGCAACGACCAGGTCTACGAGCTGGACATCGCCTTGGCGGAACTGCGCGCGCATCGGGAACGCCTGGCCCTTGATGCTCCACCATGGCTGGTGGACCGCACCCTGCGCAACATCCTCATCGACGTCACCGGCAACACCCACCGCAGCGAGTTCTGCATCGACAAGCTCTACAGCCCCGACAGCGCCACCGGGCGCCTGGGACTGCTGGAGCTGCGCGCCTTCGAGATGCCGCCACACGCGCGCATGAGCGTGGTCCAGCAACTGCTGCTGCGGGCGCTCATTGCCCGCTTCTGGAATCAACCCTACACCGCGGCGCTGCAGCGCTGGGGCACGGCCCTGCACGACCGTTTCCTGCTGCCGACCTTCATCGCCATGGACTTCGACGACGTGCTCGCCGAGCTGCGCGACGCCGGCTTCGACTTCGATCCGCAGTGGTTCGCGCCGCACCACAGCTTCCGCTTCCCGCTGCTGGGCGAATACGCCGCCAGCGGCGTCAAGCTCGAGGTCCGCATGGCGCTGGAACCCTGGCATGTGATGGGCGAGGAAACCACGGCTGGCGGCACCGCGCGCTATGTCGATTCCTCGCTGGAACGGCTGGAGGTCAAGCTCAGCGGCATGGCCGACAGCCGCCATGTGCTCACCGTCAACGGCCGCGCCGTGCCGCTGCAGCCCACCGGGCGCAGCGGCGAGTTTGTGTGCGGCGTGCGCTACCGCGCCTGGCATCCGCCCTCCGCGCTCCACCCGAGCATCGGCGTGCATGCGCCGCTCACCTTCGACCTGGTCGACACCTGGATGGAGCGTTCGCTCGGTGGCTGTCAGTACTTCGTCGCCCACCCCGGGGGCCGCAGTTACGACACCTTTCCAGTGAACGCCTATGAGGCCGAGAGCCGGCGGCTGGCGCGCTTCACCGGCATCGGCCACACCCACGGGCGCATGGCGGTGGCGCCCGTCCGGCCCAGCCTGGAGTTCCCGTTCACGCTCGATTTGCGCCGGCGCACAGGCTGAGCCCACGCCCGGCCGGACGCCGGGCACCACCGACAATGTGACAATCGCTCCATGGCAAGCCTGTTCCACACCGACCCCACCACGGATCCAGCCGACGCCCTGGTCGACCTTGCCGCTGACCTCGCCTCGCCGGTGCCACCCGGCCACTGGGACTCGCTGCGCTCGCGTCTGGGCGACGGCAGCACCGGCGCACCCCTGGCTCCGCACTGGGCCCAGTTCTTCCGCCAGCTCGGGCCTGGGGGCTTCGACGGTCTGCCGGCGCGCGAAGCCCTGCTGCGCCAGCAGATCCACGACGACGGCGTCACCTACAACGTCCACGCCGACGCCGAGCAGCCCAGCCGCGCTTGGTCGGTTGACCTGTTTCCACTGATCGTCAACGCCGCCTCCTGGGCCCAAATCGCCGCCGGCGCCGCGCAACGCGCCGCCCTGCTCAACACCATCCTGGCCGACATCTACACCGGGCCGCAACGCACCCTGCGCGAAGGCCTGTTGCCGCCAGCGCTGGTGCAGGGCAACCCCGGCTATCTGCGCGCGCTGCACGGCCACAGCCCACCGGGTGAGCTGTGGCTGCACATCGCCGCTTTCGACCTGGCGCGCGGGCCGGACGGCAACTGGCGCGTGGTCAACCAGCGGGTGCAGGCGCCATCGGGCCTGGGTTATCTGCTGGAGAACCGCCTGCTCATCTCGCGCCTATTCCCCGAAGCCTTCAGCAGCCTGCGGGTGCAACGCCTGGCCGCCAGCTACCGCCTGGTGATGGACACGCTGCAGCGCCTCGCCCCGGGCGGACCGCAGGCGCGCATCGTGCTGCTCACGCCCGGCCCCTACAGCGAAACCTATTTCGAGCAGGTCTATCTCGCCCGCTACCTCGGCATCACCCTGGCTGAAGGCAACGACCTGACGGTGCGCGAAGACCGCCTTTACCTCAAGACCCTGCGCGGCCTGGAGCCGGTGCACGCGGTGCTGCGCCGGCTCGACGACAGCTTTTGCGACCCGCTGGAGCTGCGGCCCGATTCCATGCTCGGCGTTCCCGGCCTGCTGCAGGCGGTTCGCGCCGGCAATGTGCTGCTGGCCAATGCCCTGGGCGCCGGCTTTCTCGAATCGCCCGCGGTGCACGGCTTCATGCCGCGGCTGTGCGAAACCCTGCTCGGCGAGCCGTTGATGCTGCCCTCGCTGCCCACCTGGTGGTGCGGCGAGCCTGGCGTGTGCGACGCGCCACTGGATGATCTGCGCGCCTGGGTGATCAAGCCGGTGCATGCCGAATGCGGCTTCGAAGCCGCCGTCACCGCCAGCCTCGACTTCGGCCAACTTCCGGCGTGGCGCCGCCGCGTGCAGACCCAGCCGGCGCAGGTGGCGCTGCAGCAATACCTGCCGCTGCCGCATGTGCCGGTGTGGAGCGACGGCCGCATGGGTGCGCGCGCCGCGATGCTGCGCGTCTATGCACTGGCCGACGGCCGCGGCGGCTGGCGCGTGCTGCCGGGCGGCCTGGTGCGCACCGCGCCGCCCGGCGGCAACACGGTGTCGATGCAGCGCGGCGGCGGCAGCCAGGACGCCTGGATCATCACCGGCGAGGCGGTGGACGACAGCACCATGCTGCCCGCTCCCATGCGCCCGCAGGACCTGGTGCAGCGCCACCGCGCCGTCACCAGTCGCGCAGCGGAAAATCTCTTCTGGATCGGGCGCTACACCGAGCGCGCCGAGCACAGCACGCGTCTGGCCCAGCTCGCGCTACAGGCGCTCTCGGGCGACGACGACCTCGGCCCGGCGGTGCATGCCGTGCTCGACCAATGGTGCCGCCGCAGCGGCCTGGTGGACTTGGACACGCCCCAACTTGGCGAGCAGCCCCAGGGCTTCGAGCGCGCGCTCATTCGCGGCCTGGTGGCCGGGCGGCATGCCGGCGGCATCGTGCAGAACCTGCAGGCGCTGGGGCATGCGGCAGGGCAGGTGCGCGAGCGCCTGGGCGCCGAGCACCGGCAGTGGATCGGGGCCGCGGCCGCGGTCGAAATCCTGCCGCCGAGCAGCGCCCCGCAGCATGCCGATTGGCAGGAATGGCAGCCCAGCCAGGCGATGCAGGGGCTGGACCGCATCAGCGAAATCCTCTGCGCCATCACTGGCGCGCAGACCGATCGCATGACCCGCGACGACGGCTGGCGCCTGCTCAGCATCGGCCGTCACATCGAACGCCTGATCCTCATGGCCGATGCCCTGAACAGCGCCTTCGCCACCGGCGCGGTGCGCAGCGACAGCGGCTTCAACCTGCTGCTGCGCCTGTTCAACAGCATCATCACCTATCGCGCGCTCTACCAGAAGCGGCTGGAAGTCCCTCCCCTGCTCGACCTGCTGGTGCTCGACCGCGAGAACCCCCGTGCCCTGGGCTGGGTGGCGCAAACCCTGCAGGCGCGCCTGGCCAAGCTGCCCGGCAGCAGCACCGACCGCGAGGCCCTGCTGGCACTCGCGCCCGACCCCGACGCCTGGCATCTGCCCGAGCTGTGCGTGCACGACACCGCCCATCGCCACGCCTGGCTGGAACAGACTCTGACACAAATCAGCGCCACCACCTGGCGCCTGTCGGACGACATCAGCCGCCGTTACTTTGCCCATGTCGGTGCGGTCGATCGCAGCCTGGGCGGCTACTGATCCCGTCGGACTCAGACCCACGCCGCCGACCCACTGCATGCCCCCATGATCCAGTCGCAAACCCCATCCGGCTCCAGACCTGCTCCGCACCCGGGCGCGGCCGCTCCGATCTATCGCGTCGAACACCGCACCGCCTACACCTACGAGGCACCGGTGGAACTGGCCCATCACCTCGCCCACCTGCGCCCGCGCGACGAAACCGCGCAGCAATGCGTGCTGCACGACTGCGTGGTCGAGCCCGCGCCCGACCACGCCAGCGTAGGCCAGGACGTGTTCGGCAACGCCCGCCGCCTGTTCGCCTTCTACACCCCGCACGACACCTTGAGCGTCACCGCCATCAGCCTGGTGCGGGTGCAGGCCCAGACTCCACCGGACTTCGCCGCCAGCCCCGCCTGCGACGCTGTGCGTGACCTGCTGCTGTACCGCGCCGGCAAGCCCTTCGTGGCGCAGGCCGAGTTCAGCTTCGGCAGCCATTTCTCGCCGCTGTTCGCGCAGGCCACGGCCTACGCTGCGTCCAGCTTTGCGCCCCGGCGCCCCGTGCTCGAAGGCGCGTTCGAGTTGATGCACCGCATCCATGCCGACTTCACCTACGACCCCGACAGCACCGAGGTCCACACCCGCGCGCCGCAAGCCCTGGAACTGCGCCACGGCGTCTGCCAGGACTACGCCCATGTGATGCTCTCCGCCCTGCGCGGCATGGGGCTGGCGGCGCGTTACGTCAGCGGCTACCTGCGTTCGCGCCCGCCGCCCGGCGAAGCGCAACTGGTGGGCGCCGACGCCTCCCACGCCTGGGTGGACGTCTGGTGCCCGGCCCACGGCTGGGTCGCGTTCGACCCCACCAACGACCGCCTGCCCGCGGCTGACTATGTGCGCGTGGCCGTAGGCCGCGACTTCGCCGACGTCTCCCCGCTGCGCGGCGTCATCCGCGGCGGCGGCGAGCACACGCTGGAGGTCGCGGTGCGCGTGAGTGCGGTGGAGAGCTGAGCATCCCGGGATGGCGCACCGGGATGCTCAGCTCCGGAGCCAAGGCGAGCCGCCCCGTGTCGATCCACTCGGGTTCGGCGCGGCGTCTCGGCAGAGGCTGGCGCGCTGCCCATCCACCGCTCCAACAGGAGCCAGCACTCCATGATGCGCGTCAGGCCCATCCATGCCGTCGAGCACCACACGGTGATCGACGGCCCGCTCACCGAATCGAAGGAACGCATCGCCGGCTGCACCCTGATCCAGGTCGCCTCGCGCGTTGAGGCCATGGAATGGGCGCGGCGCTTCCCCAACCCGGTGAGCGCCGGTCAGCCGGCCGAGATCGAGGTGCGCGAGTTGTTCGAGCCGGAGGATTTCGCCGCCGCCTGGGCGCGGCGGGTATCGCAAAATAACAGGGTCGCCGTTGTCGATCCGCGCCCCACCGGATTGTCGTACTGACAAGGTGCACAGTCCGCGCGCCTCCCACGCAAGGAGAAACACCATGGGCAAAGTCCAGGCCATTCCCGAGGGCATGCACAGCCTCACCCCGCATCTGGTCTGCCGCGGTGCCGCGGCCGCCATCGCCTTCTACGCCCGCGCCTTCGGCGCCATCGAGCAGTTCCGCCTGCCAACGCCTGACGGCAAGATCATGCACGCCTGCGTGCAGATCGGCGACTCGCAACTGTTCCTGTTTGACGAAATGCCCGAGCATGGCGCGTTCGGGCCGCAGACGCTCAAAGGCTCGCCCGTCACCATCCACCTGCAGGTGCAGGACGCCGACGCCGTGTTCGCCCGCGCCATCGCCGCCGGCGCCACCGTGGCCATGCCGCTGGCCGATCAGTTCTGGGGTGACCGCTACGGCCAGCTCGCCGACCCCTTCGGCCACCGCTGGAGCATCGCCACCCATGTGCGCGACCTCAGCCCCGAGCAGATCCGTGAAGCTGCCGTCGCGGCCATGGGCTGAGCCCGCCACCGCCGCCAACCCCAGGGAAACGCCATGCGCCATGTGCTGTTGATCCACGAACCGCGCGAGCAGCGCGATGCCCGCAGCGAACTTGAGGGCCGCGCGCTTGACGCGGAGATGGTGGCCTTCGGCGAGAACCTGGGTGACCGGCTCGTCGCCCGAGACGCGCTGCGAGCCAACCGCCATGCCGTGCGCGTGCCGATGCAGCAGGGCCGGCGAGTGCTGCGCGACGATCCAGCAATACCTGAACCTGGGCGTGGTCGACGAACTGGAAATCGCCCTGGCGCCGGTGCTGTTCGGAAGCGGACGGCGGCTGTTCGAAAACCTGCGCGAACCCGCGCCGCGGTTTCGCATCGACCAGGTGCTCGATGGCCCGGCCGCCACCCATTTGCGCCACGTGCGTGCGTCGTAGAGGCCTGACAGCACGCACACGTCGCAACCGTCATCCATCTCCAAGGAAAGCGCACGATGGCCAAGTACCTGATCTCCTTCCCAGGCGCGGCGATGATCGTGCCCGAGGGTGAGTGGGACGCAGTGGGCCGCGACGCGGCTGCCGTGATCGATGAAGCGAAGGCCGCCGGGGTGTACGTCTTCGCCGGCGGCATCGACGCAGCCGTGCCGCCCGTGCTCGTCGCGGCCGACGGCTCGGTCGCCGAGGGCGGCTACCCGTGGGCGCCCCCGCTGGACGGCGGCTTCACCGTGCTCGAACTGCCCTCGCGCGAGGAGGCCGTCGCGTGGGCCGCGCGCATGGCGAAGGCCTGCCGGTGCGAGCAAGAGCTGCGCGTCTTCGGGTTCGACCCGCGGTCCTGAGGGCGGCACTGACATGGCGCAGGACGTGCAGCCTGATTC
>JABEVE010000012.1 GCA_013044035.1 Burkholderiales bacterium
CGACCGGAGTGATCGTGTACTTCTGCATCCGGCTGTTGGGCTTGTCCGGAATGGTGTAGGCAATGGCGCCGCTGGCCAGCAGATCGCGAATCACCTTGTTGAGCTGCCCCGAGATTTCTTTTTGCCCAAGTTGGCAGGAGATTTCAGCTTTGCTGCGTGGCCCGGCCTGCAGGATGCGCAACACCCGATGTTCCATCGACTTTGGCTGTAACTCTGGCCGCGACTCTGGCTGTAACTCTGGAATGGCACGGCGCACGATGGCCTTGAACTGGTTGCCACGCCGATCGTCGATCAGTTCGATGTCGGGCCAGGCAGAGGTGGCGCGGGGAATGCCACTGCCCAGGCCGTGGTAAGGCAGCAAGTGAAAGGCATGGGAAGCCAGCGCCGGATTGCGCAGGTTGGAGAGCCCGTAACGGATCTGTTCGGTGTCCAGATGGTTGGGCAGGTGACCGGGGCTGATGATTTCCACCCTGTCTGCAAAGATCAGCAGACGGATGGGTGCGCTGATGAAATAGTCGCGATGCACCAGGGCGTTGACCAGCAACTCTTCGAAGACTTCCTCGGGCACTTCGAGTTGGCTCGGGCTGTTGAAACTTGACCCGCTTTGCTGGTGACGCAGGTTGCGCTTGATGAAGGCCATACCGCGCCGGTATTGCTCGGGCAGGTTGCCATCGAGGTCTTCGCTGTCCAGGTAGCGGCTGTCGTGCAGTACGGTGCCGGGGAAGGCCACCGCCTTTATGGTGAACGCGGGTTTGATGTACTGGGGCGTTTTGCCGAATAGCAGCAAGCCAGCCAGATTGGGCACGCCATCGCGGGCAAGATTGAGGTTTTGCAGAAGTTGCGGCAGGGGTTGACCGCTGGCTTCAATGGGCTTGCGATAGCGCTGACTGAAATACATGCCAAGGGCCGTGACGTCAAGATCGTCCAGGCTGGCTGGACGAGCTGGCACCTCGTCGGCATAAACCAGCCCAGCAGTCTGGAACAGACGCTGCATTTCCTCGCGGGCTGTGACGTGGCGTTTGTCGGCGCCGCTCTTGACCCAGATGCGGCCCTGCGTGTCGACATAGGGCTTGTTCAAGCCTTCGCTCACGCCAACCACCATGACGACACCGTGCACGGTCTGGATATTGGCGGATGCCGGGTTGATGGGCGGGCGCACGTGCTGCGATGCACTATTGGATAGCAATTGGTTGATGCGCGCGACATCAGCCTTGCTCAGCCCACTCACCTGCCCGTCGTCACTCACGCCGATGAACAACTGCCCGCCCGCGCTATTGGCGAACGCGATCAACTCCGCCGCCAGCGCATCGGCGTTGCTGAAGTCGCGCTTGAACTGGTGTTGGCTGTCTTCACCGCGCGCCAGAATTTGCAGAAGTTCGGATTCAGTCATGGCATCACTCGATCACAAAACGCAGTTTGATGGCATCCTTGTCCTTGCAGCGCTCGTTCATGAAGGTGTGAAAGCGGCTTGCGCAGGTCATCCGACGTGGCTGGCGAGCCGCCCTGCAGCAGCGCCTGCTCGGTCAACTGGTCGTCGTTGGTCGTCCAGTAAGTGCTGATAGGCAGACGGGCAAGAATCTGATGATTTTCCGTTGGGGCAAGCCCAACGGTGAGTTGGTCGATGAGCCGATGGTCGTTACCCCCGTTCTCGTTGCAGTGGTACTGGGCAATGGCAACCAAGTCGTACTCACGCTCGATATCGAGATGAAGTTCGTCCGCGACAGGGCGCAGCAGATCATGCCAGTTGACAAAACACGCTGGTGCCGAGAACCCTGCGCCCGCGAAAATGGCCGCGTTATCTTCCCGAACCTCTTTGAGGTAATCCCGGATGAAGAGGTCGATCTCGCGATCCATCACTCGCCGCCCTCAAACTCTGCATTCTTGAACCGCAGCACGTTGCAGTTCTCCTTCACCGCGCGCTGCAAGCCATCATCAAATCCCGTCGCTGCCTCGGCCTGAATCTCGATGGCAATTTTGACCTTCACGCCGGGCCGCGATGTGAATTGCAGAACGACCTCGTCAACCAAGTCGGCAAACTGCTTCTTGGCCTGGATGGCGTCGAGTTCGATGCTGCCGTAGAACTGCTTCTTGACTGACAGTGGTGCTGCGTCGCTACCATTTGGGTAGGTCGGTTTGGCAGAGTCTTCAGCCCTCGGCGGGGCTTCGCCGGTGCCGGTAACGCTGGGTGCAGCGTCCGTCGGCTTCGGTCGTGCGGCCTCCTCTGCGGCGCGTTGGCCTTCGGCATATCCAGCTGCCGTGACCGGCTCAATCAGCAGCAGAGACGAATCCAGGAACAGCGAAGTGCGCTTGCCGAACGTGAAACCAACATAACGGCCATCCTCTTTCCCCTGTGCGAAACCGAAGAAATCCCGGCTCTCCGCGCCCGCCGCCAGCGTGTGCTGGAACACCGCGTCGTCCTTCAAGCGCGGAAGGTAGAGTTGCTGGCAACTTTGCTGCCATACGTTGAGTGCATTGGCTTCCTTGGCGTCATCCTTCCAGAACCAGTTTTTAAGCACCGTGGCCAAGTGGATCGGAGCCCACTCGGTGATCAGCAACTCGTTTTCCTTCAGCACGCGTTCGATCTCCTGCGACAAGTTCGGCGCGCCCGGGTTGACCTGGAAGTGCTCCCACTGAATATCGGACAGACCCTTGCCGGGGCGTGCCTCTTGCATGGGTGCGACCATCCACTTGTAGGCCTCGCGGATCATCCGGCGCAAGGCCTCATTAGCGTCTTCCAAGTTCTTGTCGGCTTGCCGCGACTGGAACTGATCGAGGTTGAGCTTCATCTCCTTGATATCGCTGACGATGGATTGCCATGCCAGCGTCGAGCGCACCTGATCTTTGAGGCGGCTGACACTGTCATAGTCAGCAGCCAGGAATATCAGCCGGTTCTGCTTGAAGCGCGGCTGCTCGCCACGGTTTTTCAGAATCTCGGTTGCGCGGTCGATGGCGAGACTCTGGCCGCTGCGGCTGAAGGCTGCATCGGGCGGCAGGACCACGAGGCG
>JABEVE010000081.1 GCA_013044035.1 Burkholderiales bacterium
CACAGACCATCCCGGCCATGCCGGTGGCGCCGCCCGCAGCACCTTCCACCCCGGTCAAGGCGCCACCCGTGGTCGACCTGCAGGCCTTGCGCGACGCCTATGGCCAGGCCATGCATGCGGCGATTCAGGCCGCCGCGCGTTACCCCGACATGGCGCGGCGCATGGGCTTGTCGGGCCGCACCCTGGTGGCCTTTCGCTTCGAGCGCGGCGAGGTGCATGACGTGCGCGTCGTCACCAGCAGCGGCTCCGGTGTGCTCGACCGCGCCGCCGAGCGCGCCGTGCGCGATGCAACCTATCCAGCCTTGCCAGTTGCCCTGCAGGGCAAACCGCTCACGCTGCAGCTCTGGATCCGGTTCCGGCTCGACGCGGGGAGCGATGAATGATGCGCATGATCTGGCGGGGCGTGGGTCGGAAGCTGCTGCGTGTGCTGCGGCATGGCGTGTCGGTTTTGATCCTGCTCGGCGCCCTCGGCCCTCAAGCCCGCGCGGTGAACGTGCCGAGCAAGCCGTCCATCATGGTCATGCCCTTCGACTTTTTCGACGCCTCCGCCGACCAGCGGCCGGCCATCGTGGCCGCGCAGCAGCGCGCCCTGCTGGCCTTGCCCGGCGAGGTGAACCGGGCTTTGCGTGCCGGCCATCGCTGGCATGTGATCGACAACAGCAGGGTGCGCCCGGGCCTGCTGGCCCTGGCTGGCGACTATGCCCATCCCACGCTCTGCGGGTTTTGCATGCTCAAGCTCGGCGAGCAGGCCGGCGTCGACGACGTGGTCGTGGGTCAGTTGCGCAAGGTGAGCGATCTCATCATCTACCTGCAAGCGGATGTCGACGATGTGCGCACGCATCAGGTCGTCGATCATCTGCTGCTCGAGGTCAAGGCCGACAACGCCAACATGCTGCGTCGCGCCGCTCGAAGCCTGGCGCGCCAGATCGACCAGTCGAAGGCCTTGGCCGCGCCTTGACTCCCTTGCTCGCTTGCTTGAGCCTCTAGCGCTGCGCAGCAGGTGAAAATCATGGATGGACGGTCACCCGACTACCTCATCCTGATACGAGACGAGGCCTGGAATTTCAAGCTTGACTGCCGCGCCAGACTGGCGCACGGCGACTTCAAGTCGGCCCCGACAGAGGATGCTTCGATCTTCGAGGTACGGTTGTCAGACAGCAGCCACATTTCCTCGCGCCGCCTCATTGGATTCAATGCGCGCTACGGCGCCACTTTGCAGGCTGACCTCGACGCGGCCAGCATCCCTGTCGGGTGAGGCCCGCTTATCGGATTTGAGCGCATTCGGCATCGTTGACACTTCAGCCTGGGCGCGCAAACGCGCCCGCACCTCCTGCACATAGCCACCCATCAGCGCAAAAAATAAACCGAGGAAAACGCCGAAAAAACCGGAAAACACGACGAGCACGCCACGTCCAATACCAACCGGCTCGGCAGAACGGGTTGGCTCGGCCACCACACGTGTTGGTGTCAGCGCCTGCAACTGGGCCCCGAGTCTTGCAATGACCGTTTGTTGTTTCTGGACTTTGCGCGCGTGCTGAGTGCCATAATTTTCCAGCGCAAAGTTGGCCCTCGAGAGGGCCTGCTGCTGCACTTTTTGTTGATTCAAATTACTCGCCAAGGCTGCTTGAGTATCGGCCAACTCTTGAGGGAGTTCCAGCGTCAGTTTTTGTTGGATGCTATGGAGCTGCTGCATGTTTTGTTGCATCTGGTTGTTCAGCAGTAATGCCGTCATAGCTTGGGTGGCACTGTTTGCATCGATGGCTTGCAGGCTTGCTTGCTGGGTTTTCCCCAGATATTCCTCCAGCTTGGAGACCAAACCTTGATCCAGAGTCTCGGTTTTGTCGAGCGAACCCAGTTTCTGCTTCAACACCCCGACTTGTTGCTTCAGGTTGGCCAGATTACCTTGCGCGGCCAGCATGGTTTCGAGCAGCACTGCCTTTTCCGACTCGATTTGCGTCGGATCCTGCAGCGTGTGCATTTGAATTTTTGCCTGATCGAGTTGCGCGGTGATATTGCCAACGGCCGCATTTGACCGCCCTGCAGTGATTTGCGCCAACTGCTTCGCGGCTTGTGTTTCGATGGCAAAGAAGACGGCCTGGTCTTTCAACGGCCCTTGACCAGCCAAAGTGACCATGGAGCCACCCCCACCTTGATTGCCGCCGCCGCTATTGCTGGCCGCGATTTTGAAGGTCTTGGGATCAATATATTGCTGGCGCGCATGCTGGCTGACCAGCGTCGGCACGATTGCAGTGTTCAGCGTGGAAAGCGCCGCTTCGGCAGACATGACTTGTAACAGGGTGCCTCGATCATCGGGGTAGGTCCCCAATTGAATCAAAGTTGAGTAAACGTACTCCTTGGGCTTCAGCAGAGCCACGGCCAATCCGGCCGTGACGCACACCAAGATGGTCGCCAGAATGGTCCTGCGCTTGCGCCAAAGGCCCACACCCAATTCCACAAGGTCAATTTCGTCTTCTGCAGGAGGCCGTCGGACTTGAATGTTGGCAGGCCGGCTGTGATCAGCCGTTGCAGTGTCTGAAGA
>JABEVE010000013.1 GCA_013044035.1 Burkholderiales bacterium
GACATCGTTTAGGGCGTGGACTACCAGGGTATCTAATCCTGTTTGCTCCCCACGCTTTCGTGCATGAGCGTCAGTACAGGTCCAGGGAGCTGCCTTCGCCATCGGTGTTCCTCCGCATATCTACGCATTTCACTGCTACACGCGGAATTCCACTCCCCTCTACCGTACTCTAGTCGAATAGTCATAAATGCAATTCCTAGGTTGAGCCCAGGGATTTCACATCTATCTTTTCCAACCGCCTGCGCACGCTTTACGCCCAGTAATTCCGATTAACGCTTGCACCCTACGTATTACCGCGGCTGCTGGCACGTAGTTAGCCGGTGCTTATTCTGCAGGTACCGTCATCCATTCGCGGTATTATCGCAAACGATTTCTTTCCTGCCAAAAGTGGTTTACAACCCGAAGGCCTTCTTCCCACACGCGGCATTGCTGGATCAGGCTTGCGCCCATTGTCCAAGATTCCCCACTGCTGCCTCCCGTAGGAGTCTGGGCCGTGTCTCAGTCCCAGTGTGGCTGGTCGTCCTCTCAGACCAGCTACGGATCGTCGCCTTGGTGAGCTTTTACCTCACCAACAAGCTAATCCGACATCGGCCGCTCCATCGACGCAAGGCCTTGCGGTCCCCTGCTTTCACCCTTAGGTCTTATGCGGTATTAGCAACGCTTTCGCGCAGTTATCCCCCATCAATGGGCACGTTCCGATGCATTACTCACCCGTTCGCCACTCGCCACCAGGGTTGCCCCCGTGCTGCCGTTCGACTTGCATGTGTAAGGCATGCCGCTAGCGTTCAATCTGAGCCAGGATCAAACTCTACAGTTTAATCTTGGTGCCAATTAAGGCTAACTCATTTAGGAACTACGGATTTCTCCGTACTTCTTTGATGAGCGTTTAACTTGTATTTTGCAATCCAGTCAAACGCCCACACTTATCGGCTGCTTTTTGTTAATGAACCCGCATTTGCGGCTGTTGCGTTTGCAACGAAGAATCCGAATTCTTGCACAACTCATATTTCCGAGTCAAGCGTAAGGTTTTATTTGGATAAAAACTAAAACCTTGATGCGTTGCCAAGCTCGGTTGCCGCTTTTGTTGGTTTTTTGCGAATCAGCAAAAGAAGCAAGAGATGAATTGTGCCTGCAGGGCTGTGGTGTGTCAACATCTTTTCGCAACGAAGGCACCTTACGCCCTGAAATTGCTGGGCCAGCAAAATGATCGGCAGTAGCACAAGGCGCGCCATCGACCCCATTGCCGTGTGACCCGTGCAATGCGGCAGATGTGATTTGTGCGGCTCGCAAAAATATGCCAGCACCCTGGCTGCGCCTTGGACGAAGGTGGTGAGTTGCACAATGCCGACGTGTCTTTGCATGGCACGGAGCCGAGGCGGCGCCCGCTTTCAGCATCAGCGGAGACGCCGAATCCCTTGGCGCACGGAAGACGACGTCTGGCAACCGCCTGCCGGGAGTGTGCACGAAACTGCACGTGCTGTAGTCTCGTCCGCAACATCCGGGTCGAAGTGCGCGATTCTGCTAGGCAACAGGATCGTCATTTGATCGAGAGCGCGAAGGGTCGATTGGTTGCTGAATTGCGTGCCGCACATGCCGCAACACTACGTCAGCTTGACTAGCGTGCTCCTTCGCCGCAGACATCAACCGGCACTGACGATCTGATGCCACTGCAGCTTGGCTTGGCCGAATGCTGATGCGCGCGCAGGGGCCGAATCCAAGCGATGAGGTCGACACGCTCAGAGGCCGCTGCATCGGCGTGAGGTTCGGCCGCTGTGTTTATCGGCCTTGACAATGGCTTGGCAAGAGCCTGGCGGCGAGCCGACGCACGTCAAGTCAACCCCGGCCGCATGTCGCCTATGCAGACCTTCCGCACGCCACCATGTGCATGTAACGCTGGTTTGCAGCGACACCCAAGCTTGCAAGGCGACTGCCAACAACACCGCAGGCGCTGCTGCTGCGCTTGGGGTGCGCGCATGGGTGCCGCAAGGTGCCGTGTGTGCCCACCGCCCATGACTGGGGATGGAGTGTTCTACCTGTTGGCGCCACACATGGCGTTTGCCGGTACGCGACAGCAACTGCCAGGCATGGCGCGCAAATCGTCGCCAGCCTGGTAAATGTGGCTTTCGACGTCGCCCGCGCAGCGTCTGATGAACATGGCGCAGACCTCGCCCGGGCTGCTGTGCGGGCGCTGCACACCGATCGCAGCGACTCTGTGGACTGGCGCGGCAGCGTGGCGATTTCGGCGTAGTCCGCAGGAACCAGCAACGGTGCCGCAGCAGTGAAAGGTATGGCGACGCTAGCGTCCAGGCCATGCCACAGGCATTCGTCAGAGCGACATGGCAGCGCAACACCGGATGGCCGTCGACGCGGCGCTACAAGGCCATATCGAGAATGTGCAGTTCCTCGTCGACCTTGAGTTGGTCGAGCCCCACATGTTGCAAAACGACGATCGAGCTGGGCTTCAGCCAGCAGCTGGGCACCCGACGGCTCGAGCGGGTTCGCATCGCGATCACCAGGAACAAGGGTGGGGCGCACGCGACGCCGCCCTCTTACTGCTCGCGCAATGCGCCGATAGCAATCTGGGAAGACTCGCCTGCTGGAATGCATGACATCGGCCTGCATACCATGTCCCAGGAGCCTGATTGGCGGCCGCAGGGTGAATCAGGAGCTGGCTCGACCGCGCTGTTTAGCGGCGGGGGTGGAGGTTACGTCATGAGTTGCTCGATCACCCGCCGCATCGCCGCCGTGTCGAAATCGCGCCCGCCCACTGCCTGGCGCACGATCTTGCCGTGTGGGTCGACCAGGTAACTGGTGGGGATGCCCATGACACCGAACGCATGCGCCACGGCGCTCTTGCTGTCCAGCAATACCGGAAAGGTGGGCGAGGGACTGAGCTGGCCCATGTACGCGAACACCTGGTTCAGGCTCTCGCCCTGGTCCAGCGCCAGCACGGCAAACGGCTTGTTCCTGAGCGAGAGATACAGTTTTTCAATCGATGGCATTTCCGCACGGCAGGGCGGGCACCAGGTCGCCCAGAAATTCACCAACACCACCCTGCCGCGATAGTCCGACAGACGGTGCGGCTTGCCGTCGAGGTCGGGCAGCGTGAAGTTGGGGGTCGGGCGTGGGGGCTGCACGATGCTCAGCGCCTCATCGGGTGTCATGCCGGCCGCCAGCGCGCTGCGGCTGGTCAAGGCACCCAGGCCGCAAGCCGCCAGGCTCGTCAGCAAACACCGGCGTTCAGGGTTGGGCATCGCTGCCGCATTGCGGTCCAGCAAGACGGGCGTGGTGCAGGGTGCCATGTTTTCTCCAGGAGTAGTGCAGGGTGAGGCGCGTGCCGCGCGGCACATCGAGTGTGGTGAAGCCTTGAGCCCAATCACCGGGCTGCAGGGTTTGCTGCGCCGGCAGGATGGACCAATCGGAGCTGATACCGTCGGGCTTCCAGCGGGCCAGCCAGTTGGTCTTGGTGATGAGCACATGTTGCCGGCCGTCCGATGTAACGGCACGCCAATTGGCCACGTCGTAGCTGATGGGCACTTTGCCGCGATTGTGGATGGAGGTGCCGAACACGCAGACCCGGGCGATGGCCGCTACTGCCGGTTGCGGATAGCCCATGTTCTCGTAGAACCCGCGCACGCCCTCCGGGCTGAGCTGGATCAGCCGCACGGTGAAGGCATGGCGATGGTTGGCCCAGCTCTGCTGTGCGGCGCTGGCTGCGGCCGCAGGGGTGGAAGCTTGAGCTGGGGCAGACGCTGAAGCGGGCGTGGCGGCGCGGGCGGCGGACAGGCCGCACAGCGCCGCAAGCAGAAAGCTTGTGCCGATGGATACGTTGCGTCGCATGCTGTCAGCCTCCCGATGCCGCCGTATAGCCCGGAGCACACGCCAGCGGCGCAGCACGGCGACCGGCCTCCAGACGGATGGTCAGCCAGGCGCCGGTGAAGATCGACGCCAGCCCCAGCATCGAGCCGATGGACAGCACCGACACGCCGCTCAAGCCATGTCCCACGGTGCAGCCCAGGCCGAGCACCGCGCCGCCGCCGGTGAGCACGGCGCCGAACAACTGACGTGCGCCCTCGCGCCAACCGGCCACGCCTTGCGGGCGGAAGTCACGCCGCAGCAGCGCCGCCAGCCAGGCACCGAGCAGCGCACCGGCAACCGCCATCACGCCGAAGGTGGTGGTCTGGTTCGATGGGTGCAGCAGGAAATACACCGCATCCGACAGCGGCCCGGCGAAGGTGTAGGACTGCACGCCCAGTCCGTCCGGCGGCTGGCCCATGAACGAGGCGTCTTCGATCGCGCGCTGACCGATGGGCCCGGCAGTGAGGGCGTAGCCCGCAGCCACCACCACGCCGATCAGCACTGCGCCCAGCCACACACCCAAGCGTTTGTGCAAAGGCAACACCCGCCAGCACAGCACGAGCGCCATGGCCCCGAGGGCCAGGCCCACCACCGCATGCGCGCCGGTGTTGCCCAAGCCGAGGACGGTGGCGAGATCCTGGTGCGCCAGGCCGAAACGGCGCAGATCGAGCGACCAGCCGTCGATCCACGGCGCGAACCACAGGCCGTAGAGCGAGGTGCGGCTCATGGCGTACGCGGCCAACGCCATCACCGCCAGTACCAGCACGGCTTGCAGACTGCCCTGGCCCACGCGCACTAGAGTGCGCAGCGGGCAGCCGCGTGCCAGCACCATGCCGGCGCCGAACAGCAGGCCGCCCAGGACAAGGCGGCCCCACGGCAGCACAGGCCCGGTGTAGGCCGGGCGGCTGGGGATGAGCGTCTGGCCGAGCGCGAGTTGCAGCAGCGCCACCGCCATCAGCGCCGCGCCGGCTGCGACGCCGTAGGCCGCCAGCCGCGTCGGCTTGCGCTCCAGCAGGGTTTCGCGCAGGCCGCCCAGCGGGCAAAATCGGGTGGCCTGGGCTGAAGCGCCCAGCACCGCTGCGGCGGCAAAGGCGCCCATGAGCAATTCCGTCATCGCCGTCATGGCATGGTCTCCTCAAAATTTTGTGCGTGCAACCCGCGGCCCCGCTGGGGTTGGATCGAACTCAGACTGGATGCAGGCGTGGATGGGTTTCCTCGACGCGCAAGAACACCCACAGGCCTGAGGCCAGCAGCAGCGCAGCGGTGAACCAGAACGCGGGAGCGATCAGCCCAGCGGCCTGGGCGATGGAGCCCAGCATCAATGCACCCAGGGCGTAGCCGGTATCGCGCCAGTAGCGGTAGGTTCCCAGCGACGAACTGCGCCAGTTCGGATGCGAGATGTCGGCCACGGCGGCAATCAGGTTCGGATACAGCAGCGCCATGCCCACGCCCATCACCACGGCGGCGGCCAGCCACGCGGCCACACCCATCACCAGAGTGACGGAAGCCACGCCCAACGCCAGCAGCCACAGTCCGGCGACGATGGTGGGCTTGCGGCCGATGCGGTCCGACAGCGGCCCGGTCCATAACTGCGATGCACCCCACACCAGGCCGTACACCCCGGTGACCCAGCCGATGTCCACCACGCTGAGGCCGTGGCTATGCAGATACAGCGGAAACAGCACCCACAGCAAGGTGTCGGCGACCTTGTTGGCCACGCCGGCCTGACACAGCGCCGAGAAGGTGACATGGCGGAACGAAACAAACGTGAAGACTTGCAGCGAGGTCGGGTCCGCGGGCAGACCTTCGGCGAAGTGCGGCGTCGGACCAGTGTGCTTGCCGTCGGCATGGCGCTGGCTCTCGGCGCGCGCCCAGGGCAAGGTTTCGCGCACAAACAGCAGCGCAGTGCCCAAGCCCGCGGCAATCACCAGCAGAGCAAAGCCCAGCAGCGCGGGGCGTGGGCCGTAGAGCGAAGCGAGATAGCCGGTGGCGATACCAGCCAGGCCCACCGAGGCATAGCCCGCGAATTCGTTGATGCCGGTGGCAAGTCCGCGCTGCTCGGCCCGGGTGATGTCCACCTTGCTGGTCACGGTCATGCTCCAGGCGAACCCCTGGTTCACGCCGAGGAACAGATTGGCCACCACCACCCACCACCAGTTGGGTGCGAAATCAATGAGCAGTGGAATGGGGATGGCCGCCAGCCAACCCATCACCAGCACCGGCTTGCGCCCGATGCGTTCGGACCAGCGACCGGCAACGAAGTTGAGCATGCCCTTCACCAGCCCGAAGGAGATGACGAAGCTCATCAGGTAGAGGAAGGACGACTTGGGCACGCCGAAATCCTGTCCCGCCACCACCGGCAGCACATTGCGCTCCATGCCGATGACCATGCCGACGAAGGCCACCTGCACGGCCTGCCAGATGAACTGATGCAGGTTGATGCGGATGCCCTGGACATAGTCCACGGGCGCTGCAGCTGCGACGCGATGGGTGGTGCCGAGATGGGCGAACATGGCTTGACTGGCGGGTGTGTATGGGGGCGGCCGTTACGCGGTCACGAGCTGGCCGGTGTTGACGGCGACGATGCGCTCCATCTCCGCCGGTCGCGGTGGAATCTGCCCGAGCAGCAATTCGACGAACTCCTCGCGCGGCAGGCCGAGCGCCGGGTTCCAGCGCTTCTCGAAGCCGATCGTGGACGACGGCTTGCCCGACAGCCCCGCGCCACAGGCGCTTCCCGCCTGATGCCCGGGGAAAATCTCCAGCTCGGCGGGCAGTGCCAGCAGCTTGGCATGCAGACTGTCGTGCAGCATGGCCGCCATGTCGCGCTCGCGCCCGGCCAAGTCGGGCCGGCCCACCGCGCCGACGAACAGGGTATCGCCGGTGAGGGCGAACCAGGGCGCATCGCCACGGCGCCTGTCACTCACCAGCAGGCAGGCACTGTCCAGGGTGTGGCCGGGCGTGTGCAGCACACGCACCAGCACATTGCCGACAGCGATGGCCTGCCCGTCGTGCAAGGCTTCGAAGTCGAACTGCACCAGGTTGCGTGCATTCTCGTGCAGGCAATACGGCACGCCGAGGCGTTGCGCCAGCGCGCGTCCGCCGGAAATATGGTCGGCATGCACATGGGTGTCGATCACATGGGTGATGCTGACTTGCGCGTTGGCAGCCTCGTCGATGAACCACCGCTCATCGCCTTCGACCACGTCCACCGCGACCGCCTTGCCCAGCCCGCCGCAGCCGAAAAAATAAGACAGACTCGCGTCACGCGTCGCCAGTTGTTTGAAAAACATGAGCAACACCTTTTCAACTGTCAGAACACCAGGACCTTGTCGGCTTGCCCCGTCCATTGCGCCAGCTCCGCCATCGTGGAGCGTCGGCAGCCGGGCATCAACTCCGTGTCTTGCAGGCCGCGCGCGTCCATGCAGGTTCCACACCAAGCCACTTCGCCGCGTTGTGCCACCTTCGTCAGCATGGTCTCGATGTTGTAGTAACCCACAGGGACTTTCTGCCCGCTCTTGGCGCACAGCACCGCGTCGGCCACCAGGAACACACGCACCTGCCGCTCCGGCTGCATCGCCAGGGTCACCGCCAGGCGCAAGGCGTTGTAGCTGCGCTCGCTGCCATAGGGCGGGTCGTTGAGAATGAACAAGATCGTCTGCATCGCGGCTCTCCTGGCTGCAGGTTGTCGTGGGATCAGACGTCGAGCGCATGCAGCGGCAGACCGGCCGCCTGCCATTCGGCAACGCCCTCGGCGATCTTGCTGGCGCGGAATCCGCGCTGCACCAGCAGCTTCACCGCAGCGTCGGACATGACGCAGAACGGCCCGCGGCAGTAGGCGACGATGTCCTTGTCACGCGGCAACTCACGCAGCCGCGCCTCCAGTTCAGGCAGCGGCAGCGAGCGCGCTTCGGGCAGGTGCGCAGTGCGGTATTCGGCCTCGGGGCGCACGTCGATCAACACCGCCGCGCCGCGCCGCACCTTGTCGAGCAGCGTGTGGCTGCTCTCCAGGGTCAGCCGTTCGGGCCCGGCGAACAGCCGCTGCATCACCACCTGCAGGTCGGTCACATGAGCCTCGGCCACGCTGCGCAGCGCCACCCACAGCGCGGCCACGTCAGCGCCGCTGACACGGTAGATGCGGCTCTTGCCCTCCTGCCGCACCTGCACCAGTTGCGCACCTTTGAGCACGCGCAGATGCGCGCTGGCGAGCTTGATGTCGATCGCGGCCTCGCGCGCCAGCGCCTCCACCGGCTTTTCGCCCTGCGCCAGCAGTTCCAGCAACTCCAGGCGCTTGGGGCTGGAGACGGCACCACCGATACGGGCGACCTGCTCGTAGAGGTGGTTTTTGAGTTCACGATTTTGCATATCTTTCATTCTAACGAATAAGCGAATATAAGCGATCGGGCAAACCCGAACCTGCCAACCCCATCGCCGGCACGCGTGACGAAAAAACCAAGGGCCAACCTGCGCGCGGCGCAAGTCTCCGTAGGCGTCGGCTGTCGGGCGTGGAGTGCCGGGCGTGCAGTGCCCGGCGCAGGCCGTCAGCGCGGCAAGCGCACCCGGCGAAACGTCGCCAGCAGCGCCAGGTCATAGCTGATCTTCAGCGCCCCGCAAACCAGCAGTGGCAGTGCCAGCCAGCCAGCGCCAAGCATGGCACCCGCCAGGGTCGGGCCGAGCGCGGCGGCCAGGCTGCGCGGCACGGCGGTGAAACTGGCTGCAGCCGTGCGCTCGGGCGGCGTCACCACCGCCATGACGTAGGCACTGCGGGTGGGTACGTCCATTTGCGACAACGCGGCGCGCGCCAGCAGCAATCCCAGGGCCAGATGCGGGCTGGGTGCGAATGCCGCCAGCATCAGGAACATGCTGGAGGGGATATGCGTGAACACCATGGTATTGAGCAGGCCGATGCGCCGCGCCACGTGCGGTGCAGCCAGCAGCGAAGCCGTTGCCAGCAGCCCGGCACCGAAAAAGAACAGGCCGACCGCCCCCGTCGAGAGGTGAAAGCGCTGGAACAGCCAAAGTGCCAACAGGGTATTGACCACCAGGCCGCCGGCGAAAGCATCGATGGAAAACAATGCGGCGAGCTTGACCACGTTGCGGCGCGATGGGCCAAGCGGCGCGGCCGGCGGCTGGGGACTCTCGTGCGCCTTGGGCAAACGCCGATACAGCAACCACACGCCGGCGCCGACGGCCGCATACAGCACGAACATGCCGCGCAGTGCCAGCAGCGGGTCGATGCCGACATGGTCTACGAGCCAGGTCGGCACACCGGCGGCCAGTGCGCCGATGGCCGCGAACAAGGCGCCAGCCATGCTGTAGCGGGCGAACAGCAGTGTGCGCGACTCACCCTGTGCGGCATGGGCCAGGCGTGCGTGCTCCAGTGGCAAGAACACGCTGACATCGCCCGAGCCCGGATTGATGGTGCCAATGAACGCCACCAGCAGCAGCGGCCAGAACGCGAACAGCCCGGCGAAGGCCAGGCCGGTGGCGGTCATGAGTAGCCCAGCCGCGAGCAGCAAGCGGCGCGAATCGACGCGGTGGCCCCATGCCCCCACCGCCAGTGTCAGCAGCGCCGACCCCAGCAGGGTCGTGGTGCTGAGCAGACCGACTTGCCAGGTGGTGAAGCCCAGTGCCAGCAAATACGCCGGCAACAGCACCGCGACAAAACCATCCACCAAGGCGCGCAAGGCCCGCCCCAGCAACAGCAGGCGGGCTTGCGGCGCAGTACCTTCAGGCAAGAGGGGCGCCATCAATTTCTCCAGAGAAAACGCCGGGGACGTCCCAAGCTTTCTCATCTCCTTGGGGGGCCTGGCGCAAGACGGCAGCTCTGGGGGCTGTCCCCAGTCAACGCCGGGCCGCCCAAGCTTGCTTGAGCGCCACGCGCCGCTCAAACCATCAGCGCATGCACCAGTCCGATGGCAGCGCAGGTCAACACCACCGTCATGATGCCCGCACGCCCCCTCCACAGCACGAACCAGGCAGCCAGCGCCAACAACGCATCGAACCCCTCAAACCCGCCAGCGAACGGCGCCGCACTGCTGCCCCGCGGCCAGAACACATGCCAGGCGAAGAACACCGCCAGGTTCAGCACCACGCCCACCACGGCAGCCGTGACGCCGGTGAGCGGCGCGGTGAAGCGCAGGTCGTCACGCGTGGCTTCCACCAGCGGACCACCGGCGAGAATGAACAGAAAGCAGGACAGGAAGGTGAAAAAGGTGGCCACCACGGCGCCCGCCGCACCCGCCAGCAACAGCGACTGCGGGCCGAACACCTGGTGCGTCCAGGCGCCAACGAAACCGACGAAGGCCACCACCATGATCAGCGGCCCGGGCGTGGTTTCGCCCAGGCCGAGGCCGTCGATCATCTGCGGACCGGTGAGCCAGTGAAAATGCTCGACCCCGGCTTGATAGACATAGGGCAGCACGGCATAGGCGCCGCCGAAGGTGACATAGGCGGCCTTGGTGAAGAAGAATCCCATGTCGCGCAGCGTACCGGCGGGAAGCAGGGCGAAAGCCGCCGCCCACAGCGCGAGAAAGATGGCCAGCAGCGCAACCAGGCGCCAGGGCCGGAAGCGGGCGTGCGCGGGTGGCGGCGTGGCGTCGTCGATCAGCGCCGGGCCGAACGCGGCGCGTGTCGCGGCGTGGCCGCCGCCGATCTGGAACTTGCCCGGGGCGATGCGCCCGCCGATCCAGCCGACCACACCGGCGCCCAGCACGATGGCCGGAAACGGCAGGCCCAGCGCGAAAATGGCGATGAACGCCGCCGCCGCGATCAGCCACAGCGCCCCGTTCTTCAAGGCGCGCGAGCCGATGCGCCAGACCGCGAACGCCACCACCGCCACCACCGCCGGCTTGATCCCGGAAAACACGCCCAGTACCAGCGGCTGGTTGCCGTAGGCCATGTAGACCGCGCTGAGACCGATGAGGATGAACAGCGACGGCAGCACGAACAACACCCCGGCGGCGATACCGCCGCGCGTGCGGTGCAGCAGCCAGCCCATGTAGATGGCGAGCTGCGTCGCCTCCGGCCCCGGCAGCACCATGCAGTAGTTGAGAGCGTGCAGAAAGCGTCGCTCGGAAATCCAGCGCCTGCGCTCGACCAGTTCCTGGTGCATCACGGCGATCTGTCCGGCCGGGCCGCCGAAGCTGATGAAACCGAGCTTGAGCCAGAACAGCAGCGCTTCGGTGAAAGGCGGGGCGGGTGGCGGCGTGAGCGTGTTCGGGGGCAAGGGCTGCAGTGTGCTCAAGTCGATCCAGGGTGGAATGTTGAAACGATTGAAACGAACAACACCGAGAAAACCTGGCCGGGTCGGCAGCGTGCCAGTGATCGCTCGCGCCAGTCACGCGCCAAGCGGTTGCAACTCGACAGCGCCCGACTCAGGCCGTCTGGCCCTGCATCCAACGGGGCTCACAACACCACAGCCACCATCGGATGCGAACTGAGCGTCTGGTACAGCGTATCGAGTTGGGCACGGCTGGTGGCGCGGATGGTGCAGGTGCAACTGAGGTAATTGCCGCCGCTGGACGGGCGCAACTCCATGGTGGCCGGATCGAAATCGGGGGCGTGCTCGCGCACGAGCGCCGCGATGGTCTGGGCGAAGCCGGCAGCATTGCGCCCCATGATCTTGATCGGGAAGTCGCTCGGGTAGACGATCAGGCTTTCGCCATCCGGATTGACACTGCGCAGGGTTGCAGACGTCTTGGTGTTCATATGGAGTTGGGGCCGGACCTGCACTTGCGCGCGGCACGGCCATGGGTGGTTCGGAATGGCCCGATTGTCCTGCAGAAGTCGTCCGGGCAACGGGCTCCGGCACGATACCCCCAGCCGCCGTGCCGGCAGCGCAGTCTGAGGGCGACGCCCCGATGGATACACGCCACACCGACTCTAGGCACATCCCGAATGCTTGGCGCCCTGATACGCCGCATACAGCGCGGCATACACCGGCCCGGGCTTGCCCCTGCCCACTGCACGCTCGTCGAGCGTGGTCACGGCCAGCACCTCTTTGGTGGCGGACGTGAGCAGAATTTCGTCGGCGCAGCGCAACTCCCACTCGGCCACCGGGCGACGCTCGAGCGGCACGCCGGCGGTGGCGGCGAGCGCGTCCATCAGGTCGACACGGATTCCCGCAAGCTTGAGGTTGTCCATCGGCGGGCAGGCGAGGCGACCATGACGCACCACCCAGACGTTGGACGCCGAGGCTTCGGTGAGCCAGCCGTCGCGCACGAGGATGGTCTCCTGGGCCCCCATCTCGGCCGAAGCCTGCCGCGCCAGCACATTGCCCAGCAGGGCGATGCTCTTGATCTGGGCCCGTAGCCAGCGCGTGTCGGGCAGGGTGATGCAAGCTGCGCCCTGCACGCGCAAGTCCTGCGGCACATGCGGGAAGGGGAAGCTGTAGGCGAACACCGTGGGTGGCGTGTCCTTGGGAAAGGCGTGGTCGCGGCGGGCCACACCGCGCGTGACCTGGATGTAGACGCACTGATCGGCCGGGTCGTTGTCGGCCAGCAGGCGCGCCACGAGCGCAGCCCAGGCCCCATGTCCGAGCGGGTCACGCATGCCGATTGCGCCCAACGAGCGGCCGAGGCGGGCGATATGCTCGTCCAGGCAAAACGGCACGCGGCCGTAGGCCGGCACCACCTCGTACACGCCGTCACCAAAGATGAATCCTCGGTCCAGGACCGGCACGCGGGCTTCGTCCAGTGGCAGATAAGCGCCATTGAGGTGGCAAATGGATTCGCGCATCGTGTGCTGCCGTCAGCGCACCAGGCCGCGCCGCGCCGCCTCCAGCGCCGCTTCGGCGCGGGAGGAGATGTCGAGCTTGCGGTAGATCTGTTTCACATA
>JABEVE010000082.1 GCA_013044035.1 Burkholderiales bacterium
GACGGTCTCGGGCGTCCCCGCAACCCGCCGCTCGCCTCCAACGCTCTCCGCTACAACGCCTATGCGCATCCCAAATTCTCCTTGTCGGGGTGGGGAAACTTTGTGCAATTCACCCAGTATTCTTACCCAAGCGAGGCCTTCGGGTGCAAACGCGGCAACCGGCCCTCGGGAGAACCGGAGGGTTTGATGGAACAATTTGCTACTCCCCCTGCAGAGGCTGACCCATGCGCCAAGTCTGGAAACCCAGTGTCACCGTTGCCGCCATCATTGAGCAAGACAGCCGCTTTTTGCTGGTGGAGGAACATACCCAGGAGGGCCTGCGCCTGAACAATCCGGCCGGTCATCTGGAGCCGGGCGAAAGCCCGTTGCAGGGCGTAGTGCGCGAAGCACTGGAGGAAACCACCCGTGAGTTCGCACCCGACGGGCTGGTGGGCGTGTACCTGTCGCGCTTTCAGCGCCCAGGCGAGGATGTGACTTACCTGCGCTTCGCGTTTCGCGGCAGCGTGGGAGCGTGTCTGGCCGGGCGCGAACTGGATCACGGCATCGTCCGCACGCTTTGGCTGACGCCCGAGGAGGTGCGCGCCAGTCAGTCGCGGCATCGCAGCCCGCTGGTGCTGCAGTGCGTGGAGGATCATCTCGCCGGCAAGCGCTACCCACTCGACCTGGTGACGACCCATGCCAGCGTGCTGGCACTGCAGGTCAAGACTGACCAGGCCTAAAATTTGCACATGTTGCCCGGCCCCAAACCCCGCGTCGTCGTCGGCTTGTCCGGTGGCGTCGATTCATCCGTTTCAGCCTGGCTGCTCAAGCAGCAGGGTTACGACGTCGTCGGCCTGTTCATGAAGAACTGGGAGGACGATGACGACAGCGAATACTGCTCGTCGCGTCAGGACTGGCTGGATGCGGTGAGCGTGGCCGATCGCATCGGCATCGACGTCGAAGCGGTGAATTTCTCCACCGAGTACAAAGACCGTGTGTTCAGCGAATTCCTGCGTGAATACGCCGCCGGGCGCACGCCCAACCCCGATGTGCTGTGCAACGCCGAGATCAAGTTCAAGGCATTCCTGGACCACGCCATGCGCCTAGGCGCAGAGAAAATCGCCACGGGCCACTACGCGCGGGTCCACGAAACGGCACAGGGTTTCGAGCTGCTGCGCGGGCTCGATCCTTCCAAAGACCAGAGCTATTTCCTGCATCGGTTGAATCAGGCGCAGCTGGCGAAAACCTTGTTCCCGGTCGGCGATCTGCACAAAACCGAGGTGCGTCGCATCGCGGCCGAAATCGGCCTGCACAATGCGCGCAAGAAAGACTCAACCGGAATTTGCTTCATTGGTGAGCGGCCGTTTCGCGAGTTTCTCAACCGTTATTTGCCGACGCGTCCCGGACCGATGAAAACACCCGATGGACGCCTGCTTGGCGAGCATGTCGGCCTGGCGTTCTACACCCTGGGGCAGCGCAAGGGCATTGGTCTGGGCGGCAGCAAGGACGGCAGCGGCGAACCCTGGTTCGTGGCGCGCAAGGACATGGTCAGCAACACCCTTTACGTGGCGCAGGGTCACGACCATCCGTGGTTGCTGAGCGAAAGCCTGCGAGCCAGCGATATGAGTTGGGTGGCGGGTGTCGCACCCAGCGCCAGCACGGATGACGGGAGTATGCAAAACCGCTCCCGTTGTGCTCTCAGCGCCAAGACGCGCTATCGCCAGGCGGACAGCACCTGCCGCATCGGCATGCTGCATGACGGCGGTTTTTCGCTGGCATTCGACACGCCGCAGTGGGCAGCGACGCCTGGCCAGTCGGCGGTGGTCTATGCGGGCGAGGTTTGTCTGGGGGGCGGCGTCATCAGCGCGACTGGCAACCTCGTGGCCGAGACGATGACGCCAGCAACTGCTCGCGCTTGAGCGGTTGGGGCGGTTTCCGGGCTCCAAAGTCGGCAGCCGAAACCGCTGGCGTGTCAGGTCATGCGGCTCAACAGGGTTTCCATTTCCTCCATCATGGAGTCGAGCTTGACTTTCTCGCTCGGGCCGCCGTCCATGCGGGAGTCGAGCTCCTGTTCGATGTAGCACACGGTCATGCGCACGAAGGTGCTGTCCAGCGCTTTGCGTACCGCCGAGAGTTGCTGCGCCACCTTGAGGCAGGGCTCGCCTTCGTCGATCATGCGCTGAACACCGCGCAATTGACCCTCGGCGCGCTTGAGGCGGTTGAGGATGTCGGTCCGCGCAGATTGGTCGGTGAGAACAGTCATGAAGGACTCTCCTGGAGGCTGGGTTTCGGGAGGCGTGCCATGGCACATCAGTCGGCTCATGATACTGAGACGGTCGCCACGTCGTTGCGGGATCTTCCAGGCCAGCCGAGCCGGTTCAGCTCCCGCAACTCAGCTCGGACTCGGGCACACCCACCTTTTTCAGGATGATGCCCAGCGGGCAAAAGTTGGTGAAGCCGAACTGCAGCAGGTTGGCACCCACGAAGGCGGTCAGCAGCAGGAACCATTCGGACACAAAAATCGGGCTTTCTTGCACACCCAGTGCGAGGGACAGCAGAATGAAAGTCCCAGCAAAAATGCGGATGTAGCGCTCAACGGTCATGGTCAGGCTCCAGCGGTGAAATGGGAATCAAGGCATGAAAAGTAATGCAAACCCACCCGGGTATCAAGAGGGTGGCGGCGGTGGAAATGACAAGTTGTAAAACAACCCATCATGCCTGCTGCGGTGGTGCTGGCGAGACGCGAATCTGCCA
This sequence comes from Burkholderiales bacterium, assembly GCA_013044035.1. Taxonomy (GTDB): domain Bacteria; phylum Pseudomonadota; class Gammaproteobacteria; order Burkholderiales; family Burkholderiaceae_C; genus Thiomonas_A. Next base: position 2,734 of record JABEVE010000082.1, read on the forward strand.
GATGTAATACAGCAGCGGAATCACGATGAGCGTGAGGATGGTGGACAGCAGGGTGCCGAAGATCAGCGACACAGCCAGCCCGCCGAACACAGGGTCGGACACCATCACGGCCGAGCCGAACACAATGGCCAGCGCGGTGAGCAGAATGGGACGCAGGCGCACGGCGCCGGCCTGTGCCACAGACTCCTGCAGGCTGTAGCCATGGGCACGGTAGTCGAGGATGAAGTCGATCAGCAGCAATGAGTTGCGCACCACCACGCCCGCCAGGGCGATGACACCGATCATCGACGTCGCGGTAAATGCCTGGTGCGTGATCCAGTGGCCGGGAAACACACCGATAAGAGTGAGTGGAATCGCGCCCATGACGATGACCGGCAGCAGGAAGGACTTGTAGTACGCCACCAGCAGCAGGTAGATGAAGACCAGCGCCACCATGAAGGCCGAGCCCAGGTCGCGGAACACGTCGAGGGTCAGGCGCATTTCGCCGCCCCAGAGCAGTTGATAGCCCTTGAGGTCGGACGCCGGGGTATCGGTGAAACCAAGGTTGCCGGTGGTGAAGGTGGTGCCATTGGCCAGTTTTTTGCCGTCGAGCCTGGAGTTCAGGCTGAGCGTGGCATAGACCGGGCTGGAATGGATCATCTCGCCGCTCACATAGACCACAGGATGCTGGTCGCGGGTATCGATCGGCTTGGCCAGTCTGGCTCTCTCCACAGTGGCGATGCTGGAGAGCGGAATGATCTTGCCCTGCGCATTCTGGATCGGCACGTCGAGCAATTGCCGCGGGTTCTGGCGGTCGGCGCGCGGCACGCGCACGATGATGTGGATCGGTTCCAGCGACGCGTTGTCGTGGATGGTGCCGACCTTCAGCCCAGAGACATAGTTGTGCAGCAGTTGAATCACCTGTCCCGGAACGATGCCCGACATGGCCGCTTTCTGGCGGTCGATCTCGATGCGGTATTCGGCTGTGGTTGCCGTGACCGAATCGTCCTGGTTCATCAGGCCATAGGTCTTGTCGAAGTCGGCCAACACGTTCTTGGCGGAGCTGCGCAGGGTGTCGTAGTTCGGGCCGTACAACTCGGCCATGACCTGCGCACGCACGGGCGGGCCGGGTGGAGTTTCGAACAGCTTGATGAAGCTGGACGGAAAGCGTGCACGTACCGCGGCGAGCCGCTCATCGAGCTGTTGCACGATGGCGTGCGACCCGATCGAGCGCTCGCTCTTGCCCACGAGATTGACGCGGATCTGCGCGAAGTTGTCGCCGCGCTTGAGCATGTCGCCGCGCACCAACGAGGCGAAGTCGATGGGCGCGGCTTCGCCGACGAAGGTCTGGAAATCGACCACATTGGGGTTGGTCGCCAGCACGTCGCCCACGGCGCGCGCCACTTCGTCGGTGCGCTCCAGCGATGAGCCTGCCGGCGTATCCACCTGCACCAGGAAGGTGTTGGTGTTGTCGTTCGGCAGCATTTTCAGCTCCACGCCCAGCGGCGACAGCGGACCGTTCATGCCGGACGGGCGGATGAACTGCCAGATCGGCATCAACATCGCCGCAATCAACAACAGCAGCACCGCGAGCAGCATCAGGTTGCGCCTGGTGCGACTCTTGAGCAAGGGCTCGATGAGCTTGAGGTAGGCCGTGTGCAGTTTGTCGTCCTGGCGCGCGCCCTGCTCGTCCAGTGCAGCGCTGCGCGCCAGGGCTTCGCGCGCGGCCTTCTTGCTCAGCCACACGCGTGCTGCCCAGGGCACGACGATGTAGGCCAGCAGCAGCGAGGCGATCATCGCCACCGGCACGTTGATCGGGATGGGGCGCATGAACGGACCCATCATGCCGCTGACGAAGGCCATCGGAATGAAGGCCAGGATCACCGCCAGCGTGGCCATATTGGTCGGGTTGCCGATCTCGTTGGTGGCCTCGATGACGGTGGAGATGAAGTCGCCCTTGGACCCGCTGTGCAGATGGCGGTGGATGTTTTCGATCACCACGATCGCGCCATCCACCAGCAGGCCCAGCGACAAGATGAGCGCGAACAAGGTGATGCGGTTGATGCTCTGGCCGATGATGAGATCGACCGCGAGCACGGCGAACAGTGTCAGCGGCACCGTGAGGGTGACGATGCCCGCCTCGCGCCAGCCGAGGAAAAACCACAGCAGCAGCGACACGCTGACGATGGCGATGCCCAAGTGTTCGACCAGGGTGTTCACCGCCTCGTTGGCCTTGTGGCCATCGTCACGCGTGACCGTGACATGCACACCCTGCGGCAGCGCGTAAGACTTGATGGCGTCGAGCTTGGCCAGCACGTCGTGCACCACCACCACGGCATTGGTGCCGGACTTCTTGGCAATGGCCAGGGTGACGGCGCTCATCTCCTGTCCGTGCGGCTTGCCCTTGGCGGCCAGGCCCCAGGCGAAGTGCGACAGATCGTCCACTTGCTCGGGGCCGTCCACCACGCGCGCCACGTCCTTGAGGTAGACCGGCTTGCCGCCGGGCGCGCCGATCATGATGTCGCCCACCTGCTGCGCGTTGCCGAGAAAGCTGTCCACGCGCACCGGTGTGACCTGGTTGTTGTCGACCACATTGCCGATGGGCGCGGCGGCGTTGCTGCCTTGCAGAATCTTGTCGAGCTGCTCCAGCGGAATGCCGGCAGCGGCCAGCCTGGATGGCGAAATCCACACATTCACGGCCCGCGGCGCACCGCCCACCACCTCGGTGAACGACACGCCCGGCACATTGCGCAAATGCGCCAGCACCTTCTCGCCGACGTCGCGCAACTGCACGCCGCCCATGCTGGCCGACGACAGCGTGAGGGTCAGAATCGGCACGTCATCCACATTGATCGGTTTGATCACCGGCTGCATCGCCCCGGGGGGAATGCGGTCGAGGTTCTGCATCAGCTGGTTGTACATCTTGACCAGGCTTTTCTCCTGGTCCTCGCCCACCTTGAACTGCACCGTGACCACGCCGAAATCGTTCGTCGCGTAGCCGTAGGTGTGATCGACACCGGACATTGACGCCATGATCGCTTCCAGCGGCCTGACCACCAGGTTCTGGATTTCCTGCGGACTGGCGCCGGGCTTGGCGACGATGATGTTCGCCGCAGGCACCACGATCTGCGGGTTGTACTCGCGCGGCGTGACCAGCAGCGCCAGCACGCCGGCCAGCGTGAGCGCCACCATGACGAGGGCGGTGATCTTCGAGCTGATGAAAACACGGGCCAGCCTGCCCGCGCTGTTCATCGGGGCGCCTTCAGCCACGGTTGCCTCCGCCGATCTTCACGCCGTTTTCCACTGCGGCCAGGTTGCTGGTGACGATGGTGTCGTCCGCGCTCAAGCCCGCCTGAACGTCGATCTCGTCGCCAGTCTGCGCGCCGAGCCGGACCAGGCGGTAATGGGCGATACCGTCCCTGTCCACCACGAACACCCCGGTCATCCCGGCGCGATCGACCACCGCGGCCCGTGGGACACGCAATTGCGGCGAGCTGCCGCCCGGAAAGCCCACGCGCACGAAGCTGCCGCTGTCGAGCCCGGCGTTGGCGGGCAGATCGATCTTCACGGTGTGCGTGTGGCTCATCGGATCGGTCACCGGCACCGCTTGGGCAATGATGCCCTGCAGCGTTTTGCCATGCGCGAACATCTGCACCGTGTCGCCAATCCTGATCTTGCCGTACACCTCGCCCGGCACTTGGGTTTGCACCTGCAGCTTGCCTTGACCTTCGATCACCAGCACCGGGCGGCCCGGTGCCGCCAGATCACCCTGATTCGCCATTTTTTGCACCACCACGCCGGCAATCGGCGAAGTCACGGAGGCATAGCGCATTTGCGCCAATGCGGTGTTGAGCCCTGCCTGCGCCGCGGCCACCTGTTGCCGTGCCACCTGGTAGCGCAGTTGGGTCTGATCCCACTGCTGTTTCGGAATGGCCTGATCGTTGTAGAGATTGCCAAAACGCTCGTCATCCCCCTTGGCATTGGCGAAGTTGGCCTGCGCCTGCGCAAGGCCTGCGCGCGCCTGTGCCACCTGACCCTCGATGTCGGTGGGGTCGATCTGGAACAGCAGTTCTCCCGCCTTCACCGTCTGACCTTCCTTCACTGTCAGGGTACGGATGTAGCCCATCAGGCGTGACGCCACCTGAACCTGATTGCTCGACACCACCGTGCCCGACAGCAGGGTGAGATGCTGCAGATTGCTGGAGGCGAGCTTGAGGGTTTGCGCCGCGACCAGGCGCGGGGCAGCCGCGGTGCTGGCCGCTTCGTCGGGACGGACGCAGCCTGACAGCAACGCGGCCGCGAGCAGCAGGGCCAGCGGCGTGCGTTTCAGGCTGAGGCCGGGCAGGAAGCGCAATGGGGCATGGAGCATGGTGTTCTCGACTGAATGGGGTGGGCGACCGGGTGTATCCGTGGTCATCAGGGTTGGGCCGAGGTTGAGGCCGGCTGCGCTTGCATGGCGGACGCAGCGACAGATGCCGTGGCGGACGCGACGACAGGTTGCAGGCCGTCGAGCGTGAGCTGGCCCAGGGCCAGGCGCAGTGCGGCGCGCTGCATATTGATCTGGTTGCGCGCCAGCACCAGGTCGGCGCGGGCCTTGTCGAGTTGGGCTTGCGCACTCTGCACCTCCACCAGCGTGCCGACGCCGTTGGCATAGCGCTTGCTCACGATGCGCGCGGCTTCTTCGGATTGCTGCACCGCGAGGGCGCGTGTCTTGAGCTGGTTCTGCGCGTCCAGCGCCTTGCGGTAGCTGTCCTGAATCTGCATGCCGAGTTGGTTCTTCGCCGACTGCAACTTGGCCTGCATCTCCATGCGCTGCGCCACGGCCTGGTCCACCCCCTGGCGGGCGAGGCCGCCATCGAACACATTCCAGGTGAGCTGCGCGCCGATGGTGTAGCTGTGTGCGCTGAAGCCCACGCTCGGGTCGGCGGTGTCGACACGCGCCAAGGCGCCCACCTGCGGATACAGCTCCGAGCGGGCCACTTCCACCTTGCCCGAAGCCGCTTGAATCTGCTGCCGCAGTGCCTGAATCTGTGGGTTGTTCTCCAGCGCCTGGCCGATCCAGCTGTCCGGGCTGCCAGCGGGCAGGCTCACCTGGACCTGCGGCCCGAGCTTGATGTTCTCGCTGAGTGGCAGTCCCAGCGCCACATGCAGCGCATCCATCGCCTGAGCTTCCAGGTTGCCCGCCTGCTCTTGCTGCAGCTTGGCGTCTTCCAGCCGCACCTGGGCCGACAGCAAATCGCTCTGGATCACCACACCCTGCTTGAGCAGACTGTCCACGGTGCTCACCTGGCTCTGCGCCGCCTCCACAGCCATGGCCTCCACCCCCTGGAAGGCGCGCGCTGTGTAGACGCCGTCATAAGCCTGCAGCACGCGCGCAATGATGTGCTGACGCGCCGCAACGTCACCCGACTGCGCCGCCAGCAGCAAGGCACGCGCCTGCTGCCAATAACCCTGCAGCTTGCCGCCGGTGTAGAGCGGCAGTTGCGCCTCCAGCCGCGCGCTGAAGTTGTTCGTCCAGACGGGCTCGTTCAGATTGGTGGGAGCGACGCCGAGTGACTCGGGACCCGTGAATTGGTTGGCGCCGAAATCGTTGAACGTGGCCTGACGCTGCGACAGCTTCATACCGAAAGCGCTCAGCGCGTCATTGGTGCGGGCGACGCCCACGGTGGCCGTGATCTTGGGCAGCCGCGCACCTTCGGCTTGTGACACACCAGCCTGGGCCTGAGCGATTTGCGCCTGAGCTGAAAGTAGATCGGGGTTTTGACGCAAAGCGATGTCGATGGCTCGGGGAAAATCCAGCGTCAATGCACTGGTCCAAACGGGCCAGGCGGCGAGCAGCAAAGCGGCGCCGACAGCCTTGCGGCATCTTGCAGAATCAGCCATTGAAAACCCCCGTTGAACGAAGCGGCTCAGGACGTCACTGCAACTCTGTGCAGCACCGAAGCCGAAGACTGAGGCCAGGATCCGTCCACCCGCGGAACGTCCGGCCGAGCCGAACCGTCACACAACGTCAGATGCTGGGATTTGATACTGTGCACAGTATAACAATACTCAATAGAGTATGCAGCGCGCTGCATCAGCCGTGCAGCTAGCCTGCGTTTGCGCACCTACAGGAAAGTCCTGTACCCGGAGGCGCTTCTGGCGTGACAGCCCCCAGGTCGACGCTTTGCTGCGGCCGCCCCCCCCACGGGGGCCCAAGAAGCTTGGGAGCGGCCCGGCGCTTCTGACGTGACAGCCCCTAGGCCGACGCTTTGCTACGGCCGCCCCCCACGGGGGTCCAAGAAGCTTGGGAGCGGCCCGGCGCTTCTTGTGTGACAGCCCCTAGGCCGACGCTTTGCTACGGCCGCCCCCCACGGGGGCCCAAGAAGCTTGGGAGCGGCCCGGCGCTTCTTGGTGGGCACCGAGCCGGGCGGCGCCCTCCTTCAGGGCGCGGTCGACGAAGGCTTGGTAGAAATCGGGCTGGCCTGCGCCGACCAGGCGGTCGGCCACCTCGCGCCCGCCGGGGCCGAGAAATAACACGGTTGGGGCCAGTTGCACGCCATATTTTTGCGCCAGGGCCTTGCCGGTGGTGGGCTTGCCATCGAACCCCAGCAATCGGTTGTCGGGCTCCATCTCCACCTGTTGCACCATGTAGCCATCTTTCACCAGCCATTGGTAGGTGCTCTTGCGCAAACGCTCGCAATAGGTGCAACCAGGAAGGCTGAACATCACCACCAGCGGCTGGTGCCGGCTTGCGGCCTGGGCTGCACTTGACTGCAGATCGCGCGCAGCCGGCAGTGGCGTGTCGGCACGCGACAGGCCTGCGAGCGTGAACGACAGCCCGATGGCCATCACGCCCGTCCAAAGCCAGGCACGCACATGGGCTTGGAGTCGCAGCGCAAACTGTGTCAAGTGGGACACTGTCGACTTGGGGAGCATCGGATTGCGCTGCATCGACTGAACTCCGTAGGGCTGAAAAACTTCACAAGATAATGCGCATATGCTAAATCTTCAGCAACACCCCCGCTCCCAGCGTGGCTGGTCATGGCCCATCGCGCCGGCAATGTTGGCAGCCAGCTTGCTCGGCGCCTGCTCACCCGCGCTGAACTGGCGGGAGACGCGCCCGAAGGATATCGACATCTTGCTGACCTTTCCCTGCAAGCCACAGCAAATCGTCCAAACCGTGCAGCTGGCCGGCAGCATGGTCAAGATGAGTATGACAGGCTGCGCGACCGACAATATGACCTTCGCCCTGGCGCACGCTGACATGAAGGACCCGACGAAGGTGGGAGCCGCTCTGGCCGCGCTCCACCAAGCTGCGGTGCGCAACGTGGCCGGCAACGTGACCCAGAGCCAGCCCACCGATGTTGCCCATGCGACCCGCGGCCTGGCCGACGCACTGGACCTGCGCATCACCGGCAAATCACCCACAGGTCAGCCGCTGCGCGAGCGGGTGGTGTTGTTTGCCCAAGGCACCCAGGTGTTCCAGGCCACGACCTTCGCCAATCGTTCGCAGTACAAGGACGACGCGGCACAGACTTTTGCCAACTCGATCCGCCTGCCAGGCGGGAGCTGATGGGGTGCTGCGGTGCGTTCGCTTTGCGCAATGCTGCACCGCAGCTAAACTTGAGTGTTTCGCGGTGTGGATCTGCGTGCCATGAAGCTGCTGTCGACGGCAACGGAAGTCTCATCGCTTCATCCGCACTCTGGAGTTCGCCGCATGCCCGGCATCCTCATCATCGCCCACGCCCCACTGGCCAGTGCCCTGCGCGACTGTGCGACCCATGTCTACGCCGGTTGCCCCAGCCGGCTGGAGGCGCTGGACGTGCCACCGGATGCGTCGCCCGAAAGCATGCTGCCCCAGGCACAAGCGGCGCTGCAGCGTGTCACCGGGAACGATGGCGCTGCGCTGCTGCTGGTGGATGCTGCCGGCGCCTCACCCTGCAATCTGGCGCAGCGCCTGGCGCGCAGACCTGTGCCGGCAGCTTCGGTGCGCGTGGTGTCAGGTGTCAACCTGCCGATGTTGCTGCGCACCCTGTGCTACCAGGATGAACCGCTGGACGCGCTGCTGGATCGGGCACTGGCCGGTGGCGCGCGTGGCATCGCCGAGCTTCACAACGACGAGACCCCAGACCCTCCGCCATGTTGAAACGCGAACTTCTCATCAGCAACAAACTCGGGCTGCATGCCCGTGCCTCGGCCAAGCTCACCAAGTTGGCCTCGGAATTCGGCTGTGAGATCTGGATTTCCAGAGGCTCCCGCCGCGTCAATGCCAAAAGCATCATGGGGGTGATGATGCTGGCCGCCGGCCAGGGCACGCGCATCGGCGTCGAGGCCGATGGCGTCGATGCCCAGCAGGCGCTCGACCAACTCACCTTGCTGGTGGACGACAAGTTCGGTGAAGGCGAATAAGCCAACAGCCGCAAGCCCAGTGCATCGTGGCTTATGGGCAATCTGGTCGAGACGCGACGCCAACGCCGCACGGCTCCGCTGCCAGGCCAGCGGCAAGGCGCCCCCGCAACATTCCGACATCTGCGCGGCAAACGCCGGCAATGCTTGGAGCGCATGATGCAGGCATCGTCCTCAATGGGGACCATCCCGGAGATCGATCATGTCGCCATACACCACCGCCAGCACCAGTCGTTTCCCGCAACACCTATCGGCCAAGGTCGCTCTCGGCGCACTCGGCCTGGGCCTGTGCCTGATGACGGGTTCAGCCCAGGCCCAGAGTGAACCGTCACCAGCTCCCGCACCGGTGGGGCAGGGCATGCACCATGGCCACGACAAAGCCTGGAAGCATCACGGCATGGACCGCATGATGCAGCGCATGCTCGACCGCGTGCACGCCACGCCAGAGCAGCGCGAGCGCATCCGCGGGTTCCAGACCCGCGCCATGGAGCGCAACCGTCCGCTGATGGAACAGATGCGCAGCTTGATGCGGCAGCGCATGCAGGTGCTGGCCGCGCCCCAGATCGACCTCGGCGCACTGGAAAACCTGCGCAGCAAGCAGATGGCCGTGGCCGACCAGATGTCCAAGACCATGACCCAGACGCAATACGAAATCGCCCTGGTCCTGACCCCCGCGCAGCGCCAGCAGATTGCGCACATGCTGGAGGAGCGCATGGGTCACGGCGCGAAACCGGGCGACCATGGCGACATGGGTCACGGCGCGATGAGCCACGGCATGGGTGGCGCCCAGTAAGGCAGGCCTGGACGCCGACGGCCCAGCGTCCTTGGATGCGCACCAGACCAGACCGGAAGACTGCCCATGAACCTTCGCCTGCTGTTGGTCGAAGATGATGCTCGTCTGGGGCAGATGGTCGACGACTACCTGACGACGGCGGGCTGGCAGGTCACGCGTGCCATGAACCTGGCCCAGTCCCACACCGCCCTGGGGCTGGACGAAGCCGTCGGCCGCGGACCGGGTTTCGACGCCCTGGTGCTGGACCTGATGCTGCCTGACGGTGATGGCCTGGACCTGTGCCGCCGGCTGCGCAGCACCGGCAGCGACCTGCCGGTGCTCATGCTCACGGCGCGAGGCGATCCACTCGACCGCGTCATCGGCCTGGAACTCGGCGCCGACGACTATCTGCCCAAGCCCTTCGAGCCGCGTGAACTGCTGGCGCGCCTGCGCGCCATCGTCCGCCGCCGACAGGGCGTATCCGAGCCGACCCAGGTGCTGCGCTTCGGCCGTCTCGAAGTCGACCCCGCCGCGCGCCAGGTGCGGGTCGATGGCGAAGCGCGCCAACTCACGGGCTACCAGTTCGACCTGCTGCTGGCCCTGGCGCGCCATCCCGGGCGGGTGCTGTCACGGGACTTTCTGCTCGATGCGGTGAACAACACCGATGCGCCCGAGGTCTACGACCGCTCCATCGATGTTCACATCAGCCGCATCCGCGCCGTGCTCGAAGACGACCCGCGCCACCCACGGCGCATCCTCACCCTGCGCGGCGCCGGTTACGTTTTTGCCCGCACCCAGGATGCGGCATGAACCGACCCCAAGCTGCCATGGCAGACGCTCCGAAGCACTCCGCCCCGGCGGCATCGCCTCAGATGGCGGACCCTGCGCCCACGGCCGCTCTGACGGCGTCAGGCCCTGCTGCGACCTTTGCCGTGCGCACCCCGCTGTGGGCGCGTATCGGCCTGGCGCTGGCCATCGCCTTGCTGGTGCAGGCGGTAGCCTCTGCCGTGCTCATCCACTGGCTGTTCTTTTCCAATCCGCAAGAGGTGGCGCTGCGGCATGCCATGTTCCGCGCCTTCATGCATGTCTACGGCATCCAGCCCTCCCCCTGGCGGCACCTGCTGCTGTCGCCACTCACCACCACCGTGATCACGGCCCTGGTGGTTGGCGCGGTCACCTTCCCGTTGATGCGCCGACTCACGCACCGCCTGCAGCGCCTGCAACGCGGCGTGCAGGCATTGGGCAACCTCGATCTGGGCGCGCGCGTGGCTGTCGAGGGACGCGACGAAGTGGCAGCGCTGGCCGTGGCCTTCAACCAGGCTGCCGGCCGCATCGAAACCCTGGTCAACAGTCACAAATCCCTGCTGGCCTACACCTCGCACGAGTTGCGCACACCGCTTGCGCGCCTGCGCATGGCGCTGGAGACCCTGAGCCAGCCGCAATGGCCCGGCAAGACGCACGATGCCGCCATGGCCGAGGCCAGGCGTGATCTGGCGGAGCTGGACGAGCTGATCGGCACCATCCTGCTGTTCAGCCGGCTGGACGCGGGCGGCACGCGGGTTCTGGATGTGCGTGAAGTCGACTTGCTGGCCTTGGCCGCGGAAGAGGCGGCGCGCGACGACGTCGACGTCCAGGGCGACTGGGTTCGTTTCTCGGGCGACGAGCGGCTGCTGCGGCATGCCATCCGCAACCTGCTGGACAACGCGCGCAAACATGCACCTGGCAGCCCGCCCGAACTCCGCGTGCAGCGCACGGCGAACGGCGCGCGCATCCGCGTCTGCGACCGCGGACCGGGCGTCCCTATGGCGGAAGCCGAGCGCATCTTCGAGCCGTTCGTGCGGCTGCACAGGCGCGGCGACGGCAGCGGCCTGGGCCTGCCGCTGGTGCGCCGCATCGCCCGGCTGCACGGCGGCGATGTGCACTATGCCCCCAATCCTGGCGGGGGTGCGTGTTTCGTGCTCGATGTTGCCGCGCTCGACAGCACCACGACGGCGACTCCCCTGCGCGCATGAAAAAAGCCGGCTTCGAGCCGGCTTTTTTCATGCGCGGAAACCTTGCTCACATCGGTTTCTTGATGTCGCCGCAGGCCACGTATTTCTTGATGTCGGAGGCGCTCTCATGCACGTTGATGGCCATCGGCTCCTTGAGCACGTCGTCCAGACTGACCTCAGGCAGCTTGGTCACCGACATGCCATCCACCACGTTTTGCAGCGGATACTTCGGCACGGGATTCAAGCTCGCGCATGTGCCGGGGTGGATATGGTCCGGCTGGGCCACGCCCTTGGGGCCGCCCTTGAGGTGGACGGTGACTTCGATGCCCTTGCCGAGGGGCTTGATGATGGCGTAGCCGGTTTCGCCGGAATCGTTCTGCGCGGCGAGTTCGACCTTGATCTCGTGATGCATGGCGAAGGCCGCAACCGGGGTGGCGAGCAGGCCTGCCAGGGCCAAAGACATAACGATTTTGTTCATGAATTCACCTCGTGAAGTGGAGCAAAGGAGGAACAGATTCTGGCGCCAGGCCCAAAAATTCGCCGAACTCAGCTGAATTCCACATCGAGCTGTAGGGATTGGAAACATCCCGCGAAACAACGGCGTTTGTTGCGACCTGTCGCAACGCCCCGGCAGCCTCTGCCGCCATCTAAGATGGAGTCATGGCTCTGCAAATCTTCGGTATTCCGGTTTCCCGCGGTGTTGCCGTTGGACGTGCCGTGCTCATGTCCTCGGCGCGGCTGGACGTGGCGCATTACTTCGTCGATCCGGGGCAGGAAGAGCAAGAGGTCGACCGCCTGCGCGCCGCGCGCCAAGCTGTGCGTGCGGAACTCGACGCCTTGCAAACCGAATTGCCGCAGGACGCCCCGGCCGAACTCTCAGCCTTCATCGACGTGCACAAGATGTTGTTGGACGATCCGCAGATCGGGCGTGAAACCGCGGTCTGGATCCGCCGACGGCGCTACAACGCGGAGTGGGCGCTCACCGCGCAGCTCGAAGTCATCGGTCGCAGCTTCGATGAAATGGACGACAGCTATCTGCGCGAGCGCAAAGCCGACGTCGAACAAGTGGTGGAACGCCTGCTGCGCGCCTTACGCGGCACCGGCGGGCTGGCGCGTGGGATGAGCAGTGACGAGGACCTGGTGCTGGTGGCGCACGACATCTCGCCGGCCGACATGATGCAGTTCAAGCAAGGCGTGTTCCGCGGCTTCGTCACCGATGTCGGTGGCAAAACTTCGCACACCGCCATCGTCGCGCGCAGCCTGGACATTCCGGCCGTGGTCGGCGCGCGCGAAGCCAGCCGTCTGATCCGCCAGGACGACTGGGTCATCATCGATGGCGACGGTGGCCTGCTCATCGTCGATCCATCGCCCATCATTCTCGAAGACTACCGCGTGCGCAAGCAGGAGTCATCGCTTGCTCGCGAGCGCCTCAAACGCCTGAAAAACACGCCGGCGCGCACGCTCGACGGACAAATGGTGGAACTGCTGGCCAACATCGAACTGCCCGACGATTGCGACAGTGCGCTGCAGTCGGGGGCCGCCGGCGTGGGACTGTTTCGCACCGAATTCCTGTTCATGAACCGCGCCCACGACCTGCCTGGCGAGGAGGAGCAGTTCGAGGCCTATCGGCATGTGCTGCAGAGCATGCAGGGACGCCCGGTCACCATCCGCACCATCGACATCGGTGCTGACAAGCCGCTGGACACCGAAGCGGATCACCGCGACGGCGACTTCACCCACCTCAACCCGGCTCTGGGGCTACGCGCCATTCGCTACAGCCTGTCCGACCCGGCCATGTTTCGCGTGCAGTTACGCGCCCTGCTACGCGCCGCGTCGTTCGGGCCGCTGCGCATTCTCATCCCCATGCTGGCGCATGTCGGCGAAATTCGCCAGACCTTCGCCCTGCTCGATACGGCTCGCGCCGAGCTGACGTCCTCCGGCCAGTCCTATGGGCCGGTGGAAGTGGGGGCGATGATCGAGGTGCCCGCCGCCGTGCTCATGCTGCCGCTGTTCCTCAAGTCCTTCGACTTCGTCTCGGTCGGCACCAATGACCTGGTGCAATACACCCTGGCCATCGACCGTGCCGACGAAAGCGTGGCCGCGCTCTACGACCCGCTGCATCCGGCGGTGCTGCAACTGCTCGGCCAGACCATTACCCAGAGCCACGCCGCCGAATCCTGGAAAGGCCGCGCCGTGCATGTGAGTGTTTGCGGCGAAATGGCCGGCGACCCCAGCCTCACCCGCCTGTTGCTGGGTCTGGGCCTGCGCAGTTTTTCCATGCATCCGGCGCAAATCCTTAGCGTCAAGCAAGAAGTTCTGCGTGCCGACTGCGCTCGACTCGCTCCCTTGGCCAAAGCCGTGCTGGCCGAGTTCGAGCCCGAAGGCCAACAGCGCGCACTGGCGGCACTCACGGCCTGAGGACACAGCCTTTTGATCTTGTCTGAGCCCATTTCGCCATGCACTGCTTGTCCTTCGCCCGCGGTGAGCCATGACTGATTGCGCCAGCCGTCGCCGATTCCTGCGCTGTGGCCTGTGTGGGTTTTCGATGCTGCTCGGGTCGTCGAGCGCGAGCCACGCCGCTGAAAACGAGTCCATTGCCAACCTGCCGGCGCTGGGCGACGCGGCACAGGGATTGCTGCCGCCCGCGGTGGAGACTCGGCTGGGCGAACGCATCATGGGCGACATGCGCCGCCAACCCGAATACCTGCATGACGTGTTGCTGCGCGACTATTTGCAATCCATCGTCCAGCGTCTGACCCAGGCGGCCGACGCGACGGCCGAGCCCGATGCGCCGCACCGCTTCGAGGTTTTCGTCTTGCGCGTCGCCAGCTTCAACGCCTTTTCACTGCCAGGCGGCTATGTTGGCGTGCACACCGGTTTGGTGGTGGACGCGCGGGCCGAGGCGCAACTGGCTGCGGTGTTCGCGCACGAGCTGTCGCACATCACCCAGCGCCACATCGCTCAGCGCCTGGCCCAGGCCGGCACCAACAACATCCTCTCCATCGGCTCGCTGGTGCTGGCCATCCTCGCCGGCGCCACGGGCAGTGGCCAGGCCGCAGAGGGATTGGCGCTGGGCGGACAGGCCGCCGCGGTGGATCGCGCATTGCGCTTTTCGCGCAACAACGAGCGCGACGCCGATCGCGTCGGCACCGGCATCCTGCGCGCCTCGGGCTACCCGCCCCAGGCCATGGCCAGCATGCTCGAGCGATTGCAGAACATGTCGCGCCTGGATAATGCCGACGTCTATGCCTTCCTGCAGGATCACCCACTGACCAGCGAGCGCATTGCCGATGCCCAGGCGCGCGGCGGCGACCAACCGCTGCCGCCGGACCACAGCCTGCGCTTCTGGCTGATGAACGCCCGCGCCCGCGTGCTCACCCTGGACCGCAGCGACGCCTGGCGTCGACAGGCGCAGGAACTGGCGACCAAACCTGCCGCTTTCCCCGCCCAGCGCGCCGCCTGGGCTTACGGCCAGGCGCTGGCGCTGCAAGCCATCCATCAGCACCAGGCTGCCGCGCTTGCCTTGCAGCGGGCGCAAAACGATGCCAGCGCGTTCAGCCCTGCCGAGCGCCTGCCACTCGATCTGGCACACGGCGACTGGCTGCTGTCCCAGCAGCAGGCTCAGCCCGCCCTGGCCCTGGCCCGTCAGTTGCTCCTGGTCGATCCTGCGTCAGCCGCCGCGCTGCACTTGCAGGCACGCGCCCTGCTCGCGTTGCCTGACCATGATGCCACGCGCAATTTCCTGCGCGAGCAAACCGTCCTGCATCCCCGCGACATTCAGATGTGGAAATGGCTGGCCCAGGCCTACGCCGCGACCGGGGAATTCGCAGCCCAGCACCGCGCCACAGGCGAGGCCTACGCCCTGGAAGACAACCTCGAAGGCGCCGTACTGCAGCTCAAAATCGCCCAGCGCACGCCGGGAGCCAACTACTTCGAGGCTTCCATCATCGACGCCCGCCTGCAGGTCTTCCAAAACCGGTTGCGGCGGGACCGACAGCTCGACAAGCTCCTACCCCAATGACCTCCACTGCGCCAGCCCAGGATCCCCGCATCGACGCGCCAGTCACTCCAGCACCAGCCCTTGCCAGCTCTCATGACGCCCTGCTGACACGAGTCCTGCTCGTGCTCGCGCTGGCCTTGCCATTCGTCTGGCCCTACGATCCCGGCCCCAGCGCCAAAACCGGCACCATGCTGCTGGCCGCCGGTCTTTGGAGCCTGACCCTCATGGCTGCTGCCGCCAGCGGCTGGCTCCCGCGCCTGGGCACGGCGGTGTGGGGCTTCATCGTGCTGGCCGCGGTGATCGCGGCCCAAACCCTGGCGGGCCGCCTGGCCTACCCAGGGCAAGGCTGGATGGCGGTGTTGCTGTTGCTGGGGGCTGCCCTGGTGGCCGGTCTCGGACTTGGTCTTTCGCGTCAGACAGCCTGGCTGCGACTGGCCTGCATCGCACTGCTGGCGCAGGGCCTGGCGCAGGTTCTCATCGGTCTGGTGCAATTCAGTCTGTGGCAAATACCGTCGCTGGGGCAGTGGTTCAACACGCACGCGGCGTGGTTTTATCAAATTGTCAGCTTCCCCGGCGATGGACGCGTCTACGGCAATCTGCGTCAGCCCAATCACTACGCCACAGCCGTGGCCATGGGCTTTGCCGGGCTGGCCGGGCTGGCTCCACGCCTGCGCCTGCGCACCATCTGGATCTTCAGCGTCATGCTGGCCTGGGCGTTGGTCGTCAGCGGCTCGCGCACCGGCACCGTGCATGTGTTCGTGGTTGCACTGCTGGTGGCATTGGCCGTACCCGGCGCCTGGCGCAACCGGCATTGGCAAGCCTTGCTGGCCGCGCCGCTGCTGTATGCGGCCTGGTGGCTGGTGCTGCACGAGGCCGATCATGTCGGCTGGATCAGCTATCTCGACGCTGTCACGCGCCAACTCGACCAGCCGGTCAACGCCCGCTCCATCATCTGGCGCAACGCCTGGCAAGTGTTCCAGATGCACCCCATCAGCGGTTGGGGCTGGGGCCAGATCGGCTGGGGCCTCGAACAGACCACGCTGGCGGGCCGCCTGCACCCGTTGCCGCTGGACAATATCGACAACGCCCACGATCTGGTCCTGCAGTTGCTGGCCGAAACCGGGGTGGCGGGGACCTTGCCCGTGGTGGTGGCCGCACTGACCTGGCTGTGGCAGGTGGTCCAGCCCTGGCGCGCCGGGCTGGCGGGCGCGGCGCGGCGCATCGCCCTGCTGCCTGGCTTGATGGCGGTCAGTTTCATCGGTCTGCACAGCCTGGTGGAATACCCGCTCTGGTACGCATACTTCCTACTGGCGTTTGCGTTCGCTCTGGGCTGGACCGAGGGCGCGGCGGCGTCGGCGCAACGCGTGCCGGCTCGATGGAAGCGGCCCAACCCGGGGCCTTGGCGCAGCGCCGGCATCGCTGCCGGGGTGCTGGCGCTGCTGTTCACCGTCAAGGCGACCATCGACTACGCCCGCACCGCCGAGGTCTACAGCGGCGACCCCCAGAGCAGTCTTGCCGCACGCAGCGCCGCCCTGCGCGAGGACTGGTTCTTCCTGCCGCTGGCCCAATTCACCGAGGCGGCGTCCGTGTTGCCCGCGCCTGACGCCAGCAGGGATGCATTGCTGGCCGACCTGGCGCTGCTGGATCGCTCCTCCCACGCCTGGGGCGACCCCGGCCTGTTGTCGCGCCGCATGATCGTGCTGCTGCGACTGGGCGAAACGCAGAAGGCGCTGGACCTGGCGCATTACACCGCGCATGCCTTCTGGCGCTATGCGCCGCAGACCGCGAGGAACTTCGGCGCCCTCGCCAGCGAAGCCGGGCTGCTGAACGACCCGAGCGTCACGCGCATCTTGGACGTGCTGCGCAAGGCGCCTGTGCTTCGCCGCATCGTCGTGCCGCGGCAATAGTGCACGCCGATGCGGGTCGGTCAAGCGGCGTCGAGACCCCACCTGTGCCGGCGGGCGTGGTGTTGATGCGCCAGGCCAAGCGCAGGACGGCGCGATCCGACAGCTTCGGCTTGCAGGGGATTTTGCCGCGGCGCAGAATAACTGTGCATGCAACCTGAATCGCCGTGGATAAGCTGTCCAGGCGTGTCTCAGCCCGATCTGCCTCGGGCTATTCCAGATCCTACGGAGACTGTTCTTGCTACCCCCCCGCTTGCGTCAATTGCTGGCAGATCCGGACTTTCTCGAAGGGTTTCGCGACATGCGTGCCGTCGGCCTGGGGATCAGTGCCTGGGGCCTCGTCACAGGCGTCGCCATGGTCAAGTCGGGCCTGAGCACCTGGCTGGCGCTGGTCATCAGCCTCACTGTATACGCCGGCAGCGCCCAGCTCGCCGCCCTGCCCTTGATTGCCGCCGGAGCCCCTCTAGCGCTGGTGCTGGGCGCAGCTTTTTGCGTGAACCTGCGCTTTGTCGTCTTCAGCGCGCAAATGCGCCCTTACCTGGAGCGCCTGTCGCTGTTCAAGCGCGTGGCCTATGGCTACCTGATCGGCGATGTGAACCTGGTGATCATGCTGCGCCGCCACCCCGTGGCCCTCGGCACTCCGGAACAAACGCGTTATTTCCTCGGCGGCGGCACCGTCAACTGGCTGTTCTGGCAGGTGCCGTCGATTGCCGGCATTTTTCTCGCCAACCTGTTCCCCGATGCATGGGGCGTGGGGTTTGCGGGCACCCTGGCCCTGTTGGCCATCGTGCTCGGGTTGATGGCCAACCGGGCTGTGGCCGGAGTCATCGTGCTGGCTTCCGCCCTCAGCACCGCACTGTTCTGGTTGCCCGTCAAACTCAATCTCGTCCTGGCCATTGCGCTGGCGCTGGTGGTCGGCATGAGCTGGGATGCCTGGAGCCAGCGCCGCACCGGCCTGGCGATGTAAATCCGCACAGCCTCAACCTTCATGCATCTCGAAGCCGAAATCGCCCTGGTGGCGGGCCTGACCGCCGTGACCATCGTCACGCGCGCCATGTTTCTGTTCCCGCACAAGGCCTGGAATCTACCCTCGCGCCTGCGGCTCGCCCTGCGCTACGCACCGGCTGCCGCCCTGGCTGCGGTGGTGGCACCGGAGTTGTTGCTGACGACCGATCTCGGACCCTCCTGGGTCAAGCTCGGCGCCGCGGTCGTTGCCAGCGGCTACTACTTGTGGCGCCGCGGCATCCTCGGCACCATCGTCAGCGGCATGGCGGCGTATTGGATCTTGATCGGACTGCGCGCCTGGCTGGGTTGACCCGGGCACGACGTCGGCGCCAGGTTGGCGCATCGCGTTCCGACTTCAGACGACTGAAGAGTGCCCTGGAAACTGCGTTTGTCCCACATCCGGGTTGGCGCAGATGACCCAACGGTTCTTGCCGCTGCGTTTGGCCGAATACATGGCGTCGTCAGCACGCTGCAGCAACTCGAAGTTGTTGCGCGCGTGTTGAGGCACCATGGCCACACCGACGCTGGCGGTGACCTGCGTGTGTGGATGCAGGCCGAGGGACGCATCGCGCACGGCGCACACCAGTTTTTCGGCCAGCACGCCGGCATCACGATCGCTGCGCAGCAGCGCCACGACGACGAATTCATCGCCACCGAGGCGGCCGACGACGTCGTCGCCACGCACGCTGGCTGCCAGTGCCTTGGCCACATGCATCAGCAGTCGGTCGCCCTCGTGGTGGCCGAGACTGTCGTTCACCGGCTTGAACCCGTCGAGATCGATGAAACACAATGCCAACAACTCGCCGGGCTGGCGCCGCTCCAAGGCAACGTCAAGCCGGTGCATGATGGCGCGGCGGCTGAGCACGCCGGTCAGTGCGTCGTGCTCAGCCTCGCGCTGCAGGCGCGCATGGCGGCGCACCTGATCGGTGACATCGCGCACGAAACACAGCAGCGAAACCATGCTGCCGGCGTCGTCACACAGGGCTGACAATGTCCATTCGCTCCAGATCCGATGCCCATCGGGCAAATGGTGCGGCCGCTGCACCACGGAGGATTGCAACTCGCCCTGCCGGATGCGCCGCAGCATGTCATGCCATTGCGGCAGGTTTTCAGGTGCCACGCCGCGATCGAGACAGTCCAGCCGCAAGCTCTGGCTGGCGGTGTAGCCGAGGATCTGTTCGGCCGAGCGCGACCAGCGTGTGATGCGCAGAGCGCCATCGGTTTCGACCACGCCCCACGGGGCATTGAGCATGTGCTGCTCCAGCAGCCAGTTCGACCGGCGCAGTGATTCGGCCAGTACGACATCGTTGTGGATATCGAACGCCACGGTGTAGACGGCCGTCACCTCCCCCTGGGCGGTAAGTTCGGGAAAGACCTGGACCCGGCCCCAGCGCGGCGGCTGCAAGTGGGTCAAGAGGCGCTCATACTCGGCTGGCTGGCCCTGGAAGGCCCGTGAGAAGGCGTTCTGGGCACGCTCCCAGGCCTCGACGCCATAAAGCTCGGCCAGGGTTCTGCCGAGCAAAGCCTGCGCCGGCAAGCGGGCCCAACGCAGGTAAGGCGGATTGCAGAAGGTCAGACGCGATTGCGCATCCCAGCGGCCGATGGGAAGGTCGACGGCCTCGAGCAAGCGGCGTACCGCGGCCGAATCGGTGAGATCGTCCAGTGGAAAGGTCGTGTCCATGCCGGACTCACAGGGGTGTGCGGCAAGCCCCACGATCAGGGAGTTGCAGTCTGCGACTCCACCACTGCTTGATCCAACCCAGTCGCCCCATACCGCCCCCTTGGCCTCGCATCATCGCGCCTGGATCTCGTGGCCCGGTGCGCGTGGGTGAAGCATACGTCCAGATTCAGACTGTTTTGTGCGGAACGACCCTGATGCAGGCCTACACTAGTGTTCAATTGTTCCTGTTTTTGCAGTATTTTTTGCCTGCCGCCTACCTGCTTGTGTTCAGCCTGTGCAAGCGCGCCTTCCACCGATCCCAATATTTCCATTCCATGTCCCGTGCAACCAAAATCGTGGCCACCATCGGCCCGGCCAGCTCTTCGCCCGAAGTCCTCGAACGCATCATCCGCGCCGGGGTCGATGTGGTTCGGCTCAATTTTTCCCATGGCAAGGCGCAAGACCATATCGACCGCGCCGTCCTGGTGCGCGACACGGCCAAGCGCTGCGGCCGTGAGGTCGCCATCATGGCCGATCTGCAGGGGCCGAAAATCCGCGTCGGCAAATTCACCGACGGCAAGATCATGCTGGAAAAGGGCAGCCGCTTCACCCTGGACGCTGCATGCGAACTGGGCAATGCGGAGATCGCCGGGCTGGACTACAAGGATCTTCCCGGCGACGTGAAACAGGGCGATCGCCTGCTGCTCAACGATGGCCTGATCGTGCTCGCGGTCGATGCAGTGGAAGGCTCGAAGATCATCACCACGGTGATCATCGGCGGCGAACTGTCGAACAACAAAGGGATCAACAAGCAGGGTGGCGGCCTATCGGCGCCGGCCCTCACGGCCAAGGACATGGAGGATATCCGTACCGCCATGGCTTTCCAGGCCGACTACCTGGCCGTGTCGTTCCCGAAGAACGCCACCGACATGGAACTGGCGCGGCAGTTGGCGAATGTGGCCGGTGCAGCCCATGGCCACAAACCGGCGCTCATCGCCAAGATCGAGCGCGCCGAGGCGATTCCGGCGTTGGCCGAGATCCTGAAGGCGTCCGACGGCATCATGGTGGCTCGCGGGGACCTGGCTGTCGAGGTGGGCAACGCTGCCGTTCCGGCCTTGCAAAAACGCATGATCCGCATGGCCCGCGACATGGATCGCGTGGTGATCACCGCGACGCAGATGATGGAGTCGATGATCACCAACGCCGTACCCACCCGCGCCGAAGTGTCGGACGTGGCCAACGCCGTGCTCGATGGCACGGACGCGGTCATGCTCTCGGCGGAAACCGCTGCCGGCAAATACCCGGTTGAAACGGTGGAAGCCATGGCCAGCATCTGCGTCGAAGCCGAGCGCTTCGAGGAAATGAAGCTCGAGCGCGACTTCGTCGACAAGAGCTTCACGCGCATCGACCATTCCATCGCCATGGCAGCGCTGTTCACGGCACACCATCTCGGCTGCAAGGCCATCGTGGCGCTCACGGAGTCTGGCTCGACCGCGCTGTGGATGAGCCGCCACCGTGTACGCATGCCCATCTACGCCCTGTCACCGAAGGAAAGCTCGGTGCGTCGCATGACGCTGTACCGCAATGTGCGTCCGGTTCACATGCAGTATTCCAGCGATCGCGATGAAGCCCTGAAGCAGGCCGAAATCCTGCTGGTGAAGAACCATGCACTCGCCATTGGTGACAGTTACGCCATCACGTGTGGCGAGCCCATGGGTGCTCCGGGTGGCACCAATATGCTCAAGCTCATGCGCGTGAATCGCTGAGTCTGTGCGGTTATGGATCGTCCTGCGGCTGCTTGGCTGGGGATGCTGGATTCACCCGCCTCCGGGCGCGAGGCCCGGGGGGCGAAACAGAAGTTCGCCGCGCCCCCTCGACTCGAATCCAGTCGTCAGGCAGGGAGGATCTGCAACCGCGTGCCGCCCGCCAGCTCGACGACGTCGCCTGACGTCAGCACCGCGGGGACCAGGCCAAGCGCGGCGCCATTGATGCGCACGCGCTGCTCGCCCTCGACTTGGGACAATTCATAGCCACGCGGATTGCGCTGAATCGACACGACCATGACACCGTGCTGGCCGAAGGTCGTTTGCGGCTTGCTGAGCACCAGCTCGGTCCCCGCTGCGGCGCCGCTGACCACGCGGATCTTGAACGCCGGCAAGCCACCATCCTGGTGTTGCGTGGGGCTGTAACTGGAGGTGGTCGCTCCGCTGCGCGAATTGCGAAAGCTGGTTCCGGTCCCACCCGAGTTGGTGAAACCTGTGGGGCCGAAGCGTGAGTTGCCGAACCGCGAACCGGCAAAGGCGGATTGCTTCGAGTCCGACAAAAGACGCAGGGTGTATTTGCCGATATCCAGCGAATCGCCCTCGTTGAAGGCAGCGCGCTTGATGGGCTTGCCGTTGATGTAAGAACCGTTGGTGCTGCCCAAGTCCTGCACCACATAGCCATCGCCCTCACGCAGCAGCACGGCATGCTCGCCGCTCACGGCCAGGTTGTCGATCACCACATCGTTGTGCGGGCGCCGCCCCAGAGTGACGCGGTCCTTGTTGAGAACCACTTCCTTGAGCACTTTGTCGTCGAGAAAGATGACCAGCTTGGCCATGGCGATCTACCTTGTGTGTTGGAGTTGAGAGCGGGAGACTGGGCGTCGCATCGAGCAGGAAAAAGCTTGTGTCTTGGTCCGATCAAACGGCTGCACCCTGATGCAGGGTCACGATAATGACTGAAATATTATCGCGTCCGCCAGCCAAATTCGCCTCTTGCACCAAACGAACGGCGGCAGCTTCTGCAGCGTCTTCATAATCATTCAAAATGGTCTGAATGCTGTTGTCGGACAACATGTCGCTCAGGCCGTCAGAACACAGCAGGATTCGATCTCCCGGCAACACGGGCGTCATGCCCAACTCCGGCTCCAGGGACAAATCCACACCTAAAGCTCGTGTCACCAGATTCTTCACTGCTTTGGCCCCGGCGTCACCCACCCGAACGAGGCCCATGTCGATCTGCTCCTGCAGCAGCGAATGATCCTTGGTGATCTGCGTCAGACGCTGCTGGCGCAACAAGTAGGCGCGTGAATCGCCGGCATGGCCGAGCACCGCCACGTTGCCGGTGAACGCCACGGCCACCAGGGTCGTGCCCATGCCGGAGTAGCGCAAATCTTGCTTGGCGGAACGGTAGATCTGGGTATTCACGCGCCGAATCGATTCCCGCATGGCATTCGACAAATCCACGGCGCTGATGCGCGGGTACTCAGCCTTGAGGCGCGACAGGTCGGCATTGATTTGCGCCGCAGCCACACCGCTGGCAACTTCGCCAGCGGCATAGCCGCCCATGCCGTCGGCCAGCACGGCAATGCCGGCGACCGCATCGCAGGCGGTGGCGTCCTCGTTGTGCTCGCGCACTCGGCCCATGTCGGTACAACTGGCCATTTCCAGTTGCAGGGCGCGCGGCTTGTCGGCAAGGCGTGGCATGGGGATCGTGGCTGGACAGGGTTGCTCGGGCGATGCTCAAGAGCCGTGGGCGGTGAGGGTGTGGCGGCGGCGTAACCACTGGCCGGCACCCCAGACGATCGCAGCGCCCACGGCACCGGCCAGAGCCGTGGCCTGCTTGGCCCAGGGCTGTTGCTGGACCCAGGACTCGGTCGCGGGGTCGGTCACCACCAGACCACCGGCAATCCAGCCCAGCAGCATGGCCCCGAGCGTGATGATGGCCGGGAAACGCGTCATCAGCGTGATGACCATCTGGCTGCCCCAAACAATGATGGGCACGCTGAGCGCCAGACCGAACACCACGAGAACCATGCTGTGGTCGGAGCCAGCGTTTTGTGCCGCACCGGAAATGGCGATGACGTTGTCCAAGCTCATGACGAAGTCAGCGATGATGACCGTCTTGACGGCAGCCCACAACCGGTCAGGCGAATGCACGTCGCCATGCGTACCCTCGTCATCCTCGGGTTGCATCAGCTTGATGCCGATCCACAGCAGCAACAAGGCGCCGACGATTTTGAGGAACGGCAGCTTGAGCAGGGTGAGGGCAAAAAAAATCAACACCACACGCAAGCCGATGGCGCCTGCTGTGCCCCACACGATGGCTTTGCGCCGCTGCGGCAACGGCAGCTTGCGGCTGGCCAGGGCGATGACCACGGCGTTATCTCCGCCGAGCAGAATGTCGATCAGGATGATCTGGCCCAGCGCGGCCCAGAACACGGGGGTGAGAAAAGACTCCAAGGTCAAGGCAAAGCTCCGAATGAATGCTGGGGACATCATGCGCGCGGTTGCGCATCAGACCCCAGCATAGCGGGAGTGTGCCCTGGCAAGTGCCTCTGGACAGCGCGATGCTCGGCTCCGGCCAGGCTTGTGGCGCGATTCAGACGCCGGCCGGTCGAGCCAGATGTCGGAGCGACGAGGCGCGCCCCGCCGTGGGGCGCGTCCAGCTCCGGTCAGCCCAGCCGTTTTTGGATGAGCTTGCCCATTTCCGACGGGTTGCGCGTGACGGTGAAACCGCAGGCGTCCATCACTTCCAGCTTGGCCTCGGCGGTGTCGGCGCCGCCGGCAATCAGCGCGCCGGCGTGGCCCATGCGCTTGCCCGGGGGAGCGGTGACGCCCGCGATGAAACCGACGATGGGCTTGGTCATGTGCTCCTTGGCCCAGAGTGCAGCCTCGGCTTCGTCAGGGCCTCCGATCTCGCCGATCATGATGACGCCATCGGTGTCGGGGTCGTCGTTGAACAGCTTGAGCACGTCGATGTGCTTCAGACCGTTGATCGGGTCGCCGCCAATGCCCACGGCGCTGCTTTGCCCCAGCCCCAACTCGGTCACCTGGCCCACGGCCTCGTAGGTCAGCGTGCCGGAGCGCGACACCACGCCGATGCGCCCCCTGCGGTGGATGTGCCCGGGCATGATGCCGATCTTGATTTCATCGGGCGTGATCAGCCCCGGGCAGTTCGGCCCCAGCAGCAGGGTTTTCTTGCCGCCGGCGGCCTCCTTGGCGCGCATCCTGGCGCGCACCTCCATCATGTCGCGCACCGGAATCCCCTCGGTGATGCAGATGACCAGATCGAGATCGGCCTGCACGGCTTCCCAGATCGCCGCGGCTGCTCCAGGGGGCGGCACATAGATGACGGAGACCGTGGCTTGCGTCGCCGCTTTGGCGCCGGCTACGGTGGCATGGATGGGGATGCCCTCGAAGTCTTCCCCGGCCTTCTTCGGGTTGACCCCGGCGACGAAGGCGGCGCGACCGTTGGCATAGTCACGGCACATGCGGGTGTGGAACTGGCCAGTCTTGCCGGTGATGCCTTGGGTGATGACTTTGGTGTTCTTGTCGATGAGGATGGACATACAAGCCTTTCGGCGCAAAAAGTTCGGGAGTCGCTCGGCGCTTTTTGCGAATGGGATGGAGGGATCGACGACTGCGAGGTGGAGTCCGGGCTCAGGCCGCCGCGGCGACGACCTTCTCTGCCGCCTCGGCCAGGGTTTCAGCGCTGATGATGGGCAGGCCGGACTCGGCCAGCAACCGTTTACCGAGGTCCTCGTTGGTGCCTTTCATGCGCACCACCAGCGGCACCTTGAGCGACACCGCCTTGCTGGCGGCAATCAACCCTTCGGCGATGGTGTCGCAACGCATGATGCCGCCGAAAATATTCACCAGGATCGCTTTGACATGCGGGTTGTGCAGCATGATCTTGAAAGCCGCGGTGACCTTCTCGGCCGTGGCGCCGCCGCCGACGTCGAGGAAGTTGGCCGGCTCGCCGCCGAACAGTTTGATGGTGTCCATCGTCGCCATGGCCAGGCCGGCGCCGTTGACCAGGCAGGCGATGTTGCCGTCGAGTTGGATGTAGGACAGTTCGTACTTGGAGGCTTCGATCTCGGCCGGGTCTTCTTCATCCAGGTCGCGCATGGCCACCAGTTCCGGATGACGGAACAGGGCGTTGTCGTCGAAGTTGAATTTGGCGTCGAGCGCCTTGACGCCACCGTCGCCCTGCAGGATGAGCGGGTTGATCTCGGCCAGCGAGGCGTCGTTGTCCCAGAAGGCGCGGTACAGGCTTTGCAGCGCGCGGGCGCCTTCGGCTTGGCTGGCTTCGGGCAGGCCGATTTTGGCGCACAGCGCGATCGCGTCGGCGTCTTGCAGGCCGGTGAGCGGATCGACCCACACCTTGTGGATTTTCTCAGGAGTCTCGGCCGCCACCTCCTCGACGTCCATACCGCCTTCGCTGGAGGCCATGACCACGACCTTCTGCGCCGCGCGATCGATCACCAGGCCGGCGTAATACTCCTTGCGGATATCGGCGCCTTCTTCGATCAGCAGTCGCCGCACCGTCTGGCCCTGAGGCCCGGTCTGGTGGGTGATGAGTTGCATCCCGAGCATCTGCCCAGCCAGGGTACGGACTTCGTCGACCGAACGCGCCAGCTTGACGCCACCGCCTTTGCCGCGCCCGCCGGCGTGGATCTGCGCCTTGACGACCCAGACCGGGCCGCCGAGTTGCTGGGCCGCATGCACGGCCTCATCCACTGTGAACGCAGGCGTGCCGCGTGGCACGGACACACCGCATTCGCGCAAGATCTGTTTGCCCTGGTATTCGTGAATTTTCATGTTGGGAGGTTACTGGCTGGTGATGGAACCTGGCGCAGGACCAGGCGCTCGAGGGGAATGGACATGCGTGGCGTCAGCCGGATCGCGTCGCACCGCCGACGCTCAAGCTGGTCTCGGAATCGTGCGCCGCAGGCTGGGCCCAGCGCGGGTAATAGCGCAGCACGGCGGCACCATCGAGGCGGAGCGCGTGACAGCGATCGAGCTGGAAAGGCTGCTTGCTGTCGCGGGCTTGCGACCGCTCCACTTCGCCGGCAAACGCCTGGATGGCAGCAGTGGGCAGGACGCGGGTCAGTTCGGTGATGTGCGTACAGCCCAGGGTGCCATGCAGACGTTGCCTGACAGCAGCCGAGAAGCCATGCAGCAGATTCAGGCCGATGAGGCTGCGGTAAGCGTCACCGTAGTCTTCGCAGTAGCCTGAATAGGGCGCAGCCAGCGTGTGCGCCTGGACGTCGACGATGTGAAACGCGATGTCGATGGTCAGGGTCAACCGCATGTGATGAATGGGCTGCCCGGCGCGGCGCAAGCCGGTGGCAAGCTCGAAATCGCGTGTTTTGGTGTCGATCAGTTCGGCCTGGATATCCCACAAACCATCGTCACGCGCATAAACCTGCACATTGATGGACCGCATGTGCACCAGGCGGCGGGAGGTCGAGCTTCCGACAAACGCAAGCCCCTCAGCGGGCGCTGACGGCGCAAGTGCGGCCGCATTGGTCTGGTTTTCGGTCGGTGACACGGGAATTGATGCAGTGCAAAATTCAAGTTTAGCAGTGCGTGCGGCGGGTCCGCCTCCAAGTCAATCGGCCGCATCGGGCGGTGGTGTGTCGTCAGGTTGCTCGTGCACTTCTTCGTACGGGTCCAGGTCCGGAGCGTCGTCCATGGCGCCCTGTCGGTGCGTTGCGGCATGCAGCTTCATCGCCTGCCGGATCACATCGTGCGAGAAGCCGCGACCAGCCAGGAAGCGTTGCTGCCGTACCCGCTCCTGGGGGCTGCGCAGCAACTCGGGATCGCGTTTGCGCAAGATGTGCAACGCCCGCGTCAGATCGTTCAGCAAGGGCGCGTTGAGCGCATCGAGGGCACCGCTCACGGTGCCCTCGTCCAAGCCGTGCATGCGTAGTTCCTGGCCGATGCGCTGGCTGCCGTACTTGACCGATCGCCTGCGCACCAAGGATTCGGCAAAACGCTGCTCGTCGAGCAGGCCGAGCGTCTGCAGTTCATCCAGCACGGCGGCGACTTCGGCCCGGTCGGGTGCAAGACCACCTGTTTTGCGGGTGCGCGTGAGTTTGCGCTCAAGCTCGGCACGGCTGTGCTCGCGCATCGCCAGCAGTCTCAAGGCCCGCGTCTTGAGACTGCTGATTCCCCCTGGCGGTTGGCTTGGGGCCGCCCCCTCTGCCGACAGCGATGGCAAACCTTGGGGTGGCCCGGCGGTTTGCTTAGGGACGTGCCTGCCGCTCACGCGTCCACGGGAACCACGGCCACTTGCAGGCCGGGTACGCCGAGTTGTTCGCGCACGGCGTTTTCGATTTCCTCGGCGATGGCTGGGTTTTCTTTCAAAAACTCACGGGCGTTGTCCTTGCCCTGGCCGATTTTTTCACCCTTGTAGGCATACCAGGCGCCGGATTTATCGACGATCTTGGCGTTCACACCGAGATCGATGATTTCACCCTCGCGTGAGATGCCTTCGCCATACAGAATGTCGAACTCGGCCTGCTTGAACGGCGGCGCCACCTTGTTCTTCACCACCTTGACCTTGGTCTCGGACCCGATGACTTCCTCGCCCTTCTTGATGGCCCCAATGCGGCGGATGTCCAGACGCACCGAAGCGTAGAACTTGAGCGCGTTGCCGCCGGTGGTGGTTTCGGGATTGCCGAACATGACGCCGATTTTCATGCGGATCTGGTTGATGAAGATCACCATGGTGTTGGTGCGCTTGATGCTGCCCGTGAGCTTGCGCAGCGCCTGGCTCATCAGCCGGGCCTGCAGGCCCGGCAGCGAGTCACCCATTTCCCCTTCGATTTCAGCCTTGGGCGTGAGCGCGGCGACCGAGTCGACGACGACCAGGTCGACCGAGCCGGAGCGCACCAGCGCGTCGACGATTTCCAGCGCCTGCTCGCCGGTGTCGGGCTGGGAGATCAGCAGGTCTTGCAGGTTGACCCCAAGCTTCTGTGCGTATTGCGAGTCCAGCGCATGCTCGGCGTCGATGAAGGCGCAGACGCCGCCGAGCTTTTGCATCTGGGCAATGACCTGCAGCGTGAGCGTGGTTTTACCCGATGACTCGGGGCCGTAAATCTCCACCACCCGGCCACGCGGCAGGCCGCCCACACCCAGGGCGATGTCCAGCCCCAGCGAGCCGGTGGACACGACCTGGATGTCCTCCACCACCTCGCCCTCGCCCAGGCGCATGATGGAACCCTTGCCGAACTGTTTTTCAATCTGCGACAACGCGGCGGCCAGTGCCTTGGCCTTTTCCGCGTTCACCATGGTCTTGCCCTGTTCCATTTGTCCTGCCCCGGTTGTTTCACGATGGATCAGAATTTATCACACCTGTATATAAAAACAGCCAAAACCAATACCCTGTCCAAGAAAAAAGGGGCGCAAGCCCCTTTTGAAACAAGCATGGTGCATCGGGCTCTCAAGGAAACGCAGGGCTGCCCCAAGTTTCCTTGACATCCCCAGCGGCGGCTCGGCGAGCCCGCCCCTGGGGGACGCTA
>JABEVE010000014.1 GCA_013044035.1 Burkholderiales bacterium
ATCGACCACCATTTCCGCGAACAGCAGCCTCTCGGGTTTTATGCGGAGCGTCTTGGCCTGAGCCCAACCCAACTCAACCGCGTCTGCCGCCGACAGGCGGGCATGTCGGCGCTCCAGATGGTTCAGCGCCGCATACTGCATGAGGCGGAACGCGATCTTGTTTACAGCGCCATCAGTGTGAAGGAAATCGCTTTATCTCTGGGCTTTGCGGATGCGGGATATTTTTCGCGTTTCTTTACCCGCCACCTCAGCCATGCTCCTTCGGAGTTTCGCCGCATGGCCTGGCGGCGGCTACGCGAAGACGACGTCGCCGACATGAGCACCGGGCCGGCACTCGACAGCACCGATGCAAGTTATTCGCCGAGCGTCAACTGAACGTCGATGTTGCCGCGCGTTGCATTGGAGTAGGGACAGACCTGGTGGGCTGCGTCCACCAGGTCTTGCGCTGCGGCGCGATCCATGCCCGGCAGATGGATGACCATCTTCACTGCAATGCCAAATCCAGCCGGGATCGGGCCGATGTCGACGCTGGCGTCGATCGAGGCGTTCGCTGGAACCGTTACTTTCTTCATGCCAGCCACATGCTTCATGGCTCCCATGAAGCAGGCGGAATATCCAGCGGCAAAAAGCTGCTCCGGGTTGGTGCCGTTGCCGGCACCGCCCATGACCTTGGGCGGTGAGAGCTTGACCTCGAGCAAACCATCATCGGTCACGGAGCGGCCTTCACGCCCTCCGGTGGTATGCGCATGCGCCGTGTAAACAACCTTGTCGAGTTTGGTGGTCATGGTGATGTCCTGGGGTTGAAGAAAAAGGCCAAGAAAATCAGGTGAGCAAGTGCTGTCGAAGCACTTGAATGTCCTGACGAAGAGCAAGCAACTCGGGCACAGAGCACTGGCTGCGGGCGACGATATGCGCGGGAATCTTCGCTGCGGAGGCTTTCAACGCACGTCCCGCAGCAGTGAGCTTGACACGCACGCAGCGCTCGTCATTCACATCGCGCAGACGGGTCATCAGACCAGCCGCTTCAAGACGCTTGAGCAGGGGCGTCAAGGTTCCGGAGTCCAGAAGAAGCCGCTCCCCCAGACTCGTCACGGTCAGGCCGTCGGTCTCCCACAAAACCAGCATCACGAGGTACTGGGGGTAGGTCAGCCTGAGTTTGGCAAGCAAGGGCTTGTACACCTTGGTCATGGCCAGCGACGCGGAATACAAGGCAAAGCACACTTGATTGCCGAGCAGCAGGGATTGATCGGCTTTGGCCGTTTTCGTACTTGTAGTCCTGTCAACCATGGAATAAATTTAGCACACAATTTAATTGTGCACAATTAAATTGTGTGCTTCTTGATGGAAGCCCGCATGGCGCATGCGAATCTGCGCCTGTTTTTAATGCAGGTGAAGTGAAAGGCATGACTTCATCGAGCGAGGAACTTACGCTAGACGAAGGCCCTCTGGCGCAGCGCGCCCCCAAGCATCGGCACGGCACAATTGCAACAGCGTGCAGCCGTGAACTTCGAGCCTCGGTGGCAGCCCGATGCTCAAGCCTGTCGTGCGGTGACATGGGATACTGCAGTATGTAAACATCCAGGCACACGAGCACCTTCATGCAACGAACACCCGCGGGTCAGGCCTTGACGGCCGGCTGCAGCTAGAGTGGGATGGCTGGCTGCTCGGTCAACCCGGGATTGTCAAGACAGACCCGATGCGCCGTGAAAATTCGCAAGGTCTCGCTCCCCTCACAAATGGCTCCATCTTTTCGGTCATTGATTTGGACAACATCACCAACCACACGCCCATGATGCAGCAATACCTATGTAATATTTTTTCTTTGTTATTTTTCAATAACTTATTTGATTGATTTTATCAACAAATTTCGTCTAGCTACTCTGTAGCAACAACTCAACCAAGAAGTAGCAACTGCGTTCGGGCGCTCGAATTCTTCCGAAGGTTGTACCCCCGCCCGCTAGGCTAGTCATCGTGGATTCAAAGGCATCACCGTCAACGCAGCGTACCTAGCAGATTCATGAAATTGCGCTTGGCTTGCTAGGTCATGCACCATCCCGCCAACGTGGGTGTCCTCGAGTGTGTCGTGCAGGACAGCTGCGACCATGAGCCGTTCATCATCGAGTCTGCCTTTGTTGGCCAGCACATCGACTAATGCAATGGGATTGTCGATATAGGGTGACGGCACGACGTCTTTGCTACGTTGGTTGCTGTGCTTGTAGGCGGCGAACAACGCCAGGGCTTTGATGATGATGGAGCTTTAGCTGCACCGAGAGCAGCTCCCTGAGCCGCAAGCTGGCATCATCCGCCTGGACTTGGCCCAACACCCTACGCCGTCCACCCCAGCAACTCCGCCAACCCCATTACTGCCCCGCTTCTTTGGCATCAACAGCGGAGCACGCCGCCGCCAAACCACATTGGCTCGCCCCCCGCCAGGCCAAGGCCAAGCCTTGATTTCAGCGGCGCGGGCGGTGAGCGAAGTACCCCTGGGCCAGGGCAGAGTGCCCGATGACAGTGATGACAGCGGGAAGCCGGATGGGCTAGGTTCCGTCTGGTTTGAGATGGGGCGCGAGTTGCCGCAACCCACCTACTCGGGCAATCACTCGACTGCGGCAAAGGCCCTTGCGATTCCGCACGTTCTCTTGCAACGGATGTGCCCAGGGTCTAGCCAACTGCGGCCTTGAGCACCACCACCTTCCGTCAGCTCTGAGCAGCCTCTTTGGGGAGGTGCGCCGCAATCGCCTCTCGGTTCGCCAGCGTGATTTGTTGGGCTTGCGGGGGGCTCGTCACCTTCCTTTAAGGCTCAAGTCCTGCGGATTGTGTGTCGTCAATTGCGTTGGGGAGCCAAAGGCCCCGTAAGTGGTCGAAGCGAGTCAGCGGGGCGTGCGGGTGAACTGATTGTGATTGCGCTGGGGTGCAACCGAGAGGCCGCATCACCATTTTTTGTCGATGCCGTGCCGACGATGAATAAATGGCCGGCTTATTGCTCGAAGCAAATCAGTGAATGTGCCTGGGTAATATCACAGGTGTGGTGTCAATCATCAGTCGATGCACATGGTCATCGGCAGCATTGTTTTCCTATCGAAGGAGCGCTTAATGCAATCGAAGAAAAATGCTAACAAAATGAACGCTGCGACGGATGACGCAAAATCGAAAGTAGCTAAGACTGTCGCGGTTAAGAAGGTCGCAGTTAAGAAAGCAGAGGTTAAGAAGGTGGCGGCGAGCAAGCCAGTTGCTAAGACTGCGGTTGCTCAGAAGAAGGCTCTAGAATCCAAGAAAACTGCCGCGGAAGTGCGTAAGGCACAAAAAATTAGGAGCAGCATTCTTGACAGCGTTGCAAAAGTAATCCTGCCGCTTTGGTTCAACTATCCGTCAAAGTCTATCAGGACCTTGGTGAATGGGCCTCAAATGCGTGCGGAAGCAGCGCTCGCCTTGGCGTTCCATGGCGCGATTTTGGAGACTTCGGAGTCGTCCTCTGTGACTCACTGCGAAATAATGATATATCAGTATGGATTCGATAAATTCGAGGCCAACTACATCGCGTTTATGGGGACCTCGTCCCTGAACGGCGCCAAGCTAATCAAATATCTGAAAGTGTCGGGTGACGATGCCAATGGGGAAAACAGAAAGCTTGTTCTGACTGCGAAGGGGAGGACGCTCTATGAGTTCCTCCGAAGCGCTATCGTCAACCATTGAGGGGCGCAGGGCGGTCGCCATCGGCGCGGCGGTTGCGCGGCGCCAGGACCATCGAGACGTGCATCGGGCGTGGCAAGATGCCTTGCTGGCTGAAGGCGGAGGTCGGGGCTGGCAAGAGGAAGGAAGATTTCTTGATTGTCTGAGGTGTTTTGCAATCTGCAACAGACGCAGTCGCTTTGGGTACGGAGGGGTGTCCCCAAAGCCTCTTTGAAGCTCCGCTTCCCAGCGGAGCTTTTTTTCAGGGGCGTGGCCGAGACTCTTCGTCGACCGGCAGATGGTCTCGTATGGCATCTTCTCTTCTCAGACCAGACCCACCACTTCCCAAGGTACGCGACGAACTGATGAGTTGCGTGGTGCTTCTTCAACTGAGGTTTTCGAGTAAGTGGGTTTTTTTCACCGAGACTCCTTAGAAGGTAGCGACCGCAACCGCGTCGTGCTCTTCGTCAGACGTGGCCATTTGTTCATTCATGCGTTGGCCTTCCTGTCCGCAAACGCCCGATAAACCTGCCTTGCCAGCATCCCCATCATCGCCGTGAAGACGCGCTCGTCTTTGAGCAACTGACCTGCAATAGCGTTGTGCCCATCCTGGCTGTCAATGATGGCGTCGGTCATGATGTCCTTGAAGTCGCCCATGGCCAGCGGTGGCTCGGCGAAGTTGCGCCAACCCCGTCTCATACCACCCACTCCGTCGACAGCATTTCCGCCTGCTTGAGCACCGTCTCTGTCGCCTCTTCCTGCTTATCTGGCGGATACTTGTAACGGCGTAACAGCGTCTTCACCATCACCCGAATGCTTGCACGTACAGATTCCCGTACCGACCAGTCCACCGTTACAGAGTTACGCAGTTTCAGCGTCAGCTCGACCGCAATCTTTTTCAGGGTTTCGTCGCCCAGTTCCCGCACCGCCGACTCGTTGGCGGCCAGGGCGTCGTAGAACGCCCGCTCCTCGGGACTCAGCCCCAGCGCGGCGCCCCTGATGGCCTCCTGCTGGAACTGCTTGGCCATCGCAATCAGTTCCTCGATGACCTGGGCCGTCTCGATGGCGCGGTTGCGGTAGCGCTTGAGGCTTTCCTGCAGCAGCTCCGAATACTTGGCCGCCTTGACCACATTGGTCTTGAAGCGGGTCTTGATGTCATCCTTGAGCAGGCGCTCCAGCAGCTCCACCGCCAGATTGCGCTCCTTCATATGACGCACGTCGTCGAGGAACTCCTCGGACAGGATGCCGATGTCCGGTTTGTTCAACCCGGCCGCCTGGAAGATGTCGACGACCTCGGCGCTGACCACGGCCTTGCTCAGAATCTGCCGCAGCGCGTGGTCCTTCTGCTCGTCGCTGAGCTTCTTGTCCTGAGTGGTGTGCTTGGTCAGGGCGGCCTTGACCGCCTGCAGGAACGCCAGCTCGTCCCGGTACCCAAGAGCCTCGTCAAGCGTGCAGCACAGCGCGAACGCCTTGGTGGCGGACAGGACGGCGTCGGCAAAGCGCTTCTTGCCCTCGTCCTGGCCCAGGATATGGTTGGCCACCTTGGGCAGCAGTTGCCAGGCTTGGGTGCGGAAGTCTGCATAGTCGCAGCCGTGCAGGATGCCATGGAGCACCTCCATCTTCTCCAGCAGCAAGCGCAGGGCCTCGTGGGTGTCGATGGTCGGCCGCCCCTTGCCGTGGGCCAGGGTGTAGTCCTTCAGGGCGGCCTTGAGTTCGTTGGCAATGCCGATGTAGTCGACCACCAAGCCGCCGGGCTTGTCCTTGAACACCCGGTTGACCCGGGAGATGGCCTGCATCAGGTTGTGGCCACGCATGGGCTTGTCGATATACATGGTGTGCAGACAGGGCGCATCGAAGCCCGTAAGCCACATGTCGCGCACGATGACCAGCTTGAACGGGTCGGCAGGGTCCTTGTAGCGCCGTTCCAGGCGCTTCTTGACCTCTTTGGTGTAGATGTGCGGCTTGAGCATCGGCTTGTCCGAGGCCGAGCCGGTCATGATGATTTTGATGGCGCCCTTGTCGGGGTCCGGGTCATGCCATTCGGGGCGTAACGCAACGAGGGCGTCGTAGAGATGCACGCAGATTTCGCGGCTCATGCCCACCACCATGGCCTTGCCCTCCAGGGCGGCGAGGCGGTTCTCGAAGTGCTCCACGATATCGGCGGCCACCTTCTGGATGCGGGGCGGCGCGCCGACGAGTTTTTCCAGGGCCGCCCAGCGGCGCAGCTTGCTGGTCTTGCTGGCGTCGTCCTCATCGTCCTCGGTCAATTGGTCGACGTCATCATCAAGCCAGGTGGTGTCCTCCTCAGCGAGTTCGAGCTTCGCCAGGCGTGACTCGTAATAGATGGGCACCGTGGCGCCGTCCTTGACCGCCTGCTCGACGTCGTAGATGTGGACGTAGTCGCCGAACACGGCGCGGGTGTCGCGGTCCTCCAGCGACACCGGGGTGCCGGTGAAGGCGACGAAGGTGGCGTTGGGCAGCGCGTCGCGCAGGTACTGGGCGTAGCCGTAGCGCACGCTGGAGACAGGGGCCGCTGTGAGCAAGGCCGTGGTGGCCCCAATCGCGCCGGCATCCTGCGCGCTCAGCGGCGCGGCCGCGGTCTGGCGGTAGCGGCGGGTGGCATCGTCCTGTCCGGGCAGCTTGGCGGCAAAGCCGTACTGGCTGCGGTGGGCTTCGTCGCAGATGACGATGATGTTGCTGCGCTCGGACAGCACCGGGAAGCTGTCTTCGTCCTCGCCAGGTGCGAACTTCTGGATGGTGGTGAAGACGATGCCGCCGCTGGGACGGTTGCCCAGCAGCTCGCGCAGCTTGGGGCGGGTGGCGGCCTGCACCGGGGTTTCGTGCAGCAGCTCGGTGGCGCCGGCGAACACGCCGAACAGTTGGTTGTCCAGGTCGTTGCGGTCGGTGACCATCAAGACCGTGGGGTTCTGGAGCTCCCGGTGCCCCATGAGCATGCCGGCCAGGCAGGTCATCTCGATGCTCTTGCCGGCGCCTTGGGTGTGCCACACCACCCCGCCCTTGCGCGAGCCGCCAGGGGCGCTGGCCTTGAGCACGCTCTCGACCACGGCGCGCACGGCATGGAACTGGTGGTAGCCGGCGACCTTCTTGACCAGCCCCCCATCGTCCTCGAACAGGATGAAGTGCTGCAGATAGTCGAGCAGGGTCTGGCGGTCGAAGGCACCCTGAACCAGGGTTTCCAGTTCGCGCATGGACCCGAGCGGGTCGGTGGCGTGGCCGTCGATGGTGCGCCAGGCCATGAAGCGTTCCCGGTCGGCGGTGAGCGAGCCCATGCGGGCGGAGATGCCGTCGGTGATGACCAGCAGCTCGTTGTCGATGAACAGGTCGGGAATGTCGTCTTTGTAGGCCTGGAGCTGGTTGAAGGCGCCCCAGATGTCGGCGTTCTCGTCGCCCGGGTTCTTGAGTTCCAGCACCACCAGGGGCAGGCCATTGAGGAACAGCACGAGGTCGGGGCGGCGGGTGTGCTTGGGGCCTTGCACGGTGAACTGGTTGACGGCGAGCCAGTCGTTTCGCGAGACGTCTGCGAAGTCGATGAGCCGGACGCGGTCTCCGCGAGTCTCACCGTCCTTCTGGTACTCGACCGGGACACCTTCGACCAGCCAGCGGTGGAACTGGCGGTTGGCGGCGACGAGGCCGGGGGTGTTGGGGTTGAGGACTAGGCGCAGGGCCTCGTCGCGTGCACCCGCAGGGATGGAGGGGTTCAGGCGCTGGACGGCCGCGGCAAGGCGATGGGGTAGGCAGACCTGGCGGTAGGTGTCGCGCTCGGTGCCGGGGGTCCTCGCGTCGGGCGGGGAGATGTCAGGGCCGTGGGCGGTTTGCCAGCCGAGCGCGGAGAGCCATTGCAGCGCGGCTTGTTCGAGGTGGTCTTCAAGGACTGCGCTCGTCATGGCTTGGGCTTTGTGTTCAATTGTTCGCTGGCTATGCTCGGCTCACTCCTCCGAAGAGGCAATCATCCAGACTCGCTTGAGTGGAAGTTCTGCACGGACATCCTGGTCAAGTTTGTCGTAATTCGCCAGTACCTGCTCAACGAGGTCCTTCTCGTTCCAGACACGCACCGAGAAGAAATGGGTCGGGACTTCCTTAAGCACAGTCGGCTTGAACCCCGCCCACGAGACAAAGAGACCCTGCTCGGCCTTCACACTCTGCATTGCCCCAATAAGTTGGGTGAACTCGGGTCGGTCCGCCGGCGTGTCGCCCGATTTGACTTGCACACAGATGCGGGGACGCTCGAATCCGAAAGCGCCACCGGCTGCCAGGATGTCGATTCCCTTGTCTGGCCCCTCGGGGCTGAGGTACGTGGCAAAACCTTGGGCTTTCAGGATGGCTTCGACAAGCCTCGCCATCCCATGGCCCTTAAATCTCTGGATGATGAGTTTGCCAATGGCATCGCGCGCAAGCTCTTCGAGGTCCACGTCTACCGCGTCAGCCTGACTTTCGGCACCCCCGTTGCTTGGAACGGATGCCGTCGTATTCACGAGCACATCCCGCCATCCATTGGCCGCCATTCTGCGTACGCGCGCCTCCGCGTCGTTGCGCTTGATTTCGCAGACCGTCAGGAATGCACCCATCGAATACAGAAGGTCTTGGCCAAATGCACTGCGAAGGACGGCCTTGTTTAGCCATTTGATGGCACGGGAGTGACGGTACATCGGCTCCGCTTTGGGGTCGAACGCATATGGCCCGACGACTTCCCCAATCGCAATCGTGGGTGACGTCTTACTTGGCACTACCACCCAATCTCCGACCTTCATGGCGAGGAGAAAGGCCCACACTTGCCCTGACCAGTTTCCCAAGCGGCGCGATGGCTCGCTTGGATAACGCTGTGACATGAGGGCCTTGACGCCTTCGTAGTCCTTCGCGACCGATAGGTCGGTCTCCGTAAATGCATCCCAAGTCAGATAGATGCGGTTGTCATCGAGAAACCGAGTTTCATGTTCCCCATACTTGCCAGCGCGAACGAGCCAAAGTGCCATTGTGAGCCCTGTTAGAGGTCAAGAAGTTGCGAAGGCTTCCTCGGCCTCGGGCAGGCGAAGTTTGCCTGAAATTAGGCGTGGCAAGAGGGCGTCGCGGACGGCAGCCAACTCCCGCGCATGTAGCGCGCCAATCACTCGTCGTTCCAGAATGGACCTCATCAGCGGCGAAAGAGCGTCCAAGGCTTTAAGTGCCGGCATGGCCACGCGCGCCTCCGCCAAGTGCCCCCGCTGAATATGCCCCATCGTCGTCGCCTTGTGGGCGGCAATCTCACGAAATGCCGGCAGGAATTGTTTCGTTGCCAGGTAGTAGAACCACTTTGGCACCTCGCTGGACGTCACTTTGAACAGATGTTGGTTCAAGGCGCCATCTCCGCCGCACCACAACTCCACTTCAAGCGAACCAGACCATGAAAAGAGGACATCACCATCACGCACAATGTAATCGGGTTTAAGTCGTGAGCTAGCCCTGTCAGCGCCACTGGTGTTGCCTGCACGAAGCTGTGCAATCTTGATTACTGGCAGGTACTCTTCATTGCTCTCCGGCGGGAACTTCTGCATGGCCAACCCGTTGAGGTAGTTCGCGAACGAGTCAAGCGAGCGAACCTTCCACCCCTTCGGAATCGCCCCCAGCTCCGACTCCTCAAACTCACTTGGAAACAGCGCCGCCGTCGCCGCATCCATGTCCTCGGGCTCTCGCCCCTCTGCCTTGGCGCGCACGGGGTCGAAGTCGATGAACCA
Organism: Burkholderiales bacterium; assembly: GCA_013044035.1. GTDB lineage: Bacteria > Pseudomonadota > Gammaproteobacteria > Burkholderiales > Burkholderiaceae_C > Thiomonas_A. Next base: position 9,399 of record JABEVE010000014.1, read on the forward strand.
GCTCTTGAATAGTGCCTGCGCGATGGCTTCAAGCGTGGCGTTGGTTTGACGCAGGAGGTCGATGCGGTCGTCGATTGCGGCGCCAAAATCGGCTATGGCCTCTTGTTCCGTTTTGGAAGGTACGTACACAGGTAACGAAAGAATTGCATCGGTATTCAGACGCCCCGTTCCATGGCCTGCTGAATCGACGCGCTCATGCAGTCGGTCGTGGTTCCCAACGAGAAGGTATGGAAGAAATCGACTAGACAGGCCATTCTTCGGTAAAACCGCTTTGACATCCTGATTGAAGGTCGCGGATTTAGCCACTCTGGAAATTGGCACGCGTTTGTGAAGCGTCATGCCACGAACCAATATCAAGACCGTTCCCGCAGGCACTAGCCGCGATGCCATCTTGACACCAAGGGGTGTCAAATGGTCCTCAGCATCCCAAATCCAGAAATCGCCCATATCCTTTGCCGAGACCCATGGCGTAGTTCCACCCCAATAAGCGGCATTGGCCTTCGACGGCGTGCTTCCGGAAACAAGCGAGACAAAATCCCCTAGCGGCCGCATCTCAGACGGCATACCCAATCCCCCCCAGCTTCTCCCGAATCACCGCATCGAGCTCCGCGCCTTTCGCCATCTGCTCGGCAAGCAAGGTGGTCAGCCGTTCCATCTTCTCGTTGAACGCCTCGTCGTCATCGTCGACCGCCTCGGCGCCCACATACCGCCCCGGCGTGAGCACATGGCCGTGTTCGGCAATCTCGGCCAGCTTCACCGCCCGGCAGAATCCCGGCACATCGGCATAGGGCTCTTGGGCACCAGCCTCCCCGTCCTGCCGCCAGCGATGGACCGTGCCGGCAATCCTGGCCACGTCCTCGTCATCGAACACGCGGTTGACCCGGGTCTCCATGCGCCCGAACTTGCGGGCATTGATGAACAGCACCTCGCCCCTGCGGTCGCGGCCGTTGGCGGTCTTGCTCTTGGTGAGGAACCACAGGCAGGCGGGAATCTGGGTGTTGAAGAAGAGTTGGGGCGGCAGCGCCACCATGACTTCCACCACATCGGCCTCGACCATGGCCTTGCGGATGACGCCTTCATTATTTTGGTTGGACGACATGCTGCCGTTGGCCAGCACCACGCCGGCCTGCCCGCTGGCGTTCAGATGCCAGAGGATGTGCTGCAGCCAGGCGTAGTTCGCATTGCTCGGATTGGGCGTTCCATAAAGCCAGCGTTTGTCGTCCAGTACCCTGTCCCCACCCCAGTCGGAGATGTTGAACGGGGGATTGGCCAACACATAGTCAGCCTTGAGGTCTGGATGCTGGTCGCGATGGAAGGTGTCGGCCGGTTCCTTGCCGAGGTTGAAGTCCATGCCCCGGATGGCCAGGTTCATCGCCACCAGGCGCCAGGTGGTGGGGTTGGCTTCCTGGCCGTAGATGGAGATGTCGCCGAAGCGTCCGCCGTGGCTTTCGATGAACTTTTCGGATTGCACGAACATGCCACCCGAGCCGCAGCAGGGGTCGTAGACCTTGCCTTGGTGCGGTGCGAGCACTTCGACCAGCACCTTGACCACCGAGGCCGGGGTGTAGAACTGCCCGCCCTTCTTGCCCTCGGCGCTGGCGAACTGGCCGAGGAAATACTCGTACACCTCGCCCAGGACGTCTTTGGCCTGGGTGCCCGCACCGAAGCCGATGGTGGACACCAAGTCCACCAGCTCGCCCATCTTGCCCGGCTCCAACTGGGCGCGGCCGTAGCGCTTGTCCAAGATGCCCTTGAGGCGCGGGTTGTCGGCCTCGATGGCGTCGAGCGCCTGGTCGATGCGGATGCCGACGTCCCAGAGCTTGGCCTGGGCGCGCAGGGTCTCCCAGCGCGCGACCTCGGGCACCCAGAACACATTGGCCATGGTGTAGTAATCGCGCTCCTCGAGCGCCGCGGCTTGGTCGGCCGCATCGGGCAGGTGCAGGTCGGACGCGGGGTCGTTGAACTCGGCCTGAAGCTGGCTGCGGCGCTCGTCGAAGGCGTCGCTGATGTACTTGATGAAGATGAGACCGAGCACGATGTGCTTGTACTCGGCGGCGTCCATGCTGGAGCGCAGCTTGTCGGCGGCGGCCCAGAGGGTTTTCTTGAGGTCTTGGTTCATTCGCAGAAGTGACGGGCTACGTGGCCCAGCGTAACGACTTGTCGCATCAAGCGAGGATGTGACCTAATTTTTGATTCAGTGTAATGGCCTTTGTATCTCGAAACCGTCGAAAGCGGACCGTCGTACGGCTTATGCTCAAAGTTCATCAACGGTCAAACGCGAACGAGCTATGGCACTTCCCGCAAACATTGCCGATACGACGCAGGCGCACCTCCAAGCATTGATAAACGAGGGCGTCCAAGAGGGGCCACATCTTGATTTCAAGCGGGAGCTTCCAGACACGTGGAGTGCGGAGGCGAAGCGCGATTTCCTCGCAGATGTCACCGCGTTTGCCAACTCTGGTGGCGGGCACCTCATCTATGGCATGGAAGAGCATGACGCAGTGGCTGCTGCCCTTGTCCCTGCCCAGCGTGACAATTGGGACGAGGCGATTCAACGCCTGCAAAACATGCTCCATGATGGTGTGGAACCAAGCGCCATTGGTATCCGTATCCAGCGTGTTGACGTGGCGCTCGACCAGGCTAAAGGTGTGGTGCTTGTGGTGTCCGTCCCGCAGAGTTGGGTTGGCCCTCATCGCCTCAAAGCGAATCAACACTTTTACGTTCGTGACGGGTCGAGTAACCGACCCTTGGACGTACCGGGTCTGCGTTCGCTTTTCCTTCGCTCCGATGCGGTCGGGCAGCGGATTCGAGATTTCCGCTCGGAGCGTCTTGGCCGAATCCTGGCCGGTGAAACACCTGTGAAGTTGGAGAGCGGCCCCGCGCTGGTGGTGCATTTCGTCCCGACTCAGACTGCTTTGGCGCTGACACAAGTCGACGTCACCCAATATGTTCCCCCAGGCACCTGTCACCTGCCGCGTTTGGGTCCAGTCACCGGCTACAGCACACGCATCAATCTTGATGGAGCCGTTCTCGCTGGCATGCCTATCAGTGATGGCAAATCGAAGACGTACACCGTGCTTTTCCGCAACGCAGACGTCGAAGGTGTTGTCACGCTGAACTGGCCTGAGGGACGCTCGCGCGCTGTGTTGCCGTCACTTGCATTTGAGAATTGGGCCATCGCATTTCTTAAGGACACACGCGCGGAACTCACCCGACAAGGCGTCGGAGCGGAAGTTATCGCGATGATGTCATTGCTGCATAGCCATAGCGTCGAGATGGGACTCGACCAATTTTCGGGTGGGTATAGCGCTGACCAAGGAGTGTTTGACAGAGACCTTGTTTGCCTCCCAGACGTTTTGATTTCCGGTAACGAGCCCGAAGAACTGGCTCTGCGCCCTGTCTTCGACCTAATGTGGCAAGCGGCGGGCTTTGCTCGCTCATTCAACTATCACGTCAATGGGAGCAGGCTGCCTAGATAGCAGGACGATAGGTGGTCTGGACGAAAGTCTGCGCACGGACCCCATTCATTCCCCTGCAAGTACTCACCCCCGTCCATCACCAGGTGCTAAGCGCGACTTGGCCCACTCCCTCATCTGTCGGTTACGCATCGCATCAGCTACTACGCACGGATACGCGCCGTCTCAAGTCGCTCGACAAATCGTCTTTACCTTGTAAGGCAATCGCCGACAAGTCTTAGGGGAATACATGGCCACCAAGAAGACGCCACGGTGAAATCGTCAACGAGCGCGGCCGTACGGTGTTCGAGGTGGGCTTTGCCCGAGCCGTTTGCAAGGTGTTGGGAGCCTGGCGAAAGACCCATGCAGTCTAGAGGCGCGCAACGGACTCAATTCGGCCAGGAGTCGCCACTCATGAAGAACAGGTTTCCAGAGGTCTTTAGTAAACAGCCGACCGCATCGACCTACAGATTTTCATCGGGAAGAGGCTGTGCGGTGGTATCGAGGTCTTCTGGCGTAGTGCAGGTGCTGCGCAACTCTGTCGCCACTTGCGAGACCGCTCTTGCGAAGTCCTCCAGCCGCGCAGCCTGAGCCCGCACTGCCGCGTCGCGCTCCTTGGCTTCATCTTGCTGCGTCCGGCCTCGGTCAATCAACCCAATCATCCGCACTTCTAGACTCACGTCCAGATGCGCGTCAATCGCTTCGTTCAAGGCGCTGTTGAAGTCCTCGTCTTCGCTTATTTCCTCGGCGGCCTGGCTCAATGCGAAGCGGATGACATCCCTTGCAGCGCGGTCCGCATGCATTGCGAATTCGAGCCAGCTGGTGGTGTCCTGCTTCTCCCCGTCGCTCGCAAGACCAAACACTCTTACGGCGTATCTGAAGCGGTGCTCACCGGGGTCCAGCGATTCCATGGTGCGCGCCAGCGGAACCAGGTTGGCCAGCGGGTTGACCCCATTCGGCGCGCTGTAGCGGTGCTGCCAAAGGCGCATGATTTCCTGGGCGCAGGCTCCCTCGGCGGCTTGGCGTTCAGCGCCAGTGGAAACCTCCACCGCTTGCATGCGCTCGGCAATCAGGTGCGCCATCCAGTCCGAAAGAAAGTCCTCGTCGCTTCTCAGCGCCTTAACCAGGCGCTTGCCCAGTGCAAGCAACGCGTCAGAGCGTTCTAACTTTTCCATCGAGCGTCATCATGTAGTAGCGTGAGTAGGGTAGCGGGTACGGCTCGACTTGGTCACGCTTGGCCGCGTCGTAGCCTGGATTTCGCGTCACGTTCACGGCGATGATGAGGCATTGACCGGGACGCGACGTCAAGAGCGCTTGGGTAAGCGCACCATCGGCCGTCAGCCGGTGGCCGAGCACCGCCGTCTCTTCTCTGCCATAGCCCACCATCCGCGTCCATGACTCGGAGCGCAAGACTCCCCCATTGGGCGCAGTCCACGTGCGCTCGTCTTCACTGCGCACCAATCCGAGCGCTTGGCAGGTATTTTCGTCGGGCGCGGCGGGCGGGTATCGAACGCTGCGGCCCCAAGTATCCCGCTCGTCAATGCCCACGTTGCTTTCTCGGTTGGCAATCCAAACGTCGAACGGCAGCAGCCGCTGCTTGCCATGGAAGCGGTCAAGGTCAACTAAAGACGGCAGGTAGGTGCGGTAGGTCGACGTCTGCAACGCCGCCAGTAGAGCAGGAGCGAGCGTCTCATCGGTCAACAAGCTGTGTACGCTGACGTCTTCTTGTCGGTCGCGTTCGCCGGAGTTCCAGTCGCCCCACAGCACCCATTTGCCATCGTCGGTCAGCAACTGCGCGTCGATGTACGCGGGCGTAACGCTCCAGTACCACAGCCGGTCGGAGGAACTTGGAAGCTGGGGCGGTCGTACGAACCCTGGGTCACGCAGGTCGCTCAACCACATGCCGTTCGGGCGGGACAAGTCATAGAGCCCCAGCCAATCGGAGAACTCATCGACTTGGTTGTCTCGGCAACGCACGACCGGGCGCTCACGCAGCAGGTCGGCGGCCACCATGAACATGGCATGGTAGGAGTGATATGTCTGCAGGTTGTCAATGGAGGGCATGCCTCCATGACTGTGGTGGGTGTCCCCGCGGTCACGGTCGAAGACGCCGCGGCTGTAGCGGGCATCGTCTTGCCACGTCATGCTGCGTGCGCCCATGCGGGTTTTGATTACCCTCCTCGCACGCCGCTCTACTGAACGTTCGGACAGGCCAAACGCTTTGCCCAAGGGCGCGAACCAATAGGGCCCGATGTCGATGCCGAAGCGGAACTCCCCCGTGCTTTCAGTGGGCTCACCGCCCGGCTCATCGTCCGTCGGGCCGCGGTATCCGTCGACTTGCAACTGTGGCAGCATGGGCTCGTTGGTGGCAAGCAAGGCGCGCTCGTCCTCGGCTCCCTCGACCGCTCCTGCAGCCAGTAGCGCGCGGGCGGCGAACTTCCTCAGCAGCACGTGCTCGCACGCCATCTCGTCCCTCAACAGTGCAACGCACGCGCGCGGCAGACGGCGTACCTCTCGCGCGGCGCGCGCCATCCCGATGACGAACCATAGCCGGGCATGCCACTCGTAGAACTTCAGTCGGGCGTCGACGAAAGGGCCTGCGTCGCGCTTGGCGGCGAAGCCAGCGAGCTCGTCAAGCAGCTCGCCCCATTCCAGCTCGGCAGCGCACCTGACGGCGTGCGCAAACTGCCATCGCTCGGACCATCCCGGCGAGCTCAGGCCTGCCCAGAGATGCCCGGCCAGAGCCGATAGCGGCTCAGGCGGCGGGGCAAGCCCTGGGCTCCACGGTCCATCGCCCTTGTCATCAACGAGAGCCTCTTGAAGCAGGTTCAGGCCGTACTCCAGCGTGTGCGCGGCTTGCTGCGGCGAGAGCTTGGCCGACAGACTGTCGAGAAGCTGAAACAGCTCAGACGCATTCGCTTGCTCGACGAGGTTGACATAGCCGCTCAGAACGGCCTCGACCACCTCTTCGTCATTGGCGATGCCATCGCTCTTGAGCTCCTCCCAGGGCAGGACGGGGTAAAACGCCCGCTGCGAGATGAGAGCCGGCTCTCGTTGACACAAAAGCAACAGTGCCTGCTTCATGGCCGCTCGCACCGATTCCAGTTTGCGCATGCTGCTGGGTATCGCTTCCTGGAGGTTGCGCAACAGGAAGATGTCAAAGTCAGGCCAGCGGCTGATGGCCTCGACAAGTCGCGCTCTTCCAGTCGCAAGCCCCTGTGCAGCCTGCGCGATGAAGTCCTTGAGGCGCAACTCCTTGCTGGCCGCCTGTGCCTGCTGGTACGCCCGCTTCAGCGCCACCGGGTCGCCAACATCGACGCCCACCAAGAACCTCTTCCAGTCGACAGGGGCGGGGGTCTCGCGGTTGTCTTCCTCGGCGGCCTCGGGTGCACTCAGCGAGTTGGGGACTTCGGAAGCGTGGCTGCTGGCCGCCGGCTCCGAGCTGTTGGCGACTAGGCGTTCGATGTTAAGCAGGTCAACGCCCAACTGCTGGCCGAGCGCCTGGAACCGTTGCCACTGTGCTTTCGTGGCACCAAGGATGCGCACGTATCGGTAGCACACTGACAGCAATCGCTGTTTCTCCAGGTGGCTCTCGGTGGCGGCCAGGGCGTCGTCCAGTACCTTCTCGTGGCGCCACTGCGCGCTGATGCCCAGCATCGCCACGAGCGCTTTTGGCGGCAGCTGCTGTTGGGCGACAAGTGCCTCGAGGGTCATTGCGAAAACCCGCTCGTACCTGCCGAAGCCACGGTCTCGCCAGCGGCTCGTAATGGCTAGCGCAGACGACGGACACAGTGCGCACAACGCTTGCAGCGTCTCTTGCCAGTCGAAATGCTTCTCGGAGTACGAGTATGCGAGCTCCGCGGCCTGCGAAAAGTTGTAGGCAAGTTCAGGCTGGGGAGAGCCGCGCACCCCGGCACGCGCGGCCAGCCACGTGAGCGCTCTCCAGCGGCTCAAGTTCTCCTCACCGATGCGGCTTGCAATCTCGATGGCGCGGTTGAAGTACTCCGACGCTTCGTCTGCGTCGATAGGCAGTACGGCCCGAGCAAGCTGCACGTACTGCCTCACCCGCTCTTCGGCATGCTCCTCGACCATCGCCTCGATGCGAGCGAATGCTTCGGATGCGAGTCCCAGTGCGAAGTCATGGTGCTCGCTCTTTTGCGCGCAGGCCCTGCACAGCTCGATAAGCGTGTGCGCAGACATGCCCCCACGAACCTCGTCAAACCATTTGAGATAGCGCTGCCAATGCCTATCACCAGCGACGGCGGTATCGCGCAGAACCTCCAGCCACGCTAGCGCAGCGGCTGCGTTCACGGCGTTGCACATGCTCGTGCGGTACGAGTCGATGCGGGTAAGAAATGTCAGTGTCTCGTCGGCTGATGCGGTGAAGGCCTCGGGTGAGGCGTCACAGACACAGGTGGCCCACAGCTTGTACCAAGGCCAGATGGCGCCTACGTCGCTGCAGAACTGCTCTGCCTCCGAATGATGGGGCAGTGCCTTACCGTCTACGCTGATGTGCTCGGCAAGCGGGGTCGGCGCCAAGTCTCTCAACGTGAGCCTGGCATCAGCCAAGTGGTCATACAGGGCGTATGCCTTAAGCATCTGCTCGTTGACCCTGCCGTAGCGCTGCACCAATCCGTACGGTGCAAGAGCCGGCAAAAACTTCTTGAGCACCGCTGCCAAGGTCGCATTCGGCAGAGGCAGCACGTGTCGTGCGATGAGGACCGCAGAGCTTACGGCGTCCACCAGGCCGCCCCGGCCGTCCCAAGGCTCATTGAGCTCGAGCTTGAGATGAGGGCTGCCGAGGAAGCGCAGCAGCCTCGCTAGAGACTCGGCGGGCAGGCGGTGGCCAACCTTCTCGCTTTCCGAGGCTAGCCCCAACATCAGCCAGGCGTTGTTCTTCGCAGCCCCGAAGAGCCCATTGACCGCCAACGGCTTGGACAGGTCAAACAGGCTGCGCGCCGCTCGCTTGCCGGCCTCAAACCCAAGCATCAGTGGCTTCCATCGGCGAAGAAAGTGCGCGGCATCGTCAGCACCGCTGACGCTCAGGATAGCCAGCGTGAAGGCCGCACGGTCGTCGTGGGTGACGTCACTTGCGTCCTTGTCGCCTGCGGAGCGGCGCCGGCTCCAGGCGTAGAGCCAATCCTTGGCCAGTCGAAGGCGGCTTCGTGCGTCGGCGAGCAGTTCAGCATGGCCCGCGAACAAGCATGCGTAGTAGAGCTGGCTGGAGCCCAACCAGGTGGAGTCAAACGTGCGACGCGATACCAGCTCTTCGATGCGCGACACGGAGAGCAGTCGGGACGCCACCTCGGCGTTTTCCCTAAGGAGTTCGTTTTGCCGCGTCTCGGCGGCGGACTCGCCGCCAGCGCGCAAGGCGAGCTTGGCGGCATCGGCATACCTGCCTGCTTTCAAGCAGGCCTTCAGCGCGAAGGTCAGCCGTTGTAGCTCAATGTCCCTGCGCTCCAAGGGGTTGTGGCGTGGCAGCCCCTGCGCTGACAGTGCCAGCGCGGCGAGTTCCTCGAGCTTGCCGGCGTCCAGCAGCATCGACGGAAGCAGTGAGGCCGCGTAGCCGTCTTCGCAGGCCAAAGGCGTCAGACGCGCCAGCAGGTGCTCCAGTTGAGGACCGGTGGGCTTAAAGGTGTCGCGGAACCACGTCTCCGAGGGCTCGTCGAGAAAGTGCACGCTGTCGCCCTTGACCAGCAAAGGATGTCCGAGGGCGGTCACGAAGGTTCGAATGGCCGCGGGCGGACACTGAGAGACGTGCGACAGCACCGGTATCGGCACTAGCGGCCGCAGGACCGCCAGGCACTGGCATAGGATTTCAACCTGTGCTGCCTCGACCGGGCCAGTCTCATCCTTGAGCCGCTTGATGGCCTTGTCCAGCAAGTCCTTCAGTGTCCCCTCAACCGTCGTCGGTGTCGGACCGAGCTCGCGCAGCATCTCCTGCAATGTCAGCTGCGGCGCCATCGCTAGGGTTTGCACTCGCGGGTTGCTGCTACTGAACGTGGCGAACTCCTCGACCTCGGCCTCGGTCGCACTCGGGTAGGACTGGCGCAGATGCCGTGCAGTTTCGGCGCGTGAAAAGGGCTTGAGCTCGACTTGCGCAGTTTCGGGTGCAGCATCGAGCATCTCGACGCGATGGGTGCGAGCGGTGAACACGAGGCGCACACCGTCTGGCACGTCGATGCGGATGAGGTCACGGACAAACGAAAGCTCGCTGCGCTCACGGGCTGCGATGACCGCGTTGTCGGCCGCGTCGATGATGATGCACAGTATCGCTTGTGGGTCCGCTGCACGCAGCAGCCTTGCCGCCTGCTCGATGCGCGCGACAAAGGCTCGCATGAGCAGTTTTACGTCTGTATGTCGGGTGGGGATGACCGGCAGGCACAGCCCCTTGGCGGCAAGCTCGTTGACGATTTGGACCAGCGCGTCGGCGTGGCGGTGGCGCTGCTTGTCGGAGCGGCGGTACGAGCCGTCGCCGAAGCAGTCGTAGACCAACGAGGTGGAGGTGCCTGCGAAAGAGCTTGCAAGCTGACGGGCAACGACTGACTTGCCGACGCCACCTTCGGCGTGAATGATGAGCGTTGAGTGCACGTCCCTGATGGTCTGGACCAGCTCGTGGTGCTGCTCTCTGAGAAACTCACTGGCAGCCGCAGTCGCCTCGTATGGCGCCGGAAAGAGCTGCAACTCGGTAACCTTGAAGGCACTGAGCACGTCATGGCGCACGACTGTGGGGTTGTCCATGCCCGCTGACGTTGCCCGCCGCTGAACTAGTTCCTTGAGCTGTCCGGCAGCATCGGCGTCGGGCTCCGACAGGAAGACGTTCGAGTCGAGCGCCAGCAAATTGCGCTGCTCCCACAAGCCGGGCTCACCGGCTCGCACCCGAAAGATTGAGAAGAAGCCGGGGATGTCCTGCGACTCCTTCGCATACCTTCTAAGATGCTGCGCAGTCTCCGCGTCGCTCGGCGTCCTGTTGTTGGCGAGGTCGTCTATCGCCTGGACCACCTCCGCCGCCACGGCCCGGTTGGTCAAGAACGTGAAGCGCACCTTCTCCCTGACTAACTCGGGCGGGTGGATTTCGCAGAACTTGGCGTAGCGCTTGGAGAAGCCGGCAATCGTGTCTTTCAAGCCACTGACCGTCCAAGGCTCGTGAGGGTTCTTCGTCGAATGCTTGAGCTGGAAGTACTCCACTAACGTGGCTTGTGCAATCTCCTGATGCCCGAAGTACAGGCCAACATCGATGACCTCTTCGCCCTGCTCGACCTTTTGTCCACCCGTCTCTTTCTCGGACGCGCCCTCGATGCTGACAGCGACTAGCGCTGAGGTCGCAGGCAAGAGCTGCAGGCACTGCCGTGCAGCCCAGTAGTAGTGGAACTGGTCGCCGTCGCGCGTGTAGCGCACAGTATCTGAGTAGGACATTCAACAGGCTTTCTGCAGCGTTTGGCCATCGCAGCGAATGCGCACTGCTTTCGATGGACTTTTCGCGTATTGGGGCGGCTTCCAACCTACATTAGCACGCTCGGACTTCCTGAGCGCCTGACGCCGATGACCTTGCTTCCGCCTCTAAGTGTCTCTGAACGACCGCTTCCGGCCTTCAACGCTGAGCCGAGTGAAGTCCCGTAACAGGTCGCAAGCTGCTGCTCAGACCGCGCTGCTGAGTGCCACGCTACCGCCACATCGGGCATTCGTGCTGTTGGCGGTCCGCAAGAAAAAGCGCCGATGGCTAAGTCGGCGCTCAGAGGCTATGGTGCATTGCGATGTATCCATGCATCGCAATGCTGATTAAAGAGCCCACATTAAAACAATACGTTGTGCCCAGCGGTTCACATCCTATGCATGTGTAGGGCACAAGACCTTCGGGGGGGCTTTGAGGAGCGCCTTGGCTGGTCCGGGATTCGTGGCGAGCGGCATTACGAATTCCTGCGAATTGATGTTAATTTTAATTGAGTGTCCCAGACGGGTGGCGAGTCTGTCCACCCCTGATTTCAGCAGTCTCCCCTGAGCCCGAGGCGCATCGCCCGTACGAAGTCTGTCGGGCTGCCGTACCAAGCCACCGCGCGGTCGCACGCAATCCCGCCCCAGTGGCGGATGATGCCGATTTGCTCGAAGTGCTCAGCAGGGAAACCCCTCCCACGTGGCGATGAGCAGGCCCACCTTCTTCTCAAACTTGAGCGGCGGGAGCCCCAGGTGGCCTGACTCATCCAGGCAGGTCTGTCTTCATACGGAAGGTTCTGTTGCTTCACGCTTGCGTCTCGACGAGGTCAACACCCATGCGGTCACTTGCCCGCTCGTGGCAATGGACTGACGATTCGACGACAGTGCGACCACGGCGGGCGGTCGACCAGCATCGGTCACATGCACGAATCTCAAATCGGTCTCTACACATCTCGCCCATCGAAAAACGATGGATTGACGCATTCACATTTTCAATCCGACACCTTTACACACCATGACACAAGCCAACACGCTCTACATTTTTAAAGCATCCTGGGGTCAAGCCGGTGAATTTTGCCGAGTTTTCGGCAACACCAGAATTGGGTATGACCATAATTACGCCTATTTCTACGGCGACGTCGATGAACCGATTTATCGCTCGGTGCTAGACAAGGCGGGTTTTGAAGCACTCGAGCAACTCTCTGCTGATGATTTGGTTGCGGCAAGTCATATTGTCCAAGAGCATGCCAGGGGTTGCATAATTCTCGCCAATAGCTCATCAACGTACTACGAAAGATTTTGCGAGATGAAAAATGAGCAGGAAGCCGATAGCGGAGATGTGGAGAAAGAAGGAAATTCGGCCGAGCTTGACGAAATTCGACTTGAGGAATGGCGGGATTTTTTGAATTATTATTTCTTGGAATAAAAATCCATCGTATTGAGCATGGATGGGGGGG
>JABEVE010000015.1 GCA_013044035.1 Burkholderiales bacterium
GTTGACTCTGCTGCTGTTTTTCTGCACTCGCGCCACCCCAATCGGGCAGGCTGCAAGGCCTGCACTGCGGGCAGGGGTGAACTGACGACGCGGGGATGCTCAGGGTTCGAACAGCCACGGCTCCACATCGCGGCGCCGCTGCTCGTAGGCTCGGATATGCGATGCCTGCGCCAACGTCAGCGCGATGTCGTCCAGACCTTCGACCAGCGCGCGCTTGCGGTGGGTGTCGAGGGCGAAGCTGTGCGCCTCGCCCTCGGGCGTCGTGACCGTCTGTGCCAGCAGGTCGATGCGCAGCCGCCAGCCGGGCCGGGCCTCGACGCGGCGGAACAGCGCGTCGATCCGCGCGGCGTCGAGCACGATGGGCAGCAGCCCGTTCTTGAAGCAGTTGCCGAAAAAGATGTCGGCGAAGCTCGGCGCGATCACCGCGCGGAACCCCGCGTTGTCCAGTGCCCACACCGCATGCTCGCGGCTCGATCCGCAGCCGAAATTCTCCCGGGCCAGTAGGATCGACGCACCGGCGTAGCGCGCCTGGTTCATCGGAAAGTCGGGGTTGGGCCGGCGCTGCGCCGCATCCTGGCCGGGCTCGCCGCGGTCAAGGTAGCGCCATTCATCGAACAGGTTGGGGCCGAAGCCCGAGCGCTCGATGGATTTGATGAACTGTTTGGGAATCAGCGCGTCGGTGTCGACGTTGGCGCGGTCCAGCGGCATCACCAGACCGTCGAGCGCGGTGAAGGCTTGCATCAGTGCTTGCTCCAGTGCTCGGGTGCGGCGAGGCAGCCGGCCAGCGCCGACGCCGCCGCCACCGCAGGGCTGACCAGGTGGCTGCGGCCGAGCGCGCCTTGCCGGCCTTCGAAATTGCGGTTCGAGGTCGATGCGCAACGTTCGCCGGGCTGCAGGCGGTCGTCGTTCATGCCCAGGCACATCGAGCAGCCCGGGTCGCGCCACGCGAAACCGGCGTTGCGGAACACCTGGTGCAGGCCCTCGGCCTCGGCCTGCGCCTTGACCAGCCCGGAGCCGGGCACGACCAGCGCCTGGCGGATGTTGGGCGCGATGCAGCGACCAGCCAGCACCGCGGCGGCGTCCCGCAGGTCCTCGATGCGCGCGTTGGTGCAGGAACCGATGAACACCTTGTCGAGCACGATGTCGCGCATCGGTGTGCCGGGTTGCAGGCCCATGTACGCGAGGGCCCGGGTCATGGCCGCGGCTTTCACGCGGTCGCTCTCCAGCGCGGGGTCGGGCACGCAGGCGTCGAGGGCGACGACCATCTCGGGCGAGGTGCCCCAGGTGGCCATCGGCCGCACGCCGCCGGCGTCGATGTCGATGCGCGCGTCGAACACCGCCCCGGCATCGCTGCGCAGGCCGCGCCAGTCGGCCACCGCGCGCTCCCACGACGCTCCCGAAGGAGCGTAAGGGCGGCCCTTCAGGTAGTCGATGGTGGTATCGTCAACGCCGATGAGGCCAACGCGGGCACCGGCCTCGATGGCCATGTTGCACAGGGTCATGCGCCCTTCCATCGACAGGCGCGCGATGGCCTCGCCGGCGAACTCGATGGCGTAGCCGGTGCCGCCGGCGGTGCCGATGCGGCCGATGATGTGCAAGGCTAGGTCCTTCGCGCTGACGCCCGAGGGCAGGGCCGGGTCGATGCGCACCAGCATGGTCTTCATGCGCCGCACCGACAGGCACTGCGTGGCCAGCACATGCTCGACCTCGGAGGTGCCGACGCCGAAGGCCAGCGCGCCGAACGCGCCGTGGGTGCTGGTGTGCGAGTCGCCCGCCACCACGGTCATGCCTGGCAGGGTCGCGCCCTGCTCGGGGCCGATGACGTGGATGATGCCCTGGCGGCGATCGCCAAGCCCGAACGCGGTGATGCCGAATTCGGCGCAGTTGCGCTCGAGTTGCTCGACCTGCCTGCGCGACAACGGGTCGGTGATGCCGGCCGCGCCCTGACGCCCGGTGGTCGGCACGTTGTGGTCGGCCGTCGCCAGCACGGTGGCGGCGCGCCAGGGCTTGCGCCCGCTCAGGCGCAGGCCTTCGAAGGCCTGCGGGCTGGTGACTTCGTACACCAGGTGACGGTCGACGTACAGCAGGCTGGGGGCATCGGGATCGGCATCCGCGGCGAGCGGCACGCGGTGCCGCTGCCAGAGCTTGTCGAACAGGGTCTGCGCCGTCATGCCGCGGCTCCGCCGCAAGCCGGCGCGGCGCCTGCCAGACGCGGCTGCCCGGCACCCTCGGGCAGCGGGTAGCGCCGGCTCGACGGTCCCGCCTTGGCCACCTGGCCCGGCACGTCGTGGCCGACCAGGCCGGGAAGCAGGCGCGAGCATTCGATCAGCGCGCCAAGGTCCACGCCGGTGGCGTAGCCCATGGCCTGCAGCATGTGCACCATGTCCTCGGTGCACACGTTGCCACTGGCGCCCGGCGCGAACGGACATCCGCCAAGGCCGCCCAGCGAGGCGTCGAAACGATCCACCCCGGCTTGCAGCGCGGCCAGCACGTTGGCCAGACCCATGCCGCGGGTGTCGTGGAAATGCGCGGTCAGCATGATCCGGGGATGCCGCGCAATCACCGCCGCGCAAAGCTGCTGCACCTGCACGGGGTGGGCCATGCCGGTGGTGTCGCACAGGGTCAGGCGCCGGATGCCCAGGGCGGCGAGGCGTTCGACCAGGCGCAGCACCTCGGCCTGACTGACTTCGCCTTCGAACGGGCAGCCGAACGCGGTCGACAACGAGGCGTTGACTTCGCTGCGCCCACGCGCCAGCGCGACGATGTCGGCGAATTGCGTCAGCGACTGCTCGCGGCCCATGCGCAGGTTGGCGCGGTTGTGGCTCTCGCTGGCCGACATCACGATGTTGAGCTCGTCGACCCGGCAAGCCAGCGCGCGCTCGGCGCCCTTGGCGTTGGGCACCAGCGCGGCGTACTCGACGCCGGGCGTGCGCTGGATGCCGGCCATCACCTCGGCGGCATCGGCCAACGCCGGAATCGCCTTGGGCGAGGAAAACGACGTCACCTCGATCTTGGCCAGGCCGCTGCGCGAGAGGCGGTCGATGAGCGCGATCTTGTCAGCAGTCGACACGAACACCGGCTCGATCTGGAAGCCGTCGCGTACCGAGACTTCCTGGATGTACAGGCGCTTGCCCAGGGGTGCTTGCAGCATGTTGCCTCCGTTTCAGATCGCGCCGCGCTCCCGCAGCGCGGTGCGCGCATTCGCGTCGTAGCCGAGTTGCTCGAGAATCGCGTCGGTGTGTTCGCCCAGCGCCGGGCCCAGCCAGCGCGTGCGGCCGGGGGTGTCGGACAACTTGGGCACGACGCCGGGGAAGTCGACTGGCTTGCCGTCGGGCAGCGCGTGTGACTCGATCATGTCGCGCGCGCGGTAATGCGCGTCGGCATGGATGTCGGCTGCGGTGTAGATGCGCCCGCTGGGCACCTCGGCCTCCTCCAGCACCTGCAGCACATGCTCCAGGTCGTGGGCGCCGGTCCACGCGCCGATGGCCTCGTCGAGCCTGTCGGCGAACTGCACCCGCCCGTCGTTGCGCGCCAAGCGCGGATCGTCGGCAAGGTCGGCGCGGCCGATCGCGTGCATCAGCCGGCGGTAGATGCCGTCGGCGTTGCCGGCGATGATCACGTAGCGACCGTCGCGGCACAGATAGGTGTTCGATGGCGCGATGCCCGGCAGCGTGGCGCCCGAGCGTTCGCGCACGAAGCCCTGCGCGGAGAACTCGGGGATCAGGCTTTCCATGATGCCGAACACGGCTTCGTACAGCGCCACGTCGATGAACTGGCCGCTGCCGCCATTGGCCTTCAAGTGGTGCAGGGCCATCATCGCGCCGATCACGCCGTACAGCGAGGCCAGCGTATCGCCCAGGCTCACGCCGGTGCGCACCGGAGCGCGCCGCGGTTCGCCAATCAGGTAGCGCAGCCCTCCCATGGACTCGGCGATCGCGGCGAACCCCGGGCGGTCTTTGTAAGGGCCGGTCTGGCCGTAGCCGGACACGCGCACCATGATCAGCGATGGCTTGATGCGGTGCAGATCGTCCCAGCCCAGGCCCCACTGCTCAAGGGTGCCGGGGCGGAAGTTCTCGATCACGATGTCGGCGGTGGCTGCCAGTTCGCGCACGATGCGCTGCCCGTCGGCGTGCTTGAGGTTGACGGTCAGCGACTTCTTGTTGCGGCTTTGTGCGTACCACCACAACGACGTGCCCTGGTGCAGTTTGCGCCAGGAACGCAGCGGATCGCCGAGCCCGGGCGACTCGATCTTGATCACCTCGGCACCGAACTGGGCCAACAGTGCGGCGGCATAGGGCCCGGCAATCAGCGTGCCGAGTTCGACGACGCGGACCCCAGCCAGGGGCAGGGGCGCGTCAGGCCCCGCGGCAATGGCTTGTTCTTGCATGATGGAAGGTGTTCGGGAAGGGAGCGGCGTCGAACGACGATGCGTCGACGCACGCTTAACCAATGATTAACCGACGCGATGCGCTCAATCCGGCAGGCCGGTCGCGACCGTCTCCGGGAGCATCCACGGCAGCACCAGGCCCAGCATGTACACCGAGCCCATGATCAGCGCGGCCTGGCTGATGCCGCCGAACGAGTGGATCAGCGTACCGGCGATGATGGGAAACACCCAGGCGATGAGCCGCGCGGCGTTGAACACCACGCTGATGGCCGTCGAGCGCACGGTCGAGGTGAACAGCTCGACCGGGTAGATGGCCATCCAGACATAAGCGCATCCCAGCGTGAAGAAGCCGTTGATCGGCGCGATGATCATCATCGCATCGACGGTATGCGTGAACCTGTAAGTGATGACCGTGGTGATCAGGCACCCGACGAAGGTCAGGAACATGAAGACGCGCCGGCCGATGGCGTCGGCGATGAAGCCGGCGATCATGTAAGCCACGATCGCCCCCACCGTGTAGGAGATGGACACGCGCGCGCCCCACACCGGCGCGCCGGCCAGGCCCTGCGCCTTGGCCAGGCCGATGGTGTAGATGGGCAGCCAGCTCGAAATCGCCCACCAGCCGACGGTGGTGACGATCGACAGCACCGTGGTGATGATGGTGCGCCGGCGCGCCACCGGGTCGCGGAACAACTGGGCCAGCGAGAACGGGCGCCTGGAGGCCTTGTCGCCATTGCGCGCACTGGCCTCGGTGGGCCCCCAGCGGCGCTCGCGCACCGCGTCGCGCCACTTCTCCGACTCGTCGATGCCCCGACGCAGGTACAGCACGAACAGCGCCGGCAGTGCCCCGAGGATGAACATCAGGCGCCAGCTCTGCGCGCCGAGCGGATGCGTGGTCGACAACACATACCATGCCACCGAGGCCAGCAGCGTGCCCCAGCCGAAGCCCGACTGCAGGAAGCCGGCGCCCTTGGCGCGCGCGTTTTGCGGCCAGGTCTCGGCGAGCAGCGAAATGCCCGTGCTCCACTCGCTGCCCAGCGCCAGGCCCGTGAGAAAGCGCAGCGCGCACAGCGTCACGAAGCTGTCGGCGAACGCGGTCAGGCCCGAGAACACCGCATAGAGGAACACCGACCACAGCATCATGCGCTTGCGCCCGATGTAGTCGGCCAGCACCCCGCCGACCAGCCCGCCCAGCCCCCAGCCCAGCAGCGTGATGCCAATCGCCGTGCCGGCATACACCGGGAACGACGCCAACTGCGCCGGCGCAAGCAGCGTGTGCAGCATGGGCACCAGCACCATGACCAGCGCGATCGCCTCGTAGCCATCGAACACCCAGCCGAGGAATCCCCCGGTGAGTACCCGCCAATGCATCGCCGTCAGCCCGGCGTTCCAGCGTGCCGGGGCCGCCTGCGCCGCCACCATCTCCTTCGCGTCCATTTCGTCTCCTCCTAGTGCTGTGAGCCAACCCCCGGCCATGCGTCGCCACGCCAACCGATGCGTCCCAGCTTAGGAGAAGAACCCCGTTGTCGATTCGAAAGTGGTTGACCTATCCTTAGCCATTGGTTAACCGAACGATGGGACACGCGATCAACCCGGCTCGCTTCGACCTGACGACACTGCGGCTGTTTGTCGCGGCCGTCGAGGCCGGCAGCCTGACGCTGGGCGCCGAGCACATGGCCATCAGCCTGCCGGCGGCGAGCAAGCGGCTGGCCGAGCTGGAAAGCCATATCGGCAGCGTGCTGCTGGTGCGCAACAAGAAGGGCGTGACCCCGACCGCCCCGGGGCTGACATTCCTGCGCTATGCGATCAGCATCGTCGCCGGCATCGAGCAGCTGTCGGTGGCGATGGTCGACTACCACAGGGGAGCGGGCGGCCACCTGCGCCTTTGGGCCAACACCTCGGCCTTCACCGGCTTCCTGCCCAACCTGCTGGCGCGCTATTCGGCGGCCTACCCCTCGGTCATGCTCGATCTGGAGGACGCCCTCAGCGAGGAGGTGGTTCGCGCGGTGGCCCGCGGCAATGCCGAGCTGGGCATCATTGGCAACAATACGCCCATCGGCGAGTTGCAGGCGCTGCCCTGCGACAGCGACGCGCTGATGTTGGTGCTGCCGGCGGCGCATCCGCTGGCCAGCCGCGACGTGGTGCCGATCGACGAGGTGCTGCGCCACGACA
>JABEVE010000016.1 GCA_013044035.1 Burkholderiales bacterium
CGCCGTCGCCTTGAGCCACCAGATGTTCGACGCGGGACTGTATCTGGGCGTGTGCGACAAAATCGTCCCGGGGCTGCTGATCGGCGCCCTGACCTTCGGCCATCTGCCGGGCATCTTCGTGCCGGGCGGGCCCATGACCACGGGCATGTCCAACAGCGAAAAGGCGCATGTGCGCGAGCTTTACGCCGAAGGCAAGATCGGCCGCGACGAACTGCTGAAAGCCGAGATGCAGTCGTACCACGGGCCCGGCACCTGCACGTTCTACGGCACGGCCAATTCCAACCAGATGCTCATGGAGATCATGGGGTTGCATCTGCCGGGCGCGGCGTTTGTCCACCCGGGCACACCCCTGCGCGAGGCGCTCACGCGCGCGGCGGCGCAACGGGCGGTGCGTATCTCGGCCGTGGGCGCCGAGCCCACGCCCATCGGCGAACTGGTGGACGAGCGCGCCGTGGTCAACGCCATCGTCGGGCTGCTCGCCACGGGCGGCTCCACCAACCACACCATTCATCTGGTGGCCATTGCCCGCGCGGCGGGTATTGCCATCGACTGGACCGACTTTGACGACCTGTCTGCCGTGGTGCCGTTGCTGGCGCATGTCTACCCCAATGGCAAGGCCGATGTGAACCACTTCCAGGCCGCAGGCGGCGTGGCGTTCATCATCCGCGAATTGCTCGACGCCGGCTTGCTGCACGACGACGTGCGGACCGTGGTCGGCCCCGGACTGCGGCGCTACACCGAAGAGCCTTTCCTCATCGACGGCCGGTTGCAATGGCGCGTGGCCGAGACCGCGTCGCGCGATCTCGGCGTGGTGCGCCCGGCATCCGATCCGTTCAGCGCCGACGGCGGTCTCAAGCTGCTGCAGGGCAATCTCGGTCGGGCGGTGATCAAGGTCTCGGCCGTCAAGCCGGAACACCGCGTGGTCACGGCGCCGGCGCGCGTGTTCGACAGCCAGGACGCGCTGCTCGACGCCTTCAAGCGCGGCGAACTGACGGGCGATCTGGTCGCCGTCATCCGCTTCCAGGGGCCGCACGCCAACGGCATGCCCGAGTTGCACAAGCTCACGCCCACGCTGGCGGTGCTGCAGGATCGTGGTTTCCAGGTTGCGCTGGTGACCGACGGCCGCATGTCCGGTGCCTCGGGCAAGGTGCCCGCAGCCATCCACATCACCCCTGAGGCCGCCCATGGCGGCCCGCTGGCGAAGGTGCGCGACGGCGACATGATGACCGTGGATGCCGTGCACGGCATCTTGCGTGCCGAGGTGCCCGAGGCCGAGTGGGCGGCGCGACCGTCTGCCGAGGCGAGTCTGCGGGGCAACCAGTTTGGCGTGGGCCGCGAATTGTTTCGCGCCTTCCGCGAGGCGGTGGACGGCGCCGAGCAGGGCGCGGCAAGCTTTCGCCACCCCGACTGGCATGCGGCCTGAGCCCGGGAGAACTGTGATGGACGCACTCGGAATTCTGCACCTCAGCCCCGTGATGCCGGTGATCGTGGTCCACGACGCCGGCCTAGCTGCCGATCTGGCCGCGGCGCTCGTGGCGGGCGGCATCCGCTCCCTCGAGGTCACGTTGCGCACACCGGCGGCGCTGGCCGTCATTCGCCGCATGCGCGACGCCGTTCCCGACGCCTGGGTGGGCGCGGGCACGGTGCTCGACGGCACGCAGTGGCAGCAAGCGCGGGACGCCGGCGCGCAATTCGGCGTCAGCCCCGGGCTGACCCGAGAGCTTGCCGCCGCGGTGCGGGCCGCGCCCGAGCCCTTCCTGCCCGGCGTGGCAACGGTCAGCGAAGCCATGTGCGCCCGCGAGCAGGGCTTCTCCACGCTCAAGTTCTTCCCAGCCGAGGCGGCCGGTGGCCGGGCGCTGCTCAAATCGCTCCACGGTCCGCTGCCCGAACTGCGTTTTTGCCCCACAGGCGGCATCCATCCGGGCAACGCGCCCGACTATCTCGCGCTGCCCAATGTGGTCTGCGTCGGGGGTTCCTGGCTGGTGCCCGAAGACGCGCTGGCGGCGCGCGACTGGGCCCGCATCACCACGATGGCCCGCGCCGCCGCGGCGCTGGGTGGCAAGCCCGCCGCGGCATGAGCCAGCAGCCCGGCGGCGGCCGCGGCACTTTGCTCTCGGACAGCGCGCAAGAGCCGCCCGGATCGATGCTCACGGGTGCCGAGCGCGACGCGGCCATCCGTGCCGTCGTTTTCGACATGGATGGCGTGCTGCTCAACTCCGAAGGCGCGTGGCTGCAGACCCGGCGCGACTATGCCCGCAGCCTGGGCCGGGTCTGGACCGATGCCGACCACGCCGCGAGCATGGGCGGCAATCTCGCCGGCGGCTCGCGCCTCATGGTTGAGCGGCTGGGGCTGGACCGCACGCCCGATCAAGTGGCCCAGGACATGCTCGCCCGGATGCAGGAGCTCTATGCCCAGCAGCTCCCGGCTTGCCCTGGCGCGGTCGAGGCGGTGCGCCGAATGGCCGCGCAGTACCGTCTCGGACTGGCAACCGGCTCGCCGCGCGTCCTGGCGGAACCGGCCCTGCGCCGGCTCGGCCTGTACGACAGCTTTTCGGTTCGGGCGTACGGCGACATGGTGGTGCGCGGCAAGCCGGCCCCCGACATTTATCGGATGGCCCTGGACCTGCTCGGCGTGAAGGCGGCCCAGGCCGTGGGCGTGGAAGATTCGGCGAATGGCCTGCGCGCCCTGCACGCCGCCGGCATGGGCCGGATCGCGGTCCTGGATCCGGCCTTCCCACCCGACCCCGGCGCGCTCGCCCTGGCCGCGGTACGCCTCGATCACCTGGACCAACTCGACGTGCGCGCCGTGCAGGCCGCGGGTCGCGCGCGTGCTGATGCGGTTCTCCCGCTGGACCCGCCCTGAAAGGCGGTTTCGGTATTTTCCCGCTGAAAATCAGGGAAAATACCCGGAAAGTTCCGCGAGAAAGTATCGAAAGTCAACTCTGCGGTATCGGCATGCGGCAAGCTGCTCACTAGGATTGAGGTGGTCGGACCATCGTCCAGCGGACGCGCCGACACCATCAAAAAATCCACAGGAGACAGATGCTATGAAGTTCCGCTCGACCCTCGTGTTCGCGTCGTTGTTCGGGGTGGCGCTGTCCGCCTCGGCGACCGATCTGGTGATCGCCACGGTGAACAACGGCCAAATGATTCAGATGGAGCGCCTGACCAGCGTGTTCGAAAAGCAGAATCCCGACATCCATGTGAAATGGGTGACGCTGGAAGAAAACGTGTTGCGCCAGCGTGTGACCACGGACATCGCCACCAAGGGGCGGCAGTTCGACCTGATGACCATCGGCATGTACGAGGTTCCCATCTGGTCCAAGCTCGGCTGGCTCAAGCCGATCGTGCCGGATGCGAACTACGACGTCAACGACCTCCTGCCGCCCATCCGTGAGGGCCTTTCCTACAAAGGCAAGCTGTACGCTGCGCCGTTCTACGGCGAGAGCTCCATGCTCATGTACCGCACCGACCTGATGAAGAAGGCGGGACTGACCATGCCGGAGAAACCTACCTGGGACCAGGTGCGCGACATGGCCGCCAAGCTCAATGATCCCAAGGCTGGCGTCTACGGCATCTGCCTGCGCGGCAAGGCTGGCTGGGGCGAGAACATGGCCCTGCTCACCACCATGGTCAACACCTGGGGCGGGCAATGGTTCAACATGAAGTGGCAACCCCAGTTGCAGACCAAGCCCTGGGAAGACGCCGTGAGTTTCTACGTCGACTTGCTGAAGAAATACGGCCCGCCCGGCGCCTCCAACTACGGTTTCAACGAGAACCTTGCGCTGTTCGACCAGGGCAAGTGCGCCATGTGGGTCGATGCTTCCGTGGCTGCGGGTTTCATCTCGGATCCGAAGCAGAGCAAGGTGGCCCATGAGGTTGGCTTTGCACAGGCCCCCGTGGCGGTCACACCCAAGGGTGCGCATTGGCTGTGGTCGTGGGCTCTGGGCATTCCGTCCGATGTCAGTCCGGCGCAAGAGGCTGCAGCACAGAAATTCGTGAACTGGGCCACCTCCAAGCAGTACATCGAGTTGGTGGCAGCGAGCGAGGGCTGGGGGCTGGTGCCATCGGGCACACGAGCCTCGACTTACGCCAATCCCAATTACCAGAAAGCCGCGCCTTGGGGGCAGTCCGAGCTGCATGCAATCGATACGGCCAACCCCAATGATGCCACCCTGCCCAAGAGCCCGTATGTGGGCGTGCAGTACGCCGCCATTCCGGAGTTCCAGGGGATCGGCACGCAGGTGGGGCAGTACATCAGTGCGGCGTTGAGCGGGAGCACCACCGTGCCGAAGGCGCTGGCCGAGTCGCAAGCCGCCGCCACGCGGCAGATGAAGATGGCGGGTTATCTCAAGTAGTCAGCCGGGTGGGCAGCACGGCCAGACAAGCCACTGCTGCCCCTCGACCCTGGTGTCGTCTCGTGATGCCTCCGCGCGCATCGCCTGTTTCCTGACCCATACCCACGACCATGAAGCGTCTCCTGCCACGTCTTCTGCTGGCACCAGCGGTGCTGTCGCTGTTCGCCTGGATGGTGGTGCCGCTGGTGATGACGGTGTATTTCTCCGTCGTTCGCTACAACCTCACCATCCCCGGTCCGCGTGTGTTCGTGGGGCTGGAGAACTACCGCTACTTCTTCACCGACCCGGCTTTCCTCACCGCGGTGCTCAACACCCTGATCCTGCTCGGATCGGTCATCGGCATCACAGTGGTGCTGGGTGTGGCGCTGGCGCTGCTGATCCACGAGCCGTTTCCAGGGCGCGGCGCGGTGCGGCTGCTGCTGATCGCGCCGTTTTTCGTCATGCCCACGGCAGCGGCGCTGATGTGGAAGTTCATGATGATGAACCCCATCTACGGCGTGCTCGCGCAGATCAGCCTGGCTTTCGGCGCGCAGCCGGTGGACTGGCTCACCACGTATCCGCTGCTGTCGGTGATCGTGATCGTGGCCTGGGAGTGGCTACCGTTCGCCTGCCTCATTTTCATCACCGCGCTGCAGTCGCTCGACCAGGAGCAGATGGAGGCGGCGCGCATGGATGGGGCGACCGCGCTGCAACGCTTCTGGTTCCTCACCCTGCCGCACATGGCACGTTCGGTGGCGGTGGTCACGATGATCGAGATGATCTATCTCATCGGCGTGTTCGCGGAGATCTTCACCACCACCAGCGGCGGACCGGGCAATGCCAGCACCAACGTGGCCTTTCTCATCTTCAAGGATGCGCTGATGAATTTCGATATCGGAGTGGCCTCGGCCGGCGCCCTGTTTGCTGTGGTGCTGGCCAACATTGCAGCCATCTTCCTGTTGCGCGTGGTCGGCCGCAACCTGGACTGAAGGAGCCTGCCCATGAAGACGCCCTTGCATTGGCTTGCCGTGCGCACCGTGGTGGCCTGGGTGACCACGCTGGTGCTCGTGTTTCCCTTGTTGTGGCTGGTGATGACGGCCTTCAAGACCGAGCTGCAGGCCATTGCCACGCCACCGCTGCTGCTGTTCAAGCCGACGCTGGAGAACTTCGTCACGGTCAATGCGCAGAGCGACTATCTGCGCTACGCGCGCAACTCGCTCGTGACCAGCCTGGGTTCGACGCTGCTGGGCTTGCTCATCGCGGTTCCCGCGGCCTATTCCATGGTCTTTTTCCGCACCCGGCGTACCCGTGACGTGCTGATGTGGATGCTCTCGACCAAGATGATGCCCGCCGTGGGCGCGCTGGTGCCCATCTACCTGGTGGCCAAGTTCACCGGCCTGCTCGACAGTCTGATCGGGTTGACGGCAGTGTTCACCTTGACCAACCTGCCCATCATGGTGTGGTTGCTCTACACCTACTTCAAGGACATTCCAAACGAGATCCTCGAAGCCGCGCGCATGGACGGCGCATCGGTGTGGAAGGAGTTTCGCCATGTCATCCTGCCCCTCGGTGTGGGCGGCATCACCTCCACGGCCCTGCTGGCCATCGTGCTGAGCTGGAACGAGTCGTTCTGGTCGCTCAATCTGGCCTCGTTCAAGGCGGGCACCTTGTCCACCCTCATTGCCAGCTACTCCAGCCCCGAAGGACTGTTCTGGGCCAAGCTCTCGGCGGCTTCGGTCCTGGCGATCGCGCCCATCATCGTGCTGGGGTGGTTCAGTCAGAAGCAGCTCGTCGCCGGGCTGACCTTCGGCGCAGTCAAGTAAACCAAGGAACAGCCATGGCCTTTCTCACGTTGCAGGGCATCGACAAGTCCTTCGCCAGCCTGCGCACCATCAAGAGCGTGGACCTGGAGATCGAACGCGGGGAGTTCGTCGTCTTCGTCGGCCCCTCGGGTTGCGGCAAAACCACGTTGCTGCGATTGATCGCGGGTCTGGAAGACGTGAGCGCCGGGCGCATCGAGCTCGAGGGGCGCGACATCACCCATGTGCCCTCCGCCAAGCGCGACCTCGCCATGGTGTTCCAGACCTATGCGCTCTATCCGCACATGACCGTGTTCGACAACATGTCGTTCGCGCTGCGGCTGGCCAAGGTGCCGCGCGAGCAGATCCGCGAGAAGGTCGAACGGGCCGCCGCCATCCTCAGCCTCACCAACTACCTGCAGCGCACGCCGCGCCAGCTCTCCGGCGGCCAGCGCCAGCGTGTCGCCATCGGCCGCGCCATCGTGCGCGCACCCAAGGTGTTTCTGTTCGACGAACCCCTGTCCAACCTGGACGCCGCGCTGCGCGGGCAGATGCGCGTGGAGATCGCCCGCCTGCACCGCGAGCTCGGTGCCACCACCATCTATGTGACGCACGACCAGGTCGAGGCCATGACCCTGGCCGACCGGGTCGTGGTGCTGCGCGACGGAGCGATCGAGCAGGTGGGCTCACCGCTGCAGCTCTACGACCATCCGGCCAATCGCTTCGTCGGCCAGTTCATCGGCACTCCGCCGATGAACTTCCTGCCCTTGGAGCGCCTGTCCGAACTGGGGTTGCGCATTCCCGCTGAAGCGCACAGCGTGGGCATTCGCCCCGAAGGCATCCTGCTGCAGGAAGGCGGGCCGATACGCGCCGACGTGGAACTCGTGGAATCTCTCGGAGCCGATACCTTGATCTATCTCGACTGTCTTGGCGACAAACTGGTGCTACGACACCAGGGCGGCCGAAGCCCCGTGCAAGCCGGCACGCAGGTCGGCCTGGCGCCCGATGTTGCCGCGCTGCACTTCTTCGACGTACAAGGCCAGGTGGTGCAACATGCCCACTGAATCGTCGCTGCGCATGCTGCATCTGGGGCTGGGGTCGTTCCATCGTGCGCACCAGGCGGTCTACATGCAGGCATTGCACGACGCGGGAGACCAGCGCTGGACCCTCGCCGGCGGCAACCTGCGTGCGGACATGGCCGAGACCATCGAGGCCCTGCACCGCCAGCATGGTGCCTACACGCTGGAAACCATCTCACCCTCAGGCGAGCACCGTTATCAGCGCATCACGGCCATTCGCGAGGTGGTGCCTTACGAGCCCTCGCTGCGGCGGCTCATCGAGCTTGCAGCCGATCCCGGCACGCGCATCATCTCCTTCACCGTCACGGAGGCTGGCTACTACCTCGACGCCGACAACCGCTTGGACTTCGGCGCTTTCCCCGATCTGGCGGTCGATCTGCAGCGCGCCAGGTCGGGACAGCCGGGCAACACCCTCTATGGCGCGCTCACCGCGCTGCTGCGGGCGCGCCACGCGGCGCATGCGGGCCCGCTCACATTGCTCAATTGCGACAACCTGCGCCACAACGGCGAGCGCTCGCGCGCCGGATTGCTGCAGTTCATCGAGCGTGTCGACGACACCGCGCTGGCCGACTGGGTGCGGGCGCACACCACCAGCCCGAATGCCATGGTCGACCGCATCACGCCGCGTCCGGCGCCCGAGGTTCGCGCCCGGGTGAAGGAGGCCACCGGCGTGGACGACCCGGCCGCGGTGATGGGCGAGCGTTTCATCCAGTGGGTCATCGAGGACGATTTCTGTCATGGCCGACCCGCATTCGAGAGCGTGGGCGTGGAGATGGTGGCCTCGGTGCAACCCTACGAAGAGGCCAAGATTCGCCTGCTCAACGCCACGCACAGCTGCATCGCCTGGGCGGGCACGCTGGTGGGGTACAGCTACATCCACGAAGGCACGCTCGACCCGGCCATCCGCCGTCTGGCCTTCGACTACGCCACCGACGACGCCATTCCCGTTCTGCAGCCCAGCCCCATCGACCTCGGCGCCTACCGCGACGTGGTGCTCGACCGATTCGGCAACCCCGCGCTGCGCGACACCAACCAGCGTGTCGCCATGGATGGCTTTGCCAAGATTCCCGGCTTCATCGCCCCCACGGTGCGCGAGCGCCTGGCGCGCGAGCAATCCATCGACAGCGTGGCCATGTTGCCCGCCCTGTTCCTCACATTCCTGCAGCGCTGGCATCGCGGCAAGTTGCCCTATGTTTACCAGGATCAGGCGATGGATCCGGGCATGGCCCATGCCATCTGCGCCGCCGCCGATCCGGTGGCGGCATTTTCGGGGGATGGCACGTTGTGGGGCGAACTGGCCGGCGACCAGCGCTTGACGCAGGCGCTGCGCGAGGCTGTGCAGCGGGTCGAGCGCTTCGTGGCGGAGCATGGCCGATGAGCCGGCGTTTGCACTGCACGGCCAGCCCGTCCTGCCCCTCGGCGCAAGCGGTCGCCGACGGAGCCGGCGGCCGCGAGCACGACAGGTCATCCCAAGGAGAGCATCGTCGCCAGGCGATGCCGCAGGACGCATGGGCAGCCACGACGACCCGTGCGGCGCCGCAGTCCTTCTCACCGGCGGCGAAGCTGGATACAGTAGTGCGCAGGCATTGAACGTCGATGGCGGCAATGCCCTGACCTGAATCTCGTCGGCCTTCGTTGGATGCACCATGAGTACCAAAACCGCTCGCAGCCCCGAGCTCGAACACGATTTCGTGCGCGACCCGCAACTCGGCTACGAGCCCGAGGGCAGCTTCGGCAGCCTGCGCTGCCTGTCCCACGGCTTTCCCAACCCGCTGGTGCGCTGGCACTACCACGAGGAGTACGAACTGCACCTCATCGTGCAGACCAGCGGCAAGGTGTTCGTGGGGGACTACATCGGCCATTTCGAGCCCGGCCACCTGGTTCTCACGGGCCCCCGGCTGCCGCACAACTGGATCTCCACCAACGTGCCCGAAGGGGGTGTGGCCCAGCGCGACATGGTCATCCAGTTCGCCGACGAGCCTTTGCGCCACGCGGCAGCGTTGTTGCCCGAACTGGACGAACTGACGCCCTTGCTGGAGCGCGCGCGTCACGGCATCGAGTTTTTCGGCTTGAGCGAGAGCGTGCGCGCGCGCATCGAATGCATCCGCAACGCGCGCGGCTTGCGCCGCTTCGCGGAGTTCGCCGATCTGCTGTGCGATCTGACACGCTGCACCGACTACCGCCTGCTGTCGACGGTGCAGTTGCAGAGTTTCGATGATGCCGACGCCATGGCGCAGATCAACACCATCATCAACTTCATCACCGACAACATGAGCACGCAGTTCTCCCTGGCCGACATCGCGGCGCGTGTTGGACAGTCCGAGCACAAGTTCTCGCGCTACTTCCGCAAGGCCACGGGCAACACCTTCACGGATTTCGTCAACCGCCTGCGCATCAACAAGGCCTGCCAGCTGCTCATGGACACCGACGCCTATGTCACCAACATCTGCTACGACGTCGGCTTCAACAACGTGGCCAATTTCAACCGCCACTTCCTGCAACTCAAGGGCGTGACGCCCAGCGTCTTTCGCCGCCAGGCCGAGGCGCGATTCGGTCTGGCCGCCGCCGCCCGTTGACGCGCCGGACAACTCACCCGAAAGGCTGCTTCCGTGTATCTCGGCATCGACCTCGGCACGTCCGAGTTGAAAGTCATCCTGCTCGATGCCGAGGGCGCGCTGCGCGCCAGCGAGCATGTCCCGCTGGCGGTGTCGCGTCCCCAGCCCGGATGGTCCGAGCAGTCGCCGCAGGACTGGTGGGACGCGCTGCAGCGGGCGCTCGACGCTCTCGCCGCGAGCCACGCCACCGCGCTGCGCGCCGTGCGCGGCATCGGCTTATCGGGGCAGATGCACGGCGCCGTGTTGCTGGACGAACACGACGCGGTGCTGCGTCCGGCCATCCTCTGGAATGACAACCGCAGCGCCGTGCAATGCGAGGCGCTGCGCGCGGCCGACCCCGAGCTCGAGACCCTCGCCGGAAACCTCGTCATGCCGGGTTTCACCGCGCCCAAACTGTTGTGGGTGCGCGAGCACGAGCCCGCCGTGTTCGCCCGCGTGGCCAAGGTGCTGCTGCCGAAAGACTATTTGCGGCTGCAACTCACAGGCCTCCACGCCACCGATTGTTCCGACGCCTCGGGCACCCTGTGGCTCGACGTGGCCGCAAGGCGCTGGTCTGCGCGGGCGCTGGCCTTGTGCTCGCTGGGGCTGGGTCACATGCCCGAGTTGTTCGAAGGCAGCGCACCCACCGGCACCGTGCGCGCGGACTGGTGCCGACGCTGGGGGCTGCGCCCCGACGCCGTGGTGGCCGCTGGCGCGGGCGACAACGCGGCCAGTGCCATCGGCATGGGCGCCATCCATCCGGGCGAAGGATTCGTGTCCCTTGGCACCTCCGGGGTCATTTTTCTGGCCACGGCGCAGTTCCAGCCCGATACCAGCCGCGCCGTGCATGCCTTCTGCCATGCCTTGCCACAGCGCTGGCACCAGATGGCGGTCATGCTCAGCGCCGCCAGTGCGCTGCGCTGGGCCGTGCACCTCACCGGCCAGCGTGACGAGGCCGCGCTGCTGGCGCTGGCAGCCGACTTGAGTCCGCGCCAGCGCCAGGCCGCGCCGTTCTTCATGCCCTATCTGTCGGGCGAACGCACCCCGCACAACGATCCCCATGCCACGGGCGCCCTCGTCGGGCTCACCCATGATCACGGCCCTGCCGACATCGGCTGGGCCGTGATCGAAGGTGTGAGTTTCGGCCTGCTCGACGGCTGGCAAAGCCTGCAAGCCCAGCGCGTCCCGGGTTCCACCCCACTGGGCCTGGTGGGCGGGGGCGGGCGCAGCGGGTTGTGGGCTACGCTGCTGGCCACGGTGCTGGGAGAACCCCTGGCACTGCGCGAAGGTGGCGACGTGGCGGCCGCGCGTGGTGCTGCGAGGCTGGGCTGGCTGGCGGCGCAGGGCGACCCGGCAGCCGTGTTCGCGGACGACGGGCGTCAGGCGCGTGTGGTCGAACCCGACCCCGCCTTGGCGCCAAGCCTGGCCGCACGCTACGACCGTTTCCGACGGCTCTACCCGGCCCTGCGAACCTGGCGCGATGCGCCTTGAGCCGCTGCGCGCCGTTTCTCAACCAACTTGCGAAAGATTGTGATGCACCTCGTTTGTGGCGAAGCCCTGATGGATGTCTTTGGTGCCGGCACCACGCCCACCGGCATGGCGCTGGACGCGCGTGTGGGCGGTTCGCCGTTCAATGTGGCCATCGGGCTGGCGCGGCTCGACCAGCCCGTGGCCTATTTCGGCGGGCTCTCCACCGATTTTCTCGGCGAGCGTCTGCACAGCGCCCTGAAGGCTGAAGGCGTGGAACTGGGCGCCGCGCATCGCAGCGCCGCGCCCACCACGCTCAGTCTGGTTGGCCTCGATGCGAAGGGCGTGCCTAGCTACGCCTTCTATGGCGAAGGCTGCGCCGACCGGCTGTTGCCGGCAACCGCGCTCGATGCCGTGGCGGCCCTGCCGCTGCCAGTCACTGCGTTGCATGTCGGCTCCTTCGCGCTGGTGGTGCAGCCGGCGGGCGCAACCTTGCGCGCCCTGGTGGAGCGGTTGCGCGGCAGCGCCCTCGTGGCTTATGACCCCAACCTGCGGCTCAACGTCGAACCGCGGCTGGATGTCTGGCGTGACAGCGTGGACTGGATGCTGGCACGCGCCCATCTGGTGAAAATCAGCGCTGAAGATCTGGCCCTGCTCCGGCCCGGCTTGAGCGCTGCCGACTTCGCCGCCCACAGCCTGTCGCGCGGCGTGCGGCTGGTCGTGGTGACTGACGGTGGTGCCGGCGCAAGCGCCTGGACCGCCAGCGCACAGGCACGGGTGGACGCGCAGCCGGTGACGCTGGTGGACACCGTCGGTGCTGGCGACACCTTCCAGGCGGCACTGCTGGCCAGCCTTGCCGAGCAGGGCCGACTGTCGGCCGACGCGCTGCCGAGCCTGGATGCCGCCGCCCTGCACGCACTGCTGGACTTCGCCAACAGCGCTGCCGCACTGACTTGTAGCCGTCGCGGCGCCGATCTGCCGAGGCGCTCGGAATTGGGCCCGCGAGCGGCGGCATGACGGCGGCAGACCCCGCGATTCGCGTCATCGCGAACGACACCTTGCTGGCCTGGATCCTGCCCTATGGAGCCCGGCTGATGCAACTGTGGTGGCGGCGCGCGCCCGAGGGGCAACGTGCGCTGACGCTGGGGTTTCTCGACCCCGCGGCCTACGGGGAAGACCGCATGTCCCTGGGTGCCGTCTGCGGCCGCTACGCCAACCGCATTGTGGATGCCGAACTGCGCTACGGCGAGCAGCGCTGGCGTTTGGATGCGAACCATCCGCTGGGGCACTGCATCCATGGCGGCGCCGGCGGATTCGGCGCGCGACGCTGGACGGTGGAGGCGCACGACGCCACCTCGATCACGCTGGCGCTGCATTCGCCCGATGGCGACCAGGGCTTTCCCGGCAACTGCCGGGCGCGTGTGCAGTACCGCCTGGATGGCGACGCCCTGTGGTGGGACGCGCAGGCCGAGGTCGACGCGCCGTGCCCGCTCAATCTGCTGCAGCACAGCTACTGGAATCTCGACGGCCGGCGCGACGTGCGTGGCCATCGCCTGCAAGTGGATGCCAGCCATTACCTACCCACCGATATGCGCGAGTTGCCGCTGCCGCCGCGCGCGGTCGACGGCGGCTGCTTCGACTTCCGCCAGCCCCGCGCCATCGCCCCATCCTGCGTGCCGTCACTCGATGGCGCGCTGCTGCTCGACCGCGGCGCGAGCGCCGACCCCGCGGCATGGGCAACTCCGGTGGCCACGCTGGCGGTGGACGATCTGGCGCTGACCCTGTCCACCGACCGCCCGCTGTTGCATGTGTACGCCGCGGCCAACCTGCGCCCCACGGCCGCGGCGTCGGGCGTCGCCCATGGTCCGGGGGCCGGCTTGTGCCTGGAGACGGAGGACTGGCCCAACGGCCCTGCTCTGGGCAAGGACGTGTGGTACGGCCCAGGCCGTGCCTATCGGCACGGCCTGGGGCTGCGGTTTCAGGCCAGGTCGTAGCCCATTTGCAACCGTCCCAGCGGGGTGAGCTGCTCCGGCAGGAAGCGGCCGGCGAAGTCCACTTCGTAGTGTTCGGCGGCGAAGTCCGGTGACGACATGCCGCTCTCGAACGCCGGGCGCTGCAGGATGGAGAAGACACGGTTCTTGGCGCAGTCGGGGGCCGCGCCGATGTACATGACGTTGCTGTACCCCTTGCCGGCATGACGGTCTTCCACGCCGTGGATCACGTCCGGGTGCCACCAGACGGTGTCGCCCGGGTGAACCTGGGGGATGGGGCCGTAAGCGCGCAGCAGCAGGGCATGGCGCTCGGGCGAAACCACCATGGCGCGTCCGGCGCGCGCGCCACAGAGGTCATCGTCGGCGACGTCATCCTGCAGTGCGCGCAGCAGCATCCACGCCATGGCGTCGGCAATGGGCACGAGGTTGAGCGTGCCGTCGCCCGGACCTTGCGCCGTGAGCGCGGTCCAGCCCTGGAACGTCCTGAACATGCGGCACACGGCCGGGGAGGGGATTTCGCGCGCTTCGGTGCGGCTGGCCGCGTCGAAGGCGCGGTAGCGGGCGATGTCGCCGTGGTAGACCGCGTCGTAGACGTGGCGGTAGCCGGGGTCGATCCAGCGCTCGATGGAGCCACCGTCCACATGAGGCGAAAGCCCCAGCGTGGCATCCCCCGGCTCGCGCATGCGCACGCGGTCGGCGTAGGTGCGCTCCAGGTCGGGGTTGAAAACATCTGCGCCCTCGTGCCGGTAGTTCCACAGCCGGTTCAGCCAGCGGCGCGTGGCCGCCAGTTCGTCCGACTGCCGCGCCAGCATCTGCGGCTGTGACCAATAGCTGGCGAAGATCTGCGGGCGCGCGCTGGACAAGGCGCTGAAATACTGGTCCAGGCCGCGCTTGCTGATGGCCTTCTCGTCGTAGCGGTTGTCGCTCAGGTAGGTGGTGATCGCGGTATTCCAGCCGGCGACACGTGCTGGATCGAAGACGCCGCGCACGATCACGCAGCCGCGTTCGCGGATGCGTTCACGCTGCGCCTCATCCACCGCATCGAGTTCGGCGAAGTTCACGCTGGGGATCGGGCTGTCGCCACGCGCGCGTTCGGCGGCGATGGCCGCCACCTGGCGTTCGATGCGGGCGGTCATCCAGGCGAAGCGCTCGGCGCGGTCGGGCATCTGATCGCGCAGCGAGGCCTTGGTTTCGCGAATCTGCGCGAGGTAGGGGGCGTTGGGTTCAGGGGTTTGCATGGTGAAGGGCCTCGATCGGAGGTGGTGGGAAAAGGACCTGGAGCGGAGCTGCCTCAGGCTCGGCCAACATCTGCATCAAGGCACGGCCCAAGCTGAGCCCCGCGAGGTGCAGGTTTTCGTGGCACGTCAACAACGGCGTGCGCAGGGATTGCGGCAGCGTGCTGCTGTATTTCAGCGCGATGTCCAGGTCGTCTCCGGGGCGCAGTCCGATGTCGGACAGTGCGCCCAGCACCGGCAGCAACGGGGTCTCGCCCGACAGCACCAGACCGTCGATGTGCGTCATCGCCTGGCGTGCCCAGGCGTCCACGGCGGCCGGTGGCGAGTCCAGATCGATGGCAGCGACGCGTCGGCCACTCAAGCCGGCGCGCTGGCAAGCGGTGTCAAAGCCCTGCACGAGATGTTCCCGGTAGCAGGCATCCGGGCGCGGCAGGACGATGGCCAGGCGGCTTCGCCCGCGCGCCACCAGGCTTGCAACGGCATCGGCCGCGAACGCGGCGTTGTCGAAATCCACCGTGGCATGCGGCGTGGGCAGGCGCGTGCGTCCATGCGAGATGCAGGGATAGCCGCGTTCCTGCAGCAAGCGTATGCGCGCGTCCTGTGGTGCCGTGTGCGTGAGCACGGCACCGTCGGCCAGGCGGCGCTGCAGCAGGTAGCGCGTGGTGTCCAGCGGGTCCGTCTGCGCCGGCTCGGGGAGCACCAGCAAGTGGTAGTCGCTGTCCCAGACAGCTGCACTCAGCCCTCCCAGCAATGGCATGAACCCGGGTTGCATGGCTGCACGCGGATCCATCAGGTAGGCCAGCGTTTTCGAGCGCCCGGTCTTGAGGCGCACCGCAGTCGGGTCGCGGGTGTACCCCAGTTTCTTTGCCGCGGCCAGCACGCGCGCCCGGGCTTCGGGCGAGACCTGCGTCGACGGGCCCAAGGCGCGCGATACCGTGGCCAGTGATAGGCCAGTGGCTTGGACCAGGGTATGAAGGGTGGGTTGATCCGACATGGGAGGTCTGCTTTGGATCATCGATGGCGGCCATTATGGAAACGTTTCCAGTCGAAGTCAAGCGTGCACAAGTCTGGACATGACGCCGAGGGCAGCAGCCCCGAAATTTGCGTTTTGCAGATCGTCCTATGTATTTTTACGACAGCCGCTCTGCGGAATCTGGGCGTCCAACAGACGCCTATTCAGCGGCCGGTATCCCCCCCCGATGCGGTGGATCTAGGGTAAATCCTAGGGAACTAAAAAACGTAGTATTGCTACATTGCAACAACGCATCCAGCACCAGCAAACCTCAACACGATGCGGCACCCGCCAACCTTGCGTTTGGCGGCTTGTTTGTAGGCCGGGACCATGCGCTCGAGTCATGGCCCGAGAAACATCCAATCGACTAGGAGACGAGTATGAAAAAGACCCTGTTATGCCTTGCCATGACCGCAGCCGCGGTGTTGTCCGCGCCAGCTCATGCCGCTGATAAAAGCGTCCAAGTGATCCACTGGTGGACATCCGGCGGCGAGGCCGCCGCGCTCGGCGTGCTCAAGAATGACCTCCAGTCGCAGGGCGTGACCTGGAAAGACGTGCCCATCGCCGGCGGTGGCGGCTCGCAGGCCATGACCACGCTGCGCGCGCGTTTGCTCGCGAATGACCCGCCCACCGCTTCGCAGATGCTGGGCTTCAACATCACCGATTGGGCCAAGCAAGGCGTGCTGCAAGACCTGACGCCGCTCGCGGAGAAGGGCAACTGGGCGGAGAAAGTGCCCAAGGCACTGCAAGCGTTCGACGTCTACAAGGGCAAATGGATCGCCGCCCCCATCGACGTGCACTCCACCAACTGGGTGTGGGCCAACAAGGCTGTGCTGGAGAAGGCTGGCGTGACCACCGAGCCCAAGACCTGGGACCAGTTCGTGACCGATCTGGAGAAGGTGAAGAAGGCCGGCTTCATCGGTTTGGCCGTCGGCGGTCAGTCGTGGCAGGAAGCCACGATGTTCGACGGTGTCGTGCTCTCCACCGGCGGGCCGGACTTCTATCGCAACGCCTTCATCAAGCTCGACCAGAAAGCGCTGACTTCACCGCTCATGCTCAAGGCCTTCGAGCGCATGAGCACGCTGCGCAAATATGTCGACCCGAACTTCGCCAATCGCGACTGGAACGTGGCCACCGGCATGGTGATCAACGGCAAGGCGGGCTTCCAGATCATGGGTAACTGGGCGCTGGGCGAATTCAACCACGCCGACAAGGTGCCGGGTAAGGACTTCCTCTGCTTCAACGTGCCGGGCACGCAGGGCTCTGTGACCTACAACTCCGACGTGTTCGTCTTCTTCAAGGTGGGCGCGAGCGAGAAGGCGGCACAAGACCTGATGGCCGAGGACATCATGTCGCCCAAGGTGCAGTCGGGCTTCAATGTCCTGAAGGGCGCAGCGCCCGCCGTGCTGGGCACATCCGATGCGGACTTCAACGCCTGCGGCAAGAAGGCCATCGCCGACCTCGCCTATGCCGACAAGCACAACACCCTGCTGGGCTCGATGTCCCAAGGCTACGCGGTGCCCCCGGCCATCCAGAATGCCTTCTATGACGTGATCTCGCGCGAGTTCAACGGCCAGATTACGCCGCAGGAGGCTGTCAAGCAGTTGGCAGCCGCGGCCAAGGCGCAGTACTGATCCCAGGCGGATTGTCCAAACCCTCGGTTGATCCGTCATCCCTGCGGAGTGCGGGCGCCTGATGGCGCTCGCACTCCGGGAGCTTCATGCCATGAAAGCTGGAATCCTGCCCAAGCTCATGCTCAGCCCGAGCGTCCTGCTCGTGCTGGCCTGCGTGTATGGCTTCATCGCCTACACGGTGTATCTGTCGTTCACCGCATCGCAAATGCTGCCCAACTACGAGTGGGTGGGCATGACCAATTACACCATCCTGCTGGGTCTGCAAAACTGGTGGATCTCGGTCAACAACCTCTGGATTTTCGCCCTCCTCTACATTGTGGTGTGCATGGCCCTCGGGCTGTTCCTGGCCATCCTGATCGACCAGAAGATCCGCGCCGAGTCCATGTTCCGATCCATCTTCCTCTACCCCATGGCGCTGTCGTTCATCGTCGTGGGCACCGCCTGGAAATGGCTGTTCGATCCGGGCGTGGGTTTCCAGCATGTGGTGCGCATGCTCGGCTGGAGCGACTTCACCCTGCGCTGGGTCACCGAAAGTCACATGGCGATTTATTGCATCGTGGTGGCCGCCATCTGGCAGGCCACCGGATTCATCATGGCCATGTTCATCGCCGGGTTGCGCGGCATCGACACCGAGCCGGTGAACGCCGCGCGCATCGACGGTGCGCGCACCTGGCAAATCTATGTGCACGTCATCATTCCGCAGCTTGCGCCCGTTTTCGCCTCGGCTTTCGTGGTGCTGGTGACCATGGCGATCAAGTCGTACGACCTGGTGGTGGCATTGACCAGCGGCGGCCCGGCCAACGGCAGCTGGCTGCCCTCGGTGTTCATGTACCAGTACACCTTCACGCGCAGCGAAATGGGCGTGGGCTCGGCCAGTTCGGTGCTCATGCTGCTGGCCGTGGGCCTGTTCGTGCTGCCCTACCTGGTGAGTGAAGTGCGGAGAATCCAACATGGCTGAGCATGCCCTTGCAGCCCCAGGCGCCCGCGCTGCGCTGGGTTTGCGCGCCTCGCGTATCGCGCTTTACGTCGTGCTCATCTTCATGGCGCTGGTCTTCCTGATCCCGCTTTACGTGATGCTGGTCAACGCGTTCAAGCCGCTGAGCGAAATCGAAACCGGCAACCTCATCGCCTTGCCCAGCCGCTGGACGCTGCAGCCCTGGCTCACGGCCTGGGGCACGGCGCAGATCGGTGTCTCGGCGCATGGCCTCAAGCCCTATTTTCTCAACTCCTTCCTCATCGCCATTCCGGCCGTGGTCATCTCCACGATGATCGGCGCGCTCAACGGCTACATCCTCACCCAGTACCAGTTCCGGGGTTCTCAGTGGCTCTACGCCGGCTTGCTGTTTGCGGTGTTCATTCCGTTTCAGATCGTGCTCATTCCCATGGCGCGTCTGTTAGGCGCGATCGGCATGTCGGGCACCATCAAGGGCCTGATCTTCGTCAACGTGGTGTACGGCATCGGTTTCGTCACCCTGTTTTTCCGCAATTACTACTCCGCGTTTCCGCATGAACTGGTGCGTTCGGCGCGCATGGACGGGGCCGGCTTCTTCGGCGTGCTCTGGCGCATCCTCCTGCCCAACAGCGCACCCATCATCGTGGTCACCGTCATCTGGCAATTCACCAACATCTGGAACGAGTTCCTCTTCGGCTCCACATTCAGCAGCTACTCCTCGTCGCCACTGACGGTGGCGCTGAACAACCTGGTCAACAGCTCCATGGGCGTCAAGGAATACAACGTGTATTTCGCCGCGGCGATCATCGCCGCGGTCCCCACGCTGGTTGTCTACATCCTCTCCGGCAAGTACTTCGTGCGGGGCCTCATGGCAGGTTCCGTCAAGGGCTGAAACACATGGCAACCCTCGACCTCCTCGATGTCAACAAGAGCTTCGGCGCCGTCAAGGTGCTGCACGACGTCACCATCCAGATGGCCGATGGCGAGTTCCTCGTCCTCGTCGGCCCTTCGGGTTGCGGCAAGAGCACGCTGATGAACATCATCGCCGGGCTGGAAGAGCCCACAGGCGGCTCCCTGCGGCTGGACGATCAGGACATCACCCGTCTGGGGCCGGCAGACCGCAACATCTCCATGGTGTTCCAGTCCTACGCGCTGTACCCGAACATGACGGTGGAAAAGAACATCGAGTTTCCCTTGGCCATGCGCAAGGTGCCCAAGGCGCAGCGTGCCGAGCGCGTGCGCAGCGTGGCCGCGCTGCTGCACATCGAGCACCTGCTCGACCGCAAGCCGCGCCAGCTCTCTGGCGGCCAGCGCCAGCGCGTCGCCATCGGTCGCGCCCTGGCGCGCGAACCCAAGCTCTATCTGTTTGACGAACCGCTGTCCAACCTCGACGCGCAACTGCGTCTGGACATGCGCACCGAGCTCAAGAAACTGCACCAGCGCCTGCGTGCCACCATCGTCTACGTCACCCACGACCAGATCGAGGCCATGACCCTGGCCACCCGCATTGCGGTGATGAAGGGCGGGATCATCCAGCAGCTTGGCACCCCCTACGAGATCTACAACCGCCCGGCCAACACCTTTGTCGCCAGTTTCATGGGCTCGCCGCGGATGAATCTGGCCAAGGTTCAGGTCGCCCGCGGTGACGCTGGCTGGCAACTCACCCTGGACGGCGCGCAGGGGAACAAGGCCATCATCGAGGTTCCCGCCGCGCAGGTCGATCTCTCGGCCCATGTCGGGCAGGAGGTGCTCATGGGGCTACGCGCCGAAGCCATCTGCCTGTCGCACGACCGCGGCGAGGCCGGCCCGCTGCGGTGTGCGGCACGCGCCCGTGTGGAGGTGATCGAGCCGACAGGTTCCGACACGCTGGTCGTGCTGCAGATCGGTGGTGTCGAGTTCACGGCCCGCCTCGAACCCGATGCAGAACTGCGCATTGGACAGGACGTCGACCTGTTCCTCGATCTGAGCAAACTGGTCTGTTTCGACCTCAAGACCGATGCGCGTATCGGGGCGTGAGAACAAGGTCGGACCGCCGCGATCGGCGCCGCGGCAACTCACGACACGGACAACAGCGAGGACGATGCAATGCGTTGGGGATTGATCGGAGCCAGCCGGATTGCTGAGCGTGTTTGTGCCTCGATGCGTGGCATCGAGGGCCAGGAGTTGGTCGGCGTGTATTCGCGCAGCGCGGAGCGCGGCCGCGACTTCGCCGCGGCGCAGGGCGTCGCCCAGAGTTGCACCGACCTGAACGCGCTGTTCGCCCAGGCTCGGCCCGACGCGGTCTACATCAGCTCGACCAACGAGCTGCATGCCCCGCAAACCCTGGCCGCGCTCGACGCAGGCTGCCATGTGCTGTGCGAAAAACCCCTTGCGATCAACCTGGACGATGCTGCGCGCATGGTGCGGCACGCCGCGCTGCGCAAGCGGGTCCTCGCCACCAACCACCATCTGCGCGGATCCCTCGCCCACCAGCGCCTGCGCGAGCTCCTCGCCGAGGGCGCCATCGGCCGCGTGCATGGCGTGCAGTTGTCGCACGCCGTGAGCCTGCCGCGACAGCTGCATGGCTGGCGCCTGAACCAGCCGGATGCCGGCGGCGGTGTCGTGCTCGACATCCTGGTGCACGATGTGGATCTGCTGCGCTTCGTGCTGGGCACGGAACCGCAGACCATTCACACCGTGGCGCAACACAACGGCCTGACCCAGGCCGGTCTGGAGGACGGCGCCATGAGCATCGTGGCGTTCGAGGGCGGGGTGCTGGCACAGTTGCACGAATCCTTCGTCGCCGCGCACACCCTCACACGCCTGGACCTGCTCGGCACCGAGGGCACGCTGAACTGCATGCAATCCCTCACCGTCTCGGGCACGCCCGTCATCACCTTGCGCGACGCCCGCGGCGAACACGCGATCCCCGTGGAGCAAGTCGATCTGCACGCCCAGACCGTGCGCGCCTTCGTCTCCGCCTGCGCGGGACATGGCGCACCGCTGGCCAGCGGCGTGGACGGCTTGCGCTCGGTGGCGGTCGCCCTGGCTGGCCTGGCGTCCGCCTCCAGCGGCTGCGGCCAGGCCATTTCCTACCCGGCCTGAGGCTTCATGGCCGCTCTCGCCTGCCCATCCTTGCCGCCGGTCGTTGCAGCCGGGATCAACTTTCGGGCGCCCGGGTTCCTGCGCGACCATATCCGCCACACCCTGTCCTTCTACGCTCCCCGAAGCGTCGACCCAAGCGGCGGTTTCCATCACTACTACAAGGACGATGGCACGGTGTACGACGCGCACACCCGCCATCTCGTCAGCAGTGCCCGCTTCGTCTTCAACCACGCCACCGCTTACCGTCGCTTCGGCCAGGCCGAAGATCTGGAACGCACCCGCCATGCCCTCGCCTTTCTGCAGCGCGGCCATGCGCAACCGCAAGGCGGCTACGCCTGGGAGATCGACTGGCGCGACGGCCAGGCCACGGTGCGTGACGGCACCAACCATTGCTACGGCCTGGCCTTCGTGCTGCTGGCCCACGCCCATGCCCTGATGGCCGGTCTGGAGCACGCGCGGGCCGGTCTCGAACAGACCTGGGCGCTGATGGAGCAGCGCTTCTGGGAACCGCAGCACGGCCTCTACGCCGACGAAGCCACGCCCGACTGGCGCCTGGGCCCCTACCGTGGCCAAAACGCCAATATGCATGCCTGTGAAGCCTTGCTCGCCGCCTTTGACGCCACCGGCGAGCAACACTACCTGCAGCGCGCGCTGCGGCTGGCCGAGTCCGTCGCGCTGCGGCAGGCCGACCTGGCAGGTGGATTGGTCTGGGAGCACTACCGCGCCGATTGGAGCGTGGACTGGGACTACAACCGCCACGACAAGACCAACATCTTCCGTCCCTGGGGCTATCAGACCGGCCACCTCACCGAATGGGCCAAGCTGCTGCTGCAACTCGAACAGCGCCTGCCCGCCAACGCGCGGCCCGAGTGGCTGCTGCGACGTGCGCAGACCTTCTTCGACACCGCCATGCGCCGCGGCTGGGACGAGGCGCATGGCGGCCTGGTCTACGGTTTCGACCCCGATGGCGCGGTGTGCGATGGCGACAAATATTTCTGGGTCCAGGCCGAAAGTCTGGCCGCTGCCGCACACCTCGCGCTGCGTTTGGGCGAGCAGCGCTACTGGGACTGGTACGACCGCATCTGGGCGTATGCCTGGACGCACTTCGTCGATCACGTCCACGGCGCCTGGTATCGCATCCTCGCCCCCGACAACACCAGGCTGACCGACGAGAAAAGCCCCGCCGGCAAGACCGACTATCACACCATGGGCGCCTGCCACGACGTGCTGCGCGCCCTGGGCGCCGCGCAGGCGCGGCTGCGCCATGTGGTGCTGATGACGTTCGCGCCTGACACTTCGCCGGCGCGCATCGCCCGGCATCTGCAGGGTTTTGCCCAACTGGCCACGTCCATCAGCGGCATCGCCGCGGTGGAGGCAGGCCCCAACATCAGCCCCGAGCGCCTGGACCACGGCTACACCCACGCGGCCATGCTGAGTTTTCTCGACAGCGCGGAGCGCGACGCCTATCTCCACCACCCGGCGCACAGTGCCTTCGCGCAAACGTTGAGCGCGGATCTGGGCGCCATTCTGGTGTGTGATTTTCAGGCGGACCACACATGAGGCATCCGCGCAGTGAATGCCAGCAAGTGGTCTGGAAATCTGGCCAGGTTAACCCGCAGACGGACCTGCGCATTTTGGTGCCCGCCGCCGTGGAAACCTGGTGAAAAAGGAATGTCGGGGCATTGCAACATGCTGCATTGCAATATGTTGTTCTTTGCTTGCGAGTGGTCAGACGCATTCATATGATGAATCAACAATGACATGGGAGTCAGGAGGAGAAGGCCAATCGATTCAACATCCAAGACGTGGTGACTTGATACAGCATGATTTTTGAGGCGAGAGAGGGCGTTTCATCAACGCGTTACATCAACAATTCCGAGCATGAAGCCTCGGAACTTCAATAAACGGAGATAAGGTCATGAAGCTTATTGCAAGGATGAATCTGTCCGCCGTGGGGTTGGCGGTGGCGGCGGCTTTCGGGATGGCCGCGCCTGCACATGCCGACACGTTCGGTTTCAACGGTTATTTTCGTGCCGGCGCCGGCACGACGTCCACCAGCTCCAACGGTGGCAATTCGCGCCAGTGCTACAACCTGCCGGGTGTGGATGCGGGGCATTACCGGCTGGGTAATGAGTGCAATTTGTACGGTGAATTCGGTTTCAACGATTACGGCACGGCAAACGGGGTCAAATACCACAATATGGTGATGATCAACGAATACAGCCCCGGCACTGACATCGGAACTTCCTACGCCAGTTTTGAGCAGATGTATTCGGAAATCAGCGGTGTCGATTTCGCCCCCAATGTGCATTTCTGGGCCGGCAAGCGTTTCTACGGCCGTGCCAATATCGACATGCTCGACCATTTCTTCGTGCGCATGGACGGCGTGGGCGGTGGTGCCGACAATATCGGCCTTGGCCCCGGAAAACTCGGCTTGGCGTATTTCGGCTCTGACTCTTATAAGGGTTTTGGCGACGCCGGCAATGGCGCCCCGGCAATCCCTGGAACAGGACTGTCTGGACGCCGCTTCAACTTTGACTACACCGGACTCCCAGTCAACCCAGGCGGCACACTGCGCATCACGGGCACCTTGACCAAGAGCAATGCGGTCGGTGGTACCACGGGTGAAGCGATCAGCTTCCAGCACAACCAGGATATTCCGGCGCTCGGCGCCGGCAACGTGTTGTGGTTGCAGTTGGCGCAAGGCTCGGCATCCCTGGCACAAAACTTTGGGGCGCCTTTGTCGCCCACCAGCGCCAAGGCCTGGCGGCTTGCTGATGCGCTGAATTGGCAAGTCGGCAACTTCAGCGGCCAGGCCGACCTGGTCTATGGCCACCACGATGCCGGTTCGGCGAACAATCTGGTTGCCTATTCCAACGGTCTCGTGGCGTACAAAAACACCTCGATCGGTGCGCGCTTCGCCTACGCCCTGACCAATAACCTGCGGGTGATCGGCCAGCTTGGGCACATGACCAAATCCCCCGACGGCAACCCCACCGAGAAGTTGACCATCGCCACCATCGGCCTGGGCATCGTTCCCGACGCCAAGGTGTACTACTCGCGGCCTGAAATCCGCCTGTACTTCACCCACGCGTCGTGGAATGCCGCCGCTGCGAACGACCCAGCGAATGCTGGG
Source organism: Burkholderiales bacterium (assembly GCA_013044035.1). Classification (GTDB taxonomy): domain Bacteria; phylum Pseudomonadota; class Gammaproteobacteria; order Burkholderiales; family Burkholderiaceae_C; genus Thiomonas_A. The sequence goes on from JABEVE010000016.1 coordinate 24,321, forward strand.
CCCTACAACGGTGACAACGGCCTGCCCGGCTACGGGGTGAACGGCGCCTCCACCAGCGGCAACAGCATCGGCGTCCAGGTGGAAACCTGGTTCTGATCGGTTGCCGCGCAACCCGTTGCATTACGAGTCTCTCCAGAGTAGGACTTGAGCCAGCGCCGTTTCTTCGGAAGCGGGCTGGCTTTTTTTATGGCCGAGTCGGGCACGCGGACCGCGCCAGGCTGTGGGCGCAGCACTGGTCTTGCCTGCGCGGGAAGGCCGAGCGGATTAGGCTAGAGTTATCCACCCATTCATCATCAAGCAGGAACGCACCATGAACGCAAAATTCCCGTTGCTCGCGCCCGTCGGGCTGGCGCTTGCCTTGTCTCTCGGCAGCCCCCCAGTGGCGCAGGCCGGGTGGTTCGGCTCGGCCTTCGGGCAAAGCGCCCCGCGGCTGGCGATGGCCGAGCCGGGTCGTACCGAGTGGCAGATCGGCGAGTTTTCCTTGATTCACATCGTGCCAGCCGAGAGCGGCGCGGCGCCGAACCAGCAGCCCGTCATGCTCCCCATCGAGGGGCTGGGCCGGGCGCTGGGTTCGGTCAACTTCGCCGCCAAGGATGGTGAACAACCGCTGTTCAGCAGCGGCGAACTCGAAGACCTGGTGCCCGCGTTGGCGCACGCGCTGGCGACCGCGAAGCCGGGGCAAGACATCGTCTTTTCGAGCGCATCGCGCCGAAACGGCGCATTTTTTGTCGGGCCCACGGCGGTGACGGGGCGGATGTTCGTGCATGACGGCAAGCTCGATCTCATCGTGCATGACGCGCGCGACAATTTCTACGACCAATACCGCGGCTCCATGCAAAAGCCGGTTTTCCACTATGGCAGCCGCAGCGACGCGGGCAAGGTGCAGTTGTCAAGTCCCCTGGGGAGCAACAAGCGGACTGACTGGCTGCAGATCGCGCTCGCGCAGATCCAGGCGCCCAACGCGGTTGCAACCCCCAACGCCGCCGCAGCGCCGAACGCGCCGAGCCCTGCAGCCCCTGGGGTCGCGCCGCAGCCCAGCGAGAACTATCCGCGCAACAGCCCCGAGGGGATCGAGCATCGGCTGGCGGTCCTCAAAGACGCGTACCAGCGCGGTCTGATCACCAAGCAGGAGTACGACGAAAAACGGGCCGAACTCGTCAAGGCCTTTTGACGATGGTGCGCCGCCAAGCCTCGCGGGCTTGGCGGCGCAGGCCGCATGGTGCCAAGCGACTCGGCACCGCGACGCCCGCCGCCCCGCGGCACCGCTCTTGCCTGGACGGCGCGGCGCTCGCTAGCCAGCGCCACGCGGATTCAGGCACGGCCGTGCGATACGCGTGACTGGCGTGCCAGCGAGTCGACGATCACGGCAATGGCCAGCACACCGCCAGTGATCATGTAGCGCAGCGACGACGACAGGTCGAGCAGCGTCAGTCCGCTGGAGATGGATTGGATGACGATGATGCCCAGCAGGGCGGAATAGGCGCTGCCGCGGCCACCGAAGAGGCTGGTTCCACCGATCACGGCAGCGGCAATGGCATTGAGATTGACATCGCCGGTGCCAGCCTGCTGGCTTGCGGAGGCCAGGCGCGCCGAGGCGAGCACGCCGCCGAATGCGGCGAGCATCGAGCACAGGACGAAGACGCTGGTGTAGATCAGCCGAACGTTGATGCCGGCGCGGCGCGCGGCTTCGCGATTGCCGCCCACCGCATGCACGGCGCGACCCCATTGGGTGCGGGTCAGGGCGTAGCCCATCACGATGACGAGGCCGACGAAGATGCCGAACATCCAGGGGACACCCCGGTCCAGGTTGAAGTAGTAGACGAGGAATTCCAGCACGACCGTGATGACGATGGCGCGCAGCAGCAAGGCGTTCATCGACTCCGAGGACAGGCCGGCCTGCCGACGCCGGGCGGCTGTGCGAAAGCCCGTCACGAACATCAGGAGCCCCGCCAGAGTCACCACCAGATAGGCGATGCTGTGCGGCATGAACAAGGACTGGCCGAGATTGACCAGACCGGATCCGTACGGCAGGTTGATCGACCCGGTGGGCCCGAGAATGTAGAGCTGCAGGCCGAGGATCGCGAGCAAGCCTGCGAGGGTGGACACGAAACTGGGCATGCCGAAGCGGTTGAACAGTTGGGCGTAGATGAGTCCGATGAGCGCGCCGCTCAGGACCGCAGCGGCAATCGCAAGCCCGACGGGCCAGCCTTGGTTGACCCACAGCACACCCACCAGCGCCGAGGCGAACCCGCTGACCGAGCCGACCGACAGGTCGATCTCCCCGAGCATCAGGATGCAGACGATGCCCAGCGAAATCACCCCCACCGTGGAAGCGTCGAACAGCATGTTGACGAGGTTGTTGCTGGACAGAAAGATGGGGTTCAGGCTCTGGAAGATGGTCCAGATGATGGCCAACCCGACAACGACCGGCAGCGAGCCGATGTCGCCGGCGCGCACGCGGTCGATGAAGGTGCGAATCGCCCCGGCGAAGCCGCGCTCATGCTTCACACGCTCGTCGCTGCGGTCGAGCAGCGGCTTGGCTTGTGGGGTCTCTCCAGTGTCGGTGGTCATGGCTGGCCTTGGTCGTGAGTCGGATGAAGTTGGGCCTCACGCCGCTCGGATCGACGCGAGACGGAGTTGTCCGTGGCGCCCGTGATGGCGCTCACCAGTTCCTGGTTCGAGGCATCGGGATGGAAGACGCCGTTGTTGCGGCCGAGCCGAAGCACCACGATTCGGTCGGCGACGGCGCGCACATCTTCCATGTTGTGGCTGATCATGAGCACGCCGAGACCGCGGTCGCGAACACGCTCGATCAGGTCGAGCACCTCGGCCGTCTGCGCAACGCCGAGCGCCGCGGTTGGCTCGTCGAGCAAGATCAGCTTCGGCTCGAGCAGCAGCGAGCGGGCGATGGCGACGGTCTGACGCTGGCCGCCGGAGAGCGACGCAACCGGGATGCGAACGCTCGGAATGCGCGCCGACAACTCCTTGAGCAGCGTCCACGCCTTGAGTTCCATCGCCACCTCGTCCAGGCGCAGCGCCTGCAGTTCCCGGCCGAGAAAGATGTTGGCGACGACATCCAGGTTCTCGCACAGCGCCAGGTCCTGGAAGACCGTGGCGATGCCCAGCGCCAGCGAAGCGCTCGGATCCTCGAGGGTCACGGGCTTGCCGCAGAACGCCATGGTCCCGGCGGTTGGCTGATGCACGCCGGCAAGGACCTTGACCAAGGTCGATTTGCCGGCGCCATTGTCGCCGACCAGTGCAACGACCTCGCCCGCATGGACGTCAAGATCGATGTCAGTCAGCGCCGCCACCGCGCCGAAGCGCTTGGAGACTCCGCGAAGGCTGAGGACTGGTTCGCCGGTGGGTGCCGGCCGTTGCGCGTGGGCGGGTGCCATGTCGGTTACGGCGTGATGCCGAGCTTCTTGCAGCCGGCGATGTAGCTGCCGACGCACAGGACCGAGGCCGATTCGATCGGCTTGCCGCCCATCATCTTGTCGACGATCTCGGCCTTGAGGTTCTTGGCGGTCACCACGTCGGGCGTGAACAGCTGCGATGGCGTGTCGTAGAGCATCGTGTCGGCCTTGGGCGTCTGGCCGGACAGCAGCTCAACCGCAACCTTGGCTGCAGCGCCAGCCTCGATCTCGCTTGGCTTGGAAATGGTGTTGTATTGATCGCCGGCGATGATCAATTGCAGCCCGGCGATGGTCGCGTCGTTCCCGGTGACGGGAGGAATCGGATGGACGCCGGCGGCCTTGAATGCCGCGATGGTGGCCCCGCCGGTACCGTCATTCGCGGCGACGACGCCAATGATCTTGCTGCCGAAGCGCGAGATCTGTCCGCTCACCCATTGCTGCGCCTTGGCTGGCACCCAATCCGGAGTGCCGTACTCGGCCAGGATCTTGTAGCCGCTGCCGGCCAGGCCTTCGTGAATGCCTTTCTTGATCAGGCCTGCAGCCGCGTCGGTCGGCGAGCCGTTGACCACGAGCAGGCCACCGTCACCCGTCGTGGGCACGCCCATCGCCTTGAGATGCTCCACGAGTGATTCGGCAATGGCCTTGCCGATGCCTTCGTTGTTGAAGGAGACGTAATAGTCGGCCTTGGCGCCCGGGATGGGACGGTCGTAAGAGATGACCTTGATGCCACGGGCCTGCGCCTGCTTGACCAGCGAGGCCGCCGCCGACGAGTCGACCGGATCGATGACGATGGCCTTCGCGCCCTGTGAGATGACCGAGTCAAACTGCTGTTGTTGCCGCGAGGCGTTGCCGTTGGCGTTCTGGTACAGGACCTGGCAAGTCGGGCACAGCTTCTTCACTTCGGCGATGAAGCCGGGTTTGTCATGCAGCTCGTAGCGGGTTGATGCCTCATCGGGCATCAGGAAGGCGATCTTGGCATTGGTGACGGCCGCGCCGAATGCTGCGCTTCCCCCCAGAGTCAAGGCCACGAGCGCGGCAGCGCTGGTCAGTTTCGATGCAAGGGTATTCAACATGCTCTTCTCCGATTTTGATGGAACTGCACGCCAATCCGGGTGAGGCGTCGTCGTCGATGGCGCCCGGCCACACGGCTTGTCTCCTGCTCGCCCCCGGCGGATGCGTGCGGGGGCTCTGATGCACGGTTGAAATGTCCTGGGTCTATTCCACGGTGTGTTCCTCCTTGACGATCTCGCGCAGGCGGTGCATCACCGGCCTGACGGCCGGGTACAGCGCGATGTACTGCTCGAACAGGGCGGTGTAGCGTTGGTGCGCATCGGCACGCGGCAATGCGCGTGACCTGGGCTGAACCCAGCCGCGGGTGACGGCGTCGGCGTCGATCAGGCCGGCCCCGAAGGCGGCCAGCATGGCGGCGCCAAGCGAGGCTTCCACATCGTCGGCAAGCGTGAACACCTCGCGACCGGTGACGTCGGCGATGATCTGCATCCACAGGTCCGAATGGCTGGCGCCGCCCACCACCACGAGTCCCGGATCGATGGCACCCATGCCCCGGACGCCGGCCTGCATGTTGTGGTGCAAGGCGTAGGTGATGCCTTCGAGGACGGCGCGATACAGGTGCGGGCGGCCGTGGTGCAGGCTGAGTCCGACGAAGGTGCCGCTGGCTTGTGCGTCCCATACAGGGCTGCGTTCGCCCATCAGGTAAGGCAGGAACAGGATGCCGTCGCTGCCCGGCGGCAGCTTCACGGCGTCGCGCTCGAGCAAGGCGTGAGGATCGACGCCTTGGGCCGCGCCCGCCAGGATCTCGGCCTGGCAGAAGGTCTCGCGGAACCAGGTGACCGAGGCCCCCGCGGTGATGGCACCGCCGAACACGTACAGGTCCTTGCTGCCGTTGAATACATGCGGCATGCTGATGAGCCCATGGCGCGCGTTCACGCTTTGCCGGATCGTGCCCCAGCACATGCTGGTGCCGATCATGGCCACATGATTGCCCGGGCGGGCCGCGCCCGCGGCCAGCGTGGCGACGGCGGCATCGACGCCACCGGCCATCATCGGCAGGCCCGCAGGCAAGCCCATCGCCTGGGCCCATTGCGGCAACAGCGGGCCCACGCAACCGCTCGATTCGACGAGCCGGTCGGGCATCATCGAGCGCGCGATGCCGAGCATCGCCAGCGCCTCTTCAGACCAGCAACGCCGGGTCACGTCGTAGACGCCGCCGATGTTGCCGGCCGAGCTGTGGTCGACCGCGACCTGCCCGGTGAACTGGGCGTTGACGTAGGTGTTCGGGGGCAGGAAGCGATCGATGCGCTTCCAGATGTCGGGCTCCTTGTCGCGCAGCCACAGCATTTTCGTGTAGCCGTAGTAGCTGTCGATGCCGTTGCCGGTGATGTCGTAGAGCCGCTGCACGTCGACGTGGCGCCGCACCCAGTCGACTTCGTCCTGCGCGCGGCGATCCATCCAGATCAGGCACGGGTAGAGCGGCTTGCCCTGTGCGTCGACCGGGATGCCGCTGCCGCCGTACAGGCTGGTGACGCACATCGCCTGGACCGACGCCGGTTGAATGTCGACGCTGGCCATCAGTTCGCGCACGCTCTCGACCACGGCCTGCAGCCAGACATCGGGCCACTGTTGTGCCCATAGCGGCCTTGGGGTTTCGACCTGGTAGGCCCGCGAACGCTGCGCCACGATCGTGCCTGTCGCCGTGACCAGCACGGCCTTGGTGCTTTGGGTGCCGATGTCGACACCAATGACATGGGGGATGGTCGCGTTCATGGCCGGGTGCATCAGGGTTTCAGCAGAACCTTGATCGAGTCCAGCGAGTTGGCGAGCGCGAACGCCTGCTCCCATTCGCCCAGCGAGAAGTTGTGGGTGACGATGCCGCGCGAGGTGAGCAGACCTCTGACCATCAGGTCAATGGCGACGGGGTAGCAGTATGGACCGAGATGCGCGCCGCGAACGTCGAGTTCCTTGCGGTCGCCGATGATGGACCAGTCGACGCTGGTGTCCTTGCCGAAGACGCTGAACTCGATGAAGCGGCCGAGCTTGCGAATCAGCTCCAGACCCTGGGTCACACCGGCCGGTACCCCGGTCGATTCGATGTAGACATCGCAGCCGTAGCCCGAAGTCAGCTTGTCGATGATTACTTTGGCATCGTCCACCGAAGGATTGATCGTGACATCGGCGCCGAATGCCGCGGCAAGCGCCAGGCGCTGTGGAACCATGTCGATCACGACGAGTTTCTTCGGCGTCTTGAGCTTGGCCACCTGGACCATGCCCAGCCCCAGCGGGCCCGCGCCGGCAATGACGACCACATCGTCCAGTTGAATGTCGGCGCGGTTCACGGTGTGAATCGCGCAGGCCATGGGTTCGATCATGGCCGCGTCAGCGAGCGTGACCCCATCGGGAATCTTGTGCACCCTGGCCGTGGCGGGAATGCGCATGAACTCGGCCATGCCGCCGTCCGCCACCACGCGCTGGAATCCGAAAATGTTGTGGACCTCGCACATGTGGTACTGACCGGACGTGCAATAGCGGCATTTGCCACACGGCACGATCTGCTCGGCGATCACGCGCTCGCCGACCGCGACGCCGAAGTGCTCCTCGGCCCCCGGGCCGGCTTCCACGACATAGCCGAAGAACTCATGGCCTGCAATCACGGGGGCCTTCACCCATGCAGGCTTGCCTGCGCCGCCCCAGAACATGGCGGCGCCCGAGTAGCACTTGCAGTCGCTGGCGCAAATGCCGCACGCGCCGATCTCGATCACCAACTCGTTGGGGCCAGCCACTGGCCGCGCCACGCGTTCGAGGCGATAGTCTTTCGGGCCATGGCAGACCACGGCTTGCATCAGGTTGTCGTTGTCGTTCATCTCGGTATTGAGGTTCGGTTTTGAGGCAAAGCGCCGCCCGATCCCACAGTGGCCGTGGGGTCCGAATCACGCTCTGAAGAAGGGTTCGCCGGCGTCTTATCCGTAAGCCTCGTGCTCGGCGTTGAGCTCGTGGTAGCGCCTGAACTGCGATGGCGGCATGCCTTTCAAGGCCAGGAAGTGGCGGTTGAAGTTCGACACATTGTTGAAGCCACAGTCGTAGCAGATGCTGGTGACGGGTTTGTCGGTGGTGATCAGCAGTTCGCAGGCACGGCCGACGCGCAGACGGTTGAGGTACTGCACGAAGGACACCCCGGTGTGGCGGTGGAAAAAGCGCGAGAAGGCGCTGGGCTCCATGCTGGCATAGCGCGCGAGATCGATCTCGCGCAAGCGATCGCCCAGGTGATCCGCGAGATATTTCAGAACCTGGTTGATGGCCGATGACTGGTAGCCCTCAGGGTCGGGGCGAAACGCCGGCGTTGCCAGCAGGGTGCTGTCTTGCCCATGCGCCAGCATGTCGAGCAGAAGCAGGAACTGATGCACGCGCTGAACCCCGCTGAGGGTGAGCAAGCCGTTCAGCAGCGGTGCTGCGCGCCGCGCCACCGCCGGCGAGAACAGGATGCCACGCTGGGCCTGTGTCAGCAGGCGCTCGAGGTAAGAGAGTTCGGGAAAGGCGGCAATCCCCCTGCTGAGCGTCTTGCCCGAGAACTGCAGGACGATGCAGCGCTGCGCAATCGGACGCTTGTCGGGCACGTCGCTGACCCAGTTGTGCGGCAGGTTCGGCCCCACCATGAAGAGTTGCCCGGGCTCGAACATGCCGGTGTTGTCGCCGACGAAGTAGCGACCTGTCGTATCGGTGACCAGATTGATCTCGTACTCGGGGTGGAAGTGCCAGCGCACGGTCTCGTACGGGTAGCCGTGAGCCCAGACCTTGAACGAGTCCTGCTCTTGGATGCCTACGAGTTCGAGGTAAGGGGCCATGGGTGTCTCCGTCGTTGTTTTTTTGGGCGCTGTGGCGGCCGGGATCTCCAAGCAGCGAGACACCGGGGCACATCGCAGGCAAAGATTAGTCGCCGCAGGAGTCTCGAACTACATCATTCGAGGATGGTGATTGATATTTTTTTTGCTTTTAGGGTTAACACTGATTTTGTATCAGCGTGACGTCGCGCCGCACGGGTCAAGGGCAAGGCGGAAGCAGGCATCGCCTGAGCAGGCCCACGTGCGCCCGTGAGAAGGGGCGGCGCAGCTTTTCGACTCGATCGAGCTTGAAATTCCGGGTTTTCCATTAATTAATCCCCTTGATTTAGTAAGTCGCCAGGCCCAGAATGCAGTCAGCCGAGGCCCACGCATCGTCGCATGCAAGACGGCCCTATCGGCGGGCTTGTTCAACGCCACCTTCCCATCCGTTCAGAGAGGAGACATTTCATGAAACGCAAGAGTGCATTGCTCGCAGTGGCCGCAATGGGTTACGCAGGGGCCTGCTTCGCGGCGGGACAACCCGTCATCGGCCTGATCACCAAGACGGACACCAACCCGTACTTCGTCACCATGCAGAAGGGTGCGCAGCAAGAGGCGACCAAGCTTGGTGCCAAGCTGATCACGGCCGCGGGCAAATTCGATGGCGACAACGCCAGCCAGGTCAATGCCATCGAAAACATGATGGCCGCAGGAGCGAAGACCATCCTCATCACTCCCGGGGATTCGAAGGCCATCGTGCCGACGATCGAAAAGGCACGCAAGCAAGGTGTGATGGTCATCGCGCTGGACAGCCCCACCGATCCGACCAGCGCCGTGAATGCGCTCTTCGCCACGGACAATTACCAGGCAGGGGAGCTGATCGGCAAATACGCGCGGGTGGATATGAAGGGCAAGAAGCCGGTGATCGCCACGCTCGATCTCTTCCCTGGAAGCCCCGTGGGAGCTCAGCGCCATAATGGCTTCATGAAAGGCTTCGGTCTGAAGGCAGCCGGCGCGAAGAGCAACGAATTGTCCAAGTCGCCGGATATCGTGTGCATGGCCGACACCAGCGGCGATCAGGCCAAGGGACAGACTGCCATGCAGAACTGCCTGCAGAAAAATCCCAACATCAACCTGGTCTACGCGATCAATGAGCCAGCCGCAGCGGGCGCCTATCAGGCCCTGAAACAGGCGGGCAAAGCCGATGGCGTCGCGATCGTCGCCATCGACGGCGGCTGCAAGGGGGTGGAGCAGGTGAAGGAGGGCATCATCACCGCCACGGCGCAGCAGTACCCGCTCAAGATGGCGGCTATGGGCGTCAAGGCAGGGGTTGAGTACGCCAAAACGGGCAAGATGGTTTCCGGCTACCACAACACCGGCGTCAACCTGATCACCGACAAGCCGGAGGCGGGTGTGCCGAGTCGTGGCACCAAATTTGGCATGGACATGTGCTGGGGTAACCGCTGAGTCATCGCAGTCGGGCGGTCGGATGCCGATCGCCCGCAGCGCATGCCCGTTGTCTCGCGCTGGGCTTGCGGGCCCGATCGATCGATGAGAGGCGCCGAAGCAGGTGCGCTTGGGCTCTCCCTCGAGTTTGCACAAGTCGTTCAACACCATGCCTGGAGAAATCGTGAAATCACTCACTCGAGCTCATTGGCCCACCGGCTTCCTACCCTTGTCCAGCCTCGGTCCGCTTGCCGCGCTGCTCCTGGCCTGTCTGTTTTTCTCGACGCAGAGCGATCGCTTCCTGAGTCTTCAGAACTTCTCACTGATCTTGCAGCAGGTGATGGTCGTCGGCACGATTGCCATCGGCCAGACCTTGATCATCCTGACGGCAGGCATCGACCTGAGTTGCGGCGCCATCATGGCCCTGGCTAATGTGGCCATGGCGAAATTCGCCGTTCAGTACGGCTGGGATCCCTACCTGGCCATCGTCGTGGGCATCGCGCTGTCCACCGGCTTTGGCATGATCAACGGCCTTCTCGTGACCAAGGCACGACTGCCGTCGTTCATCGTCACGCTGGCGACGCTGAACATTGCCTTCGCCTTCACACAGATTTTCTCGGGCGCAGAGACCATCACCAACCTGCCGCCAGCCATGACGGCGCTGGGCAATCCCTTGATGGTGTTCGGGGCGCCGGTGCTGTGGGGCTCCCTGGTGATGCTCGGCCTTTACCTGCTGACCTGGTGGGTGCTGCGCGATACCGCACCCGGGCGGCATGTGTACGCCGTGGGCAACAACATCGAGTCTGCGCGCCTGACCGGCATCGCGACGAACCGCGTCCTGCTGGGTGTCTACACCGCGGCTGGACTGCTCTATGGCATCGCCGCGCTGCTGTCGGTGGCCCGCACGGGGGTCGGCGACCCCCAGGCGGGGCAGACCGACAACCTGGCCAGCATCACGGCGGTGGTACTCGGCGGCACCAGCCTGTTCGGCGGCCGCGGCGTGGTGCTGGGGTCGCTCGTCGGTGCCCTCATCGTCGGCGTCTTCGTCAATGGACTCACCTTGATGGGGGTGCAGTCGGTCTACCAGATGTTGATCACGGGGATCTTGGTTTTGCTCGCCGTGGCGACAGATCAGATGGTCCACAAGAGGAGATGAGCATGTCCCAGATGCAGGCACAAAAGTTGGTTCTCGAAGCGCGCGGACTCACCAAGCGCTACGGCCATGTCACGGCGCTCGACGGCACCGACTTCGAATTGCGCAGCGGGGAAATCCTCGCCGTGATCGGCGACAACGGCGCCGGTAAGTCGTCGCTCATCAAGGCGCTCTCGGGAGCGATGGTCCCCGACGAGGGGCAGATCCTCCTGGACGGCGCCCAGGTCAGCTTCAAGAGTCCGATCGATGCACGCCGCGAGGGCATCGAGACGGTCTATCAGGACTTGGCCGTGGTGCCCGCGATGACCATCGCGGAGAACCTGTTCCTCGGGCGCGAAATCCTGCGCCCCGGCAGGCTGGGGCGGTTCATGCGCCTTTTGGACAAGAAGCGCATGCTCGTGGAATCCCAGTCTTACATGGACGGGCTGAAAATCGGCCTGCGGTCGATCACGCAGGCGGTCGAGACGCTCTCCGGCGGACAGCGTCAGGGTGTTGCCGTTGCGCGCAGCGCGGCTTTCGCCCGGCATGTCGTCATCATGGACGAGCCCACGGCCGCACTGGGCGTCAAAGAGGGAAATATGGTGCTCCAGTTGATTCGCAACGTGCGCGACAAGGGCTTGCCAGTGATCATCATCAGCCACAACATGCCGCATGTGTTCGAGATTGCCGATCGAATCCACATCCAGCGTCTCGGGCGGCGCGCAGCCATCGTCAACCCCAAGCGCATCAGCATGAGTGACACGGTGGCTGTGATGACCGGCGCCATGCAGGCACAGGATTTGCCTGCAGATTGTCTGAGTTAGCGCGTTCCCCAAGCCCGCACATGTTGTGCTGACTCGCGTCGCTCTCCGACCGAAAGTTCAATTTCTCCAACCCTGCTTTCTCAAGATCTGCATGCTCAAAACCATTGATCCCGTCCTCACCCCCGAGGTGCTGAAGACCCTGTGCGAAATGGGGCATGGAGATGAAATCGCCGTTGTCGATGCCAACTTCTGTGCCATGTCCATGGGTCCCAGCCAGCGCGTGTTCCGCTTGTCGGGAACCAGCATGCGCAGCGCTTGCGGGGCTGTGCTCTCGCTGTTTCCGCTGGATCGTGCGGTCGACTGCCCCGTTGCCTTCATGCACGTCGGCAACCAGCCGGAGGGGTTTCGCTCGGCCCTGCAACGTGACGTCCTGGCGCTGGTCGAGCGCCATGAGGGTGTGGGTGCGAATGGCTGCGAGGCCGTGGAGCGCTTTGCCTTTTACGACAGGGTTCGCAACGCCTACGCCATCGTGCAGACCGGGGAGTTGGAGCCTTTCGCCAACTTCCTGTTCAAGAAGGGCGTCATCACCGCCTTTGAAGCCTGACGGCTGGTGTGCGCCTACCCAAGCGCCCCAACGCTTCCCCGCCAGGTGACCCATGAACCAGGAGCAGATGGTGTCCTCCGTATCCAGGCCCACGCTGCGGCCACGGGGCTCCAATCAAGTGGGGATGCGCCAGTTCAACGAACGGGTGGTTCTCCAGGCGATTCGCCTCAGCGGGAGTGCCTCGAAGGCCGAGATCGCGCGGATGACGCATCTCACGGCACAGACCGTGCAACTGATCATCGCCCGGCTCGATGCCGACGGCCTGGTCTTGAAGCTCAACAGGATTCGCGGCAAGGTCGGTCAGCCCTCGGTGCCCATGGCCTTGAACCCGGATGGAGCATTCTCGATCGGCCTGACGATTGGCCGGCACAACGCAGAGGTGCTGCTGGTTGATTTTTGTGCGCGCGTGCGCCAGCGGCTGAGTGTCGAGTATGCGTTGCCGGAGCCCGATGTCCTGTTCAGAGAAATTCAGGGCATGGTGGCGCGCATCCTGCAGACGCTCGACGCCGACAAGGCCAAGCTGTTGTGTGGCATCGGCGTTGCGGCGCCGCTGTCACTCGGGAGCTGGCAGGAACTTCTCGGCATGGGGCCGGATATCGCCCAGCGATGGGCCAACATCGACATTCCCGAGCGCATCGGCGAGATGTTCGATGTCCCGATCAGCTTCGTCAAAGATACGACGGCGGCCTGCGTGGCGGAGCTTGTCGTCGGCCGCGGTCATGCGGAGCGCAATTTCCTGTACTACTACGTCGGCACCTTCATTGGTGGCGGCATTGTTCTCGACAGTCAGTTGCATGCCGGGGCGCATGGCAATGCCGGCGCGGTGGGCTCGTTGCCCATCGGCATGGCCAGCGCCAGCCAGCAGCACTATCCACCGCAGTTGCTCAGTCTGGCTTCGCTGCACCAGTTGCATGTGGCCTACCGCGCCGCCGGACTCGACGTCAGCGCGTGGAAGGATGCGCGCGCACATCAGGCGCCGTGGCTCGAACACACGCAAGCCTGGTTGGCCAAGGCATCCACCGCGATCGCGATGGCGATCAGCAGCGCCGCCTGCTTCCTCGACATCGATCGCGTCATTCTGGACGGCTCGTTCGGCCGCAGTCTTTTGGATGCACTGATCGACCATGTGCAACAGGCGCTTGAGCTTTACGATTGGCAGGGCGTCGCAAAGCCGACCATCCTGGCCGGCCAGGTGGGCAGCGATGCCCGCGGTCTGGGCGGTGCGCTGCTTCCGCTGTATGCGAATTTCATGCCGAATCGCGATCTTTTCCTCAAGGCGCAGCCCTGAACCCCCAGCCTTGAATTCCCGCCCCGAGTCCGGGCGTAACCCAAACGTCACGTCAACCACCATGGCCACATACCAAGCCTCAGCATCGCGCTACGAGGGTCCCATGCTGTACCGCCGTTGCGGTCGCTCGGGTCTCGATCTCCCCGCCATTTCCTTGGGGCTCTGGCATAACTTCGGAGACACGACACCCCTGGATCGGCAGCGCGACATGCTGCGCACGGCCTTTGATCTGGGCATCACGCACTTCGATCTGGCGAACAACTACGGTCCGCCATACGGCAGTGCAGAAGAAAACTTCGGCACCCATCTCCGGCGTGACTTCAAACCCTACCGGGATGAACTCATCATCTCGAGCAAAGCGGGCTGGGACATGTGGCCCGGGCCGTATGGGCAGGGCGGCGGATCGAGGAAGTATGTGCTTGCCAGCCTGGATCAGAGCCTCAAGCGGATGGGCCTGGAGTACGTCGACATTTTCTACTCGCATCGATTCGACGCGCATACGCCGCTCGAGGAAACGGCCTCTGCCTTGGCGCAGGCCGTGCGGTCGGGCAAAGCCCTCTACGTCGGCATTTCTTCATACTCAGCCGAGGCCACGCGCACCATGTCCAGGCTACTCGCCGCGGATAACATTGCGCTGCTGATCCATCAACCCTCCTATAACCTGTTCAACCGCTGGATCGAAGGCGGTTTGCTCGACGCACTGGGGGAGGTTGGTGCCGGCTGCATCGCGTTTACACCGCTAGCACAGGGTTTGCTGACGAACAAATACCTGCATGGCGTCCCGGACGATGCCCGCATTCACAGGCCCGGTGGCGGCTCTTTGCGTCCTGATCATCTCAGCGACGAGAACATCCTGCGCGCACGCAAACTCAACGACATTGCGCACAGCCGCGGTCAGTCGCTGGCCCAGATGGCGCTGGCATGGGTGCTCCGGCACGACCGGGTGACCTCGGCCCTCATTGGCGCCAGCCGTTCCGAGCAAATCGTCGACAACGTGCGGGCTCTGTCCAACTTGCACTTCACGCCTGACGAGCTTCGTGAAATCGACCTCCACGCCGCAGAGGGTGGAATCGATCTGTGGCGTAAACCAGCGACCGACCAGGCCGTGACCTGACCTCGCAACCGTACCCCAGGCCCACCCTGGGGCAACGCGGGCGCAAGACTCGCGTGACAAGCCCTCATCCTGCCGTTGCGCTCAGGCTGCGCAATCTCGCCCGCCCGCGGCTTCGAGCAACCGCATGGCAGACGTCCATGCGGCCACAACAGCCCAAGATCCCTTGTCGACAGCGCGGCATGATCACGTCGTGCTGCTCGGTGAAGGCCGGCACGCGCCTGCGCCCGTCCCGCGGGAAAACCCGGATCACCGGCATGTTTTTTATTTGTATGATGATTGAACTTCAAAGCCCGCTGGATTGCTCCAGCCCTGAGTTTTCTCATGTCCGAGACGCCTCCCAAAAAACGCCGATCGCAAGCCTGGTTCGGCGGTAGCAGCAAAGATCATTTCATTCACCGCAGCTGGATGAAAAGCGAGGGGCTGCCGGACGACAGCTTCGATGGCAGGCCTGTCATCGGCATCTGCAACACCTGGAGCGATCTGACGCCCTGCAATCAGCACTTTCGGCAACTTGCCGACAAGGTGCGCCATGGCGTCCTGCAAGCCGGGGGACTGCCATTGGAGTTCCCGGTGAGTTCATTGGGCGAAACACTGATGCGACCGACGGCGATGCTGTACCGCAATCTCGCCAGCATCGACGTCGAAGAAGCCTTGCGGGCCCATCCGCTCGATGGCGTGGTGCTGCTCGCCGGCTGCGACAAGACGACCCCCGCGACGCTGATGGGCGCGGCGAGTGTCGATCTTCCGACCATCGTGGTCTCCGGTGGCGCCATGCTCAATGGCCGTTACCGAGGCGAGACGATCGGATCCGGAACCCATGTCTGGAAATTTGCTGCCGCCGTTGCAGCGGGCACCATGAGTCAGGTCGAGTTCATGCAGGCCGAGAGTTGCATGTCGCGTTCAGCTGGCGTGTGCATGACGATGGGAACCGCTTCGACGATGGCATGCCTGGCCGAAGCACTTGGTGTTGCGCTGCCCGACAACGCCGCCATCCCCGCCGTCGATTCGCGGCGCTCCGAGCTTGCCCAACGGGCCGGCAGACAGATCGTCGAGATGGTGCGGCGTGAAGTCCGCCTGTCGCACATCCTGACTCGCCACGCTTTTGAAAACGCCATTCGTGTCTGTGGAGCCATCGGGGGTTCGACCAATGCCGTGATTCACCTCCTGGCCATCGCCGGTCGTGTGGGTGTTCCATTGAGCCTTGAGGACTGGGATCGACTGGGCCGGGACATTCCCACCATCGTCGACCTCATGCCGTCCGGGCGTTTTCTGATGGAAGATTTCTACTACGCGGGAGGCCTGCCGGCAGTGATGCGGCGCTTGTTGGAGGCAGGCCTGCTGCATGCCGACGCCGTCAGCGTCAATGGCCTGACGCTGGCGCAAAACGTTGCGCAGGCGGAGTGCTTCGATGAAGAGGTCATCCGCCCTTTGGACAAGCCACTGGTCGCGCAGGGCGGGCTGGCGATTCTGCGCGGTAATTTGGCGCCCGATGGCGCCGTCATCAAGCCCTCGGCGGCCACGCCTGCGCTGCTTCGCCACACGGGGCGCGCCGTCGTTTTCGAATCGATCGAAGACTACAAGCAGCGCATTGACGCCCCCGATCTGGCGGTCGAGCCCAGCTCGATTCTGGTGTTGAAGAATTGCGGCCCGAAAGGCTATCCAGGGATGGCCGAAGTCGGCAATATGGGACTGCCCCCGAAGTTGTTGCGCGCAGGGGTCACCGACATGGTCCGCATCTCCGATGCACGCATGAGCGGCACGGCGTACGGCACGGTCATTCTCCATGTCGCACCCGAGGCCGCCGCTGGCGGTCCTTTGGCACTGGTGCAAGAGGGCGACATGATCGAGCTCGATGTCGAGCGCCGGCATCTTCAGTTGCTGGTCGATGCAGCCGAACTCGAACGTCGCAGAGCAGCCTGGAGTGCGCCTGCGATTCCCGCCTCGGGCTATGCGCGGCTCTACGTCGAACATGTGCAGCAGGCCAACCTGGGCGCGGATCTCGATTTTCTGGTGGGCTGCCGTGGCGATGCCGTGCCGCGTGAGTCCCATTGACGACCACCACCGCCCTCACTGCGGAGATGCGCGCATGAATCACGAATCCGGACTGTTTCGTAGGGAGTAAATCACGCCATGGCGAGCATTCAACTGGATCATGTGTTCAAGGCCTACGGTGATCATGCCTCCGTGATCAAGGACGTTTGCCTGAATATTGGCGAAAACGAATTCTGCGTTTTTGTCGGCCCTTCAGGATGCGGCAAATCGACGTTGTTGCGCATGATTGCAGGGCTGGAGACGATCAGCCGCGGCGCCCTGTTCATCAATGGCCAGCCCATGAACGACGTGTCTCCGGCGAAACGTGGTGTGGCCATGGTGTTCCAGAGCTACGCCTTGTTCCCGCACATGAGCGTGTTCGAAAACATGGCATTTGGTCTGCGACTGGCCAAGGTCGACAAGGCGGATATTCAGCGTCGCGTCATGGCTGCGGCACGCATTCTTCAACTCGACTCCCTGCTGGACCGAATGCCCAAGGCGCTGTCCGGCGGACAGCGGCAGCGGGTGGCCATCGGTCGCGCGATTGTTCGTGAACCTGGAGTGTTCCTGTTCGACGAGCCGCTGTCCAATCTGGATGCGGCTCTGCGGGTTCAAACGCGCTTCGAGATCGCCAAATTGCACCGCGACTTCGGGCGCGCGAGCGCTATCTACGTGACACACGATCAAGTCGAGGCCATGACCCTCGCGGATCGGATTGTCCTTCTCAACTCGGATGCGGCAGAGAGCTGCAGCGTGGCCCAATGCGGCACGCCGCTCGAGTTGTACCACCACCCGCGCAATCGGTTTGTCGCGAGTTTCATCGGCTCGCCAAAGATGAATTTCGCAGCCGCAACGCTACTCGATGCGTCCTCAGAGCGCGCCACGTTGCAACTGCGCACCGGGGAACGTCTCGAGGCCAACATTGATGCGCGGGGGCACAGCCAAGGAGCGGAGCTCACGATCGGCATTCGCCCCGAGGACGCCGAGATCGGTGGCGAGGGCTCGCGTTTGCACCGCGACGTGCGCTGGCAGGAGCGCCTTGGAGAAGCCACCTATTTCTACGTGGACGCCGGGGAAGGTCGCGACAACTGGGTGATCAAGGCCCCAGGCCACTTCAGCGCACGCCCCGGAGAGCGGCTTGGCATTTCCATCCCGCGGGACCGTGTTCATGTCTTTGACGAGTCGGGCAAGGCATTGCTCAGGATCTTCGCTCATGGCGCGCCCTCGGCGATGCCGGCGACCCAACTCACCTAACGCCCGCAGGAACATCATGAAACTCGGAGTCTGCTACTACCCCGAACAATGGCCGGAACAGTTCTGGGCGCAGGATGCACGCGAAATGCGGGAACTCGGTCTGCGGATGGTGCGGATCGGTGAGTTCGCCTGGAGCCGCATCGAACCCGAGCCTGGGCGCCTGGAATGGGATTGGCTGGATCGTGTTTTTGCCATTCTGCATGCCGAGAAACTGCACATCGTTCTGGGCACGCCCACCGCGACTCCCCCAAAATGGTTGGTGGACCGGTACCCGGACATGCTCGCGCATGACGAACATGGGCGGCCACGGGGTTTTGGCTCGCGCCGGCATTACTGTTTTTCAAGCCCTGCGTACCGTGAGCAAGCCGCTCGCATCACCGAATTGCTGGCGCAGCGCTATGGCCAACACCCCGCGTTGAGCGCTTGGCAAACCGATAACGAGTATGGTTGCCACGGTACCGTCCTCAGTTACTCGCAAGCCGCGCGCACCGCATTTCGCCGCTGGCTGCGCCTGCGTTATGTCACGATCCAGGCTTTGAACGAAGCTTGGGGAAACGTGTTCTGGAGTCAGGACTATAACGACTTTGAACAAATCGACCCCCCGGTCGGAACGGTGACCGAGGCCAATCCCGCGCATCGTCTTGATTATCAAAGATTTGCCTCGGATGAGGTTATCAGCTTTAATCGAATCCAAGTTGAAATTTTGCGCAACAAATCGCCGGGACGCGACATTTTGCATAATTTCATGGGATTTTTTACGGGCTTCGATCATCATCGATTATCCAAAGATCTCGATGTCGCCTCCTGGGATAGCTATCCACTCGGCGCCACGCAAAATTTCTTTTTGAACGAGAAAGAAAAGCAATTGTGGGCTGAGACGGGCCATCCTGACGTCCCGGCCTTCCACCATGATCTCTATCGCGGGATGTGTGGTGGCCGGTGGTGGGTGATGGAACAACAACCGGGGCCAGTGAACTGGGCGCATTGGAATCCCGCGCCGGCAGAGGGCATGGTGCGGCTTTGGACCTGGCAGGCATTTGCGCATGGCGCTGAAGTGGTCAGCTATTTTCGATGGCGGCAGGTGCCTTTCGCGCAAGAGCAGATGCATGCAGGGTTGCAAAGACCCGATCGAATCGTTGATCAAGGCGGGCTGGAAGCCGGGCAGGTGGACGAAGACCTGCGTGGACTCGGGCCGCATGCCCTTGCCGAAAATCCAAAGCATCATGCGGATGTCGCGCTTGTTTTTGATTATCAGAGTATTTGGATGAGCGATATTCAGCCGCAAGGTGCTGATTTCAATGCAATGGAGCTTTGCTTTCGAGCCTACAGCGCTTTGCGCCAAATCGGTTTGAATGTCGATGTTGTATCGCCAGAGTCCGATTTCACGCATTACTCCATGGTCGTTTTGCCCGTGCAAATGCGCAATGACGAAGCGTTGGCTGCAAAGCTGCAGTCAACGGGCGCAAGGCTCGTTTTTGGCCCACGCTCCGGCTCCAAGAGCGAAGATTTTCATATTCCTTCGCAGTTGCCGCCTGGTGCGTTCAACGTACTCACCGGAGTGCGCGTCACACGGGTGTCATCATGGCCACCGGGGATAACCTGGGCGATCTCGCTGGGTGGCCGGCTGGTCGCTGCCAGCCGCTGGAGAGAAGACATCGAGTGCGACGCCGATGATGTCGTCGGCCGCTTTCAGGACGGCAAGCCGGCGATTGTGGAAAAGGGCCGCTGCTTATATGTCGCTGCTTGGCTGGAGAGTGAGGGCTGGATGCATGTGCTGCTGGATGCCAGCCGAAAGGCTGGTCTCGACCCCCACGTCCTTCCCGAGGGACTGAGGCTCACGCGCCGTGGCCCGCTCCAGTACATCTTGAATTTCTCGAACTCTCCGATGACCTATGGTCCATCGACTGAGAACGCGCACTGTCTGCTGGGCAGTCGTGAAGTGCCCCCGAGAGGGGTTTCAATCTGGAGTCTTGGTCAAAAAGCCTCCACAACCAACAACTGAAGAGGAGATAGGCGATGAATTTCTTCAAGAACTATGGAAGGCCTGCGGCATTACTGCTCGCCATGGCGGTGACAGCTGCACATGCCGGGACGATCGTCTTCAACACGGATTATTCCGATCCAGGCCCCAAAGCAGCTATCGCGGCCGCAGTCAAAGGGTTTGAGGCAGAGAATCCGGATATTAAAATTAAGGTCAATACATTCGACCATGAAGGTTACAAAAGCGCCATTTTCAATTTTTTGACCGCGGATCCGCCGGATCTTGCGACCTGGTATGCCGCCAATCGCATGGCGCCATTTGTCAAGGCCGGGCTCGTTGAAAATGTCACGAGTCTGTGGGCAAAAAATGGCTGGAATCAGGCGTTCAGTGCTTCCGCATCCTCGATGACCATCAATGGCAAGAAATGGGGTCTTCCGTTGACCTATTATCAATGGGGCATTTATTACAGAAAGGATATTTTCGAGAAACTTGGCATACAGCCGCCCAAGACTTGGAAGGAATTGCTGGCGGCCTGTGCAAAATTGAAGGCCAACAACATTACTCCTTTCGCCATCGGAACGAAAGCACTCTGGCCGGCTGCAGGCTGGTTTGATTACATTGATCTACGCCTCAATGGGTATAAATTTCACATGGAACTGGCAGAAGGCAAGGTTCGCTGGACGGACCCACGCGTTGTCAATGTCTTCAAATATTGGGATGAGCTCGTGAAGCCTGGGTATTTTCTGGCGAACAACTCCTCCTATGATTGGCAGGACGCGGTGCCGATGTTTGCCAAAGGGCAGGCCGGCATGTACCTGATGGGCAATTTTGCCGTGGATGTCATGAAATCGGCGGGATTGAAGGAGTCCCAAATTGGTTTCGTCAAATTCCCGGTCATCAACCCATCGATACCCGACGCTGAAGAAGCACCCACGGACATTGTCTTCATTCCGTCCGGTGCCAAGCACAAGGCGGAAGCTGAAAAGTTCATGGAGTACTTGGCAACGCCTGCCGTGCAGTCGCAGGTCAATGCAATTTTGGGCCAACTGCCCACCAACAAGAACGCAAAACTTCCGGACGATCCCTTCTTGAAAGCCGGCTTCGAACTCCTGTCGAGCGCCAAGGATCATTCGCAATTTTTTGATCGTGACGCGCCGGCTCAAATGGCCAAGGCAGCCATGGACGGATTCCAGCATTTCATGGTTGATCCGGCCTCATTGCCAGCAACCCTGAAGCATTTGAACAGTGTTCAAAAAGCAGTTTATAAATAATCAAACAGGAATGGGCGGATGATGGCAGCACAGCATTCATTCGCCCGCCATTCATTTTTTGGAGCGTATCCATCATGCGTCAATCTGTGAGCCCACTTCTTCCAGCGATCAGGGTCTGGGCTCGCAGACATCAGCAGGGTCTTGCCGCTTCGTTGTTTTTATTGCCCGGGTTGATCATGTTCACCGTCTATGTGATCGCGCCGATCATTGAATCCATCGGTTTGAGTTTTTACTCCTGGGATGGGCTGGGCAAGGCAAAATATATTGGATTGGAAAATTATGTCAATTTATTTTCTGACGAGGCGTTTTATACCGCGCTGAAGAATAATATTATTTGGCTTTTTTGTTATTTGCTGTCAGTTCCCGCGGGTCTTGCGATCGCGCTGCTGCTGAATCAGACCTCAAAGGGTATTCGATTTATTAAATCGGTTTTTTTCTTTCCATTTGTGATTTCGCAAGTTGTGATTGGTGTCATCTTTACGCTGTTTTACGATCCAAGCCTCGGCTTGTTTGTGAAATTGCTCCATTTTTTCGATATCAAGCCCATCGCGGTGCTTTCAAGTGCGCATTGGGTGACGTACGGCATCATCGTGGCTGGCCTCTATCCGCAGATTGCCTATTGCATGATTCTTTATCTGACGGGTTTGAACAATTTGCGCCCCGATCTCATCGAGGCCGCGCGGCTCGAAGGCGCGCATGGCTGGAAAATGTTATTCAAGATTGTTTTGCCGCAACTTCGAGCGGCGACTTTCATTGCGGTCGTGGTCACGGTGATCGGATCGCTGCGCAGTTTTGACATGATTTCCATCATGACGCAAGGCGGGCCCTACGGCAGTTCAGCAACACTCGCCTATTACATGTACGAAGTGGCACTGAGTGAATACGGTTTCCGGATGGGCTATGGCGCCGCGGTGGCGACAGTCTTGTTCCTCATCATGCTTGTATTCATCGTGTTCATCTTGCATCGTGTTTACATGCAGGAAAGGGAGACCTCCTGATGTTCCCGATTCCGATTGAACAGACATCTCCGGCGACGCAGAAATTGTACCGATTTGGACTGCCTTTGTTGTTGATTTTATGGCTGTTGCCGATTTTTGCCATTGCTTTGATGTCGGTGCGCACCGCTGGTGATATGAATTCTGGGAATTATTGGGGTTTGCCGTCATCTTGGCGAGGTCTGGACAATTATATTCAGATTTTCAGGAATACGCCGTTGTTCAATTACATCGGCAATAGTTTCCTGGTGACGATCCCGAGTGTGATCGGGGCAATTACTCTGGCCAGCCTCGCCGGATTCGCGCTTGGGGTTTACAGGTTTCGATTCAACTTGGCGATTTTTTTCCTATTCGTGGGGGGTAATTTCGTTCCGGCCCAGATCTTGATGATCCCCGTGCGCCAATTGACGTTGCACATGGGGCTCTACAACACCACGATCGGGCTTGCCTTGTTTCACATCGCTTTTCAGAGCGGATTCTGTACCTTTTTCTTGCGAAATTTCATTCGAGAACTGCCACGCGAATTGATCGAGGCAGCCCGCATCGAGGGCGCGAGCGAGTGGCGGATCTTCAGCCGGATCGTTTTGCCGCTCATTCGGCCCGCATTGGCCGCTTTGTCGGTCTTGATTTTTACGTTTGTATGGAACGACTACTTTTGGGCGACGGTGCTGACCCAGGGCAGCCACGCCATGCCCATCACCGGCGGGCTGTATTCCTTGAATGGGCAATGGGTGGCGCAGTGGCAACTGGTGTCTGCCGGCTCCATTCTGGCGGCCTTGCCTCCGGTCGCCATTTTTTTCGCCATGCAGAAACATTTCATCGCCGGGCTGACGCTTGGCGCGACCAAGGGCTAGGCCACGATGGCACATCAGCTTTATCGCCTGGATAGCCGGTCGACAACGATCTTGCTCGAGATTGAACCGGGTCGCAGCCCGGTATGGCGCCACTTTGGACCTCGGGTCGACGACTGTGAGCTGGCACGTAACTGGCAGGCTTGCGCATTGCTCAGCTTGGCGCCCGGTGCGATGGATCGGTTGTCCGGGCCGCTTTTGACCCCGGGCTTCGACGGCTTGGCGCAGAAGCCGACGCTAGCGGCCCATCGCGGCGGCGCCGACACGGTTCATGCCTGGGGGCTGGAAAGCTGCACCCGGGCGGGAACCGACAGCCTGGAACTGCTCCTCGCCGATGCGCGTGCGGGGCTGCGCCTGGAGGTCCGTCTGCATCTCGACGCCGACTCGGACGTGCTAAGTCTGGACGCCATGTTGCACAACGTCGGCGATGGTCCGCTGGAGGTGCAGCAATTCTCCGCACCCAGCATTCCTGTCCCGCACGGACTGGATGAGGTCGGCTATTTCAACGGCGAATGGGCGCATGAATTTCAGTGGCAACGCGAGAAGGTCGGCGCAGCCGGGTGGTCGCGGGACAACCGTCGGGGACGAACGTCGCACCAGACTCCTGCGGCGCTGTTCGCGCTGGCGTCACAGACCGGTGATCACGCAGGACCTGCCGTCGGGGCGCAACTGGCATGGAGCGGCAATCATCGGCTGGACTTGCAGCGCCAGGACGATGGCAGGCTCGTGTTGCTGGCCGGTGAATGGTTCGCGCCGGGCGAAGTGATCCTGGCGCCCGGGGACAGCTTGCGCACCCCGGCGCTGCATGTCGTTTTTTCTGCCGCCGGCATGAACGCAGTCACACGCAGTTTTCATGCGTTGTGCCGGCAGCGCGTGGTTCGCTGGCCCGGCGGCCGGCAGCGGCCCCGGCCTGTGCACATCAACACCTGGGAGGCGCTGTATTTCCGCCACGAGCTGACCGAGTTGTACGAACTGGCGGAGCAGGCGGCGCGCATTGGCGTCGAGCGTTTCGTTCTCGACGACGGATGGTTCAAGGGGCGCAACAACGATCGCGCGGCCTTGGGTGACTGGTGGCCGGATCCCGATAAGTTTCCACAGGGCCTGGCCCCGTTGATCGACCGTGTTCAGGCGCTGGGCATGGAATTCGGGCTTTGGGTCGAGCCCGAGATGGTCAACCCCGACAGTGATTTGTATCGGGCCCACCCCGACTGGGCTCTGGGTGTGGCCGGGCGCGAACTGGTTCTGGGGCGCAATCAACTGGTGCTCGACTTGTCGCGCCCGGAGGTGTCGGCGTTTGTGTTCGAGAAGCTGCACGCCTTGCTCGCGGATGGCGGGGTTCGCTATCTCAAGTGGGACATGAACCGGGATCTGGCGCAGGCCTGCGGCGGCGACGGGCGCAGCCGTTACCACGCCCAAGTGCTGGCGCTGTATGCGCTGCTCGAGCGCTTGCGCACCGCGCATCCGGACGTCGAGATCGAGAGCTGCGCATCGGGTGGAGCGCGTGCGGATCTCGGCATCCTCCGCTACACCCATCGCATCTGGACAAGCGACAACAACGACGCCATGTCCCGCGTGGCGATTCAGCAAGGCGCTTTGCGGCTGTTTCCTCCCGAGGTGCTCGGATGCCATGTGGGGCCAGCCCCCGCGCATGCCACGGGACGCACCCAGAGTCTCGATTTCCGCTGTGCTGTCGCGCTGTTTGGCCATATGGGCGTGGAAGCCGATGTGCGCCGCTTCGACGCGGCCTCGCGTGATCGTCTGGCCTGGTGGCTTGCCCTGTACAAACGCTGGCGTCACGTCATGCACCACGGGGTCATCGACCAGGGCCAGACGCCATCCGGGGCCATCTGGTGGCTCGCATCCGATGCACAGACTCACCTTCTGTGCGTGATCATGCCGGTGCCGCCAGACACGGTGCAAGCAAGTCCGGTGCGCTTGCCCACCCTGGCCACCAGCGGGGCCTGGCGGGTGCGCTTGCAAGCCCGCGCCGGGCAACTGCGCCAGCGGGCCGGGCAGCACAATCCATGGATCAATGCCTTGGAAGCCGATGGCGTGTGCTTGTCCGGGGACGAGCTTGCACACATCGGCTTGCCCTTGCCGGCGATGCAACCGGAATCCGCCCTTTATTTTTCCCTGGAACGTCCATGAACCCAGAATCGAGAAAGCCGGCGGCTCCAACCTCCGCAGGATCCAGCATGGGCTCGTCGTCATTCGCCAGCTACCCCAGCCTGCGGGGCCGCACCGTGTTCATCACTGGAGGTAGCTCGGGCATTGGCGCCGACCTCGTGGTGGCGTTTGCACAGCAAGGCGCGCGCGTGGGGTTCACCGGGCGCAGCGCCAAGGCAGCCGGTGAGGTTCTCGACGCGACGGCCTCGGCCGAGTTTCGTCCCATGTTCCTGCAGAGCGACGCCACGGATGTGGATGCGCTGCGGGCGGCCGTGAGCCGAACTGAAAACGAGTTGGGCGACATTGGCGTTTTGATCAACAACGTGGC
Organism: Burkholderiales bacterium; assembly: GCA_013044035.1. Lineage (GTDB taxonomy): Bacteria > Pseudomonadota > Gammaproteobacteria > Burkholderiales > Burkholderiaceae_C > Thiomonas_A. The sequence continues at coordinate 49,791 of JABEVE010000016.1, forward strand.
GAATGACGAACGGCACGACTGGTCTCGGGTCTCGGCCGAGGTGTTCGATCGATTGGTGGCGATCAACCTGCGCCCCCATTTTTTTGCCGCGCAGGCGGCCGTGCCGGGCATGCTCAGGCTCGGCGGTGGCTCGATCGTGAACATCGGGTCCACCAGTTGGATGATCAAGGGCGCAGGCTATCCGGTTTACGCAACCTGTAAATCGGCGACGGTGGGCTTGACCCGCAGCCTGGCGCGTGAATGTGGCCGGCACAGCATCCGGGTCAACACGCTGACTCCTGGATGGATCATGACGCCCAAGCAACTCGACAAATGGGTCGACGCCGAAGGCGAGCGCGAGATGGATCGCAACCAGTGCCTGCCGGGCCGCATCGTCGGCGCGGATGTGGCCCGGCTCGCCTTGTTTCTCGCCTCGGACGACAGTCGGATGATCACGGCGCAGGATTTCATCATCGACGCGGGCTGGACTTGACCATGGGTCGGTCGGCAGTTGAATGCGTGTGGGCTGCGAAACTCAGCCTGGGCGAGGGCGTCATTTGGCATGACTCGCGCCTGTACTTCGTCGACATCAAGCGCGCCGAGATCCTGGCCTACGACCCGCTGACGCAGCGGCAATTGCGCTGGAGCCTGCCGGAGATGGTCGGCTGGGTCGTGCCGCGAGAGCGTGGCGGCTGGATTGCAGGCTTGCGCAGCGGAGTCGTGGCGCTCACCTTGCAGGACGACGGCGCTTCCCAGGTGGAATGGCTGCATCGCCTGCACGAACCGACGTCACCGTGGCGGCTCAACGACGCCAAGGTCGGGCCCGGAGGGCGCCTGTGGTTTGGCAGCATGCACGATGCCGACGACACGTCTGCAACCGGCTGTCTCTACCGCCTCGACCCTGACCTCAGCCTGCACGTGGTCGAACGTGGATACTGCATTCCCAATGGGCCGACCTTCAGCTTGGACGGCCGCACCATGTACCACACCGACAGCGGGCGGCGCGAGATCTACGCCTACACGCTGGACCCGCAAGGCCATGCCACCGATCGACGAGCCTGGGCGCGATTCGGTGCCGCAGATGGCGCGCCCGATGGCATGACGACCGACGCCCAGGGGCGCATCTGGGTCGCTCAGTGGGGCGCCTCGGCCGTGACATGCCGGGATGGCGAAACCGCCGGGGTGTTGCAGCGTGTCGAGCTTCCCGTTTCCCAGGTGACGAACGTGTGTTTCGGCGGGGCCCACGGCAATGATTTGTACATCACCAGTGCCCGCGTCGGGCTCAGCGCAGACGCGTTGCAAGCCCAGCCGCTGGCCGGGGGGCTTTTTCGCCTGCGCGGCGCAGGAAACGGCGTGGCCGGGAGGCTTTTCCGTGGCTGAAGTCCCGTCGACCTCCTGCGACGTTGTCGTCGTGGGCGGAGGAATCAACGGCTGCGGCATTGCGCGCGATCTCGCCGGCCGCGGTCTGAAGGTCTGTCTTTGCGAGCAGCATGACCTGGCAGCCCACACCTCGTCGGCCTCGACCAAGCTGATTCACGGAGGCTTGCGTTACCTGGAGTTTTACGAATTCTCCCTGGTGCGCAAAGCCCTGCAGGAACGCGAGAGGTTGCTTGCGAGCGCTCCCCACATCATGTGGCCGCTGCGTTTCGTGATGCCTCATGTGCCCGCCCTGCGTCCTCTGTGGATGGTCAGGACCGGCCTGTGGCTCTACGACCACCTCGCGCCCCGGCGCCTGCTTCCGGCGTCAGAAGTCGTCGACCTGACGCGGCACACTGCCGGACGCGCGCTGCAGGACCGCTACCGCAAGGGCTTCGTCTATTCGGACGGCTGGGTCGACGATGCGCGCCTCGTCGTTCTCAATGCGCTGGATGCGACGGAGCGCGGGGCATCGATCCTGACGCGAACGCGCGTCGACAGGGTCACGAGGGCCGCAGGTGGCTGGACCCTTCAGGTGCGATCCTCGACGGGGCAGGGCCAGACGGTCCGTGCCCGGGCGCTGGTCAATGCGGCAGGGCCCTGGGCGGAGAGCTTCCTGCGCGAAGAGCTTGGAATGGCGGGCACGCGCAAGCTCCGGCTCGTCAAGGGAAGCCATATCGTGGTGCCCCGCATGTTTGCGCATGACCATGCCTACATCCTGCAGAACCAGGATCGCCGTATTGTTTTCGCCTTGCCCTATGGCTCGCGATTCACGCTGATCGGAACCACCGATGTTCCGTATGACGGCGAGCCTGGAAGGCCCGGCATCGACCCGCAGGAAATCGATTACCTGTGCACCAGCGTCAATCATTATTTCCGCAGCCAGGTCTGCGCTGCCGACGTGGTCTGGAGCTACTCTGGCGTTCGTCCTCTGCTGGACGATGCCTCGGATGATCCTTCCGCGGTGACGCGCGATTACAGGATCGAGCTGGACGCGGCGGCGCCCGCCCCGCTGCTCACAGTGTGGGGCGGCAAGATCACGACATACCGCAAACTGGCCGAGGAGGCCGCCGATCTTCTTGGCCCCTTGTTGGGGAACAAATCAGGCGCATGGACTGCACATGCCTGCCTGCCCGGGGGCGACTTGTCGAGCGTTCTGGGTGCCGCCAAGCCCGCGGCCAGCGATTTCGAGTCGTTCGTGGGCACCATGCAGCGCCGCTATGGCTGGATGCAAGCGTCCACTGTCCATCGTTTGGCCCGAACCTACGGGGCACGCATGACCGCATGGCTCGGTGAGGCCTCGGGCGCCGCTGCACTGGGTGGTGAAGTCGTTCCCGGCGTCCATGCCGCCGAGCTGGACTACGCCGCCCGTGTCGAGTGGGCTCGAACAGGGGATGATTTTCTGTGGCGACGCACCAAGCTGGGCCTCGAACTTGACCCGACCCAGTGTCGTGCCATCGACGGCTGGTTCGAGGAGCGACGCAACATCGAGCTTGCGGCGGCCGCGTGAGCGTGCGAATCGATCGATGCGATGCCGGCCTTGTCCGACCTGCTCCTGGGCTGCGCGGCCGCAACCTCCACCCGGGCTCCTCAAGCCTGAGCAGCCGAGCCTGAAGCCGAGCTGGGCAACGGCTTCAAGCCGGCTTCGCCAAAGCCGAAGGGCAACTTGCTTGCAGCCCTCAGGAAGTCCCCGGCGCGAGCGGCCAGCTCGGCTAAGTCCAGATGGGGTTGAAACAACTGGCTGCCGATGCCGAAGCCGGTTGCTCCGGCGGCATGCCACGCCTGAAGATCGCTTGGCCCGATGCCACCGACCGGCCATAACTCGGTCTCCGCGGGCAGCACGCTGCACAGGGCCTTGAGCCCGCGAACGCCAATCTGCTCGGCTGGAAACAGCTTGAGCGCATGCGCGCCGGCACGCAGCGCCTGAAAGGCTTCGGTGGGCGTCGCCACGCCTGGCGCGCAGAACATGCCCAGCGCCGCGGCGCGAGCGATCACGGCGGCGTCGCTGTTCGGAGCGACCATCAGGCGGCCGCCAGCGGAGAACACGTCATCCACCTGCTTGGGCGTCAGCATCGTGCCACCTCCGATCAGCGCATCGCGCGGTGCCACGCTGCACAAGGCGGCGATGCAATCGAGCGCCTGCGGCCGGTTCAGTGGCACCTCGATGCAACGAAAGCCGGCTTCAAACAAGAGTTGACCAACGGTCTGCGCCCGCGCCAACTGCAGCCCTCGCAGGATGGCAACCAGTTTCGGCCTGGGCAGCGCGGCTGGCTTCGGGGTGCGGGTCGGCAAGGGGGGCAGTGTCTGGCTCATGGGTCGGCCTCATCGCTGGCTTGCGGTCGGGCAGGTCGCAGCCAGTTCGGCAAGGGCCGCGGCATAGGCCACATCGGGATCGAGGCAAGCCACCTCGATCCGCAACTGGGCGCCGACGTCGCGGTATCGCTGCGCAAGTGCGGGGGCGCCAAGGATGGTGATTCGACTTGGACGCGGATGGCTCAGGGCCAGCGCCTCACGCCACTCGGCGCCGATCAGCAGTCCGCTGAGGTAATCCCTGGCGTCGCGTGCGGGCATGGTGCCGGTGACGACACGTGCCCGGCAGCCGAACAGTGCGCTCGACAAACCACGCTGCGCAGCAGCGTTGACCCCGTCCGCGAAGGTCTGGGGACTCGTGCCGGCATCATCGGCCATGAGCGACGCCAGCGTGCCGTGCTGCGACAGCGTTGCGAACAATTCGCCCGTCATGAACGTGGTGAAGCGCCGGATGATGCCGTCTTGGACATAGACCCATTTGGAGTGGGTCCCTGGGAGTACATACCAGCAACCGGCATGGGTTGTTTCCAGGAGGCAGGCTCCGAGCAGCTGCACTTCTTCGCCGCGCATCACGTCGATGCCTTGTGCCGGCTCTGCGGAGGACGGGAATCCGGCATAGCCCGGAACAATCCAGCAGGGCCGCCCACGCGGCGCGTCAAGCACGGGTACGAGGTGGCTTGCGAGCTCCATCAGGGGTTGATCAAGACCGAGGTACGGGACCTCTTGCCACCCCAAGGTGCTGCCGATCATGCCGGAGAGCATCACCGGGCCGTCGAAACCGGTCCCGCCGAGTTCCGTGATCACGCGCTCGCAAACCTCTGCGAACCGGGGGCTCGATCTCAGGATGCCCTGGTCATTGCTCATACTTGCCTGAAGCTGGCCGGACCCGTCGAGGCGGTAAGCTCGTAGACTCGTCGTGCCCCAATCAACCCCTATCGCTCCATGACGACGACTCGAAGGTGGATTCGCTTGCATGGGAGGCGGCTTTGCTTTCGAATATCGGTGCAATCATCATACAATAAGTTGAAGGCCATTCAACCATGATCTCGTTGCCCAAGCGATCCCCCTCTGGCCACAGCAGTTCGGCTCTGCACAGGCAGATCATTCAGGAACTCGGATCAAGAATCGTCGGCGGCCGCTACCCTGCGGGGGATAGTTTGCCTAACGAAGAAGTACTCTGCGCCGAGTTGCAGGTCAGTCGGACGGCGCTTCGAGAAGCTGTCAAGGTCCTGGGCGCAAAAGGGCTTCTTGATTCGCGTCCGCGAATCGGAACCTCGATCAGGCCGGTGAAAGCCTGGAACATGCTCGACGCCGACATTCTGGCGTGGCGCTGCAGGCATGACCAGGACCAGGGCGAAGAACTGCTGCGGCAACTCAGCGAGGTGCGGGAAATCATCGAGCCCAACGCCTGTCTTTTGGCGGCGCGCAACCGCACACCCGCAGAGCTTGCAGACGTCGAGTCAGCCTACATGGCCATGGCTGCATCCGAAAACATCCAGGATTGGGTCAAGGCCGACTTGAACTTCCATGTCGCGGTGCTGGCGGCAAGTCGCAATCAGTTGCTGATTCCGCTGTCGACCGTGATCAGCTCCGCTCTCGAAATGCTCCTGTCCTTCTCGGCACGGCGCGCCAGCAACTTCAAGAAGGCGCTGCCTGACCATGGCAAGGTCCTCGAGGCCATTCGTGCCCAGGACGAGCGCGGCGCCTTTGTCAGCATGCAAAAACTCCTGTCCGATACGCGCGCGCGGCTGACGCGACGCTGATCGTCCAGAACCCGCACGCCAGCCTCCGGATGGGCAAGGTTCGACAGGCAAGCCCCCACCTGACCCGAGCGATACATGACCGACCGGTCCACACTTCGGAGCCCCGTATGATCGAACACAGACCACTGGATCGCCTTGGTGGCGCCGACCATGGCTGGTTGAACGCCAAACATCACTTCTCCTTTGCCGGCTACCACGATCCCGCGCGCATGGGTTGGGGCGCGTTGCGCGTCTGGAACGACGACACCATTGCCCCCTCCACCGGCTTTCCACCCCACGCCCATGCCGACATGGAGATCATCACCTATGTGCGCGAGGGCGCGATCACACACCAGGACAGTCTGGGCAACCACGGCCGCACCGAGGCCGGCGATGTCCAGGTGATGAGTGCAGGCAGCGGAATCCGCCACTCGGAATACAACCTGGAAGCCGGACCGACCACGATCTTCCAGATCTGGATCATTCCCAACCAAGAGGGCGGCCCCCCGGCCTGGAATGCCAAGCCCTTCCCCAAAAAGGATCGCTCCGGCCGTTTCGTCATCTTGGCCAGCGGCATGCCGGGCGATGAAGACGCCTTGCCGATCCGCGCCGATGCGCGTGTCCTGGGCGCAACGCTCATGGCCGGCGAGACCGTGGACTACAGCCTGGCAGCAGACCGGAGGGGCTACCTCGTGAGCACGAAGGGCAAAGTCGAGATCAACGGCACGACCCTGGACGCACGCGACGGTGCAGCAGTGCGCGACGAATCCACGCTTCGCATCACCGCCCTCGAGGACGCCGAGGTGATCCTGGTGGATACCGCGCCTTGAGTGCCCACTCATGCGCCGCATGCTGCGGTATGCCCGCCTCGGCCTCCAGAAGCGCCGGGGCAGACATGCCAATCGAAGAGCTGGATATCCCAGTCGTTGACAAGGAGGCGTGATGGTCAAACTCGTTGGATTGTCAGGAAGTCTGCGGCGAGCGTCGTTCAACACCGCGTTGCTCAAGGCAGCCGCCGCTTGTGTGCCAGAGGGCTGCGAACTCAGTTGCCACACGCCCCATGACATCCCGTTGTATGACGGAGATGCCGAGGAGACCAACGGCATTCCGGCGGCCGTGGCCAAGCTCAAGGACGCCATCGCCGCAGCCGACGGCCTGTTGCTCGTCACGCCCGAATACAACAATTCCATTCCCGGGGTGCTCAAGAACGCGATCGACTGGCTTTCGCGGCCGGCGCAGGACGCCGCGCGGGTGTTTCGTGGCAAGCCGGTCGCCCTCATGGGGGCCTCGCCCGGTGGATTCGGCACGATTCTGAGCCAAGGCGCCTGGCTGCCCGTGCTGCGCACATTGGGCGTCGAGCTTTGGAGCGAAGGCCGTCTGCTGGTGCCCCGCGCATCCAGCGCGTTCGCACCAGACGGCACGCTGTCCGATGCCAACGTCCACGAGCAACTGCGACGGTTCATGCTGGGTTTCGCCGCATTCGCCCAGGCGCATCGCGACATGGCGCATCCCGCTACTTGAGCCGGCCGCGCCGCCTTGCGGCGGTTTCGGTGCGCCGCGACGAGCGGCGTGTCCCGCCAGGCGAGAGTGGGCCCGCTGTCCACCGTCGTTGCCCGGAGGAGAGCGTTGCGCCCACGCATCGTCTCCGCGATTGCCGGGTTTTCGGGTTGGCTCTGTGTATGCTTGAGCAACTGCGCTTCGTGCCAAGTCCACGCATTCATGCCAGCCCCCGTGGCCTCCCACCAACTGACACCCTCGGGTGTGTGGCGCTTGCGCCTGTGGATGGTTGCGTTCTCCTTACTGGTTTTGTTCTACACCGCGTGGGCAACCCTTCAGATCGAGCGCCGTACCCAAGCCGAAGTGAGCGGGCAACTGCAGGCCAACGCTCTGCTGCTGGCTGAGTTGATGAAGAAGGATTTTTCCCGGGCGCAGCAATATGGTGAGTTGCTGGCCACGGGCCTGGGTGCGCACCCGGAGTTGCTCCAAAACAGCCCTTCCGCACTCGACTTGTGGCTGGATGCCTATGACGATCTGAGCCCGCCGCGCGTGTTGTTCACACGGATCCTGGATGCGCAGGGCCAGATGCTGGCGAGCGACGAGCCTGGTGGGATACGGCATCGAGAACCCGACATGGCCCGCGCCATGGTCGATCTGCAGAAAGGTCGCATGGAGGTGGGCGCGATGCACCATCCTGAAGGTGGCATGCTCTGGCATCTGCCCTTGCGCCTGCCGGTGCGCAATGCGCAGGGAAAGCTCATCGGCGCCGTTGAATTGATCATGGATTTTTCTCTCCAGGCCACCACGGTGGAGAAACTGAGCCAGGAGCAAGACAGGCAGTGGCCCGGCTTTGCCGCAGGGTGGATCCGCAATGACGGCGTCATGCTGCTGCGCTGGCCACTGGTGCCCGAAGCGCTGCAGCCCGACTATTACAGTGCGCCACGCCAGGGCATTCTGGCGCGCACGTTGCGACAAGGTCCGGTGGCACAACAAGGCTTCATTCGCGGGTTCGTCTCGGCTGACACGATGCTGCGCAATCTAGCCTGGCACCGGGTTGGAACCTTTGGCATCACGGCCTTCGTCACCATTCCCCAGCGCGATTTATGGATCGCCTTGTGGCGCAATACCCGGCTGCAGTGGTTTGCTGCCCTGGCGATGCTGGTGCTTGCCTGGAGTGCATTTTTCCAGGCCGCCAGCATGATGCGGGCGTTGCGCGTGCGTTCTGCCTGGGACCGCACCTACAGCGGTGTGGTGCGTGCCGGCTTCAAGTCGGAAAGTCTGCAGGAGCTTCCGCGTCTGCTGTGTGCAAGCCTGCTCGAACATGGACTGTGCAGTTCGGCCTGGCTATTGCGACTGGACGAAGTGGGCAACATGGCCGTACTCGCCCATGCGGGGCCGCCTCGCCTGGCCGCGCTGCCTATGCCGTGTGTTCCCCTGGCTTTGCAGTCCTGGCAACAAGAAGTGCTGGCTCTCGGCGCCACACCCGCAGAGGGCCTGGCGCTGCCGTTGTGCATCCAGCAAGAACCCTGGGCCGTACTGGTGTTGCAGGGTGTTCCCTGGCTCGGCCGGAGCAGCGATCGCCAACGCGCGACCCAGCGCGGCGCCTGGCGTTTGCGCCAGCAGATCGAGCTGGTGCTCGACAATCTGCGCCTGCGCGAAACTCTGGAACACGAGCGCGACAGCCAGCGGCACCTCGCCTTGCACGATGTGCTCACGGGCTTGCCCAATCGCGCCGCCCTGACCGAATTTCTGTCGGACTGGGCCATGCCCGGCACATCCGGGCGCCACGCCCTGGCGCTGGTGGATCTTGACGATTTCAAGCAGGTCAACGACCGCTTCGGCCACAAGGCTGGTGATGTGTTCCTGCGCGAGGTGGCGCTGCGGATGCGCCATGCGCTGCGGCCGGAAGACTATCTGGTCCGCCTGGGTGGCGACGAGTTCGTGATTGCCTTCGCCCCGGTACGCGAATCCGCCGACATCGATCCCGTTTTGCGCCGCCTGATCGACCAGGTGCAGCGACCCCTGCAACTTGCCGAATCCGACTCGGCCACGCCCGGGCTCAGCCTGGGTGTCGTCTGGCTCGGCGCAACAGCGCAAAGCATGGAAGCACTGCTGATGCTGGCCGACCAGGCGCTCTATCGCAGCAAACGCAACAAGGCCACACGCAAGTTTGCCTGGACCACGTTCGAGGCCGATATCCTGGGCCAGGTTCATGACGACACCCTGGACCTGCCACTCACGCTGCAGGCATCCGACGCCCCTGCCACGGCCGACGGCGCCGACGCCGTGCCCACGCGCCCGATGGGTCAAACCTGAGGTCGGCGCATGCCGGCGTCAGCGTTCAGGGCAAGAAAACGGCGGACCAAGTCCGCCGTTTGTCACCTGAAGTTTGTCACCTGAAGAAACTCAGTTCTTCATCGCGTCCTTGACCTTCTGCGTTGCGTCCTTGGCGGCACCCATGGCGCTGGACGCCGCACTTTGGGCGGCGCTGGCAGCAGACGCCGCACCGGATTTGGCCGCACTGGCTGCGCTGGCTGCACCTGCGGCAGCAGCGCTTGCTGCCGATTTGGCGACGCTCGCAGCTTGGTTCATGGCGCTGCCGGCATGGCTTGCTGCGTTGGCCGCGGCACTGGTGGCAGCCGAGGCGGCACCCTTGGCTGCACTCGCAGCGGAACTGGCGGCCTGCTCAGCCTTTTGGCATGCGCCGAGCGACATGACGATGGCCGCAACGGCCAGTATTCTGTATTGCATGGATTCCTCCTGATGGGGTTCGGGATTGCGGTTCAGACCTGAAGCCGGGCCCGAACAAAAGATTGAAAGACAGGAGGACTGAAATTTCAATCATGATCAAGAGTTTTTGACGATTTTGTGGCGAATTTGCCGGTTTTCCTCCGCTTCACGCTTCTTCTCTACAGCACCCCGGCGACCACGTTGACCATCAAGGCGACGATGAAGACGTTGAAGAAAAACGCCACCACACTGTGCAGCAGCGCGACCCGGCGCAGCGAGCGGTCGAGAATGTTGACGTCCGAGGTCTGGAACGCCATGCTCAGATTCATGGCGAAATACAGGTAATCCCAATAATCCGGGTCGGTATCACCGGGGAATTGCAGGCAGGGTTTGCCTTGCAGGCGGCCGCGGTGGTCGCCGTGGGCGTAGTCCTGGGTGAACACCGCGCTGAAAAACATCCACGACAGCACGATGCTGACGCCGGCCAACAGCAGATCCAGCGGCGAGTTGTGCTTGCTGGCCAGCAACTCGGTCCTGAGCGAGAGCAGCACCACGGCCGAGATCAGCAGGCTGAACACCAGAACCGTCCAGCGGCCCTCGGCCTGCAACTCGGCGCGCCGTCGCATGGCCTCGGGGGAGGTGCGCGACATCATCAGCGCAATCGCCCCGAGGTAGGCGGCGCAGGCAAGATCGAACGCCAGCAACAGGGCTTGCCCTGTCGCCAGCGAGGTGTCGAGCGCGACAAACAGCAGCAACCCCAACACCAGCGCGGCGCCAAGGCGCGGTCGGTTGAGCAAGACCAGGGGCAGTCGTGTGAAGCGTGGCATGAATGCAGTGTATGTGGGCTGCCCGCGGGCAGCCCATGAGGCCGTGTGCGCCTTGTTCAGCGGGCGCGCTCGAGATGCATGACGGTGTAGACGCCGTCGACGCGCTCGGCGGTGAAGCGTACGGCGTCACCGTCCTTCAACCCGTCGAGCATCGCTTTGTCCCGGACTTGATAGCTCATGGTCATGGCACCCATGCCGAGATTGGGAATGGGGCCGTGGCGCAGGGTGATCTTGCCGGCGGCGACATCGATCTTGCGCACTACGCCGTCGGTTTCGTGCTGCCCTGCGGCCGCGGTCGCCGAGGAGGCTTGCATGCCGGGCATGCCCTGCATCATCTGCATGTGCTGCGCCATGCCTTCGGGAGTCGAGTGATCGTGGTCGGCGTGGCTGCCAGCTGCCAGTGCCGGAGTGGCCAGGGCGGTTGCAACGACGAGGACTGCGAGGGTTTGAATGGGGGTCTTCATGGTGATCTCCAGTTGAGGTTTGAGCGAGGTGGAGGCTTCCCCACCCCAGCCCTCCCCAACGTCGGGGAGGGGGCGAAACACTTCCCCCGGCGCGGGGAAAGATGGGGAGTCAGTGTTGATGCTGCTTGGGTTTGCGCACCTGCAATGTGTCGGGAGTGGATGGGGATTCGCTCGGGTCGGTGGCGGTTGAAGGAATGCCGGCACGCACCGCATGCGCCTGCGTGCCTGACGGCATCCGGTACCAGCCGGGGTCTTTGTAGCTGCCGGGCGCGAGATCATCGCGCACCTTGAGCACGCTGAACATGCCACCCATCTCGACCGAACCGTAAGGGCCGCGCCCCGTCATCATCGGCAGGGTGTTGTCCGGCAGGGGCATGTCCATCTCTGTCATTTCCGCCATGCCGTTCGAGCCCATCGGCATGTAGTCGGGCAGCAGTTTTTGCAGCTTGGGGGCGAGGTCGTCTTGCTGGATGCCGATCATGGTGGGCACGCTGTGGCCCATGGCGTTCATGGTGTGGTGCGACTTGTGGCAGTGCAAGGCCCAGTCGCCGGGGTTGTCGGCGATGAACTCGATGGCGCGCATCTGCCCCACGGCGATGTCCACCGTCACCTCGGGCCAGCGCGCCCCCTTGGGCACCCAGCCGCCGTCGGTGCCCGCCACCTCGAAGGCATGGCCGTGCAGGTGGATGGGGTGGTTGGTCATGGTGAGGTTGCCCATGCGAATGCGCACGCGCTCGCCGGTGCGCGCCACCAGCGGCGCGATGCCGGGAAAGGCGCGGCTGTTCCAGGTCCACAGATTGAAGTCCAGCATGGTGTTGACCTTGGGCACGCTGCTGCCGGGGTCGATGTCGTAGGCATTGATGAGGAAGGCATAGTCGCGCTCGACCGCCATCTGCCGCGGATTCTTGGGGTGGACGATGAACAGGCCCATCGCGCCCATCGCCATCTGCACCATCTCGTCGGCATGCGGGTGGTACATGAAAGTGCCGCTTTTGCGCAGCACGAATTCGTAGACGAAGGTCTGGCCTGGCTTGATTGGTGGCTGGGTGAGGCCGCCGACGCCGTCCATGCCGTTGGGCAGGATGATGCCGTGCCAGTGCACGGTGGTGTGCTCGGGCAGCTTGTTGGTGACGAAGATGCGCACGCGGTCGCCTTCCACTGCTTCAATGGTCGGGCCGGGGCTGGAGCCGTTGTAGCCCCACAGCCTGGCTGTCATGCCGGGGGCGATTTCGCGCACCACCGGCTCGGCGACGAGATGAAATTCCTTCACGCCGCTGTTCATGCGGAAGGGCAGGCTCCAGCCGTTAAGCGTGATGACCGGGTTGTAGGGGCGTCCGGATTGCGGATGCAGGGGTGCTGCCGTCTCGGCGCCGGTTTGGCTGTGGGGCTCGGGCGCGGTCGCCAGAGCATGGCGGCTTGCAGCGCTCGTGGCGACGAGTGCTGCGGCGGCGCCGAGGAAGTTACGTCGTGTGTTCATGGTGAATTCCTGGAGTGGCGGCTCAGTGACCAGCGGCGGGCGAGGCTGCGCCGGCGGACGGGTTGTCGAGTGCTGTGGAAGTCCCCGCGTCGATGCCGAGTTGCGCCGCCTGCCAACTGGCATCGGCCAGCCAGTAATCACGCTGCGCGGCGATGCCCCCGCGTACTGCCTGCGCCTGCGCTGCAGCAGCGGCGACGAGTTGGAACACGCCGATCAACATGCCGTTGTAGCGAAGCTGGTTTTCGTCCAGAACGGTCTGCGCCAGCGGCACGATCTGCTGGCGACTGATGTCGTGCTGCTGCCAGGCATGTCGCAGCGCTGCATCGGCCTCGCGTAATTGCGAGGCCGCGTTTTGGGCCGTGGCGATAGTCCGGTTGCGCGCTGCCAGCACCCGGTCTGCGGCAGCGCTGCGGCGGGCATCGCCGAGGTCGAACAGCGGCAGCGGCAGGATGAGGTCGAAACCATTTTGTGGCGTGGCGTCGCTGTAGGTCTTGCGTAACCCGCCCAGTTCCACGTGGTCGATCAGGCTGGTGTTGCGCGCCAGGCCCGCCGCCACCGCAGTGGCGGTGAAGTCAGCGCGGGCAAGCTGCACGTCGAGCCGGGTGTCGAGTGCGGTTTGCAGCGGCGTCGTGCCAGTCGCCGGAACTGGCTTTGGCACCGCCGGCAATTGCGCGGGCAAGGCCAGGTGCGCAGCTTGCTCCGGCGACAGGCCCAACGCCCGCACCAGGGCCTCACGGGTTTGGGTCGAGGCCATCTCGGCGCGGTTGCGTTGCTGGCGGCTATCGGCAGCGAACAGTGCCTGCTGTGCTGCATCGAGTTTCGTGAAGTTACCCGCTTGTTGCATGCGGGCAGCCAGGGTGGCGGTGGCCTGCGCAGCGTCTTCCACATCGCGGTTGTAGGCGGCACTCTGCTGTGCGGCAACCGCGCGCACCCAGGCCATGCGCGCCTGCGCAGCGGTGCGCAGCACCTCGCCGGCAAGCATGAGACGCAACTGCTCCTGCCGCGCCGTGTCGATGCGTGAACGGGTTGGGAAGGTGAGCAGGTCGAGCAGGCCGATGCTCAGGCTGCGGGTGATTTCCACTGCGCCGGCGCCAATCAGCAGGCGCTCGAAACCGAACACCGGGTTGCTCAGCCTTGCGGACTGAGTGGATGCGGCAGAGTCAGCCTGTGTCTGGGCGATGAGCGCCTGCAATGCCGGGCTGCCGAGCAGGGCGACGCGCACGGCATCGTCGGCCGATAGTGGTTTGCCCAGCAGCGCGTCAATCTGGCGCTGGGCCTCGGCATGTGCTCCAGCCGTGGCTTGAAGCTCCACGGCCAGGCCGGTGTGCGCTTGGACGATGTTGTTGGCCGCACGCAAATTGTTCTGCGTTTGCAGCGGTGCGCACGCCGCAAGGACCAAGACACCGAGGGGCAGCGTGGTTCGTGCCGTGCGGGACAGCGCGGCGACCAAAGGAGGAACGTGAAAGACAGGGTATTGCATGAAAACCTCGCATCGCAGCGTGGCCGGCTGGGGCTCACGCGGCTGGGCCTGGAGAACGTGCGGCGCCTGGAGGCGCCTGCTCGCATGCGCTGCGCTCTCGGCTGAGGTGGCCCGGAGCACAAGGGCTCGGGTGCACCACGCCGCACGGCAGCGCGAGATTTACAGGCGAGGTGGACGCAGCAGCGTCCGGGCTTCGGCGCTGTGCCAGCCGGTGGATGCGGCGATGGGGCCGTGCTGTTGCACCGGGCCGGGGTGGGAGGTGAGGGGTGCCGGCAGGCTGGCAGCGGCCATGCCGCAGACCACGCAGAGTTGGTGCGCGTGGTCGCTGCAACCGCTGTGGGCATCGCTTGCAGGCGGCTGGGCACCGCCGTGTTGCGAGGCTGTCATCGCAGCGTGATCGTGCATGCCCATGTCTGTCATGCCTTGCTCCGGCACTGGCGCCGCTACCTGGTTGAGCACCGCTGACTCGCTGTCGGCGAGCATCACGACTTGCGCCCAGCCGCGCAGTGGCAGCAGGGCGAGCATCATGATGAGCAGTAGGCGGTACCAAGTTTTCATGAAACAAAGTTTAACAATCATCCATCCAACCCTGAACCTGCGCGGGTCTTCCTAAAATGCGCACGCCCGCTTTCAGCGTTGAACGCGACACTGACCGGCCGCCCTGACCGCACGCTCCAATCGCAGACCACCCGCCATGTCCGACCAACACCCGCATGCCACGCCCGAGTTGACGCATATCTCCCCGCGCGACAAGGCCGAGATTCTGGCCCAGGCGCTACCCTACATTCGCAAATTTCATGGCAAGACCATCGTCATCAAATACGGCGGTAATGCCATGACCGACGCCGGTCTGCAGCAGGATTTCGCCGAGGACGTGGTCCTGCTCAAGCTGGTGGGCATGAACCCGGTGGTGGTGCATGGTGGCGGCCCGCAGATCGACGAGGCGCTGGCCAAGATTGGCAAGAAGGGCACCTTCATCCAGGGCATGCGCGTGACCGACGACGAGACCATGGAGGTGGTCGAGTGGGTCCTGGCCGGGCAGGTGCAGCAGGACATCGTCGGCCTCATCAACGTCGCCGGCGGCAAGGCCGTGGGGCTGACCGGCCGCGATGGCGGCCTGATTCAGGCGCGCAAGCTGCGCATGCGCGACCGCGACAACCCCGAACTCGAGCACGATGTCGGCCAGGTAGGCGAGATCGAATCCATCGATCCGGCTGTGGTCAAGGCGCTGCAGGACGACCAGTTCATCCCGGTCATCTCGCCGCTGGGCTTCGGCCAGAACAACGAGAACTACAACATCAACGCCGATGTGGTGGCCGGCAAGCTCGCCGAGGTGCTCAAGGCCGAGAAGCTGGTGTTGTTGACCAACACGCCTGGTGTGCTCAACAAGCAGGGTGAACTGCTGACCGACCTGACGGCGCGCGAGATCGACGAGATGTTTGCCGATGGCACCATCTCCGGCGGCATGCTGCCGAAGATCGCTTCGGCGCTCGACGCGGCGCGATCGGGCGTGAACTCGGTGCACATCATCGACGGCCGCATTCCCCACGCCATGCTGCTCGAAATCCTCACCGAGCAGGCCTTCGGCACCATGATCCGCTCACATTGAACGTGGCACTCGCGCTGAGTTCCTGGAGCGGCGGCAAGGACTCGATGCTGGCCTTGCGCCAGGCGCGCGCTGCCGGGTTTGAGGTGCGCTGGCTGCTGGCCATGCTGGACGAGTCCGGCCTGTGCCTGCGCAGCCACGGTGTGCCGCTGGGCCTGATGCAAGCGCAGGCTGCGGCCCTCGGCCTGGAACTGGTGACCCCCAGTGCGGGCTGGGATGACTACCAGACGGTGTTCACGGCGCAGTTGCGCGAGCTCGCCGGGCGCGGGGCACAGGCTGCGGTGTTCGGCGACATCGACCTGCAGCCGCACCGCGACTGGGAGGAGCAGGTTTGCGCCGCTGCTGGCTTGCGCGCCGAGCTGCCGCTGTGGGGTCGTGCGCGATCAGATCTGGCGCGTGCGTTCATCGCCCTGGGCTACAGCGCCCGCGTAGTCTGTGTCGACAGCCGGTACTTGCCCGACAGCTTTTGTGGTCGCTTGTTCGACGCCGCATTCATCGACGGTCTGCCGCCGGGTGTGGATGCCTGCGGCGAGAATGGCGAGTTCCATACCTTCGTGTTTGACGGCCCCGAATTTGCCCAGGCCGTGGCCCATGCGGTGACCGCTGTCGAACTGCATTTCGCACCGGTGCGCTTCGGTGGCGGACGTTATGTTTTCGCCCGGCTGGAGCGCGCCGATGCGGCGTGATGCCGGCCATGCACCGACATGGTTGTTCGACATGGACAACACCCTGCACGATGCCTCGTGGCGGGTGTTCCCGCGGATGAACGTCGAGATGACCGCCTATATCCAGCGCCACCTCGGCGTCGACCCGACGGAGGCCAACCGCATGCGCAGCCATTTCTGGCGGCGCTATGGCGCCACGCTGCTCGGCTTGATGCACGAGCATGGCGTGAAGGCCGCGCACTTCCTGGCCGAGACCCATCGCTTCCCAGAGCTGCCACGCATGCTGCGCGCCGATCCCAGCCAGCGCGCCGCCATAGCTCGTCTTCCGGGTCGCAAATGGGTGCTGACCAATGCGCCACGCGACTATGCGCTGCGGGTGTTGCGCCGGCTCAAGCTGCTCAAGTTGTTCCAAGGCGTCATCAGCATCGAGGACATGCGCCAGTTCGGCCGCCTGCGTCCCAAGCCCGACGCCCGCATGCTGCGCCATGTGCTGTGCCGTCATCACCTGCGCCCGGCGCAATGCGTGCTGGTGGAAGATACCTTGCAGCATCTCAAGTCCGCACAGCGCCTGGGCGTGCGCGGCGCATGGTTCACGCGCTACGAGCACCGCGGGCTGCGCCGCCAGCCGCATGCGGCGGCCAGGCCGAGGACATGTTGTGGCCGCCCGGCCTATGTGCGTGCGAAAATCGCTTCACTATGGCGTCTGCGTTCGTTGATCCCGCGTTGAATTCCGCCCCTTTGCCGGCGGTCCCGGCGCAGCCACGCAAGCGTCCCAAGCCCGGCGAGCGGCGCGAGCAAATCCTTCAATGCCTGGCCGGCATGTTGGAGGAGCCGGGTACGGAGCGCATCACCACCGCCGCGTTGGCGCAACGTCTGCAGGTTTCCGAGGCGGCGCTGTACCGCCATTTCGCCAGCAAGGCGCAAATGTTCGAGGCGCTGATCGAGTTCATCGAACACAGCGTCTTCGGCCTGATCAACCAGATCACGCAGCAGCAGGAATCCGGCGCCCAGCAGGCGGCTCGTATCGTCCAGGCCTTGTTGGGCTTCGCCGAAAAAAACGCTGGACTCTGCCGCGTCATGTCGGGCGATGCGCTGGTTGGCGAACATGTCCGGTTGCAATTGCGCATGAACCAGTTCTTCGAGCGTGTCGAGGCCGCCCTGCGGCAGAGTCTGAAGCTGGCGGTGGAACAGGGTGGCATGGCCTCCGGCTTCAATCCTGCGCAGCGTGCTCAGCTTTTGGCCATCTACGTCTGCGGCTGTTTGCTGCAGTTCACCCGCAGCGGCCCCGGCCGGCTGACTGCAAGCGGCGTCGAGCGCGCCATCAGCGTTCTGCTGGCTTGAACGCTTGCGGCTGGCTGGCCGCCTTACCGTGACACCCTTGGGGATGGCGCACCCAGGCTCATCCGCCAGGTGCGCGGGCAAACGCAGGGGCCAAGCCTGGTTCGGACACAGGTTGGTGTTGACAAAACCAGCGGTTTCAGAAATAGTACGACCGTTCGATTTTTGAAATCCAGCCTTCATGCCCCGTAAAACTGCATCCAATGCCAGATCCGCGCCAAGGCCGGCTGCCGCCGCGCGTGTGGTCGCCCCGAGCTCTGGCGAGATCGTCGAGTTGCCGGGCAAAGGCCACCAGACCCGCCAGGCGATACTCGATTGCGCACTGCAAATGGCGGGGCGCATCGGTCTGGAGGGGTTGTCGATCGGTGTGCTTGCCGACCGCATGGACATGAGCAAATCCGGTGTGTTTGCCCATTTCGGCTCGCGCGAGGAATTGCAGATTTCCGTCATCCGCCGCTACCACAGCCTGTTCGAGGCCGACGTGTTTTATCCCGCGTTGGATCAGCCCCGTGGCCTTCCGCGGCTGCACATGCTGTTCGACCGCTGGGTGCAGCAGGTCAGCCGCGAGGTGGAAACCGGCTGCATCTACATTTCCGGCGCCGTCGAGTTCGACGACCGGCCAGGCCCGGTGCGCGACGCGCTGGTGCTCATGGTGCAGACCTGGCACGACGCTCTGCTGCGTGCGGTGTCACAAGCCGTCGATGTCGGACATCTGCAGGCCGATACCCCGGCGCAGTTGCTGATGTTCGAACTGCACGGCCTGATCCTCGCGCTGCACCACGATTCCCGACTGCTGCGCGTGCACGGTTGCGTCGAACTGGCACGGCACGGCTACCGGCGACTCATCGGTCAATACGCCACCCCGACCGGGATGAAACTGCTGCAGACACTCTGCAGCGCTGGCGACTGAAGCGCTGCCATCAGCGCGCCTTCGGCCATACCCCTATCCGTTCCCATTTCAGGAGACCACCATGCCCCAATACACCCCGCCGCTGCGCGACATGCAATTCGTCCTGCACGAGGTGCTCGATGTCGTGCCTGCGCTGCGCGCATTGCCTCCCCATGCCGACGTCGACGCCGACCTCATCAACCAAGTCTGCGAGGAGGCCGGCAAGTTCTGCGCCGAGGTGCTGTTCCCCATCAACCTGAGTGGCGACAGCGAGGGCTGCCATTACGACGCGGCGACCCATGCCGTCACCACGCCCAAGGGCTACAAGGAGGCGTGGGCCCAGTATGTGGAAGCCGGCTGGCCGCTGCTGACCGCGGCGCCCGAATACGGTGGCCAGGGCCTTCCCCACCTGGTGGGCAGTGCCGTGCACGAAATGGAAAACGCCGCCAACCAGGCCTGGACCATGTACCCTGGCTTGACGCAGGGGGTGGTGGAGTTGCTGTCTGCGCATGGCAGCGAGGCGCAGAAAAACCTCTACCTGCCCAAGCTCGCATCGGGCCAGTGGACCGGCACCATGTGCCTGACCGAGCCCCATTGCGGCACGGATCTGGGGCTGATTCGCACCAAGGCCGAGCCGCAGGACGGTGGCGGCTACAAGCTCACGGGGCAGAAGATTTTCATTTCCAGCGGCGAGCATGATCTAGCCGAGAACATCATCCACATGGTGCTGGCCAAACTGCCTGGGGCGCCCGAGGGCAGCAAAGGCATTTCACTGTTCGTCGTGCCCAAATTCCAGCCCGATGCCCGTGGCGACAAGGGTCAGCGCAACGGCATTTTTTGCTCAGGCATCGAGCACAAGATGGGCATCCATGGCAACTCCACCTGCCAGATCACGCTGGACGGCGCCACCGGCTGGCTGGTGGGCGAGCCCAACAAAGGCCTGGCGGCCATGTTCGTGATGATGAACGGAGCGCGTCTCGGCGTGGGTATGCAGTCGCTGGGCCTGACCGAAGTGGCTTATCAGAATGCGGTGGCCTACGCCAAGGACCGCCTGCAGATGCGCGCGCTCACCGGTCCGAAAGCGCCGGAACAACCGGCCGATCCCATCATCGTCCACCCCGATGTGCGCCGCATGCTGCTCACGGCCCGCGCCTGGGCCGAAGGCGGGCGCTTCCTGGCCTACTGGGTGGCGCTGATGCTCGACCAGGCGCAGTTGCATCCCGACGACGATGTGCGCAAGGACGCCGATGATCTGGTGGCGCTGCTCACGCCCATCGTCAAGGCCTTCATCAGTGACAACGGGTTCGACGCCACCAACGCCTGCATGCAGGTATTCGGCGGCCATGGCTACATCCACGAATGGGGTATGGAGCAATACGTGCGCGACGCCCGCATCAACATGATTTATGAAGGGACCAACACCATCCAGGCACTCGATCTCATTGGCCGCAAGGTGCTGATGGACAACGGAGCCAAGCTGAAAAAGTTCGGCAAGCTGGTCGCCGACTTCATCGACGCCGAAGGCGTGGATGAGGCCATGCAGGAGTTCGTCAACCCCCTGGCCGATCTCGGCGACAAGGTGCAGAAGCTCACCCTGGAGCTGGGCATGAAGGCCATGACCAACCGCGAGGAAATCGGCGCCGCCGCCGTACCCTATTTGCGCGTGGTCGGTCATCTGGTGTTCGCCTACGGCTTTGCCCGCATGGCCAAGGTGGCTCAGGCCAGGCTGGCGCAAAACCCCGCGGACGCTGCCTTCTATCAGGCCAAGCTGCAGACCGCGCGGTTTTACTTCGCCAGGCTCTACCCGGAATCGGCGGCCGCCATCCGCATGGCGCGCAGCGGCGCCAAGGCGCTGATGGACACCGATGCCGCACTCGCCTGAGCCGCAGCCGCTGCGCCGTCCATCCGCCGACATCATCGATCCCAACCGAGGACCCGTCATGACCCCCCGTTTCCCGATTCGCCAGGTTGCCGTGCTGGGCGCCGGCGTCATGGGCGCGCAGATCGCCGCCCATTGCATCAACGCCCGAGTGCCTGTGATCCTGTTCGATCTGCCGGCCAAGGAAGGGCCGAGCAACGCCATTGCCGACAAGGCCGTGGCCAATCTCAAAAAACTCAGCCCGGCGCCATTCGGCTTGGCCGAGGACGCGGTGCAGATCCGCAGCGCCAACTACGCCACCGACCTGCCCTTGCTGGCCGGTTGCGATCTCGTCATCGAGGCCATCGCCGAGCGCATGGACTGGAAGCACGACCTCTACCAGAAGGTCACCCCGCACCTGGCGCCGCACGCGTTGTTCGCCAGTAATACCTCCGGGCTGTCGATCACGGCCTTGAGCGAGGGCTTCGAGGCCGGCCTGCGCACACGCTTTTGCGGGGTGCACTTTTTCAACCCGCCGCGCTACATGCCGCTGGTCGAACTCATTCCCACGCCGAGCACCGCGCCTGAAGTGCTGGACCAGCTCGAAACCTTTCTCACCTCCACCCTGGGCAAGAGCGTGGTGCGGGCGCTGGACACGCCGAACTTCGTCGCCAATCGCGTCGGCGTTTTTTCCATCCTCGCGGTGATGCACGAGGCGCAGACCTTTGGCCTGAGCTACGACGTGGTCGACGACCTCACCGGGTCCAAGCTGGGTCGTGCCAAGAGCGCCACCTTCCGCACCGCCGACGTCGTCGGGTTGGACACCATGGGCCATGTCATCAAGACCATGCTGGACACCCTGCCGGCGGACCAAGATCCGTTCGCCGCGCTCTACGCCACGCCGCCTGCGCTGAAGGCGCTGGTGGACAAGGGGGCGCTGGGGCAGAAAACCGGCGCGGGCTTCTACAAGAAAGTGGGCCGCGACATCTTGCGCTACGACCCCGCCAGCGGCGACTACGTCGCGGGCGGCGGCAAGGCCGACGAGATCGTCGTGCGCATGTTGAAAAAGCCCGCGGCCGAGCGCTACAAGCTGCTGCGCGAGTCCAGCAATCCGCAGGCGCAATTCCTCTGGGCCGTGTTCCGCGACGTGTGGCACTACATCGCCGTGCATCTGGGCAGCGTGGCCGATAACGCCCGCGACCTGGACTTCGCCATTCGCTGGGGCTTCGGCTGGAACGAAGGTCCGTTCGAGAGCTGGCAGGCAGCCGGCTGGAAGCAGATTGCCGACTGGGTGGCCGAAGACATCGCCGCCGGCAAAGCCCTGTGCGGCGCGCCGCTGCCGGACTGGGTCGGGCAGATCGACGCCGTGCACAAACCCGAGGGTTCGTGGTCGGCCGCGCGCGGCGCCTACGTGCCGCGACGCGAACTGCCGATCATGGCGCGGCAGTTGTTCCCGCAAACCGTGCTCGGCGAAGCGGTGCGCAATCCGGCCACGGCCGGTGTCACGGTGTTCGAGGACGAAGCCATCAGGCTGTGGGCGTCGCCCGAGTTTGACGATGTGCTCGTCGCCAGCTTCAAGACCAAGATGAACACCCTCGGCCCCGGCGTGGTGGCCGGCTTGCACCGTGCGGTGGATGAGGCCGAGCGTGGCTACGCCGGCCTGGTGGTGTGGCAGACCGCCGAGCCGTTTTCCGCCGGCGCCGATCTGCAGGCGATGCTGCCGGCCTTCATGGCGGGTGGCTCCAAGGCGATCGAGCCTGAAGAGAAGAAATTGCAGGACGTGATGCTGCGCCTTCGCTACGCCCAGGTTCCGGTGGTGGCGGCGATGCGCGGCCTGGCGCTGGGCGGCGGCTGCGAGCTGGCGGCCTACACCGCGCGCCGCGTGGCTGCGCTGGAAAGCTATGTCGGTCTGGTGGAGGTGGGCGTGGGCCTGATCCCTGGCGGCGGCGGCCTGACCTATCTGGCCCGCCGCGCCAGCGAACTGGCGCAGGCCAACGGTGGCAATGTCGACGTGCTCGCCTTCCTCAAGGCGCTGTACATGCAGCCGGCGATGGCGGCGGTGTCCAAGTCGGCTATCGAGGCACGGCAGATGGGTTATCTCTTGCCCGAGGACGTGATCGTGCTGCACAAGGACGAGTTGTTGCATGTGGCCTGCTCGCAGGCGCGGGCCCTGGCCGATGCGGGTTACCGTCCGCCGCTTGTCGCGCGCATCACCGTGGCCGGTCGCAGCGGCACCGCCACCATCAAGAGCCAGCTCGTGAACATGCGCGACGGCGGCCAGATCAGCGCCCATGACTTCGCCCTCGGTGCTGCCGTGGCCGACGTCATGTGTGGCGGCGAAGTCGATGCCGGCAGCGTGGTCGACGAAGCCTGGCTGATGTGCCTGGAGCGCCGGCATTTCTGCGCCCTGCTGGACAACGCCAAGACCCAGGAGCGCATCATGGGCATGCTGCAGACCGGCAAGCCGGTGCGCAACTGAGTGCTGGACGTCGCGCGATGAACCCCATGCTCAATGCTGGCCGCGCCGTGCTGGCGCAGCAGCCCTTCAGCGCGCTGCTGGGCACGGAGCTGTCGGTGTTTGAAGCCGACCGCGCCGTGCTGGAGCTGCCGCTGCGCCAGGATTTGTTGCAGCAGAACGGTTTTGCCCATGGCGGTGTGCTGTGCTATTTGGCCGACAACGCGCTGACCTTTGCCGGGGTGGCGTGCTGGGTGCGGCCGTCGTCACCTCAGAGTTCAAGATCAACTACCTGCGCCCCGCGCTTGGCGAGCGGCTGTGTGCCGAGGCCAGCGTGGTGCATGCCGGGCGCAGCCAGGCCGTCGTGCGCTGCGAGATTTATGCCGTGCAAGGCGGCGTGCGCAAGTTGTGCGCCGCCGCCCAAGGAACCATCACCCTACTGGCCGAGCCGCGCAAGCCCGGCTGAGCCACCCACTGCATCAGGAGCCCGTTATGTCCCGCCAAGTTCAAGACGCCTACATCGTCGCCGCCGCGCGTACGCCCATCGGCAAGTCGCATCGCGGCATGTTCCGCAATACCCGTCCGGAGGACTTGCTGATCGCCGCCATCCACGCCGCGCTCAAGCAGGCACCGGGGCTGGATCCGGCGGCCATCGAAGACGCCATCATCGGCTGCGCCATGCCCGAGGGCGAGCAGGGGCTGAACATGGCACGCATCATCGCGCTGTTGGCCGGGCTGCCGAATTCGGTCGGCGGCGTCACGGTCAACCGCTTTTGCGCTTCGGGCGTGACGGCCATCCAGATGGCGGCCGACCGCATTCGCGTCGGCGAGGCCGAGGTCATGCTGGCCGGCGGTGCCGAGAGCATGAGCATGGTGCCGATGAGTGGCAACAAGCCCTCGTTCAATCCCTTGGTGTTTGCCCGCGACGAAAACGTCGGCATTGCCTACGGCATGGGCCTGACCGCCGAGAAGGTGGCGCAGCAATGGAAGGTCAGCCGCGAGCAACAGGATGCCTTCGCGCTGCAGTCGCACCAGCGCGCGTTGGCGGCGTTTGCCGCCGGCGAGTTCAGTGACGAAATCGTGTCGATCGACATCGTCGACCGCTTGCCGGATCTGGCAAGCGGCAAAGTGGTCGAGCGCCGCCGCACCGTCAACCTGGATGAGGGTCCGCGTGCCGACACCTCGCTCGAAGCACTCGCCAAACTGCGCCCTGCCTTTGCCGCGCCCAAGGACCCTACGGGTAAGGCCACCGGCCTGGGCAGTGTCACGGCAGGCAACAGCTCGCAAACCTCGGACGGCGCCGGCGCGCTCATCCTGGCGTCGGAGGCGGCGCTCAAGCGCTACAACCTGCAGCCGCTGGCGCGCTTCGTCAGCTTTGCCTCGCGCGGCGTGCCGCCCGAAATCATGGGCATCGGCCCGATCGAGGCCATTCCCGCTGCGCTCAAGGCAGGCGGGCTCAAGCTCGACGACATCGGCTGGATCGAGTTGAACGAGGCCTTCGCCGCGCAGTCGCTGGCGGTTATCAACACGTGCGGTCTCGACCCCTCCAAGGTCAACCCGCTGGGCGGCGCCATCGCCCTCGGTCATCCGCTCGGTGCTACGGGCGCGATCCGCGCGGCTACCGCCCTGTACGGCATGCGTCGGCGCAAGTTGAAATACGGCATGGTCACCATGTGTGTGGGTACGGGCCAAGGCGCGGCCGGCATTTTCGAACTGGTCTGAGACCCGGCAGGGGCCCGTGGCAACCCCCCTGTGCAACATCATTGCCTTGAACGACCCCCTCCGGAGCGATCACCATGTCCGAAATCCTCGCCCATCCTGAACAAGGCGTGCTGACCCTGACCTTCAACCGGGTCGAGAAAAAGAACGCGCTCACCAGCGCGATGTACGCCGCGCTGGCCGACCATCTGGAGCGGGCCGCCGGCGACGCGCACATCCGAGTGCTGGTTATCCAGGGTCAGGAGAGTCTGTTCACCGCCGGCAACGATGTGAGCGAATTCCTGCAGCGCCCCCCCGCCAGCATGGAGGCGCCGGTGTTCCGTTTCCTGCGTGCCATCGCCGACTTTCCGAAGCCTGCCATTGCCGCCGTCTGTGGGCCTGCCGTGGGCATCGGCACCACCCTGTTGCTGCATTGCGATCTGGTCTATGCGGGCGACAGCGCGCTGTTCTCGCTGCCCTTCGTCAACCTGGGTCTGTGCCCCGAGGCCGCGTCCAGCCTGCTGCTGCCGCAGCGGATCGGTCATGTGGCTGCAAACGAGAAGCTGCTGTTCGGCGAGCCCTTCACCGCCGACGAGGCGCACGAATTGGGTTTGGTCAACCGTGTGCTGCCGCCGTCCGAGGTCAATGCCTTCACCTTGCAACAAGCGCGCAAACTCGCGGCCAAGCCGCTGACCTCGTTGATGGTCACCAAGTCTCTGTTGCGCCAACCGCAGCGCGCTGCGGTGCATGCCATGATCACCGAAGAAGCGGGTCACTTCGAGCGCTTGCTCAAGGGCCCGGCAGCGAAAGAGGCATTTAGCGCATTTTTGGCCAAGCGCAAGCCGGATTTCTCCGGACTCTGAAGTTTGCGGTCGGCGCTGATGCGCTGACCGCGGTCAGCCGCCACCCGCGTAAGCGCATTGCCGCCACGCCTCGAACACCCCGACGGCGACCGCGTTCGACAAATTCAGGCTTCGCTGCTCCGGGCGCATCGGCAAGCGTAGGCGCTGCGGCGGTGCGAAATCCTCCAGTATCTCGCTTGGCAATCCGGCGGTCTCGGCACCGAACACCAGCCAGTCACCCGGCTGAAAACGGGGCTGACCAAGCAGCGTCGTGGCGAATTTGGTGAAGGCGAACATGCGGGTCGCTTCGACAGGATTTTGCGCGCACCGCCGCAGTGCCGCCCAGTCGCGATGCACGTGCAATTCGGCGTATTCGTGATAGTCCAGGCCCGCGCGTCGCAATTGCTTGTCGTCAAGCGAAAATCCGAGCGGCTCGACCAGATGCAACGCGCATCCGGTGTTCGCCGCCAGGCGGATGACGTTGCCGGTGTTGGGCGGAATTTCAGGATGGACCAGGACGATGTTGAACATGAAGGCACAAGGCAAATGGCACATGGGTTGCTGCGGTCGGTGACGCTCAACCCGACGGCGGCGTCCGCAAGGCGACGGCCACACGGACCGCTGCTGCCCCTGCGCGCAGCAGCACCGATGCGGCTTCGCCCAGGGTGCTGCCAGTGGTCATCACGTCATCGATCAGCACCACATCCTGAGCCTTGCATGGGCCTGGAGCGGCGAAGACGCCGCGCACATTCTTGGTCCTCAACGCCAGCGGCAGGCTGCTTTGCGGCGGCATCTCACGCACGCGCACCAAGACGTCGCTGCGTGCCGTGACGCGAAGCTCCCGAGCAAAACTGCGCGCCATTTCCCATGCCTGGTTGTAGCCGCGCTGCTGCAGCCGCACGGATGACAGGGGGATGGGTAGCACAAGGCCGGGTCGTGGGTGGCCAGCGGCCTGCCAGCGCGCGGCGAGTCGTTGGCCGAGCCAACGACCAATCGCCGGTTCGTCGCCAAATTTCAGGCGTTGAATCAAGCGATCGATCGGTACACCATAGTCGCCCAGGGTCAAAGTCTGGATGTAAGGTGGTGGTGAGCGCAGGCAGGCCCCGCAGATGAAATTACCCGCCGGCAGCGCCAGACCACAATGGCTGCAGCGTGGCTCGGCACCACTGAGGTATTGGCCCGTGCAGGGTTCGCACAGCGTCTGGCGCGAGGGCAGGGCGCAAAGCTCGCACAAACCCGTCGGACGCAAGGCAGCACCCATGTGTTCCAGCAGCGAGCCGAGCATCGTTGACATATGGACACTATATTGCTTGCCCAGATACCCCCTGAAAATGCCGGGTCGATTCCAGCTTGCCCCAACCCCTTGAAGGCGACCCGTGTTCAGATTGCGCGGGCGTTCATCACGTCATCACTTCAGCAGGCCGTATGTCCACGCCTCCCTCTGCGCTGCGCCTGGCTCACCAGTCCGGCGTCATCTTCGCGCGCGATCGACTGGCACGCAGGCCAGCCCCCTTCATTTGGCAAGAGGCTGCTCGCCGCATGGCCGAGCGCTTGCCGCTGCTCAAATTGCAACCCCAGTCGGTGCTCGACATGGGCTGCGCCTGGGGTGAGGGCCTTGCCTTGCTGCGCCAACACTACCCTCAAGCGCAGATCATCGGTGTGGAGCCCTCGGTCTTGCTGGCCGATGTGGCGCGCAAGGCGCATGCGGGTCGAAGCTGGTTGCGCGGCCTGCGCGGTGGAGGCCGAACCGAGGTGATCACAGGGCCGTTGTCGGGACCGATCGGCACACGCGCAGTGCCCCACGCCGCGCAGATGCTGTGGTCGAATCTGGCACTTCCTTGGGTTGCCGAAATGGACTCTATGTTCGCCGCTTGGCACCGCGCTTTGCTGCCAGACGGCGTGTTGATGTTCACCACATTCGGGCCCGACACCTTGCGCGAATTGCGACAAGCGCAATGCCGCGATTCAGGCATTATCCCGCCCGCATACCCCGACATGCATGACTTGGGCGACATGCTGGTCCAGCAAGGCTTTGCAGAGCCTGTGATGGACATGGAGATGCTGCATCTGCGCTATGCACGCCCCAAAGATGCCCTGGCTGAGCTTGCCGAACTGGGAAGGCCCGCACACGCCGCCACAGCGCAAGGATTGCGTACGCCCCGGCAGTGGCAAGCCTTGCAGCAAGCGTTGCTCAGTCAAGCACAAGCAGTGGGACAAACAGAAGTCGTGCTGAGTTTCGAGCTGATCTACGGCCACGCCTTCAAACTTGCAACCCAGCCTGCTCGCGCTGGTGTAGCCAGCTTCTCTGTGGAGCAACTACGGGCGACCGGGCGCAAACGCTGATACGCATGGGTGTGGGCCTTCTGCCAGAGTCAATTCGGGGAAATTCCCGAAGCCAGTCCGGTGCCTTGCTGGCATGATGCAAGGAGGTAGTCGGTGACGGACTTTGTCTCGTTGCAGGCCCGAGATCGTTGTCTATGAGGAACGTGATGATTGGTCAGCGGAGAGCGGTGTTGATTGCGAGCAAGATCGGCGCAAATGCCCCCCGCTATCGTGGCACCCATCTCTATAATTCGACGCTGATACGTTTGTGCAGGATTGGTCTTGTGCAAGATCAATCCAGGGAATTAGGGGGCAATTTTTCGGCAGCTGCCGGCGAAGCGAGGTGATCACATGGCTGCACAGTTGGTGAGCGCCCTTGATTTCGGTCTGCTTGGCGCACCATCTGAGCAAGATGGTGCACTGATTTGGCTGTTCAAGCGCAATTGTTCGATCAGCCCCAAACAGTTGCTCGCCTTTTTCGCCTCCATGGCCCTGATCTCGTCGTGTGTGGCGCTGATGTGCTGGGAAGGCGGCGCGACATTGGTGCCACCATTTACAGTGGTGGAGTTGCTGGCGTTTGGCTCGGCGTTGTATGTCTATGCACGTCATGCTGCGGATCGCGAGCGGGTGACGGTATCGGCACAGTCGCTGGTTGTGGAGTGGGAGAATGCCGGCCGCATCGAACGGGCCGAGTTCAACCCGAGGTGGGCGAGAATTGTGGTGAACGAGAAAGGTTTGGTCGAAATTTCAGGGGCGGGCAAGCTGGCTTTCATGGGCCGCTACACCCGGCCTGATCGGCGCGAGAAATTGGCTCGCGACTTGCGCCGTGCAGTGCTGGCAGTCTGAGCCAAACAGCTCGAACCATTTCAAAACTAGGTGACATCCAAGATGAAACAGTTGAAGTACTACCTGACTGCGGCCTCGGCCCTGTGTGTCTCCACGGCTTTTGCTGATCAAAGCCTGACGGGCGGCCCGCAAGTCAACGGTATCGATTTCCAGCACCCCGTCACCAGCATCGCGCGCGACGAGCGCGACCTCAACTACATGGTCATGCTCATCTGCCTGGCCATTGGCATCCTCGTCTTCGGAGTGATGTTCTATTCGGTGTTCAAGCACCGCAAATCCAAGGGGGCAGTGGCGTCCCAATTCCACGAAAGCACCACGGTCGAAATCGCCTGGACCATCGTTCCGCTGCTGATCGTGATTGCCATGGTCATCCCCGCGACCAAGACCGTAGTGGCGCAACAAAACGTCTCGGATTCCTACCTCACGATCAAGGTGACGGGTTATCAATGGAAGTGGGGCTACGACTATGTCGACGGTCCTGGCAAGGGCATCTCGTTTTACTCGACGCTGACGACGCCGATGTCGGAAATCTACGGTAATGCCCCCAAACCCAACAATTACCTCCTGGCTGTTGACCATGATCTGGTTGTGCCCGTCAACCAGAAGATCCGCATTCTCACCACCTCCATGGACGTCTTGCACGGTTGGTATGTGCCTTCGTTCGGGGTGCAAATGGACGCCATTCCCGGCTTCATCCGTGAAACCTGGTTCAAGGCTGATCAAGTGGGCACTTACTATGGCCAATGCGCACAGGTTTGCGGCAAGGGCCATGCCTTCATGCCCATTGTGGTCAAGGTCGTATCGCTGCCGGACTACGCGGTATGGGTCAAAACTGAGCAAGCCAAGTTGAAGAAAGATGGCGGAACGCTAACACCGTCGGGCGCGACAAGTTAAGCGTCTCCTGATGTGACGGTTCGACTCAGTTACTAATCAATGTGTTTTTTGCCAGGAGTGCAGCATGAGTGCAGTGCTTGATCCAGTCCATGCCCCAACCCACAGTGGGGATCATGCGCATGACCATCCTCACGGATGGCGCAGATGGGTGTTCTCCACCAACCACAAAGACATCGGCACGATGTATCTGGTGTTTGCTTTGTGGATGTTGTTCGAGGGCGGCATTCTGGCGATGGGTATCCGAGCTGAACTCTTCAAGCCCGGGATTCAGTTTCTGAATCCTCAGTTGTTCCTGTCGTTTTCGACGATGCATGGCATCATGATGATTTTCGGTGCTGTGATGCCTGCGATGGTGGGTTTCGCCAACTGGATGATTCCGCTGCAGGTCGGTGCCCCCGACATGGCTTTCCCGCGACTCAACAATTTGAGTTTTTGGATGCTTATTCCTGCCGCTATTTTGCTCACATCATCGTTCTTCGTTCCCGGTGGGGCACCTGATGTCGGTTGGACACTCTATGCGCCACTGACCATCCAGCAGGGGATGGGTATGGATCTCGTGATTTTCGCGATTCACATCATGGGCGCCTCGTCCATCATGGGTTCCATCAACATCATCGTCACCATCCTGAACATGCGCGCTCCGGGCATGACGTTGATGAAGATGCCGCTTTTTTCATGGACATGGCTGATCACGGCGTATTTGCTGATTGCCATCATGCCGGTTTTGGCCGGGGCGGTCACCATGACCCTGACTGACCGTCACTTTGGGACCAGCTTCTTCAGTGCTGCCGGCGGCGGTGACCCCGTGCTTTACCAGCACCTGTTCTGGTTCTTCGGGCACCCCGAGGTTTACGTGATGATTCTGCCCGCCTTCGGCATCGTGAGTGCTGTCGTGCCGACTTTCGCTCGCAAACCATTGTTTGGCTACAGTTCGATGGTCTATGCATCGGCTTCGATTGCCATCCTCTCATTTATCGTGTGGGCGCATCACATGTTCACCGCCGGCATGCCGGTCACGGGCCAGTTGTTCTTCATGTATGCCACCATGTTGATCGCAGTGCCTACGGGTGTCAAAGTGTTCAACTGGATTGCCACCATGTGGCGCGGGTCGATGACTTACGAAACCCCCATGCTTTGGGCCATTGGGTTCATTTTCGTCTTTACCTTTGGTGGTTTTTCCGGACTTGTGCTGGCGCTGGCGCCCATCGATACCTATGTGCACAACACCTATTACGTCGTCGCCCACTTTCACTACGTACTGGTTGCAGGCTCCCTGTTTGCCATTTTCATGGGCTATTACTACTGGTCGCCCAAATGGACGGGATTGATGTACAACGAAACAGCCGGCAAAATTCATTTCTGGGCGTCGATGATCACCTTCAATGTGACCTTCTTCCCGCAGCATTTGCTTGGACTAGCTGGCATGGTGCGTCGTTACGCTGACTATCCTGTGCAGTTCACCGACTTCAATATGATTTCCTCGATCGGCGCCTTCGGTTTCGGCCTGTCACAGGCTTACTTCCTGTTTGCCGTCGTGATTCCGATGTTCCGCGGTCAAGGCGATAAAGCGCCACAGCGTCCCTGGGACGGAGCGCATGGCTTGGAATGGGAAATTCCTTCACCGGCTCCTTTCCACACTTTTGAAACGCCCCCTAAGCTCGATGCCACTGCAACTAAAATCCTTGGTTACTGAGAGCATTTGTGGGCGATCAACAATGTCTTCTGAAAAAAACCACAAAAACCTGAGATTGGCACTCGTGCTGCTTAGTATCGTAGCCGTGCTTTTTCTTGGTTTTGTTTTTAAATGGTCATTTTTTTAATATATACTTAAATATTATTAATTTGATTCAGCCTGCGTACGCAAAAATACACACTCAAGGCCGCGCAGTTGCGTAAATTTCTTTCGGCGTTCAAGGCTATTGCCTGGGCCTTTCTCGGCATTCGTAAATCCAGAGATCAAGAAGATGATTTTGCCAGACTTAATATTATTCATATAGTCATTGCTGGTTTGATTTCTGCGGCAATATTTATCGTCATACTCATCAGTATCGTACATTGGGTCGTATACAAATCGAATCCATAAGGAAGAGGAAGGCAATATGTCCACACACGTGCAGCCCAAAGGCTATTTCCTGCCAGGCCCCTCGGCATATCCTGCCATGGCAGCAACTGGCGCGCTCACTATGGCGTTTGGTTTGACATTCTGGTTCAACGGCGTTCCTCACGGTGATCTGCTATTTTTTCTTGGCCTCTTCTTTTTCGTATTTACAAAATTTCGCTGGTTCGGGAAAACAATATCTGAAAGCGAGGCTGGCAAACATAATCTCGCAGTCGATACCTCCTTTCGTTGGAGTATGAGCTGGTTTATTTTCTCCGAGGTCATGTTTTTCGCCTCGTTTTTTGGCGCGCTCTACTATTCTCGCGTCTATTCATTGCCTGATCTTTCAGCTTTGCACAGCAAAATTCTCTGGCCAGCCTTCTCGGGGGCTTGGCCCAGTGTTGGACCGGCGGGACTGATTCCAAACATCAAGGAGGCCATGGATCCTTGGCCGATTCCGACAATCAACACGGCATTGCTACTCTCTTCGGGCCTGACGTTAACAATTTCCCACCACGCCCTGCGCGCAAGCCACCGGAAAAATGCAATTCTCTGGATGATGCTGACGTTGATACTGGGCTTTGCATTTTTATTGTGCCAAGCTTATGAATATCATCATGCCTATGAAGTTTTAGGTATCAAGCTATCTTCGGGAATTTATGGGTCGACCTTTTTTATGCTGACTGGTTTTCACGGGTTCCATGTATTTTTGGGTGGAACCATGTTATCGGTTGTTCTGTTCCGCCTCATTCGCGGGGACTTCACCGCGGAGCATCACTTTGGATTCGAAGCAGCCGCATGGTATTGGCACTTTGTCGACGTCGTCTGGTTGTTGCTTTACGTCTTGGTCTACTGGCTCTGAATCCATTCCTCATCTAGAAAAAACGCCGCAGTAAGCGGCGTTTTTTCATCAGGTTCAACTCTGCGAATTTAGGGACCGGAAACTGGGAAATCCGCAGGATGAATCCAGCCCATTTTGTAACTGATGATGATGAAGAGGAACAGCAAAATGGAAAAGCCGATCCTGAATGTCAGTGCATTGACGGCGCGATTGGTTTTGCCTTTATCTTTCATGACGAAATACAAGCCAGAAAAAAGACTGACTAGAATCAGAATAAAGGCGATGATGATGACAATTTGCAAGTTGAACTCCTTCGTCTGATTTGATCACTGTGTCGATTCTTCCGCCTTTGAAATCGCCAGCATCTAATCCCCTGCTCAAGGCGCGGGAAATCGTGACGTTGATTTTTGCGCTTGCTTTGATTCTGGTGACGGCCTTGCTGGGGGGGTGGCAACTTGATCGAGCTGAGTACAAGAAGGCTTTGACGGCCCGCATTGCAGAGCGCATGCAAGCACCCCCGTTGATTCAAGCTGGAGACGCACTTGATTTTAAACCCAATGAGTGGCGCCACGTCATAGCCTATGGTGAATATTCCGCGGACTGGACCGTCTATTTGCAAAATCGCCAGCACAATGATCAGCCTGGATTTTGGGTTCTGACGCCATTACATATCGTGGGAAGTCAGACTTACATCATGGTGATGCGCGGCTGGGTTCCACGTAATTTCGACGCCATCGATTTGTTACCCAAAGTGAAGACGCCGCGGAAGATAACGCAAGTCGACGGACGTCTAGCCCCTGCCCCCTCACAGTGGTTTTCTTTTGCGCCCGACCCGCCTGGCGCGGTGATTCGTCAAAATATCGAACTTACCCAATTTGCAAAGTATCACAATATCAAAATGCTGCCCTACGTGATTCAAGAAATGGGCGTTGAAAAGGATGGTCTTGTGCGGAGTTGGCCACAGCCCGATGTCGGCATGTACACCAATTATGGATATGCTTTTCAATGGTATTCCATGACGGCGCTGGGCTTGGGCCTTACCATTTATTTTCTGGGAAAGCGTGTCCGAGATCGATCCAGAACGTTAAGGCACAAGGAGTTGCATTCGTGAGCGAAAACTCGACCAGTGCCGACCCAATGCGCCCTAGGGAAGAAAAGTCGCGCCAGCGGAGCATGCTCACGTTCTGGCTGGTGGTGTTGGTCACCGCCGCGCCGTTCGTTGCAAGCACTTTTTTCTTCTTCGTCATCAAACCCCAAGGCAAACCGCCCTATGGGGAGCTGATTCAGCCTCAGCGGCCGGTCCCGCAACTTCAACTCACAACTTTGACTGGCGAGTCGGTCGATCTTCGCCGATACAACGGTTACTGGTTGATGATCGTCGCTGGAGCGGCGGCATGTGACAAGTCCTGCCAATCACTGCTCTACGATATTCGGCAATTTTTCATCGCGGCCGGAGATGACCGTTATCGCGTTGCTCGCATCTGGCTGGTGACGGATTCCGGCCCCGTCAATCCTGGCGTGTTCGAGCCCGCCCAAGGCACCGTCATCCTGCGTGCGCAGCCCGATCAACTCAAGCAGTGGCTGCCGCTTGCCCCTGGTGAGCATCTTGAGGGACCGATCTGGTTGGTCGACCCGCTTGGAAACTTGATGATGCGGTTTCCCTCCAACCCGAACCCATTGAAAACCTTGTCCGTTTTCAAGAAATTGCTCTACAACACAGCAGGGTGGAAAGCCAAGCATCTGGAGCCCTTGCCGTGAGCACAACACTGAACACCATGATCAATCTGTCCACGGCCGTGCCTACCGTTTGGTCCTTCTCACTGCACTGGTTGCAGGCTGGTATGTGGGTGGCCGGGTTGATCCTGATCCTGTGGGCGGCTTTTCGCATGCGCTGGCCCAAGCTTGTCGCACTGTTGGTATTTCTCACCATGGACCTGGTGATGTTCGGTGCTTTCGTGCGCCTGACCAACTCTGGCCTCGGCTGCCCGGACTGGCCAGGCTGCTATGCCCATTTCACACCTGCACAGGCGCATCACCAAATCAATGAAGCCGTGGCCGAGCAGGGCGGTACGCAAGGCAATGTCAGTCCATTCAAGGCCTGGATCGAGATGATCCACCGTTACGTGGCCACCATCATCGGCACGCTCATCTTGGCCATGGCCATTCGTGCAAGCTGGGCGCGCAAGCATGGCAAACAGATTGCGCTGGGCTTGCCGTACTTGTTGCTGGGCTGGGTCATTTTGCAGGGGTTGTTCGGCGCTTGGACTGTCACGCTGCTCCTCACGCCGCTGATTGTCACTCTGCATCTGATGGGGGGCATCATCCTTTTGATGCTTGCAGTCTGGTTCTGGATGAGGAATCGACCTGATCTGCCGAAGGTTTCCACCACTGTTCTTACACAGGTCTTAGTGTGGGCTGCGATGTTGGCGATGCTCTGGCAAATTTTCCTCGGTGGATGGGTCAGCACCAACTACGCAGCCTTGGCCTGCACCGGTTTTCCGACCTGCAACGGCAGTTTCCAGCCTGATGCCAATTGGGCGGAGGGCTTTACCTTTTGGCGCAACCTGGGGGAGAACCCCAACGGCTCGGCCATCTCCTTGCAGGCGCTGGTCGCAATCCAGTGGGGTCACCGATTGTTCGCTGCCCTGACAGCCATCATCGTGCTCGGAGCCACTTGGAATATGAGTCGCTACCGCGAATTGCGCAAGCTGGCCCTGTGGATTTCTGGCCTGTTGTTTGCACAGATTACCCTAGGCGCCAGTGTGGTGATTTTTGCCCATCCTTTGGGTTTGGCTGTCGGTCATAACGGTGTTGCAGCCTTGATGATGCTGATGTTGACAATCGCGGCTTATCGGGTGAGTCATCTCGAATCGCGCAGGCTCGTCGGTGACGATGCTGCGCTTGTTCCCGTCACGCTTCAACGCGCACAGGCCAAACCATGAAGAGCTCTACCTTGCCTCGCCCTCCCGGGCTGCTCCACTCCATCAAGCAACTCTACGCCCTGACCAAGCCGCGCGTGGTGCAGCTCATCGTTTTTTGTGCCGTGATTGGCATGTTTCTGGCTGTTCCTGGCTTGCCCGCGTGGAGGCCCCTCGTCTTCGGGACCTTGGGTATCTGGCTGGTCGCCAGCGCAGCGGCGGCATTCAATTGCCTGGTGGAACAGAAGATCGACGCGGTGATGCGCAGAACATCCTGGCGCCCATCCGCGACAGGTGAATTGGGCACATCATCCATCATTGTCTTTTCCGGCGTTTTGTGCGCGGGGGGAATGCTGCTGCTCTACACCCAGGTGAACCCTTTGACGATGTGGCTGAC
This sequence comes from Burkholderiales bacterium, assembly GCA_013044035.1. Classification (GTDB taxonomy): domain Bacteria; phylum Pseudomonadota; class Gammaproteobacteria; order Burkholderiales; family Burkholderiaceae_C; genus Thiomonas_A. The sequence continues at coordinate 85,380 of JABEVE010000016.1, forward strand.
CTTCGGCACCTTTATTGGTTACGCCGTTGTCTACACGGTGTTGCTCAAACCGGCGACACCGCAGAACATTGTCATCGGTGGAGCCTCTGGAGCCATGCCGCCCGTGCTGGGTTGGGCGGCGATGACCAACGGCATCTCGGCGCAGGCGCTCATCTTGTTCCTCATCATTTTTCTGTGGACGCCGCCGCATTTTTGGGCTTTGGCCTTGTACCGAACTGACGATTACAAAAAATCTGGGTTGCCGATGTTGCCGGTGACGCATGGGTCCGAATACACCAGGCTTCAGGTCTTGCTCTACACCCTGGTGCTCACGGCCGTATCGCTCATGCCGTTTGCCATGCATATGAGCGGGCTGGTCTATGCCATTGCCGCTGTGGTGCTCGACACCATTTTCATCGCCTACGCCTGGGAGCTCAAGCAGCGCTACAGCGATATGCTCGCGCGCAAGACATTTCGCTACTCCATCGTCTACCTGTCCTTGTTGTTCGCAGCCATGCTGCTGGACCACTACATCACGATTTGATTCCGGCAACGCATGCCGCGCCGGCAGCTGAGCCGCCGATTTTCGGCGGCTGCATCTCGGGCCTGCTGGGTCGGCGCGCCAACATCGTGTCGTCCGGTGCCTCGGATGACGCGGTCGAATTCTAGGCTGCGATGAGCTATACCGGCCGTTTTGCACCCTCGCCCACAGGTCTTTTGCATGCCGGATCCTTGCTGGCCGCGCTGGCGTCCTGGCTGGATGCGCGCTCGCATGGCGGTCGTTGGCTGGTCCGCATCGAAGATGTCGACCAGTCCCGTTGCAAACCAGGGGCTGGTCGTGAGATCTTGCGGCAGCTTGCCGGCTGCGGCTTGATCCCGGATGCGCCAGTGTGGTGGCAATCACAACGCGGGACAGCGTACCAATCGGCGCTCGACAGCTTGTTGGTGAAAAACAAAGCCTATGCCTGCGCCTGCTCGAAACGCGAGATCGACCAAGTCTTGCGGTCTCGGGGACTGATGCCTCAGCGAGGGGAGGAGCGTCTGTATCCCGGCACTTGCAGGGAGGGGCTCGGCGGTCGTCGACCGAGAGCTTGGCGCTTACGCGTGCCCGCGGCGACCGGGGCACGAGTGCAATGGGAAGACAGGCGCCTCGGTGTTCAAACACAGCAGGTCGATCAGACCGTGGGTGATTTCCTGCTCAAGCGTGCCGACGGGCCGTGGGCTTACCAATTGGCCGTCGTGGTGGACGACGCGGCCCAGGGGGTCAGTCACGTGGTCCGCGGCGAAGACATCGCTGACTCCACCGCGCGGCAAATTCTCTTGCAACGCGCCTTGGAACTACCCACTCCGAGCTATCGCCATATCGGCTTGTTGCGCGATGCCGAGGGCCGCAAGTTGTCCAAGCAAAACGGCGCAGAAAGCATCGTGCCTGGCCTCGCGGCGGTCTCGCACTCCATCCAAAGCCTGGGACTGAACCCAAGGGGAAAAACGCTGGGAGAGTTGCTGGAAAACGCGACGAACCAGTGGCTCGATGTCTAGTACCGGGTCGGCATCCGGTCAATTCATGCGGTGCTGGCGATGTTGGGACGGACACCACACGACGAACATCCCGAAAGGACGCAACCTGGGCTGGCCTGCAAGGCAGATCAAGATGCGCCGCTCGTGTGCCCTACTTGGCTGAAGGTTTGCCCCCGAGCAATGCAGCAAGTGCGCGACGTGGGCGAATGTTGGGAGAGATGGCGCCGCGCGATGGCATGGTCGGGTTGTCTTCCCAAATAGGCCGGGCGTTCGGGTCGGCTTCGTAGGGTTTGTCGAACCAGCTGTCGCGTGGTCCAGGCCGATGGTTGCTGCTTGCGCGGGCCAGCGCAGGTGTGGACGACTCCGTTGATTTTTCCGGGTGAACCGGCCGGCGGCTCGTTCGCGGCTCCACCGCGAGCGTGCGAACTTCAATGCCGCGCTTGATCAGTTTTTCGATATCACTGAGCGAGCGGCTGTCGCGCTCGGTGGCCAAGGTGATCGCCAGGCCCGAGGCTCCAGCGCGACCGGTGCGACCAATGCGGTGCACATAATCTTCCGCGCTGAACGGTACGTCATAGTTGATCACACCGGGCAATTCGACGATGTCCAGTCCGCGCGCTGCGACATCGGTGGCCACGAGGACGGCAACCTCGTTGCGCTTGAAGGCGTCCAGCGTCGCCAGGCGTTCGGCTTGCGACTTGTCGCCGTGCATCGCTTGCGCTTTCAATCCGTCGCGCTCGAGGATGCGTGCCAGCCGGCTGGCGCCCAGACGGCTGTTGACGAACACGATGGTTTGCTTCAAGTCATGTTCTCGCAGCAACTGCAGCAGAGCGGGATGCTTGCTGTCTTCGCTCAACTTGTAAACCAGTTGTTGCACGTTCGTCGCCGTGGCATTGGGACGAGCCACTTCCACGAGAACCGGATCTTGCAGATAACTCTGCGCGAGACGTCTGATTTCGGTGGAGAAGGTTGCCGAGAACAGCAGGGTCGTGCGTGCCTTGGGCAGAAAAGCGAGGATGCGTTGCAGGTCTGGCAAAAAACCAATGTCCAGCATGCGGTCGGCTTCGTCCAGCACCACGAATTCCACTTGAGCCAGGCTGACGTTCTTGGCTTCGAGGTGATCCAGCAGTCGGCCCGGGGTCGCCACCAGCATTTCAACCCCCAGCCGCAAGGCAGTCTTTTGTGGAGCCATGTCCATGCCGCCGAATACGCACGCACAACGCAGTTGTGTGTGGCGCGCATAAGCTTGTATGTTGCTGAAGACCTGATCCGCCAGTTCGCGGGTCGGTGCCAGGACTAGGGCGCGAACGGGATGCCTGGCTGGCGAAACACTACTCGTCGCCAGCGGCAATAATTTTTGAAGAATGGGCAGTGAGAACGCCGCTGTCTTGCCTGTGCCGGTCTGCGCCGCCCCCATCACGTCGCGCCCCGACAGCACGATGGGGATGGCACGCTCTTGAATGGGTGTCAGACTCTCGTACCCCATATCAGTCACTGCCTGCAGCAAACGCGCGTCAAGCCCGAGGTCGCTGTAGCGTTGAGCTTGCTGGATCGTCGCGTTCAAGGCGGTGGGCTGGTCGTTCATCAAGGCGAATTGTCTGCGGAGAAACCCAAATTATGCGCCTCAGGAACGATTCCCCGACATGGGTGCTTTAAATCGTGGTAGGCCGTGTTGGACTTGAACCAACGACCAAAGGATTATGAGTCCTCTGCTCTAACCAACTGAGCTAACGGCCCGAATTGCCGCCCAAAGCCGCAAAATTTTCATTCTAAGGGGCCGATGGGTACGCCCTGGTCTTGTTGGTACTGGCGGTACTGGCGAAGAAAAACGTTGAAGGTGAAGGGGCGGTTTGTCATAATTCGATACATGAAGCCACCCCTGCGTCTTCTGCTGCCAATCGATGGCTCGGTCTTTACGAAGCGAGCATTGGATTTTGTTTTGAACCGTCTCGAGTGGTGGCGTGAAGCGCCGCTTTGTGTTTTGCTGCATGTCGAATCGGCCGTGGGTACAGCGTTGGCCAGATCGTATCTGGCGCGGGAGGTGCTTGACAGCTATTACGCCGAGCAAAGCGAAGCGGTGCTGGCGCCAGCGAGTGAGAGTCTGCGGCGGGCGGGGTTGCAACCGGAGGCTTATCGTCGTCATGGAGACGCGGCAGCACAGATTGTTAAATTTGCCGGCGAGCACGCGGTTGATTTGATCATGATGGGATCGCACGGCCATACGGCGCTCAGCGGCATGGCGCTCGGGTCGGTCACCACCAAGGTCATTGCGTCGTCCAGCATGCCCGTCTTGATCGTGCGTTGAAAGGTCAAGCGCATGCACTCGACCAAGCCATCACAGACCGGCATCACACTGGTCGAGTTGCTGGTTGCGGTGGCTCTGCTGGCGGTTTCGCTGGCGGTCGCCGCTCCGGCATACCGGGTCATGATCGACACCAACCGCCTGAGCGCCGGTGTCAACGCCTTCTCGGGCAGTTTGCAACTGGCCAGGTCCGAGGCTGTACGCCGAGGCCAGCGGGTCACGCTGTGCGTCAGCGATGATGGCAAGAACTGCAGCACAACAGGCGGCTGGCATCGGGGCTGGATTGTGTTCCATGACCCCGATGGCAATGCCCAACGAGATTCCAGTGAGGCCTTGATCCAGGTACAGGCAGCACTGCAATTTCTCTCCATACGTGGCAATCAGCCTGTTACGCGTTACGTCTCTTACACCGAACATGGCTGGCCGAGACTTGTGAGTGGCGCTTTGCAGATGGGGACCCTCGCATTCTGCACGCCCGGGATCGCGGGCCACAGCCTGATTCTGTCAAGTGCAGGGCGCGCCAGGTTGAGTGGCGCGGCTTGTTCGAGCGTTTAAGCGTTTCGGGACCAGCGCCACGGCGCCTCAGCGCTGGCTGAGGGCATTACCCACAAGCTTGGCCGTGATGTCCACGATCTGAATCATGCGGTCGTAGGCCATGCGGGTCGGGCCAACCACACCCAGGGTACCCACCACCTGACCATCGACTTCATAAGGCGAGGTGATGATGGACAGTTCCTCGAACGGCACCACGCCGTTCTCGCCGCCAATGTAGATGCGCACACCCTCGGCTCGTGCCGAGATGTCGAGCAGCTTGAGCAGATACGATTTTTGCTCGAACAAGTCGAACAGCCGGCGCAGGCTGGCGAGATCACTCGACAGGTCATCGACTTTCAGCAACTGCTGCTGCCCGGAGATGACCACATGGTCTTGCTGCTCAGCCGCAGCCTGACTGCCCACGGCCACGGCGGCCTGCATCAAGGCAACGATTTCACCCCGCAGATGCTCCACTTCGCCACGCAGTTGCGCGCCGACTTGCTCGAAACTCAGGCCGCTGTAATGGGCATTGAGATAGTTCGCCGCTTCCACCAGATGGCTCTGGGTGTAGTGCTGATCGGACAGGATGATGCGGTTTTGCACATCACCGCTCGAATCGACCAGGATGACCAGAATGCGCTGCTCCGAGAGGCGCAGAAACTCGATGTGGCGGAAGGCGGTATTGCGCCTCGGGCTCATCACCACGCCGACGAAATGCGACAGGTTCGAGAGCAGTTGCGCCGCTTGCACGATGACTTTCTGCGGCTCCACGGTGGCAAGTTGCGTCTTGAAACTCTGCTCCAGTTCCACGGCAGCCGATACGGGACGGGCCGTGAGCATGGTGTCGACGAAGAGACGGTAGCCGCGCGGCGTGGGGACGCGCCCGGCCGAGGTGTGCGGACTGGTGATGAGGCCCATGTCCTCGAGGTCCGACATCACATTGCGAATGGTTGCGGCCGACAACTCCAGCCCGGAGGCGCGCGACAAGGTGCGCGACCCCACCGGCTGGCCGTCGGCGATATAGCGCTCGATCAGGGTCTTGAGCAGGACTTGGGCACGTTGATCCATGGCACCCCGATTTTAGGAGCGCAGCCAGGCATGCAACTGACATACCCTCCAGGCGCCCGCTAGGGCTGTGCTGTGCTGTAATTCAACCGCCAGCACGGCACTCTGCTGTTTTGCACGATTGCCACCCCTTGGCTCCCACGGCTCGATACTGCGCTCATGCCCTTTTCCGCATTTCAACAGGCCATTCTGATCGGCAAGTATCAGGCCGTTGGCGTCAGCCGTACGTTGGCGGAAATAGGTGCATGGCTGTCGGAGAACGGGGTCGAAGTCATGGTCGAGCGGCAAACGGCGCAGCATGGCGATCTTCCCGGTTATGCCGAACTCAGTCTGGCAGAAGTGGGTCTCCGCGCAGCGGCTGGCGACTGGGTCGCGGTGGTGGTGGGCGGCGATGGAACCATGCTGGGCGCTGCACGCCAGCTCGCGCCGTACGGCGTCCCGCTCATGGGCATCAATTCCGGGCGGCTCGGCTTCATCACCGATATCGCCGAGCCCGATTGGCGCCAGGCGCTGACGTCGATGTTGGCGGGGCATTTCGAACGCGAATATCGCGCCATGCTCACCGGTGAGATCATGCGTGGCGGCCAGCGCATCTTCGTCGGCATCGCCATCAATGACGTGGTGGTCAACCGTAGCGGCGCCGCCGGTCTGGTCGAGTTGCGCGTGGACGTGGACGGACGGTTCATGTCCGTGCAGCGCGCCGACGGGCTCATCGTCGCCACACCAACCGGGTCTACCGCCTACGCCATGTCGGCCGGCGGGCCCATCCTGCATCCCAGCCTTCCCGGGCTGGTCCTCGTGCCCATTGCCGCGCACACCCTGTCGAATCGGCCGATCGTGCTGCCCGAGCATGTGCGCATTGACATCGAGGTAATGTCGCCGAAGGACGTGGGCGTGAATTTCGACATGCAGCACTTCGCCGATCTGCTCGGCGGCGACCGCATCAGCTTGCGCACCGCGCCGCACCGCGCCATATTCCTGCACCCGCCGGGCTGGAGCTATTTCGCCACGTTGCGCAAGAAGCTGCACTGGCATGAAATCCTCGGTGTCGAGGGCTAGCGAATGCATTGCCGCCCCTCACGACTTTGCGTGGCCTCGGCCGTGCCCCACTGCATGGCTGCGCCCGCGGCTGGCTGATCACTTCCATGCTGCGCCGTCTGTACATCCGCGATTTCGTGCTGGTCGCCGAACTGGAACTCGAACTCGGTGCTGGCTTCACCGTACTCACGGGTGAGACCGGTGCCGGCAAGTCCATCCTGATCGACGCGCTCAAGCTGGCCCTGGGCGAGCGGGGCGATGCCTCGGTGCTGCACCCTGGCAGCAGCCGTGCCGAGATCAGTGCCGAGTTCGACGCCATTCCGGAGTTGGCTGGCTGGATGCATGAGCAAGGTTTCGAACCTCAGGACGGCGTGCTGTTGCGCCGCGTGATCGATGCCCAGGGCCGTTCGCGGGGCTACATCAACGGCAGTCCCGCCACGCTCACACAGTTGCGTGCAGCCGGGGCGATGTTGGTCGACATCCACGGTCAACACGCCTGGCAAAGCCTGGCTCGCAGCGGCGCCGCGCGCGAACTACTCGACGCCTATGCCCAGGCGTCTGCACCCGCCCAGGATTGCGCGACAGCATGGCGTCAATGGAAAGACCTGAGCGAGCGGTTGGAGACGGCCCGTGCGGATGCCGGCCGTGTGCAAGAGCGTCGTGAGCAGCTGGCCATGCAGCTCACCGAGCTTGCGCGCCTCGCGCCCCGAGTGCAGGAGTGGGAGCCGCTGAATGCCGAGCACCACAGACTGGCGCATGCGGCTGAACTCATCGAGCATCTGCAGGCCGCCGAGCAACTGCTGGACGATGACGAGACCGGCGCATCGCGTCAACTGGCCCGCGTTCACCAGGAGTTGCACGCGGCCGGCCAAGTCGACGCCGACCTGGCCGGGCTCATCGAGCAGTTGGAATCAGCCCAGTCCTTGGTGCACGATCTGACGCACGAGCTGGCGGCAAAGCTTCGGCAGACCGAGCTCGACCCTCGCCGCCTGGAGGAGGTCGATGCACGACTGTCGTCCTGGCTCGGGCTGGCACGACGCCATCGCGTGCCGCCAGGGGAGTTGCATGCGCTGTGGCAAGGTCTGCAGGCCAGACTCGTCGAACTGGAGCAGGGCACCGATCTGCCTGCGCTGGAACGCCAAGTCGAGGCGGCCGACAAGACCTTGCGCCGAGCCGCAGCGCAACTCAGCGCGCTGCGCGCCGCCGTTGCCCCCAAGTTGGCTCGAGGCGTGCAACAGCAGATGCAAAGCCTGGGCATGAAAGGCGGCCGTTTCGAGGTGGCCTTGCACCCGCTGGAGGGGATTCGAGCCCACGGTGCCGAGGATGTGGAACTGCTCGTGGCAGGCCACCCCGGAGCTGCGTTGCGGCCGTTGGAGCGGGTCGCGTCGGGCGGCGAACTCTCGCGCATTGCCCTGGCGGTGGCCGCCATCACGTCGGCACAGCAACCCGTCGGTACGCTGATCTTCGATGAGGTGGATGCCGGAATTGGCGGCGCCGTCGCTCATACGGTCGGCCGTTTGCTCGCCGCGCTGGGCGGGAACCGACAGGTTCTCGCCGTGACCCATCTGGCGCAGGTCGCGGCATGCGCGGGTGCGCATCTCCAGGTCAGCAAGCAGAGCGTGGGGGAGGCAACGGGAAGCCATATGCAAAGCCTGGATGCGCCTCAGCGCGTTGGCGAAATTGCGCGCATGCTCGGGGGCGATGCAGCTTCCGCCGTCGCCCAGGCACATGCGCGCGAACTGTTGCAAGACGCCCCGAATCCGACCCGGTTGCCGACATGAACGACATCTCCGGCAGCGGCACGGGCGAAACAGTCGCTCCGAGCGGACGCATCCAGCTCGTGCTCCTCTCCGGCGTGTCCGGCTCGGGTAAATCCATCGCCCTCAATGCGCTGGAAGACGCCGGCTATTACTGTGTGGACAACCTGCCGCCGCAACTGGTGGACCAGCTTCTGGCCGTGGCCACCGAGTCCGGTCACACGCATCTGGGCATCGCCATGGATGTGCGCAGCGCCGACAGCCTGGGCCTGCTGCCGGCGCTGGCGCGTCGTCTGCGCCAGCGCTGCGACCTGCACTTCATCTACCTCGACTGCACCACCGACATGCTGGTGCAGCGTTTTTCCGAAACGCGCCGCGCCCACCCGCTGACGGCACGCGGGCTGGCTCCGGTGGCACCCGACCAACCCTTGCCGTTTTCGGCGCCGTCGCTGATCGAGGCCATCGAACTTGAGCGCGAGCTGTTGGCGTCCGTGGCCTCATTAGGCCTGCACATCGACACCAGCGGCCTGCGCCCTGCGCAGTTGCGTTCCTGGGTGCGCCAGGCCGTAGGCGTTCACGCTTCCCGGCTTACGCTGCTGTTCGAGTCCTTTGCTTTCAAGCGCGGCGTGGCCCTGGATGCGGATTATGTGTTCGACGTGCGCATGCTGCCTAATCCGCACTACGACCCATCCCTGCGCGGCCTCACCGGGCGCGACGCTCCGGTGGCCGACTACCTGCGCAGCCAGCCAGCCGTCATGCGCATGCTCGACGACATCACCGGTTTCCTGCAGCATTGGCTGCCCGCAATGGCCGAGGACCAGCGCAGCTATGTGGTCGTTGCCGTGGGTTGCACCGGTGGCCAGCACCGTTCGGTGTTTCTCGCCGAACAGCTCGGCAAGCACTTCGTCGCCGAGTACAGCGTGTTGGTGCGCCACCGCGAGCTCGACGCCGCGGACAGCGTCGGCACGGCAGCTCGCCCGTCAGGCGGGGCCTGATGATGGCCTTGCCAGCAACGCAAGACTTGCCGCTCTTTCCTCTGCAAAGCGTGTTGTTCCCCGGAGGCCTGCTCGGGCTTCGGGTGTTCGAGGCGCGCTACATGGACCTGATCACTCATTGCCTGAAAACGGGCGACGAATTCGGCGTGGTGCTGATCCTCTGCGGCAGTGAAATCGGTCGACCGTCAGCCGATGCCGACCTCGCCGCCGTGGGTTGCCGAGCCAAGGTGCTGGACTGCGACATGTACGACGCGGGATTGCTGCATGTGCGTTGCCGGGGCGGCAGCCGCTTCGTGCTGCGCAGTCACGAGACGGTGGCGCTGGGCCTGCAGGTGGGTCGGGTCCACGCCATCGACGATGACCCGAAAGCCACCCTCGAAGCGCGTCACACAGGCGCGGCTTTTGCGCTCGGCCGTGCCATTGCGGCTCTTGATCTGCAGCGGCAAAAGCCATTCCTGCCGCCGTACCGACTGGACACGCCGGGTTGGGTGGCCAACCGCTGGGCCGAAATCCTGCCCATCGCCACCGAAGCCCGGCAGCGCCTGATGGAATTGCCCGATGGCACGCAGCGCCTGGATGTGGTCGATCGCTACTTGCGTCAACATGGCATCGTCGGCGAATCGCCGCCCTTGCAGTAGCTTGTCCTTCGGACGTCGGTGCGCTGCCGTGTGCAACGTGCGAGGGGCGTGAGCGCGGGCTCCCGGCCATAACCTGGGGTTCAAGCGGGTGCGAGGGCTTGTGGGCCGCCTTGCAGTTTGGCCGAGCTTGCGGCCGTCTGCAGGAGTCTGCGTACCGGGGCTGGCAGCCCCAGGGCCAGCGCCTCCGGCAGCGTGAACCAGGTGCCGCCGGCTTCGCGCGCACCAAGCGTCGGTGTGATGCGGACCTGCAAGGGCTCAAGTTGCAAGTCCACATGGGTCAGTGCATGCCGGGTGACGGGGCGAAGACTGTGCCCAGTCAGCACACCCAATTGCGCGGCATGTCGCAGCGCCTGCTCGCGGCTGTCGAACTGAGGCAGGCACCACAGGCCGGGCCAGATGCCGGTTGTGGCCCGCCGCTCCAGCCAGATCAAGGCGGAGTCCGCCTGAACGTACTCTGCCCAGAGCAAGACCCAGGTCTGCGTACGTCGCGCTTTGACGGCTTTGACAGGGGTGTCCCTGGTTCGTTGCTGGGCGTTTGAGCCATGCGCCGCATCGAACAGCGGTGCGGCACCAGAACCAGATTGGCGCGTGCGGCAATCACTCTGAAACGGGCATTGCAGGCAGAAAGGGTTGCGGGGTTTGCAAACCGTCGCACCCAGGTCCATCAAGCCCTGGGTGTAGGCCTGGATGTCGTGCCTGGGGAGCAGACGCTCGGCCAGACTCCAAAGGGCGTGCAATTCAGCCGCAGTGCCCGCGGAGGCAGGCAGGGCATGGGAGCGGCCCAGCACGCGTTTGACGTTGCCATCCAAAATGGCAGCGTGCTCGCCGAAGCAGAAAGCGGCAATGGCGGCTGCCGTCGAGCGACCGATTCCCGCAAGTTGCCGCAAACCTTGCGCCGTGCGTGGAAAGTCGCCGCCATGCTCTTGGCAGATTTGCTGTGCGCAGCGGTGCAGATTTCGCGCCCGGCGGTAGTAGCCCAGGCCGCTCCATTGGGCCAGGACATCGTCTTCGCTGGCCTCGGCGAGTGCTTGCACGGTCGGAAAGCGCTGCAGGAAACGCGGGTAGTAGGCGAGTACCACCGCGACCTGGGTTTGCTGCAACATGATCTCCGATAGCCACACGCGGTAAGGGTCGGTGCTGGCTTGCCAGGGCAGGTCGTGACGGCCATGGCTGCGCTGCCAGGCAACCAGTCGCTCGGCGAAATGCGGCGGTCCCTGTTGCAGCGATTCCTGGCGTTGCGGCTTCGCGGCCGTTGCAACGCAAGGGGCACTCACTTCATGGCTCCCTCGAAATACTGGCGCAATTGGGCGCGCTGGTGGCGCATGTCACTGGCTTGCTTGCGCAATTGGGCAATGCGCTGGCCGAGTTCGCCCTCGGCGTTTTCCACCTGTTCAAGGCTTTGCATGCGCCGGCCGAGATTGCGCTTGCGCTCGCGAACTTGCACGTCGAGCTGCGCCAGTGATGCGCGGTTCCAGTGCTGTGCGTCGCGCACGCCACGTTCCAGCAGACTGCGCAGCCGCGCCAGAGCCGACAGCACCAGGCGCTCGGCATGGGCGGTGTTTTGAAGCCGCAGCCAGCGTGACGGGGTGAGGTAGCGCAGGTAATCCTGCTGTGTGCTGTCGAGTTCCAGGCGTATGCCTTCGAGCTTCAGCGCCTTGGGGTTGGGAACTGAAAATGCGAACTCGGTGTTGAGCTGCGTACACGCCCCGGTCAGCATGGCGCGGTTCTCTTCCAGCACGGCTTCAACCTCGCCAATACGTCGACGCACGTCGGCGAAAGTGGCTTCGAGAACGCCGCGCACCCCCGTCTTCAGCACCGCTGTCTTGATGCGCTGGCGCAACTCGGCCAGTTGGCTGAGCGTCACCTGCACGTCGAGCAACTCGCCCACCTTGGCCAGTTGACGGGCGTTGACCATATGTAGCGCCTGGACCTTGGACAGGCCAGCATCGAACTCCTTGCGTTCCATGCCGATGCGCATCACCAGGTTGCGCACCACGTGTTTGTTCTTGCCTTCGAGGCCCGCCAGCTCCAGTCGCTGTTCATCGGCCTGCCGAATTTGCTGCTGGAACTGGCGCTCAAGCAGCATGAGCGTGTCGAGCAGAGTGGCACGCCAGCCACTGTCAATGAGTTCGCGCCGTTCACGGTCGGCAACCTGACTGAGCGCTGCTTCCAGAGCCGGCACCCCCGAACGTGCAAGTAGCTCCGGGTCTTGCTGGATGCGCGCGAGCAGGGCCTTGTGGGCGCTGATGGTGAACACGCGTTCGACCGGAATTTGCAGAATGGATGCCACAGATTCGCGCTGGCGTTCGATCTGGGCCTGCACCGCAGCAGGCCCCAGCAAGGGATCCCAGAGCGTGTCGATCTTGTTGAGCACGACCAAGCTGCGCAAGCGCCCGGCCTCGCCCACATGCTGGGTCCAGAGCTCCAAGTCGCTGCGCGTGACACCCGTGTCGGCACCCAGCAGAAAAACCACGGCATGCGCCGCGGGGATGAGCGAGAGCGTGAGTTCTGGCTCGGCACCGAGCGCATTCAGGCCAGGCGTGTCGAGTATGGTGAGCCCTTGGGCCAAAAGCGGGTGATCGACGTTGAGCAGTGCGTGGCGCCAGCGCGGCACTTCCACCAATCCTTCGCTGGTCCGCACGATGCCTGCGCGAGCGGCATCTTCCAGGTAAAAGCCCAGCTCCTGGGCGCGCTCGAGCGAGACGGCGAGCGTGTCCGACAAATGCGCCAGCGCCGCGCTCATGCCTGCAGCGTCGTCGGCCGCGAAGGGCAAATCGCTCCAGGCGTCGTGCCGCGTTTTCCATTGCGCAAGGGTCGCGGCGTCGAGTCGGGTCTCGATCGGCAACAGGCGCAACCCGATGGGCAAGCGCGGGTCTGAGGCCAGTTCCATCGGGCACATGGTGGTGCGCCCGGCCCCGGCAGGCAGGATGCGCTGGCCATGGCCGGAAAAGAAAATGGCGTTGATGAGCTCGGACTTGCCGCGAGAGAATTCCGCCACGAAGGCCAGTTGCACCAGGTCTTGCCGCAGGCGCTGCTCCAGCCCGTTCAAACTTTCTTGCCACAGCGCCGGATCGAAATCCGATTGCCGCAGCCACTTCGACAGCGTCGCCAATCGCCCCAGCCGCTGCTCGCGCCAGGCACCGAAGCGCGTCCACTCGGCTTGCAGGTCGTGAGGAAGCGCACGGCCGTCCGAAGCTTCCTCGTCCCCCTCGGGGGGCGGCAGCCGCGAAGCGGCGGACTGGGGGTCAACGCGAGGAAGCGCACGGCCGTCCGAAGCTTCCTCGTCCCCCTCGGGGGGCGGCAGCCGCGAAGCGGCGGACTGGGGGTCAACGCGAGCAAGCGCACGGCCGTCCGAAGCTTCCTCGTCCCCCTCGGGGGGCGGCAGCTGTGCAGCGGCGGCCAGAGGGTCGTTGACAAGAGGGGCCTGGTCATTCATGGGCGAAGGTCAAGTACGGCTGCAAATGGAGGACACAGTCATAGCGTATCTTGCCGCAAGGGTATCCGGCCAGATGGGTCTGCAGGTGTTGCAAGTCTGCCATGCCGGGGCCTAGGTTCTGGCGGATCTTTCCTTGCGTGGTGATTCAGCCAGCGCGTCGTTGTCTCTGGGCTGGTCGCTTCTGGCAATGCGGGCAAAAATAGGTGCTGCGCTGTCCTTGGCTGATCCGGTTGATGCGCGCCCCACAGGCATGGCAGGGCAGGCCGGCGCGGTCGTAGACCCGAGTGTTGAGCTGGAAGTAGCCGAGTTCGCCGTCGGCATGGGCAAAGTTGCGCAGGGAACTGCCACCGGCAGCCACGGCGGCGCCAAGGGTGTTGCGTATGGCTTGCGCCAAGCTCTCGCAGCGCGCTTGCGAGAGCTGGCCCGCAGGAGTCAGCGGGTGAATGCCGGCATGAAACAGCGCCTCGCAGGCGTAGATGTTGCCGACCCCGGTGACGATGGACTGGTTCAGTAGTAAGGGCTTGATGGCGGCCTTTCTGCCCCGTAAAGCCTGGTGCAAGACGCTGCCGTCGAAGCTCGTTCCCAGCGGCTCGGGGCCGAGCTTGTCGAGCAGCGCATGCGTGGAACTTCCGGCTGCTTGCCAGACCACGGCGCCGAAGCGGCGCGGGTCACGCAAGCGGAGTTGGCCGCGGTCCGTGATCCAGACGAAGTGATCGTGCATCGTCAGCGCCTCGGCGGGTTGGCCCGAGGCCGTCCAGCGCAGCGAGCCGGACATGCCCAGATGCACGATCAGATCGCCGGCCTGCATCCGCAGCAGCAGATACTTGCCACGCCGGTCCAGCCGCTCGATGCGCTGTCCCTGTAGCTGTTGCGGGGCGCAACCCAGAGGCCAGCGCAGGACCTTGCCCTGGATGATGGAGTCGATGCGGGCTCCGATGAGCGCACGCTCGAGTCCCAGGCGGGTGACCTCGACTTCGGGAAGTTCAGGCATGCAAACATTGTGCTTGAGTCATCACGGTGTTGCAGCCCTGGGCAGCCCAAGGGCTTGACTTTCCCTCGTGGCTATCCGTGGCGGCGGTTCCTGTTGCGGGGAGCCACCCTAAAATCAGTGCATCACGAGGATTCGTTCATGCGCCTTGCCGTTTTTGCCGCAGCCCTGTTGGCTGCCTCATCCTGGCTTCACCCGGCGCACGCCGCGCCCGAGGCTCAATCCAGCCGATCGGCCGCAGTGGCCAGGCAGGACGATCAACCTGGGGCGCAGGATCTGGCGCGGTGGTTCTACGCCGTGCTTACCGGTGAAATTGCAGCCAATTCCGGCCATCCGGCCGTGGCCTACACCGAGTTGCTCAAGGCGGCGCGCGACATGAACTCCGAGGCGCTATTCGAGCGCGCCACCGAGGTGGCGGTCGCAGCGGGTGCGCCTGAGCAGGCGCTTGCCGCCGTGAACGCCTGGCGCAGTGCCCAGCCGGAATCGCCCAAGGCCCAGACGTGGGCGGCGCAATTGTTGGTCGCGCTGGGGCGCAACGCCGATGCGGTGTCGGCCATCTCCCGCATCATCGCCATCACGCCCGAGCCGCAGCGGCCCAAAACCATTCTGTCGCTGGCGTCGTTGTTCGCTCGCGCCAGTGACCCGCGCGCTGCTATCGATCTGGCGAAGAAGTCGCTGGCCGCCTATCAATCCATACCGCAGTCAGGCGTAGTCATCGGCCTGTTGCAGGCGCGCGCCGGCGATGCCAAGCTTGCCTTTGCCGCCGCATCCAGGGCTTTGGTCGCTGACCACGGCATGCAAGCCGCAGCGGCTTTGCTGCTGCGAACCTACACCGTGAACCCGCCGCAGGCCGACGCGCTGTTGCCGCGGTATTTCACGGCCAGGCCGGACGATGCCGACCTGCGCCTGGCCTGGATTCAGGCTGCGCTCGGGCAGCAGCGCGACGGCATTGCGCTGACCCAGGCCCTGGCACTAAGCACGGCACGGCCTGAGCTGGCTCAGGGCTGGCTCATCCTCGGATCATTGCAACTCCAGCAGGAGCAGGTCTTGCAAGCGCAGAAGTCATTCCTGACCTACCTCAGCCTGGTCAGTCAGCCGGGGGTTTCGACGGCGAGTGCCGACAGCGCCCGCGCCTACCTGGCGCTTGCCGACGCAGCCCGCAAGCAGCATGACTATCCGCAGGCCGAACGCTGGCTGGCGCAAGTCCCGGCTGGTCAGGAGTCCTTGGCTGTGACCCTCCAGCAGGCCACCATCCTGGCCGATCAGGACAGGTTCAAAGCAGGGCTCGAGCTACTCGACAAACTGCCCAGCGCCACGCCTGAACAGCGACGCGAGCGCCTGTTCGCCCTGGCTCAGCTCTACCGCACGGCCAAGCACTATTCCCAGGCGTATGCCGTGCTCAAGACGGGGCTGGCGCAGTTCGGCCAAGACGCGGATTACGTGTACGAAGCCGCCATGATGGCCGAGAAGGCCGGCGACACCGCGGACATGGAAGCACTGCTGCGCAGGGTCATCGCTGCGCATGCTCACTACCAACCGGCCTACAACGCCCTTGGATACACCCTGGCGGATCGGGACAAGCAATTGCCGCTGGCGCTGCAGCTCGTGACCCATGCGCTCGAGCTCTCTCCCGGCAACCCCTTCGTGCTCGACAGCCTGGGCTGGGTGCAATTCCGCATGGGTGATCTGAAGTCAGCGCGCGCTTCACTCGAGCAGGCCTACGCGGCCAGGCAGGATCCGGAGATCGCGGCGCATCTGGCCGAGGTGCTATGGCACCAGGGGGACAAGGCGCGCGCTCGAAAGATCCTGCATGAGGCCTTTGATCGTGCGCCACACGATGACGTCGTGAAGGCAGCCATGCAGCGCATGGATGTGCGGTTTTGAGCTGCCGCCATCGCATCCCCGGCATCCGCGCACACGAGCCGCCTGTGCTGCGACTTGCGCGCAGCTGCACTGGGTTTATGCCCATTGCGCTGGGGCTTTCGCTCCTGCTCACCGCCTGCGCCATTCCTTCCGCGCCAAAACCCACTGCGGCCCAAACCGCTGCCTTGTCGCTGAACATCCGTGGACGTATATCGGTGGTCACGGGTGAGCCCCCCGAGCAAAAAAATCTCTACGGTGGATTCAGGCTTGAATTGCTAACCGGAGGCACCGGCCAATTCGATGTGTTCTCCCCGCTGGGCCAGATGTTGGCCCAAGCTCGCTGGACACCCGACTCAGCCAGTTTGAGCAACGGTCGACAGACTCAGGTCTTTGCCTCTTTCGAGGGCATGACCACTGCAGTTCTCGGCGTGGCCCTACCGCGCGCCGCGCTGCAAAACTGGGCGCGCGGAGAGCCCGCAGCCACGTTGCCTTTCACGCGGCTCGACGATGGGGCATTCATGCAACTCGGCTGGCGGGTAGAACCTCGTTTCCAGCGGGGCAGGCTGTATGTGTTGCGCGCCAAGCGTGTACAAGGACCCCCTGCGCAATTCAGCCTGGTTGTGGACGAGACCCCGGCCCAAGCGGCGAGTCTGGCTGCATCGTCCCCTACGCCGCAGGCATCCGGCTTCACGGCTTCGCCCACCCTGGAGTCGGCAAAGCCGTGAAGCCGGAGGTCGATCGCATCGACGCGCCTGGCAGAGGTTTGACTGCGCTTTACAACGTCCCCGCGCCAGCCAAGATCAACTGGTTCTTGCATGTCCTGGGCCGCCGCGCCGACGGCTATCACGAACTCCAGACGGTGTTCCAGTTCATCGACTGGTGCGACTGGCTTGACTTCGAGCGTAACGAGACGGGTGCCATCTGGCGTGAGGGTGGCAATGACCTGCCTGGCGATGATCTCTGCGTGCGCGCGGCGCAACTCCTGCAACGGCATACTGGCTGCCACTTCGGCGTTCGGATCCATCTGTGCAAGTCCATTCCCCTTCAGGCTGGTTTGGGCGGCGGTAGCTCCGACGCCGCCAGCACCTTGTTGGCGCTGAACCGACTCTGGGGCCTCGGCCTGGCCCGCCCTGCGTTGCAGCGCCTGGGACTTCAACTCGGTGCCGATGTTCCGGTCTTCATCTTCGGCCATAACGCCTTCGCCCAAGGCGTAGGCGAGAAACTGACGGCAGTGGACTTGCCCACCTGGCCCATGCTCGTGGCCTGGCCCGGACAAGGAGTGTCCACCGCCACCATCTTCACCTCCGAAGCCTTGACAAGAAGCACGCCCGCCGTGACAATTTCAAGCTTTGCGGAATTTGTGCAGCTTGCGCAGGTGGAGGATGTCGAGGCTTGCGGGGCAAAAGCGCGCGGGGCGGATGTGCTCAAGACGAATGCCCCCAAGGCGGTTTGGGCAGCAAGTCATGAAGCCGCCCAGGCAACCACGGCATGCGCCACGGTCATGCGGCAGATTCCCAAGCTGGGCCTGGATTTTGGCCGTAACGATTTGCAGGCTGCGGCGCAGGCGGCGTTGCCGCAGTTGGCTCAGGCTGAAACCTGGTTGCTCGGGCAGACTGGGAGTGGTCTGGTTCGCATGAGCGGTTCAGGCTCGGCGCTTTTTTCACCCTGCAGGCCAAGCTTGGAGGGGAGTTTGCAGCCAGTTCCGGATGGTTGGCGGGTTCGGCAATGCCGGGCTCTGGCGCGGCATCCGTTGGCAGGCTGGGCGGCAGAAGATTGACGCCAGGGCGGGTGCAGCGGAACGCGTTCTAGCCAAGCCGGGATGAAAATTCCGTACAATTTTGGATTCTGTTTTCGACGTCGTCGAATGGGGTTGTCGCGTCGAAGTGTTGCACAGCCATGGTGTGCCGTTAAAGGCTGTACCGTTGGGGAGTCGCCAAGTTGGTTAAGGCACCGGATTTTGATTCCGGCATTCGAGGGTTCGAGTCCTTCCTCCCCAGCCCACCGCCGGCGTTGTTGCATTGCTGGCGGGGTTTCAATCCAGCTTCTTGAGCCAGTCTGACGTTGCTTGTTGCCCGCCGTCGTGGGCAGCGCAAGCGGATTTCCACTCCAAACCATGAATCAGAACTCGGCTGATTTTGTCGTTTTCACCGGTAACGCCAATCCGGCGCTGGCACAGCAGGTGGTCGAGCAGTTGGGTATCGGTCTCGGCCAAGCCTTCGTTGGCCGCTTCTCCGATGGCGAGGTCACGGTCGAGATTCAGCAGAACGTGCGCGCGCGCGAGGTGTTCATCATCCAATCCACCTGCGCGCCGACGAACGACAGCCTGATGGAATTGATGATCATGGCAGACGCACTCAAGCGCGCTTCTGCCGAGCGCATCACCGCTGTCATTCCCTATTTCGGTTATGCGCGGCAGGACCGACGGCCACGTTCCTCGCGCGTTCCCATCTCCGCCAAAGTCGTCGCCAATATGTTGCAGGCCGTGGGGGTGGCGCGCGTGGTCACCATGGATCTGCATGCCGATCAGATCCAGGGATTTTTCGATATTCCGGTCGACAACATCTACGCTTCCCCCATCCTGCTCGGCGACCTCAGGGCGAAGACGTATTGCGACCTCATCGTGGTCTCGCCCGACATCGGCGGCGTGGTGCGCGCGCGCGCGCTGGCGAAGCTTATGGACTGCGATCTGGCCATCATCGACAAGCGCCGCCCCAAGCCGAATGTGTCCGAAGTGATGAATGTCATCGGCGAGATCGATGGCCGCAACTGCATCATCATGGACGATATGGTGGATACCGCCGGCACCCTGACCAAAGCGGCCGAGGTGCTCAAGGCGCGCGGCGCCAAGCGGGTCGTGGCTTACTGTACGCATCCGGTTTTTTCCGGCCCGGCCATCGAGCGCATCAACGCCAGCGCGCTGGATGAAGTAGTCGTCACCAATACCATTCCCCTACGCGGCAATGCGCTTGAATGCCCCAAGATTCGCCAGCTATCGGCGGCGCAGTTGATTGCCCAGACCATGCTGCGCATTGCCCAGGGCGGTTCGGTGCTGCAACTGTTCAATGAACAAGAAACCCTGTTCTGAATGCCGTCAGGCACGGTGCCGGGGGTTTCCGTTGGAGTTTTCTTTCGAATTCGCGCCGCCCGAATTTTCGGGCGTGTGAACCCTGCGGGATGCTGGTCGCGAGCATCCCGATTTGCAACCGGGGCCCAAGGCCCCATTTGAGGAGTCGACATGAAAGTCGTCGCATTTGAACGTACAGCGCAAGGCACTGGTGCGAGCCGCCGCATGCGCAACGCCGGCAAGGTTCCCGGCATCGTCTACGGTGGTGAGCAAAAGGCACAGATGATCGAACTGGATCACAACGCCCTCTACCACGCCCTGAAGAAAGAGCAATTCCATTCATCCATCCTGGATCTGACCGTGGGTGAGCAGCAGACTAAGGTGCTGCTCAAGGCGTTTCAGGTCCACCCTTTTCGCCCCATCGTGTTGCACATTGATTTCATGCGTGTGGCCGCCGATCGCAAGATCACGATGAAGGTGCCGCTGCATTTCGTGCATGCCGAAGAGTCGCCGGCCGTCAAGCTCGAAGGCGGCATGATCAGCCATGTGCTGAGCGAACTGGAAATCAGTTGCCTGCCCGGCGATCTGCCCGAGTTCATCGAAGTGGACCTGAGCAAGATGCAAAAGGGACATTCGCTGCACGTCAATGACTTGAAGCTGCCCGGTTCGGTCACGGCCGTGACCCACGGTGCCGAGAACCCGGTGGTTGCAACTGTGCTGAATCAGGCTGCGGCCGAGGCAGCGGAAGCCACGGCCGAGCCGGATGCCAAGGATACCAAAGACACCAAGGAAGGAGAGAAAAAAGCCCCCGAGAAGAAGTGATGTCTCGGGTGTTGCGGCGTTTGTGTTGCCGCCGGGTTGTGATGCAAACGCCACCTTCGGGTGGCGTTTGCCTTGATGCGATGCATCCGTGCGGGAGTACGGAAATGTGGCCGCCTGAGGGCAGCACTTCGTCCTTCTCCACGCCCCGCGTTCAGGCCGCAGGCACAGGGCGTGGTTTGCGGTCCTCGCCGACGGCGACGAAGGTGAGCGTGGCTTCGGTCACACGGTAGACCTGGGTGTTCGGGATGCCGCGCTCCGCGAACACCTCGACCTGCACGGTGACAGAGGTGTTGCCCACGCGCACCACTTCGGCGTAGAACGACAGCACATCGCCGACGAACACCGGGTGCTTGAACACGAACTCTTTCACTGCAACCGTGGCCACCCGGCCCCGGGCGCGCTTGGCAGCGGCTATGCCGCCAGCCATGTCGACCTGGGCCATGATCCAGCCGCCAAAAATATCGCCATGCATGTTCACGTCTGCTGGGCGGGGCTGGATGCGCAAGACCGGTTCGCGGCCCGAGGGCAATTGCTGGGTTTCGTTCATGGGAAAGGCTCGCAGTGGGCAAGGATTGGCCGTAGGCATTGAATAATGCGCGGTTTGCTGTTGGCTGCCGTGAAGGCAGCGTCCCATTGTCTTTGAATCCCATGCGACACCAAGCTTCGTCCGACGTGCCTTTGCCCCCTCGGAGCGCTGGGGCGCCCCAACCCAGTTGGGCTGCAGTGCGCAAGCTCGCGCCCTATTTGTGGGCGTACCGCTTACGCGTCGTCGTGGCTTTGCTCATGCTGGTGGCGGCCAAGGTGGCGAACGTTGGTGTGCCGCTGGTGCTCAAGGACATCGTCGACGCACTCGATCTCAAACCCGGCGACCCGCGCACTGCGTTGGTCGTGCCGGTGGCCCTGTTGCTGGCCTATGGCGCCTTGCGCCTGGGGGTCTCACTGTTCACCGAGTTGCGTGAAATCGTGTTTTCGCGTGTGACGCAGGGTGCGGTGCGTAACGTCGCGCTGCAGGTGTTCGATCATTTGTTCTCGCTGTCGCTGCGCTACCACCTGGAGCGTCAGACCGGCGGCATGTCGCGCGATATCGAACGCGGTACGCGTGCCATCTCCAGCCTGGTGTCGTACACGCTCTACAGCATCCTGCCGACACTGGTGGAGATGGCTCTGGTGATCGGCATCCTGATGGTGAAGTACGACTGGTGGTTTGCCGGCATTGCCCTGGTGGCGCTGGCCGTGTACATCGTGTTCACGGTCGTCGTCACCGAATGGCGGACTGGTCTGCGTCGCACCATGAACGAGCAGGATTCGCGAGCGAATCAGCGCGCGGTGGACGCATTGCTGAACTACGAGACCGTGAAGATTTTCGGCAACGAGGCGCACGAGGCAAGGCGCTACGACGACAACCTTCACCGCTGGATGGTCGCCGCGGTGCAGTCGCAGAACTCGCTGTCGCTGCTCAACCTGGGGCAGAGCTTCATCATCGCTACCGCCGTGACGCTCCTGGTGTGGCGCGCGACCGTTGGGGTGGTTCATGGCGGCATGAACCTGGGTGATCTGGTGCTGGTCAATGCCTTCATGATCCAGTTGTATGCGCCGCTGAACTTTCTTGGCGTCATCTACCGCGAGATCCGCCAGGCCCTGACCGACATCGAGCGCATGTTTTCCATCCTGGAGCAAAATCGCGACATCGCCGATGGACCGGACGCACGACCATTGGCGGTGAGCCAGGGCACGCTGCGCTTCGAGGACGTGCACTTCGGCTACTCGCCAGCGCGGCAGGTTCTGCAGGGTCTTAGCTTTGAAGTGGCTGGGGGCGAAACCGTGGCCATCGTCGGGCCTTCAGGTGCGGGGAAATCCACCTTGTCGCGCCTCATCTTCCGCTTCTACGAAGTGGACTCAGGCCGCATCACAATTGACGGTCAGGGCATCGCCGACGTCACGCAGACCAGCCTGCGGGCGGCCTTGGGCATCGTGCCGCAAGACACCGTGCTGTTCAACGACACCATCGGCTACAACATAGCCTACGGCCGCCCTGGGGCCAGCCAGGAGGAAGTGGAGGCTGTCGCTCGTGCCGCGCAGATTCACGATTTCATCGCACGCCAGCCCCTGGGCTGGAACACCCAGGTTGGTGAGCGCGGGCTCAAGCTGTCTGGCGGCGAGAAGCAACGCGTGGCCATTGCCCGAGCCTTGTTGAAGAACCCGCCGATCCTGATCTTTGACGAAGCCACCTCGCAACTCGACTCGGCCAACGAAAAAGCCATTCAGAGCCAGATTCGGTTGGCGGCGCGCAATCGCACCACCCTGATCATCGCCCACCGGCTCTCCACCGTGGTGGATGCGCACCAGATCCTGGTGCTCGATGCCGGGCGCATCGTCGAACGCGGCGCGCACGCGCAACTGCTGGAGCTGAAAGGGGTCTACGCCCGGATGTGGGCGTTGCAGCAAGAGCAGGCACGTGAACTGCAGGCGCCCGGATTGCTGCAGGTGGCCTAATTTTTTTCGATCTTTGTCGTGGATTGTCGAAAGGCTGACGCATGCGCGACGAAACCAGGGAAATGCCACTTGCGCCTCGGAATCGTGTTGTTACACTCCGTCGATTATTTTTGCAACTCACCGACGGAGATTCACATGACCTTGTTCAAACAGTTCGCGCTGGGCGCGGCGCTGGCGCTGGCTTTCACCGCAGTACAAGCCGAAGCGCTCACTGGCACGTTGAAGAAAATCAAAGACACCGGCAGCATGACCGTCGGCTATCGCGAATCGTCCATCCCCTTCTCCTATCTCGACGGCAACGGCAAGCCGATCGGCTACGCCATGGAACTGTGCGGCAAGATTGTCGATGCAGTGAAGGCCGACCTGCAGATGCCCAACCTGAAGGTGAACTATGCACCGGTGACGTCGAGCAACCGCATCCCGCTGCTGGAAAACGGCACCATCGATCTGGAGTGCGGCTCCACCACCAATTCGGTTGCGCGGCAGAAGCAGGTGGCGTTCGGTCCCACCTACTTCGTCATCAACGTCACTGCCGCGGTGAAGAAGGATTCGGGCATCAACGACTTTGCGCAACTCGGGGGCAAGACCATCGTCACCACCTCCGGCACCACCTCCGTGCCGCTGCTGAAGAAATACGAAAAAACCAAGGATCTGGATTTCAAGGAAATTTACGGCAAGGATCACGCCGAGAGCTTCCTGCTGATGGCTGACGGCCGCGCCGTGGCTTTCGTCATGGACGACATCCTGCTGGCCGGCCAGATCGCCAACTCCAAAGACCCCGCCGCCTACAAGATCCTGCCCGGCTCGCTGCGTAGCGAGCCCTACAGCATGATGCTGCGCAAGGACGATCCTGAGTTCAAGGCCCTCGTGGACAAGACCATCGACGGTGTGATGAAGTCGGGCGCGATCAACCAGATTTACGCCAAGTGGTTCACCAGCGCGATTCCGCCCAAAGGCATCAATCTGAATTTCGCGGAAACCGCAGCGATCAAGGAAGCCTTCGCCCACCCCAACGACAAGGGCGTGGAATAAGCCGTCTGGCCGCGGCGCGGGCTGCGCCTGCGCTGTCGCCTGCAGATGCAGGCTGGTGCCGAACCTGATCTCCAGGGACGGCACCAGCAAACAGCCCTCGCACCACCGAAGGCCACGGTCTGAAAACCAGCCATGCTCAAACTCGGCATTTTTTCGCAAAACACCCCGGATGGCGACACCACCTGGGCGATGTCGCTGCTCTCCGGTCTGGAATTCACCCTCATCCTCGTCGCCCTGGCTTGGGTCGTGGGCATGACGCTGGGCTCGCTGCTGGGCGTCGTGCGCACCACCAACAAACGCTGGGCCGTGGCCTTGGGCGACGCTTATGTGGAACTGTTCCGCAACATTCCGCTGCTGGTGCAATTCTTCCTCTGGTATTTCGTCATCCCGGAGTTCATCCCGCCGCTCAAGCGCCTGGCCATCGCGATGGATCCGACCCAGTTCCAGTTGCTGACCTCGGTGGTGTGCCTCGGGCTGTTCACCTCGGCTCGCATCGCCGAACAGGTCAAGTCCGGCATTTTGTCGCTGCCGCGAGGCCAGCGCATGGCCGGTTACGCCATGGGGCTGACGCAAGGGCAAACCTATCGCTATGTGCTCCTGCCCATGGCGTTTCGCATCGTCTTGCCTCCGCTCACGTCCGAGTCGATGAATCTGGTGAAGAACTCGGCGGTGGCCTATTCCATCGGCCTGACCGAATTGTTTTTTCGTACGCGCGAGATGGGCGAGATGACCTTTCAATACTTTGCCGCTTTCGGTGCAGCAACCTTGCTGTACATGATCGTGGCGTTTTCCATCAACCGTGTGTTCGCCTGGGTCGAGCGTGCAGTGGCGGTGCCTGGCTACCTCGGTGGGAAGAGCTGAGATGGGTGCTTTCGACTGGTCATCCATCGCGCAATCGCTGCCCTTCCTGATGAAGGGCCTGGCCTACACCGTGCAACTCACCGTGGTGGCGGCCATCGGCGGCACGTTGTGGGGCATTCTGCTCGCGCTGGCGCGGCTGTCGAGCATCAAGTCGCTGGCCTGGGCGGCTGCCGCCTATGTGAATCTGATGCGCTCGATCCCGCTGCTCCTGGTCATTTTCTGGTTCTATTTCCTCGTGCCCATCATGCTGCAGTGGGTCACGGGTGCGGAGTACCCGCCACGCATCGGTGCAGAACGCTCGGCTTACGTCACCTTCATCTTGTTCGAGGGTGCGTACTTTTGCGAAATCGTGCGCGCAGGCATCCAGAGTATTTCCAAGGGGCAACTCGGCGCGGCTTACGCCATGGGGCTCAACTACTCCCAGTCCATGCGTCTGATCATCCTGCCGCAGGCGCTGCGCAATATGCTGCCGGTGCTGCTGACACAGACCATCGTGCTGTTCCAGGACGTGTCGCTGGTAGCGCTGCTCAACGTGACCGACTTCGTTGGCGCCGCAGTCAAAATCGCCCAGCGCGACAGCCGCATCGTCGAGATGTACACCTTCGTCGCCGTGGTTTATTTTGTCCTCAGCTACGGCCTGTCGCTGGGCGTGAGGCTGCTGAACAAGCGTGTGGCCATCATTCGTTGAACGTCTCGAACCTAATCACATCATCATGTCCATGATCGACATCCAGGCCATCAGCAAGTGGTACGGCAGCTTCCAGGTCCTGACAGACTGTTCGACCCATGTCGACAAGGGCGAAGTGGTGGTGGTGTGCGGGCCTTCGGGCTCGGGCAAGTCCACGCTGATCAAGTGCGTCAACGCGCTCGAGCCGTTCCAGAAGGGCGATGTGATCGTCGATGGCATCTCGGTGGCCAATCCCAGGACCCAGTTGCCCAAGCTGCGCGCACGCGTCGGCATGGTGTTTCAGCATTTCGAGCTGTTCCCCCATCTGTCGGTGATGGAGAACCTCACGCTCGCACAACTCAAGGTCTTGGGCCGCAACAAGCAGGAGGCCATCGCCAAGGGCGAGCATTACCTCGATCGAGTCGGCCTGGGCTCGCAGCGCGACAAATTCCCCGGCCAGCTCTCGGGTGGCCAGCAACAGCGCGTGGCCATCGCGCGCGCGCTATGCATGGACCCCATCGCCATGCTGTTCGATGAACCCACATCGGCACTCGATCCCGAGATGGTGGGCGAGGTGCTGGAGGTCATGGTCGGCCTCGCCCAGGAGGGCATGACCATGATGGTGGTGACGCACGAAATGGGCTTTGCCCGCAGTGTGTCGAGCCGCGTGGTGTTCATGGATGCCGGGCGCATCGTGGAAGACTGCGCGACCACCGAGTTCTTCGGCAATACCAGCGCTCGCAGCGAGCGCGCGCAGCAGTTTCTGGGCAAGATTCTGGCGCACTGATTGGCGCCAACCGGAGTCCGGGGCCGGGGCGCTGGGCAGGCGCGCATTACTATTCGCTGGCATTTGCAGTGGCCTTGCGTCGCCAAACAGCGGCCATCCCGCTGGCGTTGCGCAGCCCGCTTCCTCTCCACCCATGCAACAGTTCCAACACACTCAAATCACCCTCGCCCGCCCCGACGACTGGCACCTGCACCTGCGTGACGACGCGGCGCTGACTTACACCGTCGCGTGGACGGCGACACAGTTTGCTCGCGCCATCGTCATGCCCAATCTCAAGCCGCCGGTGGTGAACACCGCACAGGCACTCGAGTATCGCCATCGCATCCTCACGGCGCGACCGAAGGGTTCGAGCTTCCAGCCGCTGATGACGCTTTATCTCACCGACACAACACTCCCGGCTGAAATCGAGCGTGCCAAGGCCAGTGGTGCGGTGCATGCGGTCAAGCTCTATCCGGCAGGAGCCACCACCAACTCCGCCAGTGGTGTGACCGATCTGGACCGCGCCTACCCGGTGTTCGAGGCCATGCAGCAGCATGGCATGCCGCTCCTGATTCATGGCGAAGTCACCGACCCCGAGGTCGACGTCTTCGATCGCGAGGCGGTGTTCATCGAGCGCCATCTGCTGCGCATCCGGCATGATTTTCCAGCGCTCAAGATCGTGCTGGAGCACATCACCACGGCACAAGCGGCAAGCTTCGTGCGCGAGCAGGCTGCGGTGGACGCGCGCGGCACGCCGCTGCTGGCCGCCACCATCACCGCCCACCATCTGCTCTACAGCCGCAATGCCATGTTCAGCGGGGGCATGCGGCCGCATTACTACTGCCTGCCGGTGCTCAAGCGCGAGCGTCACCGCCTGGCGCTGGTGGCCGCGGCCACCAGCGGCGATGCGCGCTTTTTCCTCGGCACGGACTCGGCGCCGCATGCGCGGGCGCTCAAAGAAGCCGCCTGCGGCTGTGCCGGCTGCCTCACCGCGCCGCATGCGCTGGAGTTGTATGCCCAGGCATTCGAGCAGGCTGGTGCGCTCGACAGACTCGAAGCCTTCGCCAGCCACTTCGGCGCCGACTTCTATGGCCTGCCGCGCAATCCTGGCCAGATCACTCTGCGCCGCGTGCCCCAGTGCATTCCCGAGCACCTGCCGTATGTCGGTGGCGACATCGTGCCGCTGGATGCTGGGCAGACCCTGGCCTGGAGCCTGGTGGCCTGAGCACCGCCGGAGTGGCGGCGCGCGACGATAATGCAGGTGCGAAGCGGGCCGGGCAGCCGCGCTGGCGTGGGGCGACCCACGCGGTGAGGAAGGTCCGGACTCCACAGGGCAGGGTGACGGCTAACGGCCGTGCGCGGTGACGCGACGAACAGGACCACAGAGACGAGTAAGCGCGGCGCAAGCCGCGTGGACGTGAAACGCGGCAACCTCCACCCGGAGCAACACCAAATAGGCAGGCGGAGCAGGGCTTTCGGGCCTTGTGAAAGCGCGGCCCGCGCGAGCCTGCGGGTAGGTGGCAACGAGCCGTTGCGGTAACGCGCGGCCCAGAGGAATGGCTGCCACGTCGGGTAACCGATGCACAGAATCCGGCCTACAGGCCCGCTTCGCATTGTTTTCAGGTTTGGTGCTGGGGCCGGGCTGCCGAGCGGTTCGGATCGAGAGGTGCCGGGCGTGATGCGCCCGTCTGCACCGAAGTGGCGCCAAGCGATGTGTTCCCCCCGACGGCGCAGCCATCGGAGTAGACCTGTCGGCGACGACGATGTCCATCACCAAGTCTTGCCCGTGCAGTCAGATCACAGTGGCGATCTCGCGCGATCACCAGGCCCGCGCAAATGTCCATCTCGAAGCGCACCTCTGAGCTCAATGTCACTGGTTACCATCGCCCGACAGTCCAATCCAGGGATCAACCATGGAACTCATCGGCATGCTCGACTCACCTTATGTGCGCCGCGTCGCGGTGTCGCTGCAACTGCTCGGCCTGGAGTTCAGGCACCGCCCCTTGTCGGTGTTCCGCACCTTCGAGCAGTTCCAGCGCATCAACCCGGTGGTCAAGGCGCCGACGTTGATCTGCGACGACGGCCAGACCCTGATGGATTCCAGCCTGATCCTGGATTACGCCGAAGCCTTGGCAGGACCCGGAAAGTCGCTGCTGCCGCACGATATCGCGCCGCGCCAGCAGGCCCTGCAGCGCGTTGGTCTGGCGCTCGCGGCTTGCGAGAAGAGTGTGCAAATCGTCTACGAACGCAATCTGCGTCCCGTCGAGAAGCGCCACGAACCCTGGCTGCAACGCGTGACGGGCCAACTTCTGAGCGCCTACGACGGGCTCGAGGCAGCGTTGGCGCAGCAGCCTTTCGACGTGCAACTGCAAGCAGGCATCTGCACCGCCGTGGCTTGGATGTTCACGCAACAAACGGTACCCGATTGCGTCGACGCTGCGCGCTATCCACATCTAGCGGCGCATTCGGCCCAAGCCGAGCAACTGCCCGCGTTCCGTGCTGCGCCCTATGGCGATGGCACCTATCCTGTCCAGGTTTAAGGCCACCCGCACTGCGCCTGCCAGGAGACGATATGCCCGGCTGGCACCATCTGCTGGATGCGGGGCAGCACGGAGGCCACCACCTCGGGGTCGTCGTAGAACTCCAGCACAAGCGGCAGATGCACGTTCAGGCGCAGCAGATCGTCGGCATGCACCTCCCCCTTGCTGCCGAAACCGGCCACGCCACGAAACACGGTGACGCCGTGGACCTTGTGCTGTTCGTGCAGCAGCTTGAAGATTTCATGCATCAGGTTGTGGCCCTGCACCTTGTCGCCTTCCTTGATGTAGATGCGCGCCATCGTGACGGTTTTCATGGGTCAGACTCCCAGGGTGTGTGAAAGATAGGCGCCGAGCGCCGTGCCCAGCATGGACAAGACAACGGACAGAACCACGTAGAGCCAGGCCTTGGCAGCCTCGCCGTTTTCAATCAGGGTCAGGGTTTCCAACGAAAAGGTGGAAAACGTGGTGTAGGTGCCGACACCGCCCGTGAGGATGCCGGTGCGCATGGCCGGGCTGATGGCGGCATATTTCAGGGTTTCGTCAAACAGGAAGCCCATCAGGAACGAGCCGACGATATTGATCGACAGCGTGGCGAAGGGGAACGACCTCCCCAGCGCGCGCTGCACGACGAGGGTGTGCCCGTAGCGGCTGAAAGCGCCGATGAGCGCGAAGATCGCGATGTAGAGAAATGTCATCGAAGTCGCTCGCGGCTCAGGAGTCGGTGAATTGCAGATGGCGCGACAGATAGGCGCCGAAGAACGCGGCGGCGACCGACAACACCACGGACGCGCCGACATAGAGAGCCGCCAGGATCAAATGCCCGAGTTCGAGCAGATGGATGGCCTCGATGGAGAAGGTGGAAAACGTGGTGTAGGTGCCGAGACCGCCGGTGAGAATGCCTGTGCGCAGCTCCGGGCTGACGTTGATGCGCTCCAGCGTTTCGAAAAACAGGAAGCCCATCAGGAACGAGCCCAGCACATTGATCGACAGGGTGGCGAACGGAAAGGCGTCGCCGAGCACGCTCTGCACCACGAGAGACTGCCCATAGCGGGCGAATGCGCCCAGGATGGCGAAAATGGAGATGTAAACGGAAACCATGAAACGTCCTGAAAATCAAGAATGAGTGGGTCGTGCCGCGGTGTCGGCACGGTGCGCGGCCCGAGCTGACGCGACGACAACCGGGATTGTTGTTGTTTTCTCGGGGGCGGTTGGCTCGCAGCGGTTGTTGTGCGCGCATCAGGTTGGCGGCGTCCACACCAGGACCAGCCCGAACACCAGCACCAGCAGGATGCCGATGTAGGCGAGATAGGCGTTCATCAGGCCGTTCTGCAGAAAGCGCAATCGGCGCGCCAGCCACTCCACCGTACGCACCGCCGGGGTGAACAGCAGCGCGCCGAACATGGGGGCCTGCGAATAGCTGAACTGCAGTTCCCTGAGAAAGTAGGGCTTGCCTTCGAACTGTCGTGCCACGGCGTTGTGGGGACGATAGACAAAGTTGTAGAACACCCGCATCGCGTTGGAGAACGACAACGCGGTGGTCGCTCCGGCGTGGGCGGCATAGTCTTCGCCGCCGCACCACAGCGGCGCGCGGCGCACCGCAAAGCGCCTGCGGCCCCAGACCAGCCAGAGTGGCAACAGCGACAACAGCGGCACGGCCAGCACCAGCATGGCTGGGGAGATAAAGGCAAACCCGGCCGACAATGGCACCAGCAGCCAGCCATGGGTCATCTGCCGTGCAGCGTCCGCGGCGGGCCACGCGGCCTGTTGCATCAGCGGCAGCCACCACACCAGGGTCACGGCGAACACCGGCACGGCCAGCCCGGTGATGAGCACGGAGAGCGTTTGCAATGCCGTCAGTTTCGCCTGGTGTTTGCGATGTTGCGCGGAGTGTTCCTCGTTCTGGCCCAGCAGACCGACGCCGAACAGTTTGACCATGGTCGCCAGGGCGATGGCGGCGGTCAGCGCCAAGCCCGCCCCGGCCAGCGCCAGGGCGATGCGCGAGCCGTCGCCTTTCAGGGTGAAGTCGTGGAACAGGGTCTGGAACAAATACCACTCGCTCACAAATCCGGCGGTGGGTGGCATGGCGGCCAGGCTCATGACCGCGAACACCGCGCCCAGGCCGAGGGTGAGTGGCGCATGGCGCAGGATGGCGCTTTGGCGCAGATGATGGTTGCCCTGCAGCGCGGCGGCTGAATCGGCCGTGAGAAACAGGCTGCCCTTGGCCAGACTGTGGCCCATCAGGTGAAGCATGCCAACCGTCCAGGCCAGCGCCGACAGCATGTTCTGGCCACCGGCACGGAAAATCAGCGCCGCGCCCAGCGCGGTCACCGCAACCCCGGCGTTCTCGGCGGAGGAAAACGCCAGCAGCCGCCGCCAGTCGCTTTGCTGGAAGGCGTAGAGGATGGCGAGGATGGCCGTGAACGTGCCCGCCGCCAGCACCACCACACCAAAGCCCGCCAGCCAGGGCGGGTTGCCCATCCATTGCAGCAGCGCACGACCCAGCGCGAAGTAGGCGGCGTTCAGGACGATGCCCGACATGAGCGCGCCGGTGGAGCCGCTGCCGCTGCCGTAAGCCCCCGGATACCACTCGTAAAACGGCAGCAGCCCGAGCTTGGCGCCGAAGCCGGCCAGCCACAACAGGCCGAGGACAAGGGCCGGGGCCACGCCCCATCCGGTCCACCGCAGGGCGTAGGTGCCGAAGGCCAGACTCGGTCCCAGCATCAACACCGCCAGCAGCAAGGCCACGCCACCCACTTCCAGCAGCGCGAGCATGAACAGGTTGTCGTACCCAGCCTGCACGCTGCGATGATCCGCCAGCAGCATGAGCGCGCCGCCGAACCCCATGGCCTCCCAGGCGATGAGAAAACTCGCGCCGTCTTGCAGGCCGTACACGCCCAAAGCGCCGAGCAGCGACAGCGCCGCGCCCGTGGCCCAGCCGCGTGTGTGCTGGGTGCCGCCGCACAAGGATGCAAAAAATGCGGGCAGCAGCGCGGGCAGCATCAGCCACAGCGCGGCGGCATCGGGGTGGAAGATGACGGGGTCATCGCCGAGTTGCAGCACGGCCTGCCCCGCGCTACCGCCGGGCAGGCCCCACAGCGCGCCGACGGCGGCGAACGCGCAGCCCAGTCCGAGCAGCAGGCGGGGCAGGGCGGTGCCCAGGAATAAATCGACCAGAAGCGCCAGCACCCAGACCAGCGCCGCAAGGCCAAAGGCGCTGAGGGTGATGGAACTGGCGATGGCGTCAGGCAGATTCATACACGCCTCCATGCACCCGCTGCGGCTTGCGTCGCAGCAGCAAAAGCAGCGCCTCGATCAATGCTGCCGGGTTGGGTGGGCAGCCGGGCAGCCACACATCCACCGGCAGGATGCCCTCCAGCCCCTGATGGCAGGCGTAGCCGCCGCCATTGGTGCCGCCGCCGGTGGCGCAGGTGCCGGCCGCCATCACCCAGCGCGGTTGCGGCAAGGCCTCATAGGTGCGCAGCAGCGGCTCGCGCATCGCGGCAGTGACGGGGCCGGTGACCAGCAGCAGATCGGCGAAACGCGGCGACGGGGTGAAGAACACACCCAGCCGGTGCAGGTTGTAGAAGGGGTTGAGCAGGGCTTGCAGTTCGCTCTCGCAGCCGTTGCACGAACCGGCATCGACATGCCGGACGTGCAGGCTCTTGCCGAAGATTTTGAGTTCTCGCGTGAGCGCTTGTTCGTTCGAGTCTCCCCCTCCTGACTTCCCCCACGCGGTGGGTGAGGAATGGTCCGCTCCCTCTCCACGATGTGGGGAGGGTTGGTGTGGGGAGGTTTCTACCAAACCCCGATTCAACAAATCCGCCTTGTCGCGCACGCCGAATGCCCAGTCGTGGCTGATGCTGAACGCACCCGCGGGGCAGACCTCGGTGCAAAGCTGGCAGCCGACGCAGCGGGCATAGTCGAGTTGCACCTGCTGGCCAGTATCGACCCCAATGGCGGAGGCTGGACATGCGGCGACGCAATCGTTGCAGCCGCTCTGCGTCGCGTTGCAGCGCGTCGCGTCTAAACGTGGCAGACCGAGCACGCCCTCCTGCCCGTCGGGGCCGGGATGCTGCGGCCAGGGCGTGGTGGCGCGGCCTTTGTGCAATCCGAACCACGTCCATAGCGGCATGGTCGTCTCCTTACCGATCGGCACCGGCGACGGACAGGCCGAAGCTGGCCTCGTTGATGGCGTAGTCCATCATGTTGCTGTCCTCCACGGTGAAGGGGAACACCCGCCAGTTGGAAAACGACGGGTCCTTGATCTTGACGCGCTGCAGTCGGGTGCGGCTTTCATCCAGATGAACCGCGTAGAGCAGCCCGCCGCGCGTGCCCTCCACCCAGCCTAGGCCTTCGCCTTGCGGGTCGGGCTCCTCCATCACGTCGCAGCGCAGCACCGAACCGGGTTTGACGCGGCCGATGGTCTGGCGAATGATGGCCAGTGACTCGCGGATTTCCGCCATGCGCACCAGCGAGCGGGCATGGGCATCGCCGACTTGTTGCACGGGCACGGAAAAGCGCACCTTGTCGTAGTTGGCGTAAGGGTGGTCGCGGCGCAGATCGCGGTCGAGGCTGCTGGCGCGCTCGATCGGTCCGCATGCGCCCTGGTCGAACGCAACCTGGCGGTCGAGGTGGCCGGTCGTCATCAGGCGGTCGAGATGGCTGCGGGTGCTTTCAAGGCGCTGCAGATAGCTGGCGATGTCGTCGGTGACCGTGTCGAGCGCGGCGTCCAGGCCGCTCACATCGAGGTCGCGGCGCAACCCGCCGGGGGTGATGAGGCCGCGCAAAAACCGGCTGCCAGTGAGTTTGCCGTTGATCTGCTTGAGCCGTTCTTCGAGCAACAGCCCTTGCGCCTCGCCCACTTTCAACGTGGTGGTCTTCGACAGATGGCCGAGATAGTGCAGATGGTTGTAGAGCCGCTCCAGCTCCGCGAGGATGACACGCAGATAGCGCGAGCGCGGCGGCGCACGCCAGCCCATCGCGCCTTCCACCGCCTGCACAAACGCCAGCGCGTGCGCCACCGAGTCGATGCCGCTGACCCGCTCGGCGAGCGTACTGCCCGTGCGCGCATCCGCTCCCTGGAACCGCGCTTCCATCGCGCGGTGTTTGTAGAACAACCGCGGGTGATAGTGCAGGATGCCTTCGCCGATGTAGAAGAACAGGAATTGGGCCGACTCCACGATGTCCGCCCGCACCGGGCCGAAGGGCAGGCGCTGGATGTCCGGCCCCAAGACCTGCGGCACGATCGGCGGCTGTGGCGTGAAATCGAGAGCCGCGGCATGGATGTCGAAACCATGCGCAAGCGGCGCGGATTCGCGCGGCATGCCTTCGTGCAGCACCAGCGGGTTGGGTTCAGGGTGGCCAGTAAAACGCAGGCCGTCAAGGTCCATCATCTCGCGCTCGTACCAGCCCAGCAACGGCAGCTTGTTGGCCAGCGAGGGCAGGGTGCGGTCCTCTGGGCGCACGCGCCAGACTTTGTAGGGCTGCTTGGCGCCCTGACTCAGCACATAGATCACGTCCAGCCCGCCGTCGCTGCAGCCGCAGGCGTAGGCCATCTGCATGCGGCCATGGGCGCTGGGGGTGTCGCCCAGCGCGGTGAGCAGGACGTCGGTGGCGGCAGGCAACTCTGCAGGGCTCAGGCGGATGGTGTCGCAGTGGCGCATCTCACACCCCTCCCAGTTGCGTAGCGATGCCAGCCAGATGGGTCCAGATCGGTGGCAACCACCACAGCCCGAGCAGCAGGATGACGGCCAGAGCCACGGCCATTGGCGCCACGTGCGTGAAACCGAGTTTCAGGTGTGGCGCGTGCTCCGGCCGCGAGCCGAAATACATCGCGCGGAAGTGGTTGAGAAAGCCGATGAAGATGACGATGAGCAGCACCGCCATCCACCACACCGCCCAGGGATTGGCGCTTTGCATGCCACCGCGCAGGATGGCGAGTTCACTCAAGAACAGACCGAACGGTGGCGCGCCGGTGATGGCCACGGCTCCAGCCAGCCACATCGCTCCGGAGCGCGGAAA
The DNA here is from genome assembly GCA_013044035.1 of Burkholderiales bacterium. GTDB lineage: Bacteria > Pseudomonadota > Gammaproteobacteria > Burkholderiales > Burkholderiaceae_C > Thiomonas_A. The sequence goes on from JABEVE010000016.1 coordinate 119,759, forward strand.
AAAGCGCAGCACGCGGCGGATTTTGCCGATGTCTTTGCTCGCGTAAGCATGCATCGTGTTGCCCGCACCGAAGAACACAAGCGACTTGGTGAGCGAGTGATTGAGCATGTGATACAGCGCGCCGATCACCCCTAGGGGTCCGCCGAAACCGAAGCCCAGCGCGACCACGCCCATGTGCTCCACGCTGGAATAGGCGGCGAGGCGCTTGATGACGGTCTGGCGGCTGATGAACAGCGCCGCCACCAACAGGCTGAACGCGCCCAGCACCACGAGTGCGGTGCGCGCCGTGGCCTCGATGCTGGTGTGCTGCAGGATGTTGAGGTAACGCACGATGCCCAGCATGGCGCAGTTGAGCAGTGCACCCGACAGCATGGCCGACACTGGCGCCGGGCCTTCGCTGTGCGCATCCGGCAGCCAGGTGTGCATCGGCGCCAGGCCGACCTTGGTGCCAAAGCCCACCAGCACGAGCAGGAAGCTGAGCAGCAGCAACATCGGCTCGGCCTTGGGCGCGATGCCGGCGAGGTTGGCCCAGGTCATGTCGTACTCCGGGCCGAGGATGAACGTGCCGGCCCAGTAAAACAGCACCGTGCCCAGCAGCGCCAGGCCAAGACCTGCGGAGACGATGACGATGTACTTCCACGCCGCCTCGATGCTTTCCGGCGCGCGCTGAAACCCCACCAGAAACGCGCTGACGATGGTGGTGAGGTCGATGGCGATCCAGTACAGCCCCGGGTTGTTCTGCACCGGCGCCAGAAACATGCTGAGCGCAAACGCGGCGAACAGGCTGTAGAAGCGGTGCAATCGCGCCAGCTCCCCATGCATCCAGCGCATGTAGCCGATGGCGTAGACGCTGGCCAGCAGATAGACGATGGCCAGGCACAGCATGACCCACACGCCGAAGTCGTCGAGCAGCAGGTAGTGATTCAGCGCGGTGATGGCGGTGTCGGGCGTGGCGATAAGCAGCACGATCACCAGGATGAGGTCGATGATCGCCGCGGCGAGGTTCAGCGCCTCGGCAATGCGGCTGCGGCGCGATGCCCAGCTTCCCACCGCCGCGAGCGCTGTGACGGCCCAGATCGCATACATGGCATTCCAGATCATGCCTTGCTCCAGGTGCTGTGCAATGCACCCATCGCCTCACCCCACCAACCGGGTGAGTTCGCGGCTGCTGGTCGTTCCCACTTCCTTGTGCAGGAAGCGGATCAGCATGCCGAAGGTGGAGACGATGATCAGCAGGTCGAACAGGATCACCATTTCCAGCAGCAGCGGCATGCCCGGCACCAGGATTTGCGAGCCGAGAAAAATGCCGTTCTCGATCACCAGCAGGCCGAGGATGGAACTCACCGCCTCCGCGCGCAACACCAGCATCAGAAAGCCGATGAGCTTGAGCGCGAACATGGCGGTCAGCGCCAGCACGGCGATGTTGTCGACCAGGTTCATGCGCACGCCCAGCTTCTCGGCCACTGCGTAGGAAAACAGCACCAGAAAGCCGCCGAGCACGATGCTCGACGCCGGTTGCAACAAGGGCGTGAACTCGCGGTTCTGCCCCAGGCCGTTGACGATGCGCACCAGCAGATACGGCAGCAGGGTGCCGCGAAACAGCGCGGTCAGCGCGGCGATGAAAATCAGCTCCGGGTAATGTCCGGTGATGCCGATGGCCAGCGACAGCGCCGCAATCACCCATGACTCGGCGGCGAAGGCCAGGATGTGGTTCTTGATCCAGTGCGATCCCAGCATGACGAAGGCCAGGATGAGCGCGATGATGATCAGCAGGCTGAAGATGGATGCCTGCACGCCGCCAAGGTGGAAAATCAACATGGCCCCTGTCCTCTGCTCAAACCTGTCGCGCGACGATGGCGAGGATGGCCATCAGGAAGGACAGCGCCAGCGGTTCCTGATAGCGGTAAAAGCGCAGGCGCGACTGCGCGGTATCGACGAACACCATGATGAGCCCCAGCAGCGCCCACTTCGCCAGCAGCGCCACGGTGGCGCCGGCGATGCCCAGCGCGGTGCCCTGGATGGACAAGCCCCAGGGGATGGTCAGCACATTGAGGAAGATGGTGTAGAGAATGGCCTGCTTCATCCACGATGCCCACTTCAGCAGCGCCAGCAGCGGGCCGGAGTATTCGAGGATGCGCGCCTCGCCGATCATGTAGATCTCATCGTGGATGCTCGAATGGATCGGCAGGCGCTCGGTTTCCACCGTGAGCAGAATGAAAAACGCCGCCACCAGAAACAGATGCGCCGGGCCCCAGAACACCGCCGGCTGCGCCACCAGCAGGTGATTGACGACGAAGGGCAGCATGGCTTGTGCCAGCAGGGTGATGCCAATGAACACCATGATCAGCGTCGGCTCGGCCAGAATCGCCAGCATGGCCTCGCGGCTTGACCCCAGCCCGCCATAGGGATGGCCGCTATCGAGACCTGCGAGCAGGATGGCGAAGCCGCCCAGCGTCAGAATGAGGCCACCGCCCAGCATGTCGCCCATGTCCGAGAGCGGCAGCGGGTAGTTGGTCAGCACCGGGATGAGCAGGGGCACCGTGAGCATGGCCGCGAATGCCACGATGGGCGCGGCCCAGAAAATCCAGGAGGCCGTCTGCGGCACCACGATCTCCTTGCGGAACCACTTGAACAGATCGCGGTAGGCCTGGAACAGGCTGGGGCCTGCGCCGCGCTGCACCTTCTCTTCCATCATGGCGATGAAACCGTACAGCAGGGGCGAGAGCAACACAACCGCCAGAACCTGGGCGATTTGCTGCCATACGGCTTGTGCTTGCATCGACTCCTCCCATGCAGATCACCCACCGCACGCAGCGGCACTGGGTAGGAGTCATCAGCCCCGGCTGGCGCCGGGGCGGTTGCGGCGAACTCCATCGCCGTCTCGTTTGTGACGAGTTTAAAAGCGTCGAAAGTCGTAGGTCAAGGCGACATTCGTGTCCAAATGCAATGAACCTGCCCACCTGCTGCCCATGGTCGCCAAGCCAGGCAGGGCATGCATCTGCCTGTGCCCAGAGAAAATCCGGTTCCCGTGAACCCAGGGGTGATCAGGGCGCTGAACGCAGCCAGGGTTGCTTCAGCGTTCCGGCCCGACATGGCGGGAGCCGTCGGCGATGCCGTCCCTGGGTACTGCCGTCTTGCGCGCCCAGCACCACATGCCGCGCCAGATCGGGCCAGACGCGGCCATGCGGCGCGACTCGCGCAGGCCGAGGGTGGGTTTCGTGACATGCGGGTTTCAAGATCGAATATATCGCTTGCACTTATGGTTTCAAGTGCTTCATTTAAGTAGTTTTTTTCGATTTCATCTGTCCAAAAACACAGCCTTGATGGTTGGGCTAAGTGCTTGTTTGATAAGCCAATTTTTCAATTTGGCCTATTGACGATGGTTCTTTTGCGCCCTACAGTGCAGTTAAGTGCAAAAAAGTGGGTAAAAGTGCAGGGGCCGGGCTCTGCGCTGAAGGCAATCGGAGAAGCGCGTGTTCATTGGCATATCGGCGTTGACGCTGGACGGCAAGGGTCGCATGACCGTGCCTGCGCGCCACCGCGACATGCTGCTGGCGCAGGCTGCCGGTCGGTTGACCCTGACCAAAAGCCCCGAGGGCTGCCTGATGTTGTTCGGCGACGCGCAATGGCAGGAGTTTCGCGCCAGAATCAGCCAATTGCCCATGGAGGCGCAGGGCTGGAAGCGCATCTATCTGGGCCATGCCACCGAAACCGAGATCGACGCCACGGGACGCGTGCTGATCTCGCCGGAACTGCGTGCGGCGGCGCGCATCGAGCGCGAGATCGACTTGATCGGCATGGGTTCGCATTTCGAGATCTGGGACCGCGCCACCCACCAGTCGCGCGAGGCGGCGGTGATCGAGGCCGGCATGCCTGAAGCGGTACGCAACATCGTGGTGTGAAGGTGACCCCAGATGCCAAACCCCGCCCCCACCGCTGCAGCGCCGCTGCAGCACCGCACCGTGTTGCTGCACGAGGCCGTCGAGCTGCTGATGACCGACCCGGCCGGCATCTATCTCGATGCGACTTTCGGCCGCGGTGGCCACACGCGGGAATTGCTGACGCGCCTGGCGCCCCAGGCGCGCGTGGTGGCGCTGGACCGCGATCCTCAGGCCATAGCCGCCGGCCAGGACTTGGCGCGGGCCGATGCGCGCCTGACGCTGGTGCACGCCGCATTTTCCGAATTGGGCGCGGTGCTGGATGGGGTGAACCTGCCCAGGGTGCAGGGCATGTTGCTCGATCTGGGCGTGTCGTCGCCGCAGCTCGACGAGACCCGGCGCGGCTTCAGCTTTCGAGGCGACGCCCCGCTGGACATGCGTATGGACACCACGCGCGGCATCACGGCCGCGCAATTTCTGGCCCAAGCCAGCGTTGATGACATCACCCGGGTGCTGAGAGACTATGGCGACGAACGGGCTGCTTTCCCGATTGCAAAGGCGGTTGTGGCTCGCCGCGAACGGGGCGAGCCCGTCACCCGTACCGCCGAGCTTGCCGGCCTCGTGGCGCAAGCGGTGCGCAGTCGCGAACCGGGGCAGGATCCGGCCACGCGCACCTTTCAAGCTCTTCGGATTCACGTCAATGCCGAGCTTGCCGAACTCGAAGCGGCACTCGCGCAGGTGATGGCCAGGCTGGCTGATGGAGGGCGGCTCGTGGTCATCAGCTTTCACTCCCTCGAAGACCGCATCGTGAAGCAGTTCATGGCGCGGCAGTCGCGTGCGCCCGAGCAGACGCGCGAGCAATTGCGCCTACCAGTGGCGCCGGTGACATTCCATCCGGGCCTGAAGCTGTTGACCAAGCAACGCCCTGGTGCGGCCGAAGTCAAGGCCAACCCGCGCTCGCGCTCTGCCATGCTGCGCGCCGCCGAGCGCCTGCCGAGGCTGGCGGCCACGGCTGGGGCGCCGGAGGTGGGCGCATGACGCGGCTGAACCTGTTGCTGTTGCTCATCGCCATGGCCAGCGCCATGCTCGTGGTGCGGGCGCAGTACGAGGCGCGTCGCACCTTTGCCGCGCTCGACGCGGCACAGCAGCGGGCCATGCAATTGCAGCTTGACCACGACCGCTTGCAGGTGGAGGTGCGCGCGCTCTCCGTGCCCGGGCGCATCGAGGAGCTGGCGCGCCATGCGCTGGGACTCGTGCCGGTGACGCCTGCCCGGACCGACTACATCAGCGCCGCACGCCTGCCCAGCCTGCCGGCATCCATTCCTACGCGATGAAGCTCATGGGGAAACGCCAAGCCGCTCCAGGCTCTCGCCCACCTCAAGGGGGGCGGCGGTTGCAGAGCGGCGTCCTCGGCGCGCTGGGCTCGCGCGCCCTCGGCGCGGCGCCGCGCCAGGCGCAGGCGCAGAGCAGTCCGCTGCTGCGCCTGCGCCTGGCGCCCGGGCGTGCCTGGCTGGTCAAGGGTTTGCTGTATCTCGCCTTCGCCGCGCTCATCGGCCGCGCCTTGTGGGTGCAGGTCATCACCACCAACTTCTACCAGCAGCAGGGGGATCTGCGCTTCATCCGCACCATCGAGCTGCCCGCCATGCGCGGGCGCATTCTCGATCGCCACGGCAATATCCTGGCTTCCAGCATTCCGGTCAAGACCATCTGGGCCGACCCCGAAACGCTGGAGGCCGATCCCGGCAAGGTGAGCGAACTCGCGCAGTTGCTCAAGCTCAACACGGCCGAGCTGCAGCGGCGTCTGAGTCTGGACAAGCAATTCGTGTATGTGAAGCGCCAGGTCGACGTCGACACCGCGCGCCGAGTGCAGGCACTGGGTATCAAGGGAATTTATTTCTCCCCAAGTTACAAACGCTACTACCCCGAAGGTTCGGCGGCGGCGCAATTGGTGGGTTTCACCGACCTGGAGAACCAGGGCCAGGCCGGGGTCGAACTCACCTTCCAGAAAGACCTGGCGGGCCATTCGGGGACGCGCAAGGTCATGCGCGACCGTCTCGGCAATGTGATCGAGGATGTCGGCGGCGGCGTGCCGCCAGTGAACGGCGATGACGTGCAACTGTCGATCGACAGCAAGATCCAATACCTCACCTACCAGGCCTTGAAAGATGCGGTGACCAGCAACAAGGCCAAGAACGGCAGCGCCGTGGTGCTCGACGCGACCAACGGGCAGGTGCTGGCGATGGCCAACTATCCGAGTTTCGATCCCAACCATCGCAGCAGCATGACCCAGTCGGACATGCGCAACTACGCGCTGACCGACACCTTCGAGCCCGGCTCGGTGATGAAGCCCATCACCATCGCCGCTGCGCTGCAGGCGGGTGTGGTGACGCCGCAGACCGAGTTCCACACGGCGCCCGGTTGCCTCAACGTCTACGGCAACAACATCTGCGACGACTCGAACAACGGCACCATCGCGCTGCCCCAGGTCATCCAGTATTCCAGCAACGTGGCGACCAGCAAGATCGTCATGCGCATGAATCCGCGCATCCAGTGGGATATGTACACCGCCGTCGGCCTCGGCCAGCGCCCGCAGGTGCCGTTCCCGGGTGCGGCCAGCGGCCTGGTGCGGCCGTGGGAGAAATGGCGCCCGATCGACGCCGTGACCCAGGGCTTCGGCTACGGCATCTCCGTGTCCACTTTCCAACTGGCGCATGCCTACCTGGTGTTCGCCAACCATGGCCGCATCATTCCGGCAACACTGCTCAGGAGCTCTGCCCCGCCGCAAGGCGTGCAGGTGGTGTCGCCGCTGGTGGCGCGTGAGATGCGCAGCATGCTGGCCTTGGTGACGCAACAAGGCGGGACCGCGCCCGGCGCCGCCGTGCCGGGCTACACCACCGGCGGCAAGACCGGCACCGCCTGGATCTGGAAGGGCAAGGGCTACGACAAGCATCTATTCCGCGCCCAGTTCGTTGGCATGGCGCCCATCGGCCATCCTCGCATCGTCATGGCCATCTCGGTCGATCAGCCCAGCGGTGGCAAGCATTTCGGCGGTGACGTTTCGGCCCCGGTGTTCGCCAGCGTGGTGCCGCAGGCACTGCGCATCCTCGGCGTGCCGCCGGACCTTCCGGTCAAGCCCGACGTGGCCCCGGCGATCACCGCGACCGCCAACCCCAACGCCGCCGCCCCACCCTCCAAGCCGGCAAATCCGCTCCACAAGGAGGGTGCATGAGTGCGGCACCCAGCTCCGTCGGCGCCGTGCTGCATGCCGTGCGTGCCGCTGCCGTTCCGGCCGGGGCAGCCTGGACTTGCGACTCGCGCCAGGTGCAAGCCGGCGATGTGTTCATCGCCTGGCCCGGCACTGTCAGCGATGGTCGGCGCCACCTGTCCGAGGCCTTTGCCCGCGGCGCCGTGGCCGCCCTGGTGGAGGACGACGGTGCCGATGCCTTCGATCTGCCGTCCGTCACGCTGCGCGTGCGCGGCCTGAAAGCACTCGCCGGCGAACTCGCCGCCGCCTGGTACGGCCAGCCCTCGCGCCACATGACCGTGCTGGCCATCACCGGTACCAATGGCAAGACCTCCTGTGCCCTCTGGGCGGCGCAGGCGCTGGCCGCCGTCGGCAAGCCTTGCGGAGTGGTCGGCACCCTCGGCGTTGGTCTGCCCGGCGCACTGCAAGCCACCGGCCTGACCACGCCCGATCCGGTGCGCCTGCAGCACGAACTGGCGGCGATGCGGGCGCGGGGGGTGCGCTATGTGGCGCTCGAAGCCTCTTCCATCGGTCTCGAGGAAGGACGCCTGGCGGGCCTGCAGATTTACGCCGCCGGCTTCACCAATCTGACGCAGGACCATCTCGACTACCACGGCGACATGGCCGCCTACGCCAGCGCCAAGCGGCGCCTGTTCGACGTCCAGGGGCTGCAGGCCGCGGTGCTGAACATCGACGACCCCATGGGCGCAATCCTGGCGCAACACACGGCGCAGCGTGGTGTGCGCATCATCACCACCGCGCTGGACCGGCCTGCCGACTGGGGTGCCGAGCTTGCCGACATGCCCACGGGCATGGCCGTCGGGTTGCGCCACGCCCCGCAGCGGGCACAGCTTGTGCTGCCGCTGGTGGGGCGCTTCAACGCCGCCAATGTGCTGGTTGTGTGCGGTTTGCTGCAAAGCTGCGGCCTGGACTTCGAGGCCATCGTGCAGGCGCTGGGCGCCATCGTTGCGCCACCCGGGCGCATGCAGTTGATGGGCGGGCGTGACGCGCCACTGGTGGTGGTGGATTACGCCCACACCCCCGACGCCATCGCCCAGGCGCTGCAGGCCCTGCGCCCGGCAGCTCAGGCGCGTGGCGGCAAGCTGTGGTGTCTGCTGGGGGCCGGTGGCGACCGCGACCGCAGCAAGCGCGCGCCCATGGCCGCTGCTGCCGAAGGCGTGGCCGACCGTGTCGTGCTGACCAGCGACAACCCGCGCAGCGAGGCGCCGCAAGCCATCCTCGACGACTTGCTGCAAGGTTTGGTCGCACCGGTGCAGGGCCTGGTCGTGGCCGACCGCGCCCAGGCCATCGCCGAAACCGTGGCCCATGCCGCTGCAGCGGATGTCGTCCTGCTGGCCGGCAAGGGGCATGAGACGACGCAGGAACAAGACGGGCGCAGGGTGCCGTTTGCGGATGGCTTCCATGCCCGCCTTGCCCTGGCGCAGCGTGGCGGCGGGCTGTTCGACCTGCGCGAGTTGCAGGCCTGGGTCGGCGGCCGATTGCATGGCGATGGTTCCGTCCCCATCTCCCGCGTCTGCACCGACACCCGCAGCCTGCGCCCTGGGGACTTGTTTGTCGCGCTGCGCGGCGAACGCTTCGACGCCCATGACTTCCTGTCCCAGGCGGCAGCCGCCGGTGCTGCCGCCGTGCTGGCTGAACGCGGCGTGGCGCCCAGCGGCCTGTCCGGCGTGGAGGTGGCCGACAGCCTGCAGGCGTTGGGTCTGCTCGCACGCGCCTGGCGCCGTCAGCAAGGCGCTATGGCGCTCGCCGCCGTCACCGGCAGCAACGGCAAGACCACGGTCACGCAAATGATCGCGGCCATCCTCGCCGCCTGGCTGGGCGAGGGCGGGAGCCTGGCGACACAAGGCAATTTCAACAACGAGGTCGGCCTGCCGCTCACCTTGCTGCGCCTGCAGCCGCAACACCTGGCCGGGGTGGTCGAACTTGGCATGAACCATCCGGGCGAAGTGGCGCGGCTGGCGGCCATCGCCGAGCCCACCGTGGCGCTGGTCAACAACGCGCAGCGCGAGCACCAGGAATTCATGCACACGGTGCAAGCCGTGGCCCGCGAGAACGGCAGCGTGCTGGCCGCGTTGGCGTCCAGCGGTGTCGCCGTCTACCCTGCCACCGACAGCTACGCGCCGCTCTGGCAGTCGCTGGCCGCCGGGCGCCGCCTCATGCGCTTCGCGCTGCACGCCAAGACCGAGGCACCGCCCGCAGCAGAGGTCAGCGGCTGGGCCGAGATGGTGGATCGGTCGGACCAGCAGGCCGCAGCGAACGCGGAGCCGGGCATGCGCCTGCACCTGCGCTCACCTGCCGGCGAGGCCCGCCTGCGGATGCAGGTGATGGGCGCGCACAACGCGCACAACGCACTGGCTGCGGCGGCCGTGGCACTGGCTTGCGGCGCACCGCTCGACGCGGTGGCCGCCGGGCTGGAAGCGTTCCGCCCGGTAGCGGGGCGCATGCAGCGCAGCCGGCTCGAACTGCCCGGTGGACAGATCATCACGCTGATCGACGACAGCTACAACGCCAACCCGGATTCGGTGCGCGCCGCGATCGACGCCCTCGCCGCGTTGCCCGGGCGGCGCCTGCTGGTGCTGGGCGACATGGGCGAAGTCGGCCTGCAGGGCCCGGCGTTTCACATCGAAGCCGGCAGCCATGCCGCCGCATGCCGCATTGACGCCGTCTGGGCCGTGGGCGATCTCGCGCGCCATGCGGCCGACGCCGCAGGGCGGGGCGGTGTGGCGGTGCGACACGCCGCCAGCGCCGAGGCCCTGCCGGTCGACATCGCCGCGCTGCAGGGTTTCGATGCGGTGCTGGTCAAGGGCTCGCGCTTCATGCGCATGGAGCGGGTGGCGCGCGCGCTGCAGGCCTTGGGCACGCGGCCGCCTGGCGCCGGCGCGAAGGAGGCCAATCATGCTGCATAGCCTGGCCATGTGGTTGATGGGCGTTTCGCCGGAGTTACGGTTTTTCCGGGTGTTCAACTACATCACCTTCCGCGCGGTGATGAGCACCCTCACGGCGCTGTTCATCGGCCTGGCTGCCGGCCCTGCGGTGATCCGCAAGCTCACCGCGATGAAGGTGGGTCAGGCGGTGCGGCAGGACGGACCGCAGACCCACCTGATCAAGACCGGCACGCCCACCATGGGCGGGGTTCTCATCCTCATTGCCATCACCGCCTCCACGCTGCTGTGGATGGATTTGTCCAACCGCTTCGTCTGGCTGGTGCTCCTGGTCACGCTGGGTTTCGGCGCCATCGGCTGGGCGGATGATTACCGCAAGGTGGTCTACCGCGACCCCAACGGCATGCGCTCGCGCGACAAGTATTTCTGGCAATCGCTGATCGGCTTGCTGGCGGCGTTCTACCTGGCGTTCGCGGTGTCGGGCAGGGGCAATGCCCAGGTGCTGCACCTGTTCGTCGAATGGCTCAAGAGCGGGCTGACCATGCCGCTGCCGCCCGCCGCCGACCTCATCGTGCCCTTTTTCAAATCGGTGAGCTATCCACTGGGCATGGTGGGCTTCATCTTGTTGACCTATTTCGTCATCGTCGGCTCCAGCAACGCGGTGAATCTCACCGACGGTGCCGACGGTCTGGCCATCATGCCCACCGTCATGGTGGGCGGGGCGCTGGGGGTGTTCGCCTACGTCACGGGCAACGCGGTGTTCTCCAAATACCTGCTGTTTCCCTACATCCCGGGCACGGGCGAGTTGCTCATTTTCATCGGCGCCATGGTCGGCGCCGGGCTGGCCTTTCTTTGGTACAACGCCTACCCGGCGCAGGTGTTCATGGGCGACGTCGGTGCCCTGGCGCTGGGCGCGGCGCTGGGGACCATCGCGGTGATCGTGCGCCAGGAAATCGTGCTGTTCATCATGGGCGGGGTGTTCGTCGCCGAAACCGTGTCGGTGATGATCCAGGTGACCTACTTCAAGTACACCAAGCGCAAGTACGGCCAGGGCCGGCGCATTTTCAAGATGGCGCCGCTGCATCACCACTTCGAGCAGCTCGGGGTGAAAGAGTCGCAGGTGGTCATCCGCTTCTGGATCGTCACCATGATGTTGTGTCTCGCTGGCCTGGCCAGCCTGAAGCTGCGGTGAGGCCCAAGTGAACCTGCGTGACCGTACCGTCCTCGTCCTCGGCCTCGGCGTTTCCGGGCTGGCGATGGCGCGCTGGTGCGCGCGCCTGGGGGCCTTGGTGCGCGTGGCCGACAGTCGCAACGAGCCGCCGCAACTGGATGCGCTGCGGGCCGCCTTGCCGCGGACCGTGGTGCATGCCGGTGACATCGACGACAGCTTGCTGGACGGAGTCGGGCTGATCTGCGTCAGTCCGGGCATTGCCCCGAACGACACGGCATTCGGCCCGCTGCTCGCCGCCGCCCGCGCCCAAGGGGTCGATGCCGTCACCGAGCTCGGGCTGTTCGGCGCCGCCCTGCGCGCGTTGCAGCAGGCGCAAGGTTATGCACCGTCACTGCTGGCCATCACCGGAACCAACGGCAAGACGACCGTGACCGCGCTGACCACGCATCTGCTGCAGGGCGCGGGAGTGGATGCCGTGGCGGTCGGCAACATCGGCCCGACCATGCTGGATGTGCTGGCCCAGCGGCTTGACGCAGGCCGCCTGCCCGCCGCCTGGGTGCTGGAACTCTCCAGCTTTCAGCTGCATGGCGCCAACGACGTGGCCGCCACCGCCGCCACCATACTCAACGTCACGCAAGACCATCTCGATTGGCATGGTGACATGCACGCCTATGTCGCCGACAAGGCGCGCATCTTCGGACCGCTGCCGTGGACGTTGCCCCAGCCTCCGGGGCTGATGTTGCTCAACCGTGATGATCCGCAGGTTCTCGGCTTGGCCCGCGAAGGCCGCAGGCAGCAGACCTTCGGGCTGGATGCGCCGGCGCGCGCCGGTGACTGGGGCATCGTCGTCGAGCATGGCATGGCGTGGCTGGCGCGTGCCCAAGGCGCGCCGGCGCAAGCGCTGCAGGCCGGCATGCCCAAGCGCCGCGGCAAACCGCAGGCGCTTGCCGCCGACGGCACCTTGAGCCTGCAACTGTTGATGCCCGCCGACGCCTTGCGCATCCAGGGGCGCCACAACTGGGCCAACGCCCTGGCGGCGTTGGCGCTGGCCTGCAGCACCGGCAGCGCGCTCGCACCCATGCTGCACGCGTTGCGCAGCTACCGCGGCGAGCCGCACCGCATGCAGTCCCTGGGTGTGATCGAGGGCGTGGAGTGGATCGAGGACAGCAAGGGCACCAATGTCGGCGCCACCGTTGCTGCGCTCACCGGGCTGGATCGCCCGGTGGTGCTGATCGCCGGCGGCGATGGCAAGGGCCAGGACTTCGCCCCGCTGGCGGCGGCGGCGCGTAGCCGCGTGCGCGCCGCCGTGCTGATCGGGCGTGACGCCGGCCGCATCGCCCAGGCGCTCGAAGGCGTCTGCCCCACCGAGCAGCTGACGAGCCTGGAGCTGGCGACGCGGCGCGCCGCGGAGCTCGCCGGCGCGGGCGACGTAGCGCTGCTCTCACCGGCCTGCGCCAGCCTCGACATGTTTCGCAACTACGCCCACCGCGCCGAGGTGTTCGCCGCCTGCGTGGCCGAGTTGGCGCATGCGCGTGGTGCGATGTTGGAGACCGCGCCATGAAACTCGTCCTGCCGGGGTTGGGCCGCAAGCGCGAAGAAGTCCGATCCAAACCTGCGCCGATGCCGGTGCGCATCGGCTATGTCGGCCCCTCCGCCTCGCGCATGCTGGACTTCGACCAGAACTTGTTGTGGGTCATCGTGTTGCTGCTGGCGTTCGGCCTGGTCATGGTGTATTCGGCCACGATCGCTATTCCCGAAGACCCGCATTTCGCCCGCTGGACGCAATTCCATTTCTTCTGGCGCGATCTGACAGCTGTGGCGCTGGGTCTCGTCGGTGGTTGGGTCGTGTTTCAGTTTCCGATGAAATTCTGGGAGCGCTGGGCTCCTGCGATTTTTCTCGTCTCTCTGGCCATGCTGCTGGGGGTGCTGATGCCGTTCCTCGGCAAAGGCGTCAACGGTTCGCGGCGCTGGATTCCACTTGGCGTGTTCAATTTCCAGCCGTCCGAACTGGTCAAGCTCGCGACCATTCTCTATGCCGCCAATTTCATGGTGCGCAAGCAGGAGGTGAAACAAAAGTTCAGCAAAGCCTTCCTGCCCATGGCGATGGCCCTGGGTGTCATCGGTTTGCTGCTTCTGGCCGAGCCGGACATGGGTGCCTTTCTCGTCATCGCCTCGGTCGCCATGGTCATCCTGTATCTGGGCGGGGTCAACGGCAAGCTGTTCGCGGCCGGCACGGTGGTGCTGATCGGCGCCTTCGTGCTCATGATCCTGCTCTCGCCGTGGCGGCGCGACCGTATCTTCGCCTATCTCAACCCCTGGGCCGAGGACAACTCGCTGGGCAGCGCCTACCAGTTGGCGCACGCGCTCATCGCCATGGGGCGTGGTCATATCTTCGGCGTCGGTCTGGGCGGCAGCGTGGAGAAACTGCACTACCTGCCGGAGCCGCAGACCGACTTTCTTCTCGCCATCATCGGCGAGGAACTGGGCTTCGTCGGCGTGCTGGCTGTGACCCTGGTGTTCGCCTGGATCACCAAGCGCGCCTTCGACATCGGCCGCCAGGCGCTGGCCTCCGACCGCATGTTTTCTTCGCTGGTGGCGCAGGGCGTGGGTGTGCTCATCGGCGGTCAGGCCTTCATCAATATTGGCGTCAACTTGGGGCTCCTGCCTACCAAGGGTCTCACCTTGCCCTTGCTCAGTTACGGTGGCTCGGCCACGCTGATGTCGTTGCTGGCCCTGGCCATCTTGCTGCGCGTGGATTTTGAAAACCGTGTGCTCATGCGAGGGGGGCAGATATGAGCATGCGCGCACGGTTTCGGAGCAGTGCCGTTGGCGTGCTGCGCCAGTCAGGCCGAAGTCAGAACGGACAGCTGTCAGGCTGCGCCACGGACCGGCTCACGCGGGGAGGTCAGCGATGACGGCAACACGCATTGCCGTCATCATGGCCGGAGGCACGGGCGGCCACATCTTCCCCGGCCTGGCCGTGGGCGAGGGGCTACGCGCCGCGGGCTGGCAGGTGCACTGGATGGGGGCGCCCGCCAGCATGGAGGCGCGGCTGGTGCCACCTCAGGGCTACCCGATGCTGTGGGTGAACTTCGGCGGCGTGCGTGGCAAGGGGCTGTTGACCCAATTGCTGCTGCCGCTGAAATTGCTGCGTGCCTTCTGGCAGGCGCTGCGCGCGCTGCGCCGTGTCCGCCCGGGCGTGGTGCTGGGCATGGGCGGCTACATCACCGTGCCTGGCGGCTTGATGAGCGACTGGGCTGGTGCCAAGCTGGTGCTGCACGAGCAGAACGCCGTGGCCGGCATGAGCAATCGCCTGCTGGCGCGCCTGGCCGACTGTGTGCTCACCGCCTTTCCGCACACCCTGCCGACCGGTGAATGGATTGGCAATCCGGTGCGGCAGGCCATCCGCGACTTGCCCGCACCGTCGCAACGCTACGCTGCTCGCAGCGGCTCACTGCGCATCCTGGTGGTGGGTGGCAGCCTGGGGGCGCTGGCGTTGAACGAGCGCGTGCCCCAGGCACTGGCCTTGCTCGACGCGGCGGAGCGCCCGCAAGTGCTGCACCAGAGCGGCCGCGGCCATCTGCAGGGTTTGCAACAGCGCTATGCGCAGCTTGGGGTGCAGGCCGACTGCCGCGAGTTCATCGACGACATGGCGGCGGCCTACGCCGATGCCGACCTGGTCATCTGCCGCGCTGGCGCATCCACCGTGAGCGAAATCGCCTGTGCCGGAGTTGCTGCGCTGTTCGTGCCCTTCCCGCACGCGGTGGACGATCACCAGACCGTCAACGCCCGTTTCCTGGCCGAGCCGGGGGCTGCCTTGCTGATCCAGCAAACCGAGCTCACACCCGAGCGCCTCACCGCCGAACTGCGCAGCCTTGACCGCCCGCGCCTGTTGGCGATGGCGCAGCAGGCGCACAGGCGCGCCAAGCGCGATGCCGTGCAGCGCATCGTCGCGGCATGCGAGGCGCTGGAGAACCCGACATGAAACACGCCATTCGTCAAATTCACTTCGTCGGCATCGGCGGCGCCGGCATGAGCGGGATCGCCGAAGTTTTGCTCAACCTGGGCTATGGCGTGAGTGGCACCGATCTCGGCGAGAGCGCCACGGTGCTGCGCCTGCGTTCGCTGGGTGCGCGCGTTGCCATTGGTCACGACGCCGGCCACATCGTCGGGGCTGACGCCGTCGTGGTATCCACCGCCGTCGGCCCCGACAATCCGGAAGTGCGCGCCGCCCGCGCCCGCCACATTCCGGTGGTGCCACGCGCCGTGATGCTGGCGGAGTTGATGCGCTTGAAGCGCGGCGTTGCCATCGCCGGCACGCATGGCAAGACCACCACCACCAGCCTGGTCGCCAGCGTCCTGGCCGAGGGCGGACTCGATCCCACCTTCGTCATCGGCGGCAAGCTCAACCGCGCCGGCGCCAATGCCAAACTGGGACAGGGCGAGTACATCGTGGTCGAGGCCGACGAGTCCGACGCGTCCTTCCTCAACCTGCTGCCGGTGATGGCGGTGGTGACGAACATCGACGCCGACCACATGGACACCTACGGCCATGACATGGCGCGGCTGCGCCAGGCCTTCGTCGAGTTCATCGCCCGTCTGCCGTTCTATGGCGCCGCCATCCTCTGTGTGGACGACCCCGGCGTGCGCGCCATCCTGCCCTTCGTCTCCAAGCCGGTCACGCCCTACGGCCTGAATGAAGATGCCCAGGTGCGTGCCATGGACTTGCGTGCCGACGGCGGCTGCATGCACTTCACCGCCCTGCGGCGCAATGGCGTGGTGTTGCCGCCGCTGGAGATCACGCTCAATCTGCCTGGGCTGCACAACGTGCGCAATGCGCTGGCGGCCATCGCCGTGGCCGCCGAACTTGGCGTGGACGACGCTGCCGTGGTCAAGGCGCTGGCCGAGTTTCATGGTGTCGGCCGGCGCTTCCAGCGCTATGGCGAGATCGGCTTGCCGGCAGGCGGCGATTTCACGCTGATCGACGACTACGGTCACCATCCGGTGGAAATGGCCGCCACCCTCGAAGCCGCGCGCGGTGCCTACCCGGGGCGGCGCATCGTGCTTGCCTTCCAGCCGCACCGCTACACCCGCACCCGCGATGTGTTCGAGGACTTCGTCGCCGTGCTCGGCCAGGCCGACGCCGTGCTGCTGGCCGAGGTCTACGCCGCTGGCGAGCCGCCCATCGTTGCCGCCGATGGGCGCAGCCTGGCCCGCGCCGTGCGCGTGGCCGGCAAGACGGAGCCGTTGTTCGTCGATGACATCAAGGCCATGCCGCAAGCCATCCTGGATGTCGCGCGCGATGGTGACGTCGTGCTGTGCATGGGCGCAGGCTCCATTGGCACCGTGCCACAACAGGTGGTCGATCTGGCGCGTTCCGTGGGGGTGCCGACATGAACATGAACCTGTTGCAGCCCCGCGATGTGCAGGCCCAGGCCCTGGGCCGCGTCGCCGTGCTCATGGGCGGCAGTTCCAGCGAGCGCGAAGTCTCGCTCATGTCGGGCCAGGGCGTACTCGCGGCGCTGCGGTCGCGGGGGGTGGATGCCTTCGCCTTCGATCCTGCCGAGCAAGCCTTGTGCGAGCTGCGTGCGTCGAGGACATCACGCGTGTTCATCGCCCTGCATGGTCGTCACGGCGAAGACGGCACGGTGCAAGGCGCGCTGGAGTTGCTCGGCATTCCCTACACCGGTCCCGGCGTACTGGCCTCGGCACTGGCCATCGACAAACACATGACCAAGCGACTGTGGCAATGCGACGGGCTATCCACCCCGGCGTGGCGCATGGTGGCCAGCGCCGCGCAAGCGCAAGCCGCCGCACGCGAGTTGGGCTTGCCGCTGATGTTCAAGGCCTCGCACGAGGGATCGACCCTCGGCCTCAAGCGCGCCGACCGCCTGGAGGAGGTGGACGCCGCCTTTGCCGAGGCCATGCGCTTCGATGCCGCCGTGTTGGCCGAGCAGTTCATCGAAGGCGACGAGGTCACCTGCGGCGTGCTGGGCGAGGGCGATGCCGCCGTCGCACTGCCGCTGATCCACATCGTCGCCCCCGGCGGCAACTACGACTTCGAGCACAAGTACTACAGCGACGAAACCCGCTACATCTGCCCGTGCGAATTGCCCGCAGGCGAAGAAGCCACCATCGCGCAGTTGGTGCTCGCCAGCTACCGCGCCCTCGGCTGCCGCGGCTGGGGCCGCGCCGACATCATGATTCGCGCCACCGACCGCAAGCCATTTTTGCTGGAGATGAACACCAGTCCGGGCATGACCGGCCATTCCCTCGTGCCCATGGCGGCACGCGTCGCCGGCCTCAGCTATGACGACCTGTGCCTGCGCATCCTGGCCGATGCTCGGCTGGACGCTGACCGCGGTGCGCAGTGCGAAGGGGTGTCGCCATGAGCATGGCACGCCACCGCCAGATGGAGCATGACGGTGCCTTCGGCGCCTGGCGCGACGCGCCGCGCGCCAAGATCGCCGACGAGGTTCCGCTCGACATTCGGCTGATGAACTTCACCAGCCGCGCGCTGGTGTGGCTGTTCGCCATCGGCGCGCTGGTGGTGGCCGGCAACTGGCTGATGCAGCGACCCTGGTGGGCCATTCGCAGCGTGCAGGTGCAAGGCCAATTGCAGCACGTCAGCGCCACCGCCTTGCGCGGCGAGGCACTGCCGCGGTTGCAGGGCAACTGGTTCACGGTGAATCTGCACGCCGCGCAGCAGGCCTTTGACCAGATTCCCTGGGTCAACAAGGCCGTGGTGCAGCGGGTGTGGCCGCTGTCGCTGCAGGTCACGCTGGAGGCGCAGCAGCCACTGGCCATCTGGAGCGATGGCAGCGCGCCGGTGGGCCTGGTGAACACCAGCGGGCAATTGTTCGAGGCCAACCTCGGCGAGGTGCAGGACATGGCCTTGCCTCACTTCTCCGGCCCGGCCGCCAGCGAGGCGCGGGTGACGCAGATGTACCTGCAGTTGACGCAGGCTTTCGCCCCGTTGCGGTGGAAGGTGATGTCGCTGGACTTGGGCGCCGAGGGCAACTGGCAGGCGCAGATTCAAGGCGGACCCAGGCTGGACCTGGGCAGCGACCATGACGCCCAGGCCTTCAACCAGCGCTTACAACGTTTTCTGGCGCTGGCGCCCGGGGTGCAGAAGCGCTACGGCCGCAGCCTGGCCAGTGCCGATCTGCGCTACAGCAACGGTTTTGCCGTGCGCCTGGTTGGGGTCGACCTGCCGGGAACGAAGACCAATTCGACAACGACGCAACGACAAGGCAAACCTTCGGGAGCATAGGGAATGGCCAAAGACTACAAAGATCTGGTGGTGGGGCTGGACATCGGGACTTCCAAGGTGTTGGCGATGGTGGCCGAAATCCTGCCGCTGGGGGAGAACGCTGCCGCCACACTGAAGGTGGTGGGCATGGGGCAGGCGGCCACGGCCGGCATGCGACGCGGCGTGGTGGTGGACATCGAGGCCACGGTGCAGTCGATCCAGGCGGCGCTGAAGGAGGCCGAACTGATGGCCGATTGCCGCATCACCCGCGTCATCACCGGCATCACCGGCAGCCACATCCGCGGCCAGAACTCCGAGGGCATGGTGGCGATCAAGGACCGCGAGGTGTCGCAGAACGATGTCTCGCGCGTGATCGAGACCGCCAAGGCCGTGAACATCCCCACCGACCAGCGCCTGCTTCTGGTGGAGCCGCAGGAATTCATCATCGACGGCCAGGAGGTCAAGGAGCCGGTAGGCATGAGCGGCATCCGCCTGGAGACCAAGGTGCACATCGTCACCGGCGCGCAGACCGCGGCCGAGAACGTGATCAAGTGCGTGCGCCGTTGCGGCCTCGAAGTCGACGCCGTGGTGCTGCACCCGCTGGCCTCGAGCCACGCCGTGCTGACCGAGGACGAGAAGGAACTGGGCGTGGTGCTGGTCGACGTGGGCGCCGGCGTGACCGACGTGGCGATCTACACCGGCGGCTCGATCCGCCACACCGCCATCATCCCCATCGCCGGCGAACTCATCACCAGCGACATCGCCATGGCGCTGCGCACCCCGACCAAGGATGCGGAAGACATCAAGATCGAGCACGGCGTGGCCAAGCAGCTGCTCGCCGGGGTGGACGAGCGGCTGGAGGTGCCGGGACTGGGCGACCGCGGCCCACGCATGTTGTCGCGCCAGGCGCTGGCCGGTGTGATCGAGCCGCGGGTGGAAGAAATCTTCGCGCTGGTGCAGCAGGTGGTGCGCGATTCGGGCTACGAGGAGGTGCTCTCGTCCGGTGTGGTCATCACCGGCGGAGCGTCGCTCATGCCGGGCATGGTCGAGCTCGGCGAGGACATTTTTCTCAAACCCGTACGCCTGGGTTTGCCGCAATACACGGGGCCCTTGTCTGACATGGTGCGCAGCCCGCGCAACGCCACCGCCATGGGTCTGCTGGTCGAGGCGCAGACACAGCGTCAGCGTGGTGCGCGCATCGCTCAGAAAACCAGCGGTGCGAGGTCGTTGGTGGCGCGTGTGCGCGATTGGTTCGCAGGGAATTTTTGAAGTAAGGCATGACCGATTTTTGACGGGGTCGGCGGCCACTGGACCGCAGACGAGTGTGAGGGGTAGCGCAGCAGTGCAGGGTTTTTCAACTTTTATCGACGGAGGTGCATCATGGCTTTTGAAATGATCGAGGACGCCGCCAACAACGGCTTTAACAGTGGGACCAACATCAAGGTGATCGGCATGGGCGGGGGTGGCGGCAACGCTGTCGAGCACATGATTGCCAGTGGCGTGAAAGGCGTGGAATTCATTTGTGCCAACACCGATGCGCAAGCGCTGAAATCGTCCAGCTCGCATCGCTTCATCCAACTGGGCAAGACTGGCCTAGGCGCTGGCGGCAAGCCTCAGGTCGGGCGCGACGCGGCGGAGCAGGCCCAGGCCAGTATTCGCGATGCGCTGACCGGCGCCCACATGCTGTTCATCACGGCCGGCATGGGTGGCGGCACGGGCACGGGAGCCGCTCCCGTGGTGGCGCGTATCGCTCGCGAAATGGGCATTCTCACCGTGGCCGTGGTCACCAAGCCTTTCGAGTTCGAGGGCACCAAGCGCTTGTCGAATGCCGACACCGGGCTGGAGGAACTGGAGAAGAACGTCGATTCGTTGATCGTCGTGCTCAACGAGAAACTGCTGGAGGTCTATGGCGACGACATTTCGCAGAAGGAGGCCTTCGCCAAGGCCAACGACGTGCTGAAGAACGCCACCGGAGGCATCGCCGAAATCATCAACGTCCCTGGCATGATCAACGCCGACTTCGAGGATGTGAAGACGGTGATGGGCGAGCCCGGCAAGGCGATGATGGGCACGGCTGTGTCCAGCGGCGCGGACCGCGCCCGCCTGGCTGCCGAACAGGCCGTGGTCTGCCCGTTGCTCGATGGCGTGGACCTGTCCGGCGCCAAGGGCGTGCTGGTCAACATCACTGCCGACGACTCGCTGAAATTGAGCGAGACGCGTGAGGCGATGAATGCCATCCGCGCCTATGCGGCACCCGATGCGCACATCATCTTCGGCACGGTGAACGACCCCACCATGGGCGACTCGCTGCGCGTGACCGTGCTGGCCACCGGGCTGTCGAAAGCCCGGGTCGTCGTCAAGGCGGCGCCCAGCCTGACCGTCTTGCGCACCGGCACCGATTCCGGTCCGATGAGCATCGGCCACGGTTCCGGTTCGGGCATCGACACCTCGCAGATTCCGGCCATCTGGCGCAATCCGCGCGGCAATGCGCCTTCGGCCCATGTCAATGCGCTGATGCAAAGCGGCATGGAGGAACTGGAGATCCCGGCCTTCCTGCGCAAGCAGGCCGACTGATCCCCGGCGACTGCCAGAACCACGTCGATTGCGAGCCGGGCCAAGGTCGCTTCTTCTGCCCGACTGAAGCGGCCGCTGGCGGGAACGGACGGATGACCCCGTTGCGTCGGTTCCTGCCCGGCCCGGCAGGTTGACTTTGCCTGGCGGCGTTGACCGGGTGCTGTTGCCTGGGCAAGCCATGCGCGCAGGGCGCCGAGCAGACTGGACTGACGACTCTTAAAATAGCTCCCCGTTATCAATGACAGTTTTTCGATTGGAAAAACGGCAAGCCATGTTGTCGCAACGCACCATCCGTTCAGCCAATCGCGCCGTGGGCGTCGGCCTGCACAGCAGCGAGCGGGTCGAACTCACGCTCCATCCGGCGCCGCCCGACACCGGGATCGTGTTTCGCCGCACCGATCTGCCGCAAGCCGTCTCGATCGCGCTGCACCCTTTGGCCGTGGTCGACACCCGCATGGCCACCACGTTGGGTTCGGGCGACGCCAAGATTCATACCGTCGAGCATCTGCTCTCGGCCTGCGCCGGCCTGGGACTGGATAACCTGATTGTGGACGTGGACGCCGAGGAAATCCCCATCCTCGACGGTTCTGCCTCCAGTTTCGTTTACCTGCTTCAGTCCGCCGGACTGCAAGAGCAGGCCGCACCCAAGCGCTTCATCCGCATGCTCCGGGCGGTGGAGGTGCGCACGCACGACGGCGATGGCGAGAAGTGGGCGCGTCTGGCGCCGCACGAGGGATTTCGCCTGAATTTCGCGATCGAGTTCGACCATCCTGCCATCGATCAGACGGCGCAGGATTACAGCTTCGACTTCGACATGCAGGCTTACGTGCGCGACATCGCCCGCGCCCGCACCTTCGGCTTCATGCGCGATGTGGACGCACTGCGTGAACGCGGCCTGGCCCAGGGCGGCAGCATGGAAAACGCCATCGTCATGAACGAGTCGCGCATCCTCAACCAGGAGGGCCTGCGTTTCGACGCCGAATTCGTCAAGCACAAGATGCTCGACGCCATCGGCGATCTCTATGTCATCGGCCATCCCATCATTGGAGCCTACAGCGCCTATCGCAGCGGCCATGCCGTGAACAACGCGCTGCTGCGCGCCGTGCTCGACGACCCTGCGTCCTATGAGATCGTCAGCTTCGACGATGTCAGCACCGCCCCGCCCGGTTACCGCAGCACACTCAAGGCCGCAGCCTGAGCCCACCGCCTCGGCCCTCGCGCCGAGGACAATGCCTGCGGCTCGCGGCTGCTACAGCTTTTCGCGCAACGCCCGCAGCCGCGCACGCACCGAGGCAGGTGCCCGCGATGGTCTTGACGCCTCGATGTGCAAGAGTTGGCCCATCGGCGGCGAAACCGGCTCCTGCACCCGCACCAGGATGCGCTTGAGTGGCCATTGCGCCTGCTGCAACTGGCGCAACAGCAGCGGACCGTAGAGTTTGAGCTTGGCGGCCACCGCCGGGGAAGAGGCCGTGAGGTTCCAGACACCGTCGGCCCAGCGGCCAGGGCGCACAGCCGCCGTCAGTTCCAACGGCAAAGCGTCCTGCAATGTCGCCCACATCGTTTGGGATGTGAGTGCTTGCTCTTTCAGCATCATCAGCGTTGGCGTGCGCTGCATCCACTGCGGCAGCATGGCCATGGAGGCCGCAGCCGGGCTCGTGGCGTGGCGACGCCGCGACTTGCGGAGCTGGGTCGGGACTGAAGTCATCAGAGGGGCGTCGGGAAAGCGCCATCTGGGCGCGCATAGGGGTGAAGACAGACAGTATTGTCTGGCAAGGTCGGGTCACTCCGCGCGCGAGGGGCGCTGGGTAGAATGGAAGTTTCCCTTTTGATGGCATCCGGGGCTTGTTGTCCTCCCCTGCCCAGGGCCGCTTGATCCGGTCTGCCAGGCGTGCCGCATCCAGACCGACCCATGCCCGCATCCTTCCTGACCCGTCTCTTCGGCAGCCGCAACGAGCGACTGCTGCGCCAATACCGGCGTGTGGTCCAGCGCATCAACGCGCTGGAGCCGCAGTTCGAACAACTCAGCGATGATGAACTGCGCGCCAAGACCGCCCAATTCAAACAACAGGTCGCTGACGGCCGCGCGCTCGAGGACCTGCTTCCCGAGGCTTTCGCAGTGGTGCGCGAGGGCGGCAAGCGCACGCTGAAAATGCGCCATTTCGACGTGCAACTGGTGGGAGGCATGGCGCTGCACGACGGCAAGATTGCCGAGATGCGTACCGGCGAGGGCAAGACCCTGGTGGGCACGCTGCCGGTGTATCTGAACGCGCTCGCGGGTAAGGGCGTGCATGTGGTCACGGTCAACGACTACCTCGCCCAGCGCGATGCGCAGTGGATGAGCCGCCTGTACAACTTCCTCGGCCTGACCGTCGGCATCAACCTGCCGAACATGCCTCGCGAGGAAAAGCAGGCAGCCTACGCTTGCGATGTGACCTACGGCACGAATAACGAATATGGTTTCGACTACCTGCGCGACAACATGGTGTTCGAGCCCGCCGAGCGGGTCCAGCGCGGACTGAACTATGCGCTGATCGACGAGGTCGATTCCATCCTGATCGACGAGGCGCGCACGCCGCTGATCATCTCCGGCCAGGCGGACGACAACACCGAGTTGTATCTCAAGCTCGACAAGGTCGTGCCCCTGCTGGATCGCCAGATCGGCGAGGAGGATCCGCTCACCGGCAAGGGCGTGGAAAAGCCTGGCGACTTCACGGTGGACGAGAAAAGCCATCAGGTCTACCTCACCGAGTCCGGGCACGAGAAGGCCGAGCGCATTCTGGGCGAGATGGGACTCATCCCGGAAGGCAGCACGCTGTACGACCCGGCCAATATCGCGTTGATGCATCACCTGTACGCGGCGCTGCGCGCCCATAACCTGTACCACCGCGACCAGCACTATGTGGTGCAGAACGGCGAGGTGATCATCGTCGACGAATTCACCGGCCGCATCATGACCGGACGGCGCTGGTCCGATGGCTTGCACCAGGCGGTGGAGGCCAAGGAAGGCGTGCAGATTCAAAACGAAAATCAGACCCTGGCGTCGATCACCTTCCAGAACTATTTCCGCATGTACGCCAAGCTGGCCGGCATGACCGGCACGGCCGACACCGAGGCCTACGAGTTCCAGGAAATCTACAAGCTGGAAACCGTGGTTATTCCGACCAACCGCCCCAGCCAACGCAAGGATCACCAGGACAAGGTCTACAAGACCGCCCGGGAGCGCGACCTGGCGGTGGTGGCCGATATCAAGGATTGTTTCGAGCGTGGCCAGCCGGTGCTGGTGGGCACTGCCTCCATCGAGGCGAGCGAAAACCTCTCGCTGCTGCTGAACAAGGAGAAACTGCCGCACGCGGTGCTCAACGCCAAGCAGCATGCGCGCGAGGCCGAGATCGTGGCCCAGGCGGGGCGACCCAAGGTCATCACCATCGCCACCAATATGGCGGGCCGCGGCACCGACATCGTGCTCGGCGGCAATGTCGAGAAGCAATGCGAGATCATCGAGGCCGATCCCAATCTGCCCGATGAGGACAAGCGCCAGCGGGTGCAAACGCTACGCAGCGAGTGGCAGTCGCTGCACGATCACACCATTGCCCAGGGTGGTTTGCACATCGTCGGCACCGAGCGCAGCGAGTCGCGCCGGGTGGACAACCAGCTGCGCGGGCGTTCGGGTCGCCAGGGGGATCCCGGCTCGTCGCGCTTTTACCTGTCGCTGGACGATGCGCTGATGCGCATCTTCGCCGGCGACCGCGTGCGCGCCATCATGGAGCGCCTGAAGATGCCCGAGGGCGAGGCGATCGAGGCGGGCATGGTGACGCGCTCGATCGAGTCGGCGCAGCGCAAGGTGGAGGCGCGCAACTTCGACGTGCGCAAGCAACTGCTCGAATACGACGACGTTGCCAACGAGCAGCGCAAGATCATGTACGAGCAGCGCAACGCCATTCTCGACAACCAGGACGTCAGCGCCCAGATCGCCGACCTGCGCGAAGGCAGCGTGACCGACATGGTGCACACTTTCGTGCCGGCGCAGAGCATGGAAGAGCAGTGGGATATCGCCGGCCTGGAGCGTGCCCTGCGTGACGACTGGCAGATCGACCTGGAGCTCAAGGCGTGGGTCGAGGCCGACCAGACCGTGACCGACGAAGACGTGCTGGAGCATGTGCTGGAGACCGTGCACGCCCAGTACAAGGCGAAGGTCGAGGCGGTGGGGGGCGCCAACTTCGCCAGCTTCGAGCGCATGGTGCTGTTGCAGTCGCTTGACCAGCACTGGCGCGAACACCTCTCGGCGCTGGACTATTTGCGTCAAGGCATCCACCTGCGCGGCTACGCGCAAAAGCAACCCAAGCAGGAGTACAAGCGCGAGGCGTTCGAGTTGTTCGGGCAGATGCTCGACGCGGTGAAGAACGACGTCACCCGCACCCTCATGACCGTGCAGGTGCAAACCCAGGAGCAGGCCGAAGCGGCTGCCGAGCAGATCGAGCAGCGTGCCCAAAGCCTGCACAACCTGGTGTTCCAACATCCCGAAGCCGCGGGCGCCGTGGCGGCCGAAGGCGGACTCGAGACTGCGGAACTCGCCGTGGCCACGGCAGCGGCAGGTGCGGTCTCGATGCAGCCCATCGTCAATGCCATGCCGAAGGTCGGCCGCAACGACCCCTGCCCCTGTGGTAGCGGCAAGAAATACAAGCATTGCCATGGCAAGCTGAGTTGAGCGGCAGCGGGCCGGGCGGGCGAAGTCCTGCCAAGCCCGCCATCGTTGACGCACTCCGCGGCGTCACGGCCGAGCCCCGGCAGCAGCCGACCCCCATTTGATCATCCTGGTTTTGATGGAGCCCATGCCATGGCTGTGAACCTGACTCCCCCCAACCCCGCAACCCTGCATGACGTGCCCGGCGTGCGCATCGGCGTGGCCCAGGCCGGCATGCGCAAGGCCGGGCGCACCGATCTCACGCTGTTCCAGTTCGATCCCGGCACGCTGGTGGCGGGTGTGTTCACACGCAACCGTTTTTGTGCTGCTCCGGTTCAGGTGTGCCGCGAGCACCTGGGCGCGGCACAGTGCGCGCCGATACGTGCCCTGGTGATCAACACCGGCTGCGCCAATGCCGGCACCGGCGAAGCCGGCTTGCGCGCAGCACGCGAAAGCTGCGACGCGGTGGCCGCGCTCCTCGGCGTGAAAGCGCGCGAGGTGCTGCCGTTTTCCACCGGCGTGATCCTGGAGCCCTTGCCGTTGGACCGCCTCGTCGCCGCGCTGCCCGCGGCCCTCGCCGATGCCCGCACCGCCGCCTGGGCCGATGCCGCCGCCGCCATCATGACCACCGACACCGTGCCCAAGGCGGCGAGCACGCAAATCGAGATTGATGGCGTGCGCATCACCGTCAGCGGCATCGCCAAGGGCGCGGGCATGATCCGCCCCAACATGGCGACGATGCTTGGCTTCATTGCCACCGACGCGGCAGTGGCGCCGGCGCTGCTGGCGCAACTGGCCCGCGAGGTGGCTGACGCATCGTTCAACTGCATCACGGTCGATGGCGATACCTCGACCAACGATGCCCTGGTCCTTGCCGCCACCGGCCGCGCCGCGCTGCCAGCCATGACCGATGTGGCCAGTCCGCAGGCGCAGGCCTTGCGCGCGGCGCTCACGCAAGTCGCGCTGCATATCGCCCAGGCCATCGTGCGCGATGGTGAGGGTGCGACCAAGTTCATCAGCATTCACGTCGAACAGGCCAGCAGCCGTGAGGAGGCGCGTCTGGTGGCCTATGCCGTGGCGCATTCACCCCTGGTGAAAACCGCGTTCTTCGCCAGCGACCCCAACCTCGGCCGCATTCTGGCCGCGGTGGGCTATGCCGGCATCGACGACCTCGATGTGTCCGGCGTCGATCTTTACCTGGACGCGGTGCATGTGGCCACGCGGGGCGGCCGCCACCCGGATTATCAGGAGGCCGATGGCAAGCGCGTGATGGCCAAGCCCGAGATTGCGGTTCGCATCGTGCTCAGCCGTGGGGTCGCCGCCGCCACGCTGTGGACGTGTGATCTCTCGCACGACTACGTCAGCATCAACGCCGATTACCGCAGTTGAAGCGCGCCATGACCAAACCCGCTGCCCAAAGCGATACCGAGCCAGTCGCCGCAACCCCCATGGAGCGTCTTGCCGCCTTGCTCGATCATGCCGAACGCGTGCTCAGTCGCATGGAGCAAACCCTGGCGCCCATCGCACCCGAGCCCGATTGGCGCGCGTCTGTGGCGTTTCGCTGGCGCAAGCGTGGGCAACATGCCATGCTGCAACCCGTGCGCACACTGGCCCCCATCGAGCTCTCCGACCTGCAGGGCATCGATGCGCAGAAGCGCCGCATCGAGCGCAATACGCGCCAGTTCGTCGCGGGCAAGCCGGCCAACAACGTGCTGCTCACCGGGGCGCGCGGCACCGGCAAGTCGTCATTGGTGAAGGCCTGCCTGAACAAGTATGCCGCCAAGGGGTTGCGCCTGATCGAAGTGGACAAGGCCGATCTCAT
Organism: Burkholderiales bacterium; assembly: GCA_013044035.1. GTDB lineage: Bacteria > Pseudomonadota > Gammaproteobacteria > Burkholderiales > Burkholderiaceae_C > Thiomonas_A. The sequence continues at coordinate 147,284 of JABEVE010000016.1, forward strand.
CGATCTGCCCGATCTGATGGATATGCTGGGGTCGCGGCCCGAGCGATTCATCGTGTTCTCGGATGACCTGTCGTTCGACGAAGGCGAGGCCGGCTACAAGGCGCTCAAGTCGGTGCTCGACGGCTCGATCTCGGCCAACGCCGACAACGTGCTGATCTATGCCACCTCCAACCGCCGCCATCTTCTGCCGGAGTACATGCACGAGAACCTTAGCTACCAGCACACCGAAAGCGGGGAGGTGCATCCCGGTGAGGTGGTAGAAGAGAAGATTTCGCTGTCCGAGCGTTTCGGTCTGTGGGTGAGTTTCTACCCCTTCGACCAGGATCATTACCTGCGCATCATCGACCATTGGCTGCAGGCCTTCGGCATCACTCCGGAGCAGGTACAAGCGGCCCATGCCGAGGCACTGGTCTGGGCGCTGGAGCGCGGCTCGCGCTCAGGCCGCGTGGCGCTGCAGTTCGCGCGCGATTTCGCCGGTCGCAAGCTGCGCTGACATCATGCCCGTTGCGCGCCATGCAGAGCCCAGCGCGGCTGCGATCACCGAGTCCGTCGGCGAGGCCGGCCGTCCGCTGGTGCCGGTGGCCGTGGGGGTCCTGCTGCGAGCCGACGGTAGATTCCTTCTCGCCAGCCGCCCGGACGGCAAGCCCTACGCGGGCTATTGGGAATTTCCGGGTGGCAAGATCGAGCCGGGTGAAACCTTGCTGCAGGCGCTGGAGCGTGAGTTGCACGAGGAACTCGCCATCCACACGCTGCGAGCCCGCTTCTGGCGTTCATGCGTCGTGAACTATCCGCATGCGCGGGTGGAACTTCAGTTCTGCAAGGTGACGCATTGGCAAGGCGAGTTGCGCCCCTGCGAAGGCCAGGACACCGCCTGGCAGCACCTGCCGGTGACGGTGTCGCCGGTGTTGCCCGGCACCATCCCGGTGCTGCAATGGTTGGCACAGGAGCGCGGTCACGACGGACCGACGCAGCAGGGTCTGATGCCTTCGATCTGATCGAGAGCATCAGACCCTGCTTTGGTGACAGGGTGCGGTCAAGCCACCGACTGCGGCCGTTGTCAGACTTCAGTGATTGATGGATCCACCGCCGGAACGCACTGCTGGCCCACTGCTCTCGCCGCCATCTCCGCCATCTCCGCCATCCACCACGGGCTGGGCGGCGACGCGGTAATTCTCGCTGGCCCAGGCACCGAAATCGAGGTTCTTGCAACGCTCACTGCAAAACGGTCGCCACAGATTGTCGGCCGCGTAGAGGCTGGGGCCGCCGCAGGCAGGGCAACGCACGGTTCGCACGGCGGGTGCGGTAGTCGAGGCGGTCATGGGCAAAGGGCAATCTCGAAAGCCACGTCCGTGGTCACGGGCCTGAGTTTCCAGTCGGCGTCTGGACGCATGTAGCGCACCGAGACCATCAGCCGGTGCCCCGTGGTTTCGGGGACGACCCCCAAAGCACCATCGATGCGCAGGCGCATGAGTTGGAAGCTGCGGCCGCCGAGGTTTTGCTGGTATACCCCGCCTGGAGCCAGCGTCTTGTGCGGCGCCCCGGAGTCACGCAGCAGGCGCAGAAGCAATTCCACGCTCATGGCCAAGGGACCGAAGCATTCCATCCAGCGCGCCATGTCGAGCCGGCGCTGGTCTTCGGGCAGGTGCTGCCAAGCGTAATAGGCTGGCAGATCAAACTCGCAGGTTCCGCCAGGAATGCTGGCGCGGCTGCGAATCGCCATCAGCCATTCGTTGTCCAGCAGGGGTTGGCCGGGCTTGCCGAGTTGCTGGCTCAGGCCCTGAAAGGCTGCGTCGAGTTCGGCGAGAACCTCGTCCAGAGTCTGCTCGGAAACAGCCGGATTGCCGCGGAAGCTCAGAAACTGTTGCCGTTGCCGTTCCAGGTCTTTGAGCAATTCGGACTTGAGATCCTGGCGAGTGGCCACGTCCATGATCTCGAACAGAGAGAGCAGGGCGAAATGGTGGTCAAAGGGGTGGGCGCGCTGCAGCAGGAAGTGAACCCGGCGAAACAGGTATTCGAGTCGCAGCAGGGTGCGAACGCGCTCGCTCAATGGGTATTCGTAGAGGATCACGGGCCGGGTCAGGTGGGTGCTGCAGCGGACAGACGGTTGGACTTCTTTGGCCCACGTCGTCACAGCGTCGCATTGTCATGCATGTGCGGTGGGAATTCAAATGTGGCGGGCGATTTGCAGGTACTGCGCATGCAGTTCATGGGTGCGTGCCTGAAGCGCGGCGAGGTCGGCGCCGTTGTCGATCAGATCGTCGGCCGCAGCGCGGCGCGCGTCACGCGTGGCCTGCGTGGCCATGATGGCACGGACCTGCGACGCGTCCAGATTGGATCTGCGCATGACGCGTTCAATCTGCAGCTCTTCGGCGCAGTCGACCACGGCGATGCGGTCCACCGCGCTCCGCCAGCGTCCCAGGCCTTCGACCAGCAAGGGCACGACGAGCACGAGGTAGGCGCCTTGCGCCTGAGTCGCGCGCTCCTGCAGGACCTGGCCAATGCGCGGATGAAGGATGGCTTCGAGCCGGTGGCGCAGATCCGGATCGGCGAATACGGCGGCGCGCATGCGGCTGCGGTCGAGCCCACCTCCGGCGGTGATCATTGCGGCACCGAAGGCCTCGCCAATGGGTGCGATCGCAGCGCCGCCCGGTGCGGTGAGTGCATGGGCGATGACATCGGCGTCAAGCACGCTCGCCCCCCATGCGGCCAGCAACTGGGCGACGGCTGATTTGCCTGAGCCGATACCGCCCGTGAGTCCGATGGTGAGTTTCGCGGTCAATCGTCGCGTTGTGGTGTCAGGTCTCGCGCTCACACGTCGCAGCAGGTCAAGCGCCGGAGGGCAGCACCCAGGCGATCAGCCGCTGCGGTCCGAGAAGCGCCATGATCAGGCCCGCGGTCGCCAGGAAGGGGCCGAAGGGGATGGGCTTGCCACGCTCCGTCAGTCCGCTGAATTGCAGCGCGATGCCGATGACTGCACCGGCAATGGCCGACAACAAAATGATGGGCAAGAGCGCCGTGGCACCGAACCAGGCACCCAGCACGGCGAACAGCTTGAAGTCGCCGTAACCCATGCCTTCCTTGCCGGTGAGCAGCTTGAACGCCTGGTAGATGCTCCACAAACTGGCGTAACCAAGGGCTGCTCCCCAAACCGCCTGTGGCAAAAAGCCAGGGTCGAGCATGGCGTGCAGCAGCAGCCCCAGCCACAGGAGCGGCAGGGTGATGTCGTCGGGCAGCAGCGTGGTGTCGTAATCGATGAAAGCCAGCGCAATGAGTCCCCACAGCAGCAACACCAGGGCGAGCGACCAGGGCGTGAGGCCATGCAGCACGATCACGGCAGCCGTCAGCATGGCGGTCAGCAACTCGACCAGCGGATAGCGCGCCGAGATACGCGTGTCGCAAGACGAGCACCTACCGCGCAGCAGCAGCCAACTGAGCAGCGGAATGTTTTCCCACCAACGAATGACATGGCCGCATTTCCCGCAGCGCGAGCGCGGATGCATCAGGTTGAAGGCTTCGTTGCCGGGCGGTTCGGCTTCTGGGTGCAGCGTGGCGTGGGCGTCATGCTGCCAGGAGCGCTCGAGCATGACCGGTAGACGGTAGATCACGACGTTGAGAAAGCTGCCCACAGCCAAGCCCACCAGCGCAGCTGCCACCACCCAGAAACCGGTGGGAAGCCCGTCCCATGCGGCGGGCATGATCAACCGACGACCTTGCCGAGATTGAAAATAGGCAAGTACATGGCGATGACCAAGCCGCCGATGAGCACACCGAGCACCACGATGATGATGGGCTCCAGCAGACTCGACAGCGCTTTTACCAACTCATCGACCTCGGCCTCGTAGATATCGGCGGCCTTCGACAGCATTTGGTCGAGCGAGCCCGACTCTTCGCCAATGGACGCCATCTGCAGCACCAGCGGCGGAAACACCCCGGTGGTTTGCATCGACAAGGTCAGGCTGGTGCCGGTGGAGACGTCCTGCTGGATCTTCTCGGTGGCGCGCTGGTAGACGATATTGCCCGAGGCGCCGCCCACCGAGTCCAATGCCTCCACCAGGGGAACGCCGGCTCCGAACATGGTCGCCAGGGTCCGGGTCCAGCGCGCGAGCGTGCCCTTGAGCACCAGATCGCCGAAGACGGGGAGCCGCAGCATCATGCGATCGACAAACTCCTTGACCTTGTCCGAACGCTTCCAGGACTGCAGCAGAAAATAGCCGCCGATGAACAGCGTACCGAAGAGGATGTACCAGTAATGGACGAAGAAATTGGACATGGCGATCACCACCAGCGTGGGGGTCGGCAGGCTGGCGCCAAACTGGCTGAAGACGTCCTGGAAGGTCGGTACGACGAACAGCATGATGATGGTGACCACGATCATGGCCACGATCATCACGGCAATTGGATAGGTCAGAGCGGACTTGATTTTGCTGCGAATGGCCAGGGTTTTTTCCTGGTAGGTGGCAAGGCGATCGAGGATCAATTCGAGCATGCCGGCCTCCTCGCCGGCCTCGACCAGATTGCAATAGAGATGATCGAAGTATTTGGGAAATTTGCGAAACGCGGCCGATAAGCTTGTACCGGTTTCGACGTCATTGCGAATTTCGGAAACCAGCCGTGCCATCGATGGATTGGGGTGGCTGCGGCCGACGATGTCGAACGACTGCAACAGCGGTACCCCCGCCCGCAACATCGTGGCCATCTGGCGTGTGAACGTGGTCAGATCCTTGGACTTGATGGCCTTGCCGCCCCCGACCCTGCGCTTCTTGACCTTGGTGGCCAGGATGCCCTGACGTCGCAGTGACGCTTTGACGATGTTTTCGCTGCCGGCGCGGATCTCCCCGCGTTGCAGTTTGCCCTGGCGATCCTTTCCCTCCCAGACGAAGAGGAAATCCTTGGGGGTGCGCATTACGGCTGTTGCCATGTGTCCTCCGGTTGCAGCCTGGTGTTCATTCGTTGGTCACGGCCAACACCTCTTCGAGCGAGGTGAGTCCCTGCTTGACCTTGATCAGTCCCGACTCACGCAACGTGCGAACGCCATCGCGCTTGGCCTGGTCGGCAATGTCGAGCGCCGTGCCATGATTCAGGATGATGCGTTGGATTTCATCACTGATCGGCATGGCTTGGTAAATGCCCAGCCGACCTTTGTAGCCGCTGCCATTGCAGGCACTGCACTTGCCGGGCTTGTAGGGCTTCCAGGAGCCGTCCAGATCGGCGTCTTTGAACCCGGCCTCGAGCAAGGCTGCCGACGGGATGTCCATGGGTGACTTGCATTGGGGGCAAAGTTTGCGTGCCAGACGTTGGGCGGTGATGAGAATCACGCTGGAGGCGATGTTGAATGCCGGCACTCCCATGTTCATCAAACGGGTCAGCGTTGTCGGCGCGTCGTTGGTGTGCAAGGTCGAGAACACCATGTGTCCGGTCTGAGCGGCCTTGATGGAGATGTCGGCCGTTTCCAGATCGCGAATTTCGCCGACCATGATGATGTCCGGATCCTGGCGCAGGAAGGCCCGCAAGGCGGTGGCGAAATTCAGCCCGGCCTTCTCGTTCACGTTGACCTGGTTGACGCCGGGAAGGTTGATTTCCGCCGGATCTTCCGCCGTGGAAATATTGACGCCCGGTTGGTTGAGCAGGTTCAGATAGGAATAGAGCGATACCGTCTTGCCGCTGCCCGTGGGACCGGTGACCAGCACCATGCCGTAAGGACGTTTGATGGCGCGCATCACGCGCTCTTTTTCATCCGGCTCATAGCCCAGGGATTCAATGCCCATCTTGGCAAGGGACGAGTCCAGGATCCGGATGACGATTTTTTCGCCGTGGATGGTCGGCAAGGTGCTGATGCGGAAGTCGATGGACTTCTCGGGACCGAATCGAAGTTTCATGCGCCCGTCTTGCGGTACGCGGCGTTCAGCGATGTCCAGGCGCGAAATCACCTTGATCCGCGACGCCAGTTTTTCCTTGATGGCCACAGGTGGCTGGGCGATTTCACGCAACTCGCCGTCGACGCGAAAGCGGATTCGATAAAAATTCTCGAAGGGCTCGAAGTGCAGGTCGGATGCTCGCATATTGATGGCGTCGACCAGCATTTTTTGCAGAAAGCGCACCACCGGGGCATCGTCGATGTCTGCACCCGCGGCCGCGTCTTTTTCGGCGCTTGCATCCCTGGAACCATCGTCGAGATCACCGAGATCAAAATCCTCACCCACCAAGGCACTGATCTGGGTGCTGGCCGATTGGGTGCTTTGCTCGATCCAGCGCAATAATTTGTCGTACTCGACCACCACCAGGTCGACCGCTGCCTGGGTCTGAAATTTGATCTTGTCTTCGGCCTCATGGTCGGCGGGATCGGCCGTTGCCACCACCAGTTTGTTGCCGCGCTTGATCAGTGGCAGGACTTTGTAGGCCTGGATGATTTTGGGGTCCAGCACACCGGACGGCACACGGGCAGGGTCTAGGGCTTCGAGGTCGAGCATGGGGAGCGCGAAAGTCTTGCTGACCCAGTGCGCAAGGTCTGCAGCGCTCATGGAGCCGCTGGACAGTAGGGTGGCGATAAAGCTGGTCCGCGACTCGACGGCGCGCTTCTGAATTTGCTCCGCCACAGCACGCTGCAACTGATCCGATTGCACCAATGCATGCCCCAACCCGGATAATTGGGTGGACGATTTACTTTGCGTCGGAGAAGGTGCGATGACTGTTGACATGATGGCGGAGTATGGCTGATGCATGATGCTGGTTACCCGCCGCTTTGTAAATCAGGCCTCGTGTGGGTAACGCCTTGCCGAGAGAATTATGTCGCAGATTCGCAAGTTTTTTGCGTGAAAGCCCACCCTGGCCGAGGCTTGCAGGTCGCTGCAACCCGTTGTAACCGCCGTCACTTGAGATTGACGCGAGCAGTGGAGTTGTGTCCGATGAGGTGGGCCAGGCCGAAGTTGGCCAGCGCGTGACGCTTGAGTCAGGCGCATGGGTCATCAGCGAGGTTCAGATCCAGTGCGCACGAACGCTTTGCGCAAGGCAGCATGCCGAGCGACGACGAACTCCCGGATTAACCGGAATTGGAGGATCGGCGCCGTGCCTGCCGGCAGCATCCGACTCGGCCGCAAATGCAGTCGCATCGTCTCATGGCATCGCTGCGCTGCCATGTTCTGCAACCGATCCTCGCCGGGTGTCGGGACAGAGCGCGACGGGGACAACGCACGACGACCCAAAACAAGAAAGCCCGAGTGCTGGATCCACTTGGGCTTTCTTGTTTTGGGTCTGGTCGGGGTGAGAGGATTCGAACCTCCGGCCTCTACGTCCCGAACGTAGCGCTCTACCAGGCTAAGCTACACCCCGAAGGGAAAACGCAAAGGATCGCCCGAACAGACTTATGCGTTGCGATCCAAGGAGTAAACGCATAAGTTTATCAGAGCCTCGCGTTCAGGGGTTGCGTCCAGGCCTTCGAGCAGGGCATGCGCGCGGCTCAATTCAGCTTGTGCTGTTTCGTGCACGGTGTCGAGTGCGCCACAGTCGCGGACGATTTGCAGGATGCGCGGCATGTTCTGCGTTTCTCCATGGCGAATAGCGTTTTGAATGAGTTCGCGCTCGGTTGGTGTTCCACGCCGCATGGCAACGATCAGCGGCAGCGTGGGCTTGCCCTCGCGCAGATCATCGCCGACGTTTTTGCCCATCTCTTCCGCCTCGCCGTTGTAGTCCAGCGCATCATCGATAAGCTGGAATGCAGTGCCGATGGCGCGCCCACAAGCTGCGGCGGCATCTTCGTGCTTCGTGTCCACGCCGGCCAGCACGGCGCCTATGCGCGCTGCCGCATCGAACAAGGTCGCAGTCTTGTAGCCGATGACCTGCAGATAGCGCTCCATGCTGACCTCGGGGTCGTGCATATTCAGGAGCTGCAGCACTTCGCCTTCTGCGATCACATTGGTCGCATCCGCCAGAATCTGCAGAATGCGCAAATTGCCGGCCGTGACCATCATCTGGAAGGCGCGCGAATAGAGAAAGTCGCCAGCCAGGACGCTCGCGGCATTGCCGAATCGTGCATTCGAGGTTTTGCGCCCACGCCGCAAGTCAGACTCATCGACGACGTCGTCGTGCAGCAGGGTTGCCGTATGGATCAATTCGACCACGGCCGCCAGGGTGTGATGGTGTGACCCGTTGTAACCATGCGCCTTGGCCATCAGTAGGAGCAAGGCGGGCCGTAGGCGCTTGCCTCCAGCGGAAACGATGTGGCCGCTGATGGCATTGATCAGCTGCACTTCGGAGGTCAGGTTTTGCCGGATGCTTGCGTCGACTTCACGCATGTCCTGTGCAATGGGAGCGAGGATCGATTGAATCGAATGCGAAGAAGTCACGAAGTGTGCGGGTTCAAGGTTGTGTCCGCGCATGGCGCGAAAGCTGTCGTGCGAAGCAACTGTCGATTTTATAGGGCTGGCCATCGCGTCTCTCCGACGCATGGCCCTGCATGCAGGGAGTCACCACGTTGGAGCCGCCAGGCATGAGCGCTGGCGCCAGGGTCGGGACATGCGGCAGGGCCTATCGCAGGCGGGGCTCTGTTATGCTAATGGGCTGATCGGTTTTCGCAGATCCAATTCTTATGGATGAGTGGCTATCAGCCTTGCGTCAAACCGAAGACTGTACGTTTAATTCAGGAGTAGTCATATGTATGCGGTCATAAAAACCGGCGGCAAGCAATATAAGGTTTGCGCCGGCGAAAAGATCAAGGTAGAACAGTTACCCGCAGACATTGGCCAAGACATCGTGATCGATCAGGTGCTCGCCGTCTTCAGCGGCGACGACACCCGGATTGGCACTCCCCTCGTGGTGGGTGCGGCGGTGACAGCCAAGGTTTTGTCGCATGGGCGCGGCGAGAAGGTGCATATTTTCAAAATGCGCCGCCGCAAGCACTACCAGAAGCGTCAAGGGCATCGGCAGAATTACACCGAGCTGCAGATCGAAAGCATCGCGGCGTAAGGAGAACCAAACATGGCACAGAAAAAAGGCGGCGGCTCAACCCGCAATGGACGTGATTCAGAAGCCAAACGGCTGGGTGTCAAGGCGTTTGGCGGTGAGGCCATTCCGGCTGGCTCCATCATCGTGCGTCAGCGCGGCACGCGTTTTCATGCCGGCGTCAACGTCGGTATGGGCAAGGACCACACCCTGTTTGCGTTGGTTGACGGTCAGGTTCAGTTCGGACGCAAGGGCGAGCACAACCGCCAGTTCGTCAACATCACCCCGCTGAAGTCGGCCTAGGCCTGCAGTTCTCAAGTGGCGGATTTCGCGTCACGGTGATTGGCTGTATCCAGGTTTGACCCAAGCCCCGGCTTGCAGCCACTGGCGTCCTGCCGGGGCAGGCAAGTCGGGGCTTGTGCTTTGGACCTCCTATGTGCGCAGCAGGTTGAACTTCCAAATCTGCGTTTGTAGGCGGGGACGAGCGACCGTACCAAGGACCCCATGGCGCGGCACCGGGTTTTCGAGAGCGAGCGAGCGCGTGAAATTCATAGATGAAGCCCAGATCGAGGTATCCGCCGGCAAGGGCGGCAACGGCTGCATGTCTTTTCGGCGCGAGAAATTCATTCCTTTCGGCGGCCCGGACGGGGGAGATGGTGGCAGGGGCGGCCATATTTATGTAGAAGCCGACTCTAATCTCAACACCCTGATCGATTTCCGCTACCAGCGCCTGTATCGCGCGCACAACGGCGAGCACGGCCGAGGGGCTGATCAGTTCGGCGCCGCTGGTGAAGACATGCTGTTGCGCGTTCCGGTGGGCACGCTGATTCGCGACGCCGAGAGTGGTGACGTCGTGGCTGATCTGACTGAATCGGGTCAGCGCATTGTTTTGGCGCAAGGTGGTCAGGGTGGACTCGGAAATTTGCGTTTCAAATCCAGCACCAACCGGGCTCCGCGTCAAAGCACACCAGGGCATCTGGGCGAACAACGCAAACTGCATCTCGAACTCAAGGTGCTGGCGGATGTGGGCATGTTGGGCATGCCCAACGCGGGCAAGAGTACGTTCATCGCGGCCGTGTCCAACGCCAGGCCGAAGATTGCCGACTATCCCTTCACCACGCTGCATCCCCAGTTGGGCGTGGTGCGGGTGGGCGAAGGGCAGAGTTTTGTCGTGGCCGACATTCCAGGGCTGATCGAAGGTGCCGCCGAGGGGGCCGGCCTCGGACATCAATTCTTGCGCCATCTGCAGCGCACACGTTTGCTGCTTCACCTGGTGGACATTGCGCCTTTCGACCCTGAAGCCGATCCGGTGCGCGATGCGCGCAGCGTCGTTGCCGAGCTGAAAAAATATGACCCCGAGCTTGCTGCCAAGCCGCGTTGGCTGGTGCTTAACAAGATCGACATGGTGCCGCAGGAGGAGCGCAAGGCACGCGTGGCCGACATCGTGCGCCGCCTGCGACACAAAGGTCCGGTTTTCGTCATTTCGGCGTTGGCCCGCGAGGGGCTCGAGCCCTTGTTGCGCGCAATCTTCGAGGCCGTTTGCAAGCAAGGCTCAGCCACGCCTATCACCACCGACGATCCACGCTTTGGTCAATATGGCGCTTGAGACTGCGCGTCAACCTTTGGTGATTGCCGCCGCCCGTCGGTTGGTGGTCAAGGTCGGTTCGAGCCTCGTGACGGACGAGGGCCGCGGCATCGATCACAGCGCAGTAGCACGTTGGGCGGAACAGATCACCGCCCTGTATGGACTGGGGAAGGAGGTCATTCTGGTATCCAGTGGTGCTATTGCCGAAGGCATGAAGCGCCTGGGCTGGAACAAACGGCCCAGCGAAATTCCCGAGTTGCAGGCCGCTGCCGCCGTCGGTCAGATGGGCCTTGCGCAGGCGTATGAGTCGGCCTTCAGCACACGCGGACGACACTGCGCGCAAATCTTGTTGACGCACGCTGATCTGGCCAACCGCCGTCGATATCTGAACGCTCGCAGCACCTTGCTGACCTTGTTGGCGCATGGCGTGGTCCCGATCATCAACGAGAACGACACGGTGGTCACTGACGAGATCAAGGTCGGCGATAACGATACGCTGGGCGCGCTGGTGACCAATCTGGTCGAGGCCGACGCCTTCATCATCCTCACCGACCAGAGCGGGCTGTACTCAGCAGATCCACGCAAGGACTCGACGGCCGCTTTGATGGCGCATGCCCAGGCCGATGACCCTGCCCTCGTGGCGATGGCTGGTGGCGCCGGCAGCGCTATCGGCAAGGGCGGTATGCTGACCAAGGTGCTGGCCGCTCGCCGGGCCGCACAAAGCGGAGCGCACACCGTGATCGCCAGCGGGCGTGAGCCCGACGTGCTGCTGCGCCTGGCCGCGGGTGAGTCCATCGGCAGTCAGTTGTACGCAGGTTCGGGAAAACTGGCCGCGCGCAAACAATGGATGGTCGACCATCTGCAGATCGGCGGGCGGGTGCGTGTCGATGCCGGGGCTGCCCAGCGATTGCGCGAAGGTGGAGCCAGCCTGTTGCCCGTTGGCGTGGTCGAGGTGCGGGGTGAATTCGACCGCGGAGATGTGATTGCCGTGCTCGACCCGCAGGGTCAGGAAATTGCGCGCGGCCTGAGCAATTACGCCTCCGCGGAGGCCCGACTCATCCGGCGTGCGCCGACCGCGCAGATTGAAGCCATACTGGGTTTCATCGAAGAGCCCGAACTGATCCACCGCGACAACATGGTGCTGACCCAACTCGGGCCTTGATCCGGCGTGACTCAGGGAGTGGGCCGCAGGGTGTGAATGCCTCGCCTGAGCTTGGCGACAATCCCGGCGCTTGACCCCGCGGCCAGCCGTCCCTCGCAGACATAATCCGTATCGAGCACGGCATGGATGCGGGTAAACCCACCTGCATTCACGCGGTGCCAGTCGCTTGAGGGGTTAGGGGTCCAGCGCTGGCTGCCGGCACTCCAGACGCCGTAGATACGCCAACTGTCCTGGGCGCAGTCCAGGCCTTCGTAGCTGACATTACTGGGGCCATGCGCGCTGCGGGCGACGAGGGTGTAGCGCACCAGCGCATCACCTGCGATGCTGATGCTGGAGCGATCCACGAAAAACTCCAGCGTTGATCCGCCAGTGACGGCAACCTTGATCAGGTTGCTGTTTTGCGGAGCAGCGGGAAACTGCACTGGAGCGACCTTCGCCTGGGGTTTGGACGGCTCTAACAGGCCTTGCAAACCGTTCGAGTCCTGTGCCGAGGCTGTCACGGCGAGGCTGAACAACAAGCTGCAAGCCAGTGCATACAGGGCGTGACGGATTGGGGCTTTCCAAGCGATGGCGGCAATCATTCGGTCTGAGGGTCGTGGTGGAGAGCGCCCGGCAGGGTGCGACCGTGACGCAGGTTGGCGCGCAAATAGCGGGTGCGCGGCTCCATTCTCGGCAAAAGATGCGCGAGTTCGGACAGGGCTTGTTGGTAAACCGCGCGCTTGAACTCAATCACGCTGTCGAGCGGAATCCAGTATTCGTTCCAGCGCCAAGCGTCGAATTCAGGGTGGGTGGTGGCGCGCAGGCAGACATCGCAGTCGCGCCCCGTCAACTTGAGCAGGAACCAGATTTGCTTTTGGCCTTTGTAGACGCCGCGACTGTCCCGACGCAGAAATTGCTGTGGCACGTCGTAGCGAAGCCAGTTGCGCGTGCGCCCCAGCACATGCACGTGACAAGGCTTCAACCCGACTTCCTCGAACAGTTCGCGGTACATCGCCTGCTCGGGGTTTTCGCCGGCGTTGATGCCTCCTTGCGGGAACTGCCACGAATGCGCACTGACCCGCTTGCCCCAGAACACCTGGTTTTTGGTGTTCAGCAGGATGATGCCGACGTTGGGACGATAGCCTTCGCGGTCCAACATGGCCAATATCCTTCATCTTTTAGAATCCTGCTCCGATTATAGGCACCGCATTTTCCGCGCGAATGCGCGGGCAGCCAGCCCACGAACCGTGTGAGGTTTGGCGCAGCCAGCCCCGAGCACGTAAGCTTTCCCACCTGCCAAACTCAAGCCCCGACTCTCCATGCGTGTCTCCCGTTTTTTCATCTCCACCCAAAAAGAGGCCCCGGCCGACGCCGATGTTGCCAGCCAGGCCCTGATGTTGCGTGCCGGGATGATCAAGAAACTCGCAGCTGGGCTGTACAGCTATCTTCCGCTGGGCTTGCGCAGCATTCGCAAGGTCGAGGCCATCGTGCGAGAGGAAATGAACCGCGCCGGCGCCATCGAGTTGCTCATGCCGGTGGTGCAACCGGCCGAGCTGTGGCAGGAAACCGGACGTCTCGACAAGTTTGGGCCGGAGCTGCTGCGCATCAAAGACCGGCACGACCGCGACTTTGTGCTCCAGCCCACCTCGGAAGAAGTGGTGACCGACCTGGTGCGCAGTCAGGTGCGGAGCTGGCGTCAGTTGCCGCTCAATTTTTATCACATCCAGACCAAGTTCCGCGACGAGCGCCGTCCGCGCTTCGGCGTCATGCGTGCGCGTGAATTCACCATGAAGGATGCCTATTCCTTCGATCGCGACTACGCCGGCGCCCAGGCCAGCTACCAGGCCATGTACACCGCCTATCAGCGCATCTTCCGGCGCTTCGGTTTGGATTTCCGCGCTGTAGCTGCCGACTCGGGAGCCATCGGAGGTTCGATGAGCCATGAGTTCCACGTCATCGCCGAGACTGGCGAAGACGCCATCGCCTACTGCGCTGACTCCGACTACGCCGCGAACGTGGAACTGGCCGAAGCCCTGCCAGAGGTGGCGCTGAGCGCGGCGGCGACGGAGGATCTGCGCAAGACGCCCACGCCCGGCGCGGCCAAATGTGAAGACGTTGCGGCACTGCTGGGTTTGCCCCTGGCACGAACGGTCAAGTCCGTGGTCATGGCCGTGGATGCGCGCAATGACAAGGCAGCCGTCACCGCCACGCAGATCGTGCTGTTGCTGGTGCGTGGCGATCATGCGGTGAACGAGATCAAGGTCGGCAAACTGCAAGGCATGGCCGATGCCCGCATGGCGACCGAGGCGGAGATCGTTGCCACCTTTGGCACGCCACCCGGGTATCTCGGCCCGATCGGTGCCGTGCGTCCCGTGCGGGTGATCGCCGACCGCAGTGTGGCGGTGATGCACGATTTCGTCGTCGGTGCCAATGCCGAGGACTTTCACTACACCGGAGTCAACTGGGGGCGCGACCTGCCCGAGCCTGAGGTGGCCGACATTCGCAATGTGGTCGAGGGCGATGCCAGCCCCGACGGCAAAGGCAAGCTGTCCCTATGTCGTGGCATCGAGGTCGGTCATGTGTTCTACCTCGGCACGAAGTATTCCGCAGCCATGGGTGCGTTCTTCCTGGACGAGAATGGCAAATCGCAGGCGCTGGAGATGGGCTGCTACGGCATCGGCATCACCCGCATTCTCGGCGCCTGCATCGAGCAGAATCATGACGCCCGCGGCATGGTCTGGCCCGACGCCATCGCCCCCTTCGGCGTCGTCATCTGCCCCATCGCGTACGACCGCCATGCAGCGGTGCGCGAAGCAACCGACAAGCTTTATACGCAACTGCTGGAGGCAGGCCTGGACGTGGTGCTCGACGATCGTGGCGAGCGTCCCGGCGCGATGTTCGCCGACTGGGAACTGATCGGCGTGCCGCACCGTCTGGTGGTGTCCGAGCGGGGCCTGGCTGCCGGCACGCTGGAGTACCAGCACCGCCGCGACACGGCCAGCACCGCCATCAGCCTCGATGCCGCGTTGGCGCATCTGCAGCAGCGGTCAACGGCCTGAGCGCCATGCGTTGCCGCCGTACGGTCTGGCGTGTCCTGGCGGTGTGTGCAGTCTGCTTCTTCATCGTCGCCGCGAGCCTGAATCCCGCCTGGGCCGGGGATCAGAAGGAAGAGCAATTGTCGGATGCCGTACGCCTGGCCCTGGCGGCGCAGATTGCCGACGCGGCCCCGCCCAAACCGCATTTTCGCAGTCCGCAGCATCTCATCGGCTATCTCATGTGGCTGGCCACCGAGTCCTCGCGTCTGCGTGCGCGCATGCCCAATTTCGTGGTCCGCGAGGCCTTCCTCCAAACCGTGTGGTACGAGGCGCATCGCGCCGGCCTGGAGCCAGCGCTGGTGCTGGGTCTGATCCAGGTGGAAAGTGGATTCAAGAAATACGCCATATCCTCCGCAGGCGCCTTGGGGCTGATGCAGGTCATGCCGTTCTGGACGCGGCAGATCGGGGACGGCAATCCGGAAACGCTGCTGAACATGCAGATCAATCTGCGCTACGGCTGCGTCATCCTGCGCCACTACCTCAACATCGAACATGGCGACCTGTTCATGGCGCTGGGTCGCTACAACGGTTCGCGCGGCAAGGCGGCGTATCCCGACGCCGTGCTGGCGGCACGCAAAGCCTGGCTGGTGGACCGGGCGAGCGAGTCGTTTGCCAAGACCAATGCCAAGTCCGGACAAGCGCTGCGTTGACCCAGGCCTTCAGGCCATTCATCCCCGACCCGATTCGAAGCATGCCCCCCGCGCGAAGGGGCACAGGGAACTCAGCGCCGCATCAGGCCTGCGCCGCCCATGCGCTGCATCATTTTGAACATCTTGCCGCCCTTCATTTTCTTCATCATGTCGCGCATCTGCTCGAACTGATTGAGCATGCGATTGACTTCCTGCACTTGCACCCCCGCTCCAGTGGCGATGCGGCGTTTGCGCGAAGCCTTGATGACATCGGGTTTGCGTCGCTCGTGCGGGGTCATCGACGAAATGATGCCCTGCATGCGGCGCACGTCGCGGCTGGCTTTATCCATGTCGGCCTGACCCGCGCGTGCCTGCATCTCCGCCGGCAGTTTCTCCATCAGGCCCTGCAGTCCGCCCATCTTGTTCATCTGCTGCAACTGCATCAGGAAATCGTTCAGGTCGAATTGCTCGCCCGATTTCACTTTCTGCGCGAGTTGCTGCGCCGCCTGGATGTCGACGCTGCGCTGCGCCTCCTCCACCAGCGCCAGCACATCGCCCATGCCCAGAATGCGGTCGGCCATGCGGGATGGGTCGAATGCCTCCAGCCCGTCGATCTTCTCCGACACGCCGGCGAACTTGACCGGGGCGCCCGTCACATGGTGCACCGACAGCGCCGCGCCGCCGCGGGCGTCACCATCTAGTTTGGTCAGCACGATGCCGGTAAGCGGCAGCGCGTCGTGGAAGGCGCGCGCCGTGGCCAGAGCGTCCTGACCTTGCATGGCGTCGACCACGAAAAGGGTTTCGATGGGTTTGAGCGCCGCGTGCAACTCGGCGATTTCGCGCATCATCGCTGCATCCACCGCCAATCGTCCGGCGGTGTCCACCAGCAGCACATCGATGTGGTGGGCGCGAGCGTGATCCACCGCGCGGCGGGCGATGTCAATGGGTTGTTCATCCGGTGACGACGGCAGGAACTCGGCCCCCGCTTGTTGCGTCACGGTTTGCAACTGGGCAATGGCCGCGGGTCGATAGACGTCGCACGATACGGTCAGAACCTTCTTTTTCTGGCGCTCGATCAGCCACTTCGCCAGCTTGGCCGTGGTGGTGGTTTTGCCCGCGCCCTGCAGACCGGCCATCAGCACCACCGCCGGGGGTTGCACCGCGAGGTTCAGGCCCACGGTGCCCGGGCCCATGAGGGCTGCCAACTCCTTGTGCACCACGCCCACCAGCGCTTGGCCCGGGGACAGCGATCCCACCACTTCCTGGCCCAGGGCTTTTGCTTTCACACGGGTGGTGAATTCGCGCACCACCGGCAACGCGACGTCGGCTTCCAGCAATGCCAGGCGCACCTCGCGCAGCATCTCGGCGATATTCGCCTCAGTAATGCGTGCTTCACCCCGAATGGTCTTGACGACACGGGCGAGTCGCTGGGTCAGGTTATTGAGCATGGGGCAAGGTTTGAAAGGACTGGATATCTGGATGTGATGGACCTGCCGCACCGATCTGGAATGGCGACATCGTGCGCACGAGGAGACTTCGAGGCGCGATGGCAACGGCCCGACCGATGTGTTGATCACGCCCGCCAGGCAGGTTGATGGCAAGCCTGTTTTCGGCAGGCCGGCCTGCCGAAAACAGGCTTGGTGGCCGAGCCCCTCGGTTAAACTCGAAACATGTGGATTTTAGTCAACGCCGCCGCCTTCCTCCTCTACCTTCTAGCCTCCTTTCTGGCTCGCCCGCGCGGACTGCAGATGGCTGGAGTGGTCGCGCCCGGCATGCCGATGTACCGCGACGCCGCCACCATCGCCATGCTGCTCGCTTGGCTTGCGCATGCCAGCACGTTTTTGCTCGTCCTACGGGGTTTGCATGACCCCGATTTTGGCTTTGCACCGGCCCTGTCCCTCACGTTCTGGCTGGTCGCTGCGGTGTATTGGGTGGAAAGCCTGTACTACCCGCTGCAGGGTTTGCGCGCCTGGATTTGCCTGCTGGCCGCCGCATCACTGTTGCTCACCTGGTTTTTCCCGGGCGACCGCCTAGCCCCCCCCGGCGCGGGCATGGCCTTCTCCTTGCACTGGGCGATGGGCATTGCTGCCTACGGCTTGTTTGGCGCCGCGGTCTTGCATGGCGTCATGCTCTGGTCCGCCGAGCGTGCTCTGCATCGGCGCAAACCCGCATTGGCTGGTCTCGGCCCCGCCTTGCCCTTGCTCACGCTGGAGAAAATCACGTACCGGCTCGCGGCGTTGGGTTTCGCGCTGCTGACGGCCTCGCTGGTCTTTGCCGTCAGTTTCAGCGAAACCTTGTTCGGCCATGCGTTCGAACTCAACCATCAAACGATTTTCGCCGTCGCCGCCTGGCTGTTGTTCGCCGTCTTGCTGCTGGGTAGGGGCATGCTGGGCTGGCGTGGGCGCCAGGCCCTGCGCTGGTTGTTTTCGGGTTCGGCGCTGCTCCTGTTGAGTTATGTCGGCTCGCGCTTCGTCCTTCAGGTCATCCTGCACCGATGAAATATCTCGTTCTCTTCGTGGTGGTGATCGTCGGATTGATGCTGTTCAAGAAGAGCCAGCGACAACGCTCGGCTCCTGGAGTGCGCAAGTCCACCCAACTGCCGGCGCCCGAACCCATGCATGCCTGTCGGCATTGCGGCGTGCATGTGCCGCAAAGCCGTTGTGTGTGGAAGGGCGACAAGCCCTACTGCTGCTCTGATCATGCCCGCCTGGGCTGAGCCACGCCGGCATGGGGCCGAAGCCGATAGCGGCTTCGCCTTTTCGCAAGCTGTCCAAAACGCTCCCCTGCCGGCTTCCTTGCTCCATCGCCTGATCTCGGGTAGCGTGCCCAGCCACGAGCGCCTGCGTGCATTTCGCGTGTTGGGCGGGGCCCGATTGCTCATGGGCCTGATCCTGCTGGGATGGTTCGTGCTCGTGGCATGGGATCGAGGACGAAGTCCGCAGTTGCGGGGTGGGCCGGGCATCTGGATCGCGCTGGGCTATGTGGTCCTGGTGCTGACCCAACTGGTGTTCAGCCTGAGCACAGCCCGTGGCTTTGCCTGGCAGGTGCTGCTTGCAGTGCTTGCCGATTTGGCTGTCTATGCCGTGTTGCAGTCCCTTGCCGGCCAACCCTCGCGCGAATTCGTCCTGAGCTATACCTTGCCCGTGTTGGCCGCCGGAGTTTACGGCACCCTGCGCTTCACGTTGGCCACGGCGGCAGCGGTGTCGTTGATCCTGTTGCTGCAGGCGCTGTGGATGTTGTCGGGCAGTGGTGGCATGGCCGACCCGCAGTTTCTGGGCGCGGGCTTTGTCGGCGCGGCTTATTTCGCCATGGGTGTGCTGGCCTGGCAACTGTCGCAACGCCTGGTGCGGCAGGAGCAGCGCGCGCGCCTGAGCGATATTCGCGCCAACCGACAGCTGGCGATCAACCACCATGTGCTGCTGGAGCAACCCGATGGCGTGCTGGTGCTCGACGCCGAACTGCGGGTGGAAACTGCCAATCCCACGGCCATGCGCATGCTCGGTCTGGATGATCGGCAACAGCCTGAGGCCGCGCAGATCGGCCTGAGCAGCTATCCCGGTGCGCGTGTCCTTGCCGATGCCGTATACCAGCATACCGCCTCGGGCCAGGCGCAGGCACCGGTGACCTTCGAGGGTGCCAACGGGCTGCGCGTGCAGGCCCGCGTGCAGGCTTTGCGCCAACTGCCGGGCGGGCTTGGTTATGTGGTGTTCATGCAGGATTTGCGCGAGATCACGCATCAGTTGCAGCAAGACAAGCTGGCGGCACTGGGGCGGCTGGTGGCCGGGGTCGCTCACGAAATTCGCAATCCGCTGGGTGCCATCGCCCAGGCCAATCAGCTCGCCGCCGAACCCGATTTAAATCTGGCGCAGCGCGAGCGCATGTCAGCCTTGATCGCGCAAAACGTCGACCGGCTCAATCGCATCGTCGAAGACGTTCTTGACCTCGGGCGTTCCACCGCGCGCGAAGGCATCGCGCTGCAGCCCATGCGCATGCTGCTCGAGCTGGTGGCCGAATTCGACCATGACACCCCGGGGCGTGTTGCGCTGCTGGCCGACGACGAAAACGCCACGCTGGATTTCGATCCGCTGCACTTGCGTCGCGTGCTCGTCAATCTGCTTGGAAACGCACGCCGCTTTGCCAGCCATCGCAACGGTGCGATCCGCATTCGCTTGCGGGGTGTGCGCAGGGTGCGCGAACTCAGCGTGGCCAACGATGGTCCGGTGATCGCCGCGGCTCTGCGTGTGCAATTGTTCGAACCTTTTTTCACCACAGACAGCCGGGGCACGGGCTTGGGTCTGTATATTTCCCAGGAGTTGTGCTCGCGCTACGGGGCACGGTTGGAGTACCGGGTCCGGCGCGAACACGAGCCCAAGGCGTTCGGCGAATTCGTCATCAGCGTGACGACCGCTCCGGGTCAACTGCCCGGAACGCTACAAGCCTGATACGCCCAGCCAGAATCCCTGCTGCATGGACGCCGACCGCATCCTCAGCGCCGAACGAAACGATAGCCAGATCACGAGTGCCAAGCGCCATGCCTGAACCTGCAACTCCCATCCGCATCCTGGTGGTCGACGATGAACCTGATCTGCGCGAGCTCTACACGCTGACGCTGGTGCGCGAGGGCTGGCAGGTCGACGAGGTCGCCAGCGTCGAGGAAGCGCGCAGCCGCATGGAACAGCAGCGCTTCGACGTGGCGATCGTCGACATGCGCCTGCCCGATGGGGAGGGGCTGGACATCCTGGCTTGGTCGACGGCGCAGCGGCGCGGTGAACGCATCATCGTGGCCACGGCGTACGGCAATGCTGCTGTCGCGGTGCAGGCACTCAAGATGGGCGCGTTCGACTACCTCACCAAACCCGTGGACTTGCGGCAGTTACGCCAAGTGGTGCGCTCCGCTCTGGTTCAGGGTCGCTCGAACGGAGCACAAAACCAGGACCCGCAGCGCACCGCGCTGCAAGCCATGGTGGGTGAGTCGGCACCGATGCTGGCGGTGAAAGACACCTTGCGGCGCAGTGCGCGCGGCATGGCGCCGGTGCTGATCCACGGCGAGTCGGGCACCGGCAAGGAGTTGGCCGCGCGCGCCGTGCACGAACTTAGCAACCGCGCGGCCGGTCCGTTCGTTGCTGTGAATTGCAGCGCCATCCCCGAACACATGCTCGAAGCGGAGTTTTTCGGTTACCGCAAGGGGGCCTTCACAGGGGCGATGGCATCGCACGACGGGTTTTTCTCCGCTGCCGCCGGTGGCACGTTGTTTCTCGACGAGATTGGCGAGCTGCCGCTGTCGATGCAGGCCAAGCTGTTGCGCGCGGTGCAAGAGCGCAAGATTCGCGCCCTGGGTGAAACCGCGGAAACCCCGGTCGACGTGCGTCTTGTGAGCGCCACCCACCGTGATCTGCAGCGCTGTGTCGCCGAAGGCACGTTCCGGCAGGATCTGTACTACCGGCTCAATGTCATCGGCGTCACGCTGCCGCCCTTGCGCGCGCGCCTGGACGACCTGCCCCTGCTGGTCGAGGCCCTGCTGGCGCGCATTCGTCGCGAGCACGAACGTCCCGGTCTGCGCTTGAGCCCGCAGGCACTGCAGCAATTGCGCCTGTATGCCTTTGCGGGGAATGTGCGCGAACTGGAAAACCTGCTGCATCGCGCCACGGCGCTGGCCTCCAGCGACCTCATCGGCGCCGATGATCTGGATGCCCCGGCCGAGGCCGCGCATTTGACATCCCAGCCGGCGCCGGCGCATTCGGGCATGAATCCGCAGCGAGGCATGAATCCGCAGGGTCCCGTCGTTGAGTCCGGTTTCGGGCGCACGCCGCCATTGACGGCTCGCCTCGATGCCGCTTCCGGCCAGATGGGACAGACTGCCTGGCAAGCACCCGCATGGCCGCTGGACCTGCCGGACTATCTTGACCAGATCGAACGCAATCTGTTGCTGGAAGCCCTGCGCCGCACGCGCTTCAATCGCACCGCAGCGGCACAACTTCTGGGCCTGAATCTGAGGCAAATACGCTACCGCATGGAGCGCCTGCAGATTCGCGACGATCACGCCGATCCTGATCCTTACGATGGTGTGCGCTGATCCCCTGTTCCGGCAGGGTTGGTACCGCTATGCCGGGCATCGGCCATCGCCCCATTGCGATGCACGGCCAGAGGGCATGCGGGTCGATCTGCTGGTTCTGCACAACATCTCCCTGCCGGCCGGAGAGTTCGGCAGCGCCTGCGTCGATGCCCTGTTTCTCGGCGTCCTGGATACCCAGACCCGGCCGGCATTTGCCGCGCTGCAAGGTCTGCGCGTGTCATCCCACTTTTTCATCCGGCGCGACGGCTGTTTGCTGCAATACGTGTCGTGCGATCAGCGCGCCTGGCATGCGGGGGCGTCCAGTTTTCAAGGGCGCAGCCGCTGCAACGATTTCAGCATCGGCATCGAACTCGAGGGCACCGACTCCCTGCCGTTCGAGCCGGCGCAATACGACAGCCTCGCCTCCGTGGTCGGGGCTTTGCTGCAGGCCTACCCGATCCAGTCGCTGGTTGGGCACAGCGACATCGCGCCCGGCCGCAAGACCGACCCCGGTCCTTGCTTCGATTGGTCCGCCCTGCGCCGGGCCAGCGCATTGGGCATGTCGAGTTTTCCGGGACTCGAAGCCTGACGATGCATTCTGGTCCCCGGGCCAGGCCTCGGGTTGTGGACAAACTGTGTAAACCCTGTGTTTTGCCTGTGGCCTGACTGTGCATGTGTTGAGCACTAGCTGTAGGGTCTTGCCATCCATCCCAACGCTAGATATAGTGCCGGCACGAGTGGCGCGTAGGGATCGGGAAATGCTGATTTGCACCAGGCGAGCCAGTCAGGCGATTGGCTTGGATGAGGTTCCGATTGCATGCGTTTGCCACCCCATGACGGCCCATCAGCACATCGCTATCGCACATCGTTTCACCTTTGCGGCCCTGCGGCCGTGGCGCCATGCGCGCTCACGACGGCAAGGCCGAGCGTTCGAACACTGCCCAGGAGAACCCGCGTGAATTTGACATCCGACCCCGTTGCCGCCGACTCACAGACCGCCATGCCTCGGCAAACGGGTGGCGCTGAAGCTCCCGACCAACAAGCCTATGCCGACTACAAGATCATCCGCCGCAATGGCGCTGTGGTTGCGTTCGAGCCAGCCAAGATTCAAGTCGCCGTGACCAAGGCGTTTCTCGCCGTGCAGGGTGGGCAGAGCGCGGCTTCGGCCAGCATGCGCCAACAAGTCGAGGAACTGACCCAGGCGGTGGTGCGCGGCCTGGTGCGCAGCCGCCCAAGTGGCGGCACTTTCCACATTGAAGACATACAGGACCATGCCGAACTCGCGTTGATGCGCGCGGGACATCACGAGGTCGCTCGTGCCTACGTGCTGTATCGCGAGCGTCGTGCCCAGGAACGGACCAAACAGAAGGCGGAAGCCTCCGCAGCAGCGACGCAAGTCCTGCATGTCACCGACGACGGCGTGCGCCGGCCGCTCGACCAAGCCGCGCTGGGCGCGCTGGTGCGTTCAGCCTGCGCCGATCTCGGCCCCGATGTCAAGGCCGAGCCCATTTTGAGCGAGACCGCGCGCAATCTGTATGACGGTGTGCCGCTGATCGAGGTCTACAAGGCTGCCATCCTTGCCGCCCGCACCCTCATCGAGAGCGATCCCGGCTATGCCAAGGCCACCGCGCGCCTCCTGCTGCACACCATCCGCAAAGATGTCCTCGGCGAAGAGGTGGTGCATGGGCAGATGACGGCACGCTATCCCGAGTATTTCCCACACTACATCAAGGAAGGTGTTTCCCTGGAATTGCTCGACGAGCGCTTGGCCCAATTCGATCTCGCCCGTCTTGGCGCCGCGCTCAAGCCTGAGCGCGATTTGCAGTTCGACTATCTCGGCCTGCAAACGCTCTACGACCGCTATTTCCTTGCCAATCGCGCCGACACCCGCCACAACAAGGACGGGCGCCGCATCGAGTTGCCGCAGGCTTTTTTCATGCGCGTCGCCATGGGTCTGGCGTTGAATGAGGTGGAGCGCGAAGCGCGCGCCATCGAGTTCTACGAGGTGCTGTCCAGTTTCGATTTCATGTCCAGCACGCCGACGCTGTTCAACGCCGGCACGCGGCGCTCGCAGCTCTCCAGTTGTTACCTCACCACCGTAGCTGACGATCTTGATGGCATCTACGAAGCCATCAAGGAAAACGCTCTGCTGAGTAAGTTCGCCGGCGGTCTGGGCAACGACTGGACCCAGGTGCGCGCTCTGGGCAGCCACATCAAGGGCACCAACGGCAAATCACAAGGCGTCGTGCCCTTCCTCAAGGTGGTGAACGACACCGCAGTGGCGGTGAATCAGGGCGGCAAGCGCAAGGGTGCGGTCTGCGCCTATCTCGAAACCTGGCATCTGGACATCGAAGAGTTCCTGGAGTTGCGCAAGAACACCGGCGACGACCGTCGCCGCACCCACGACATGAACACCGCCAACTGGGTGCCCGATCTGTTCATGAAGCGCGTGATGGAAGGAGGCAACTGGACGCTGTTTTCTCCCGCCGATGTGCCGGACTTGCATGACAAGTTCGGCTTGGCATTCGAGCAGGCCTATGTGCGTTACGAAGAGAAGGCTGCACATGGCGAACTCAAGCTGCATCGCACCATCCCGGCGACGCAACTGTGGCGCAAGATGCTGACCATGCTGTTCGAAACCGGTCATCCCTGGATCACCTTCAAGGACGCCTGCAACGTGCGCAGTCCGCAGCAGCATGTTGGCGTGGTGCATTCCAG
This sequence comes from Burkholderiales bacterium, assembly GCA_013044035.1. Lineage (GTDB taxonomy): Bacteria > Pseudomonadota > Gammaproteobacteria > Burkholderiales > Burkholderiaceae_C > Thiomonas_A. The sequence continues at coordinate 171,438 of JABEVE010000016.1, forward strand.
CAACCTCTGCACCGAAATCACCCTCAATACCGGCCCCAGCGAAATTGCCGTGTGCAACCTGGGCTCCGTCAACCTCGTCGCACATGTGCAGCAACGGGCCGATGGCAGCTACGCGCTTGATCATGCCAAACTCAAGCGCACCGTGTCGGTGGCCATGCGCATGCTCGACAACGTCATCGACATCAACTACTACGCAGTGGCCAAGGCGCGCAACTCCAATCTCAAGCACCGGCCGGTGGGTCTGGGCATCATGGGTTTTCAGGACTGCCTGCATCAGGCTCGCATCCCTTACGGCTCACAAGAGGCAGTGGAGTTTGCCGACCGCTCGATGGAGGCCGTGTGCTATCAGGCCTATTGGGCGTCGACCGAGTTGGCGCAGGAGCGGGGGCGCTACAGCAGCTACCCCGGTTCGCTCTGGGATCGAGGCATCCTGCCGCATGACACCCTCAAGCTGCTGGCCGAGCAGCGCGGCGGCCATGTCGAGATCGACGCGTCCACCAGCCTCGACTGGGACGCGCTGCGCGAGCGCGTTCGCGTCCACGGCATGCGCAATTCCAACTGCGTTGCCATCGCCCCCACGGCCACCATCTCCAACATCATCGGCGTCGATGCCTGCATTGAACCCACCTTCCAGAACCTCTACGTCAAATCCAATCTGTCCGGTGAGTTCACCGTGGTCAACCAGTATTTGGTGCGCGACCTCAAGGCGCGCGGCCTGTGGGACCAGGTGATGGTGGCCGACCTGAAGTATTTCGACGGCAGCGTGCAACCCATCGATCGCATCCCCGCAGACCTCAAGGCGCTGTATGCCACGGCCTTCGAGATCGATACCCAATGGATCATCGAGGCTGCCGCCCGCCGCAGCAAGTGGATCGACCAGGCGCAATCGCTCAACATCTATATGGCTGGCGCCTCCGGCAAAAAGCTCGACGACACCTACAAACTGGCCTGGTTGCGCGGTCTGAAAACGACGTATTACCTCCGCACCATGAGCGCCACTCACGCCGAGAAATCGACGGTCAAATCCGGCAAACTCAATGCGGTGCCACAAGGCACACCGGCGCAACAAAGTCACGCACCGGCCGCCGCGCCACTGCCCGCACCGCCAACCGCGGGCAGTGACATCAAGTTCTGCGCCATTGACGACCCCGCTTGCGAAGCCTGTCAATAATCGGCTGATCGATGTTGCCGCGATCTACCGACGAGCCTGGAGGAAGCTCCAGCAGCGCGTCGGTTCGCAACTTCAGTTGCTGGTCGTTGGTTTTGCGCATCAGCAATGCCACAAAAAATGCTTTATCTGTAAAAGAATGGGGCGCACCATATTGAGTGTGTTCCATAAACTCACGATAATTACATGAAGGAAAAACGATGCTGAGTTGGGAAGAAAATACCGCGAACCTCGACGCCCCGTCATTGCACGGGCCCCGCCTCTATTCATCTGAACTGCAAGCCGCACCTTTGCACAGGACCCCAGGCGCCATCGATCGTGCCGAAGCTGTTTCAGTTTCCGGCTCAATTTTCGCCGCGGCCGTCGAGTCGAGTCGAAGCCAAGGCACAATTCCCGCTGCGCCGGCCGTCCATACCCAACGTGCCGCATCCACGGGTCGCGTCCAGGCCGAAGACAAAAGCATCATCAATTGTCGGGCTGACGTCAATCAACTCGTCCCATTCAAATACAAATGGGCGTGGGACAAATATCTGGCCTCTTGCGCCAACCACTGGATGCCGCAAGAAATCAACATGTCCCGTGATATCGCCCTCTGGAAAGACCCCAATGGCTTGACCGACGATGAGCGGCGTATCGTCAAGCGCAATCTCGGTTTCTTCGTCACGGCCGATTCCTTGGCCGCCAACAATATCGTGCTGGGCACGTACAGACACATCACCAACCCCGAATGTCGGCAATTCCTGCTGCGGCAAGGTTTTGAAGAGGCGATTCACACACATGCCTATCAGTACATCGTTGAATCGCTGGGGCTTGAGGAGGGTGAAATTTTTAATGCCTATCATGAAATTCCGTCGATTCGCAATAAAGACGAATTTCTGATCCCTTTTATCGATACGCTGACCAATCCCGAATTTCGGACCTCAGCGTTCGGTGGTTCTGAACGCAACGATCAGGAACTGCTGCGCTCCATCATTGTTTTTGCCTGTCTGATGGAGGGGTTGTTTTTCTATGTCGGATTTGCACAGATTCTGTCCATGGGCCGTCAGAACAAGATGACGGGTGCTGCTGAGCAGTATCAATACATCTTGCGGGATGAGTCGATGCATTGCAATTTCGGCATCGATGTGGTCAATCAGATCAAGCTCGAAAATCCCCATCTCTGGACCCGTGCTTTCAAAGACGAAATCACGGCCCTCTTTCATCAGGCCGTCGAGCTTGAGTATGCCTATGCTGAGGACACGATGCCGCGTGGCGTTCTGGGTTTGAATGCTTCCATGTTCAAGGGTTATTTGCGATTCATTGCCAATCGCCGTGCACAGCAAATTGGCTTGGAGCCGATGTTTCCGAACGAGGACAATCCTTTTCCGTGGATGAGTGAAATGATTGACCTGAAAAAGGAACGTAATTTCTTTGAAACCCGTGTGATCGAGTATCAATCGGGTGGGGCGTTATCCTGGGAATAATGACGCCATGAAGCCAGCAACAGCAGCGGCCATTGCCACGCCCTGTCAGGGATGCGCAGTTGAAACGCGGTAAAGCACTGATCGTGTCGCAGCGCCGGGTACCCAGTCTCCAAGGGATGCATGCCATCGGCCGGTTTGTGATGAATGCGGTGCTGCGACAAGCATTGTCTCTTATCGAAAAGCCTTTCATTTTTCAAAACCGATCTCGTTCAAACATCGGTTTTGTCCCTCCATACAAAGCTGAAATAACGTTGTTTACGCGTTATTTCAGCACTTTTCCGAGATTCATCGAGGCGTCGCTCAACCTCACGCGACGCTTTGTGAATGACCCCCAAGCTGCCAGCGCTGGTAGCCTGGGGGTATTGCCCATTCGCGCATTTTCAAATGTCCCGTATCGGAAACCGCCGGGAGGCGGGGCCTTGAGGCGCTTTGAATGCCGTGGATGCGGTTCAATTTCAATAACACTTGATCAAGGAGAATTGTTATGGCAACTGCAATGAAAAAACCTGCTGCGAAGAAGGCCGCCCCGGCGAAGAAGGCCGCCCCGGCGAAGAAGGCCGCCCCGGCGAAGAAGGCCGCCCCGGCGAAGAAGGCCGCTCCGGCGAAGAAGGCCGCTCCGGCGAAGAAGGCCGCTCCGGCGAAGAAGGCCGCTCCGGCGAAGAAGGCCGC